>NZ_CP036164.1:2127152-2836203 GCF_004295485.1 Janibacter limosus | reverse complement strand
GATCAGCATCGCCGCCGAGTTCGTCGCCGACCGCTGGGGCGGAACGGGCGAGCGGCTGACCGCCCGCGACGGCCGGATCCACCACACCCTCGAGGGCTGATGTCAAGGGGGTGACCCGGCCGAGGGTGCTCGCTAGCATGAGCCGCATCACACTGTCGTGATCGACCTCAGGAGAGCCCCATGGCCAGGATCGAGCTCGTCGTCGACGGCGCAAGAGTCGCCGATGACGTTGAACCCCGCATGCTTCTCGTGCACTACCTGCGAGAGAGCCTCGGCAAGACCGGCACGGTGATCGGGTGCGACACCTCCAACTGCGGAGCCTGCACCGTCCACCTCGACGGCAAGAGCGTGAAGTCCTGCAACATCCTGGCCGTCCAGGCCGACGGGTGCGAGGTCACCACCATCGAGGGGTTGGCCACCGACGGTCAGCTGCACCCGGTGCAGGAGGCCTTCCACGAGTGCCACGCCCTGCAGTGCGGCTACTGCACCCCGGGCATGATCATGCAGTCGGTCGACCTGCTGCGGGACAACCCCGACCCGAGCGAGGAGGAGATCCGCCTCGGTCTCGAGGGCAACCTCTGTCGCTGCACCGGCTACCACAACATCGTGCGAGCGGTGCAGACCGCAGCCGGGTCCTCCGGGGCGGCGGCCAATGCCGGCGCCTCCGACAGCGCGGGCGGCACCCGATGAGCGTCGAGGCCGCAGAGCAGACCACCGAGCAGACCACCGACAAGCCGGTCCGCGAGATCGGTCGGGACCGTCGCCGCAAGGAGGACCAGCGGCTGATCACCGGTCGTACCCGCTGGACCGACAACATCGTCCTGCCGGGCATGCTGCACATGGCCATGGTGCGCAGCCCCTTCGCCCACGCGAGGATCACCGCCGTCGACACGAGCGAGGCCAAGGCCGCGACCAATGTCGTGGCCGTGTACTCGGGGGCGGACCTCGACGAGTCGGTCGGCGTCCTGATCAACGCCTGGCCGCTGAGCCCGGACCAGGTGACCCCCGTGCACCCGCCGATGCCGACCGACCGGGTGACCTTCGCCGGCGAGATCGTCGCCGTCATCGTCGCTCGCAGCGCGGCCGAGGCTCGAGACGCGGCCGAGCTGGTCGACGTCGACTACGAGGAGCTACCCGCCGCGCTGGACCTCAAGGAGTCCGCGCAGGACAAGGTCCTGGCGCACCCGGACCTGGGCACCAACAAGTCGGCGCTCTGGGTCTTCGACTCTGTCGCGGCAGGGACCGGGACCGACGTCGAGGAGGCCATCGCGACGGCGCGTGACGGCGGCATCCTCATCGAGCGCGAGTATCGCCAGCAGCGGCTGATCCCTGCCTTCATGGAGCCGCGCTCCGTCGTCGTCGACCCGACCGGTGAGCAGCTGACCATGTGGACGGCGACCCAGATCCCGCACATCGTGCGCTTTGCCCTCGCGGCGACGACCGGTGTGCCCGAGTCCAAGATCCGGGTCATCGCCCCCGACGTCGGCGGCGGCTTCGGCGGCAAGCTGCAGGTGACGCCGGAGGAGTGGCTCGCCTGGTGGGTCGCCCGGCAGCTGGGCAAGCCGGTCAAGTACACCGAGACCCGCTCCGAGTCGCTCATGGCCGCCCACCACGGGCGCGACCAGTGGCAGCGGCTCACGCTCGCGGCCGACAAGGAGGGGCACGTCACCGGGCTCAAGGTCGACCTGCTCGCCGACCTCGGCTCCTACGTGGCCCTGATCGGCGGAGGGGTGCCCGTGCTGGGCGCCTTCATGTTCAACGCCATCTACAAGTTCCCGGCCTACCACTTCTCGATGCAGTCGGTCCTGACCAACAAGGCCTGGACCGACGCCTACCGCGGCGCCGGGCGACCCGAGGCGACCTTCGGCATCGAGCGGATGATGGACGAGCTGGCCCACGAGCTCGGTGAGGACCCCCTGGTCGTCCGTGAGCGCAACTGGATCACGCACGAGGAGTTCCCCTTCACCTCCGTCGCCGGTCTCGAGTACGACTCCGGCAACTACGAGGCCGCCACCGCGATGGCCAAGGAGATGTTCGGCTACGACGAGCTGCGTGAGGAGCAGCGGCGACGCCGCGAGAGCAATGACCCCGTGCAGCTCGGCATCGGGATCTCGACCTTCACCGAGATGTGCGGCCTGGCACCCAGCCGGGTGCTCGGCAGCCTGGACTACGGGGCCGGCGGGTGGGAGCACGCGAGCGTGCGGATGCTCGCCACCGGCACGGTCGAGGTCGTCGTCGGCGTGAGCGCCCACGGCCAGGGCCACGAGACGGCCTTCAGCCAGATCGTCGCCGACCGGCTCGGCGTCCCCTTCGAGAGCGTCGAGATCCTGCACGGAGACACGCAGATCTCGCACAAGGGCCTGGACACCTACGGCTCGCGGTCGTTGGTCGTCGGGGGAGAGGCCGTGGTCAAGGCTGCGGACAAGGTCATCGACAAGGCGCGTCGCTACGCGGCGCACATGCTCGAGGCCAACCCCGACGACCTGGAGTTCACCGACGGTCGCTTCGCGGTCGCCGGCACGGACCAGTCGGTGGGCATCACCGAGATCGCCGGGGCGGCCTTCGCCTCGCACGACTACCCGGACGACATCGAGCCGGGCATCGACGCCGACGCGACCTATGACCCGGTCAACTTCAACTACCCGCACGGCACGCACCTGTGCGCCGTGGAGATCGACACCGAGACCGGGCAGGTGACCCTGCGCAAGTACACCTGCGTCGACGACGTCGGCCAGGTGGTCAACCCGCTGATCGTCGAGGGACAGATCCACGGCGGTCTTGTCCAGGGCATCGCCCAGGCCCTGTGGGAGGAGGCCGTCTACGACGACTCGGGCACCCTCGTCAGCGGCAGCTTCGTCGACTACCTCGTGCCGACGGCGGCCGACACCATCAGCTTCGACACCGCCACCACCACGACCCTCGCGACGACCAACACGCTGGGGACCAAGGGCGTCGGCGAGGCGGGCACGATCGCCTCGACGCCGTGCATCGTCAACGGCGTGGTCGACGCGCTGCGGATCTTCGGCGTCGACGACGTGCAGATGCCCTGCACCCCGGAGCGGGTCTGGCAGGCGATCCGGTCCGGCTCCGAGGGTGAGAGCACGACGGGCGCGGCCGCCCCGCACTTCGACGAGGTGACGGGCACGCAGGGCCAGACCGACCGCACCGCCGGTGCGGACGGCCCCACCGGCGGGTCTGCCGGTACCGATGCAGAAGGAGCAGGGCGATGATCCCGGCGAAGTTCGACTACGCGGCGCCGACCACGGTCCAGGAAGCCCTCGGGCTCCTCGCCGAGCACGGTGACGAGGCCAAGGTGCTCGCGGGCGGGCAGTCCCTGCTGCCGGTGCTGCGGATGCGGCTCAACGCTCCCGAGATGGTCATCGACATCGGCCGGATCGACTCGCTGCGCGGCATCAGCGACGACGGGTCGAGCATCACCATCGGTGCGATGACGCCGTACCACGAGATCCTGGCGGACGAGCGGGTGCGCACCCGCTGCAGCTTGCTGCACCAGGCGATCAGCGAGGTCGCCGACCCGCAGATCCGGCACCGCGGGACCCTCGGCGGGGCCCTCGTCCACGCGGACCCCGCGGGTGACTGCGGGGCACCCGTCCTGGCGATGGGTGCCGAGCTGGTCATCACCGGTTCCTCCGGCGACCGGGTCGTCGCGTCGGGCGACTTCTTCGAGGGGCTCTTCGCCACGGCCGTCGGCGAGGACGAGCTCCTCACCGCGATCCGGGTCCCCACCTATGACGGGTGGGGCTCGCACTACGAGAAGTTCGTGCGCGTGGCGCACCAGTGGCCCATCGTCGCTGTGGCCGCTCAGGTGAGGACAGAGGGGGGCTCGATCGCCGAGGCCCGCATCGGCCTGACCAACATGGGCTCGACCCCGGTGCGGGCCGCTGCGGTGGAGGCCGCTCTCGTCGGCGCCTCGCCGACGGCAGAGGGCGTGCGGGCCGCGTGCGACCTCGCCGGCGAGGGGACCGACCCTCCGTCGGACCTCAACGGCGACGCCGACTACCGCCGCCACCTGGCCACGGTGCTCACCCGACGTGCCGTCCTCGCGGCCGTCGGGGGACAGGAGGGGTGACGTGCAGCTGACCCACACCTTCACCGTCCCTGCCGGCATCGAGCAGACCTGGGCGGCGCTCGGCGACATCGAGTCCGTGGCCGGGTGCTTCCCCGGAGCCCAGGTCACCAGTGCGGACGAGAGCTCCTTCGAGGGCACCGTCAAGGTCAAGCTCGGCCCGATCGCGCTCGTCTACAAGGGCTCGGGCGAGTTCGTCGACAAGGACGCGTCGGCCCACCGCATGGTGATCAAGGCCCTGGGCAAGGACAAGCGGGGCAACGGCACGGCCGGCGCCGACGTCGTCGCCACCATGACCGAGCTCGGACCGTCGAGCACGCAGGTCGAGGTGGTCACCGACCTCAACGTCACCGGCAAGCCGGCGCAGTTCGGCCGCGGCGTCATGCAGGACGTCTCCGACAAGCTCCTCGGGCAGTTCGTCGACTGCCTCGCGGGTCGGCTCGCCGGGCCCGCCGAGGACGCGACGCCCGAGCCGGCAGCGGCCACGTCGACGCCGGACCAGGTCGATGGGTCGACACCGGCGGCGGCTCCTGCGACGGCCGCGGCTCCTGCACCAGCCGGCGCTCCTGCGACGGCCACTACTGCTGCACCGGCCACCGCGCCAGCGCCGGCCGCCGCACCCGCCTCTCGCTCGTCCCGGACCGCGTCGAGCAGCTCCGGTTCCGTCGACGCGATCGACCTCGGGGCCACCGCGCTCCCGGTGCTGCTGAAGGCCTACGGCCCCCAGCTCGCCGCCGGTCTGGGCGGGCTGGCGATCCTGGCCCTCCTCCTGCGTCGTCGACGGCGCTGACCCTGCACGACCCCGTCGTGGGTCGGGGTCCCGGACGTCGCGGGACCCCGACCAGACGACTCCCAGACACGAGGGCGAGCATGGAGCGATGACTGCGTCGTCCCCGCTCGTCCTCGGCCCCCTGCTGCGCTTCGTCGGGGAGCACGACGCCTCGATCTGGGTCGAGATCGCGCGGCCCGCGAGGGTCACCATCGTCTCCGACGGGCGGGAGTGGCACGCCGCCAGCTTCGTCGTCGAGGAGCACCACTACGCCCTCGTCCTGCTCGACGGGCTGAGCCCGGGACGCATCTACGAGTACTCCGTGCAGGTCGATGGTGAGCCGGTGTGGCCGCTGGGGGACTCCCCCTTCCCCCACCCGAGCGTCGCGACCCTGGACCACGACCGTCCAGCGCTGCTGGCCTTCGGCTCCTGCCGCACGAGCGTCCCGCACGACGCCGAGCACCACGAGAGCCACGGTGTCGACGCGCTGCGGACCGTCGCCCTGGCGATGGCCGAGGGGGAGTTCCGCCGCCCGGACGTCCTGGCCATGCTCGGCGACCAGGTCTACGCCGACGAGACCAGCCCGCAGATGCGCGAGTTCATCGCCTCCCGTCGCAGCCTCGACGAGCCGCCGGGCGAGGAGATCAAGGACTACGCCGAGTACTCCCATCTCTACGAGCTGGCGTGGAGCGACCCGGCGATCCGCTGGGTGCTCTCGGTCGTGCCGAGCGCGATGATCTTCGACGACCACGACATCCGCGACGACTGGAACACCTCGTGGACCTGGCACCAGGAGATCAACCAGACCCCGTGGTGGCACGAGCGCCTCGTCTCCGGGCTGACGAGCTACTGGGTGCACCAGCACATCGGCAACCTCGCTCCGGAGGAGCTGGCCCAAGACGAGATCTGGCAGCTCCTCGACGGCGCCGCCCCCGGCGAGGTCGACCTCACGCAGCCGCTGCGCAGTCTGTCCGATCGAGTCGACCGGCACCCCGAGACCTACCGTTGGAGCTACACCCGCGCGCTCGGTGGCTCGCGGCTGATCATGCTCGACTCGCGCGCCGCCCGGGTGCTCGAGCCCGACCGGCGCTCGATGCTCGACGACGACGAGCTCGCCTGGCTCGACGAGCAGGTGACCGGCGACCTGGACCACCTCTTCATCGGGACGTCCATCCCCTTCCTCCTCCCGCCCGGGCTCCACGACGCCGAGGCGATCAGCGAGTCCCTCGCCAGCCCGCACCGGTCCGGGCCGGTGCGGCGCGGCACCGAGGCGCTGCGCCAGACCGTCGACCTCGAGCACTGGGGGGCCTTCCAGTCCGGCTTCGTCGAGGTCTTCGAGCTCGTCATGTCGGTCGCTCGCGGCGAGCGCGGCCACCCGCCGGCCACCGTCACCTTCCTCTCCGGCGACGTGCACCACTCCTACGTCGCCGAGGTCACCGATCCCGCATCGCACGGCGCGCGCAGCCGCATCGTGCAGGCCGTGTGCAGCCCGATCCGCAACCCGATGCCGCGCGGGATCCGCGTGCTGATGTCGCAGATGGCCAAGGGCCTGGTCCGGCCGATGCGATGGCTCGCCGTCAGGACGAAGGGGGTCCCGCACCTGCGCTACCCGTGGGAGCTGACGCACGGACCGTGGTTCGACAACAACCTCGCGGTCGCCGAGGTCCACGACGGGCACCTGACCCTGCGGTGGGTCACCGGCGACGTCGTGGTCGGCGACGACGCCCACCCGCGGCTGCGGGTCGTCTCCACCGTCGAGCTCTGAGGGGACCTCCCTTCGTCCTCCTGCGGCCCGCCACCCGTGGGCTGCGGGGGGATACCCCAGTGACCGGAGCCCACCGGCACACCTAGATTTGTCGCGGACGCATCGGACGACGCACGGGAGCAGGGGACATGAGCACGCAGGTTGCCGCAAGCACGCACGAGCTGCGCAAGGTCTACGGCAAGGGGGAGGCCAGCGTGGCCGCGCTCGACGGCATCGACCTGGACATCGGTGGGGGGCAGTTCACGGCGATCATGGGCCCCTCCGGGTCGGGCAAGTCGACGCTGATGCACTGCCTCGCCGGTCTGGACGCCGTCACCTCGGGGCACGCCTACATCGGCGACACCGACATCACCCGGCTGAAGGAGAAGGACCTCACGCGGCTGCGCCGCGACCGGATCGGCTTCGTCTTCCAGGCCTTCAACCTCATCCCCACGCTGACCGCGGAGGAAAACATCCTCCTTCCGCTCGCCATCGCCGGGCGCGCGGCCGACCCGGCGTGGTTCGACCTGGTGGTCGACACCGTCGGGCTGGGCGACCGCCTTCGCCACCGGCCGGGCGAGCTGTCCGGGGGGCAGCAGCAGCGCGTCGCGTGCGCCCGGGCGCTGGTGTCGAAGCCCTCGATCATCTTCGCCGACGAGCCGACCGGCAACCTCGACTCGACCTCGGGGGCCGAGGTGCTGGGCTTCCTGCGGCGCAGCGTCGACGAGTTCGACCAGACCATCGTCATGGTCACCCACGACCCCGTGGCCGCGAGCCACACCGACCGGGTGCTCTTCCTCGCCGACGGCCGCATCGTCGACGAGCTGTGGCAGCCCGAGCGCGAGAGTGTGCTCGAGCGGATGGTCGCCCTCAGCAACGGGGCCCACTGATGCTCAAGGCCACTCTCAAGTCCCTGCTGGCGCGCAAGGCGCGCCTGCTCATGAGCGCGATGGCGATCGTCCTCGGGACCGCCTTCGTCGCGGGTTCGCTGATCTTCACCGACACCCTCGGGCGCACCTTCGACGGCATCATGGACGGCACCGTCGGTGACGTCGTCGTCCAGGCGGAGCAGACCGACGACTACGGCGGCTCCGGTGGCGCGCGCATCTCCGCGGCCGAGGTCGACGAGCTGGCTGCGCTGCCGGGCGCCGCCCGGGCCGACGGCAGCATCGACGCCATCGGGGTCTTCGTCGTCGGGACCAACGGCAAGGTCGTCGGTGGCCAGGGAGCACCTGCGCTGGCCTTCAACTACAACGACGCCCCCAACCAGCTGGGGGAGCCGCCCCTGGCCATCGTCGACGGCCGGGCTCCCGAGCGCACTGGTGAGGTCGTCGTCGACACCACGACTGCTGAGCGCGCCGGGTACACGGTCGGGGACGAGATCCCCCTCGTCACGACGGGCAAGGTCCCGCGCATCACGGCCACGCTCGTCGGCACGATGACCTTCGGCGAAGGGGGGATGGCCGGCGCCTCGATCGCCGTCTTCGACACCGCGACGATGCAGAAGTACTTCATGGACGGCAAGGACGAGTACTCGTCCGTCTGGGTCACCGCCAAGGACGGCGTGAGCCAGGGCGAGCTGCGCAGCCAGGCCGAGCCCCTGGCGCCCGAGGGCTTCAAGGCCTGGACCGGCAAGAGCCTCGCCGACGCCAACCAGAACGACGTGCAGCAGGCGCTGGGCTTCATCACCACCTTCCTGCTGGTCTTCGCCGGCATCGCCCTCTTCGTCGGCTCCTTCCTCATCATCAACACCTTCAGCATCCTCGTGGCCCAGCGCGGCCGTGAGCTGGCGCTGCTGCGGGCCATCGGTGCGTCCAGGCGTCAGGTCGTGCGCTCGGTGCTCGTCGAGGCCTTCGTCGTCGGTCTCGTGGGGGCGACGCTCGGTCTGCTGCTCGGGGTGCTGCTGGCCCTGGGGATCCAGACGCTCTTTGCCACCTTCGGTCTCGACCTGTCGGGCAGCGGGCTCGTCTTCACGCCGCGGACCGTCATCGCCGCCTACGCGGTCGGCATCGTCGTCACCATGCTCGCGGCGTGGGTACCCGCTCGCCGGGCCGGCTCCGTGCCGCCCGTCGCCGCGATGCGCGACTCGATCGACACCGGCATCGGGCATCACCCGGTCCGGCGCGGCCTCGAGGTCGCCGTCCTGGTGCTGGGTGTCGTGGCCTTCCTGGTCGGCCTCTTCGTGGCCGACTCCCGCCAGCTGTGGTGGATCGGGGCGGGCATCGTCGGGCTCGTCCTCGGCACGGCCTTCCTCGCTCCCTTCGTCGGTCGTCCCCTGATCGCCGGGCTCGGCTGGGTCTACCGCAGGGCCTTCGGTAGCGTCGGGCGGATGGCGGAGCAGAACTCCGTGCGCAACCCGGGTCGCACCGCCGCAACGGCCTCGGCACTGATGATCGGGATGACTCTCGTGGCCCTCATGGGTGTCATCGCGTCGAGCGCGACCGCCAGCATCGACAAGCAGATCGCGGACAGCTTCCGCGCCGACTACATCCTCAGCAACGCCGTCGGGCAGCCCTTCTCGTCCACGGTGGCCGAGCAGGTTGCGCGCGTCGACGGGGTGCGGGAGGTCTCGCCCGTGCGGTTCGTGAGCGCCGAGGTCGACGGGGGTCGGCTCTTCGCCACCGCCATCGACCCGAGCACCTTCGCCGACGTCGAGCAGATCGAGCCGACCTCCGGGACGGCGGACATCGGCGCAGACTCGGTGATGCTCTCGACCAAGCACGAGGGCGGCCGGCAGGTGGGCAGCACCGTCAAGGTCTCGATGGGGGCCTCGACCAAGCAGCTGAAGGTCGTCGGCTTCTACGACGAGATCCAGGCGATCGGCTCACCCGACATCCTGCTGTCCGTCGACACCGTCGAGACGATGGGTGGTGCGGCCGCCGACAACTGGGCCTTCATCTTCCTCGACCAGGGCGTCGACAAGGCTGGCGTGCGGGCCGGGATCGAGAGGATCACCGACCAGCAGCCGCTCGTCACCCTCAAGGACCAGGAGGGCTACGCCGCCGAGCAGCGGGGCAGCATCAACCAGATCCTCTACCTCATCTACGCCTTGCTCGGGTTGGCGATCGTCATCGCGGTCCTCGGGATCGTCAACACCCTCGGGCTGTCGGTCATGGAGCGCACCCGAGAAGTCGGGCTGCTGCGGGCGGTGGGCCTCTCACGTGCCCAGCTGCGCAGGATGATCACTCTCGAGTCGGTGACGATCGCCCTCCTCGGCGCGGTGCTCGGCATCGTCCTCGGGGTCGTCGCCGGTGTCGCGATCCAGCGCTCGCTGGTCGACGACGGGATCACCGAGCTGGCGATCCCGTGGGTGCAGATGCTCGTCTTCGTGGGCCTCGCCGGGATCATCGGCGTGCTCGCCGCGCTGCTCCCGGCACGCCGCGCCGCGAGGATGGACGTCCTGCGGGCGATCTCCACGGAGTGAGTGGCCTACGCGGGTGGCGGGGGGGGTGACCGGTCGGCGGTCGCCGCCCCCGCCGCGCGTCGTCAGCGGCCGGAGCGCATCGTGCTCTTGACCGAGGTCTCGGAGGTGTCATAGGTCTGGCTCGCGTCGCTGAGCGCCCGACCGATCTCGTCCAGGCTCTCCTTGACCGTGCGCTGGGTGACGCGCCAGTCGTTGATGAGGTCCTGGAAGCTGGTCGACGCGTCACCCTGCCAGTCGTTCTGCAGCGAGATCAGGCGGCTCATCATGCTCGCCACGGTGGTCTCGACGTCCTCGGAGATCCGGGAGACGTCGGTTGCGCTGCTGGCGACCTGCGCGGTGTCGACGGTGAATGTGGCCATGGTTGGGTTCCCCTTCGTGCTCGTGGTCCGGACGCCTGCGGCCCGGCTCCCCTCAGACGCTAGGAGGAACCGGCCCGACGGGCGCCGGGTTTTCCACAGGACCGGTCTCGGGGGGGGGGGGGGGCGCCCGTCGGGTGCGCTCCAATGCCTGGGCGTAGCCGGCGCCCATGGCGAGCAGCAGCAGGCCCGCGACGATGAAGCTGAGGACCCGGGCGAGACCGCCGAGGAAGGACAGGTCGAAGAGCAGCAGCTTGCCGACGCTCAGCGCGGCCAGGGCCAGGCCGGCGGGGATGGCGAGGGTGGACCCGCGCAGGCCCCGCAGCAGCAGGACCGCTGCGATGGCCATCCAGACGACGGTCGCGCCGGCCTGACCTGCGGTGAAGCCTCCGCGCGGGTCGTCGACGAGCTGGCCGACGAGCGTGATGAGCAGGACGACGCTGCCGCCCACCCACAGCACGGACAGCGCGAGGAGCGCCCGGGGCAGGGCCGGCGCCAGGGTGGGCAGGACGCTCGTGACGGCCCGGGCGAGCACGAGGTAGAGGGCGGTGACTCCGACCGCCGCGACGAGGTGTCGCACCGCGACCTCGTCGGAGAGGCTGCGCAGGATGACGTGCGGCAGCAGCGTGAGGGCACCGAGCGTCGCCAGCGCGCCGAGGGCGAGCGCCACGACGAGCGTGACGCGGTGCCGCAGGGCCAGGGCGGCCACGGCCCAGACGAGGCAGAGACCGACGCCGATGACCGGGGTCCACCCCTGCCCGTCGCCGGCGCGGAGTGCAGCGCACAGCGAGGTCAGGCCAGCGGTGCCGAGGGCGAACTCGGGCAGCCGGTGCTGCACCGGGGTGCCCTCACGGTGGTCGGCCAGGCTGGCGACGAAGACGAGCAAGCAGGTGGCGACGACGAAGAGCCCGGCCCCGCTCCAGCGGTCGTCGACGGCCAGGGCGGCTGCGCCGAGCGGCAGGACCCCGACCGGGACCAATGCACCGAGCTGCCTGGGTAGGCGGGTGACCCGGGCGCCGGCCAGGCTGGTGGCGAGGACCAGGACCGCGAAGAGCACAGCGAGCAGACCGGCGACGTCGGTCCGCTCGTGGACGGCAGCCAGGGCGGTGAGGAAGAGCGCCGTCGGCAGGATGCGCGCCAGCTCCAGCACCCACCAGTCCCGCCCGACCTGTGCGGGCCAGGTGGCGGCGGCGAGGACGAGGAGGAAGGCGCCCGTGAGCAGTCCGTGCTCGAGACCGACGAAGGGGGCCATGAGCGCGACCCCGAGGACGGCGACGACCGCGAGCAGCTGGCTGTCCCAGGAGCGGGCGAGCAGGACACCGCCGAGGGCGATGAGGCCCGCGATGACCATGCCCACGGGCAACGGGACCCACTCGTAGATGCGGGTCATGGCCAGGACGTCGAGATATGCGGTCGCGATGCCGGTGGCGGCCAGCCCCAGGGCGCCGATGGTGCCAGAGGGCCGCCGCCGCACGAGGACCGCGGCACCGACGAGGGCGATGGCCAGCAGGGCGCCGCTCAGCACCCGGGCGAGGGGGCCGAAGAAGCCCATCTGGATGGCGAGAGCCAGCAGGAAGGCGACACCGATGAGGGTGATCGCGGTCCCGACGACGACCAGCAGCTTGGCGACCAGCCCGTCCCGCTGCCACCAGGGCTCGGCGGGTGCCAGCGCCATCGGTGGGACGAAGGGGGGAGTGCCCGCCGGCGCGGGCGGCGGCATGACATGTCCGGGAGCGACCGGTGGCGGGGACGGCTGGCCCCGGGTCGGCTGGGCCGGCGAGGGGTGACCAGCGCCCACCACCGGTGCCGCAACAGGGGTCCAGTGCTCGGGGCTCGCCTCGATCGCACTCGCCTCGATCGCACTCGTCTGCGGTGCGTCGGTGGCCTCCGCGCTCAGTCGTGCACGGACGCGGGCCAGGTCGTTGCCCACGCTGTACATGCGCGACATCGCCTCGGCGAAGTCGTCCTCGATCGCGCGCATCGAGTCGAGGATCGGTTCTGACATGCTCATGCCCCCAGTGTGCTGTGGTCAGCACGCTGGGGGCATGAGTTCGGCTACTCAACGCCGCCTTCAGACGCCACACCCAAAGGCGGGGGTAGCACCCCTGTGGGAGCCAGAGGAAGTCGGTGCCTGCGTCGGGGAGGAGACGATCGAGCGACCGTTGCTTCCTTGTCCTGTGCTCCTGAGAAAGACTCTGCACCACCAGACTTGGACGCTGCTGGCATCGACCTGTGAGTCCCCTGAGCCCGTCGGGCTCGGTCAGCTCTGGACGGACGGCGCCGTCCCGAGGGCGGCCTTGATCGTCTGCTCCTGGCCGTCGCGGATGACGCTCAACGAGACGGTCGAGTCGCTGCGCTGGGCGCGGATGAGGCCCACGAGCGACTCGGCCGAGCTGACATTGGTGCCGTCGACGCCCACGATGAGGTCGCCCTTGCGCAGACCGGCCTTGTCGGCGGCGCTGCCGCCGGAGACCTGGCGGACCTCCGCGCCCGAGCGGGTGGCCGCCCCCATCGTGGCCGACCCGTCGGCGGGGGTCACCCCGAGGAAGGCGTGCTGCGCGCTGCCGTCCTCGATCAGCTGCTCGGCGATCCACGAGGCCTCGTCCACGGGGATGGCGAAGCCGATACCGATGTTGCCCGACTGGCCTCCGGAGCCGCCGAGGGAGGCGATCGAGGAGTTGATCCCGACGAGGCGCCCGGCGGCGTCGACGAGGGCGCCGCCGGAGTTGCCGGGGTTGATCGCGGCGGAGGTCTGGATGGCGGAGGTGACCACCGGGGTCGACTGCTGCTGCCCGAAGGGGTCCTGGCCCTGGCCCTGGGTGGAGCTCGTGGCGACCGGCCTGTTCAGCGCGCTGACGATGCCGGTCGTGACCGTGCCGGCCAGGCCGAGCGGGTTGCCGACCGCCATGACCGGGTCGCCGACCTCGAGGCCGCCGGAGCTGCCCATCGTGATCGGCTTGAGGTCCTTGGGTGGGTCGGTGATCGTCACGACCGCGAGGTCCGTCGAGGCGTCCTGCCCGGCGATCGTCGCGGCATAGGTCTTGCCGTCGGCGAGGGTGACGGTGATGCGGGCGCCGTCACCAGCCCCGCTCACGACGTGGTCGTTGGTGAGTACCCGACCCTTGTCGTCGATGATGACGCCGGAACCCTCCCCTCCGGAGCTGCCGCTCTTGACGGTGATCGCGACGACGCTCGGGGAGACGGTGTCGGTCACGGCATTCCAGTCCGGGTTGCTCTTGGCGGCGGTGCTCACCGGGACGACGCTGGCGCTGTCCCCGCTGCCCTGGGAGGAGGACGTGGCCCCCGTGCTCCCGCCGGACCCCTGGTCGGTCAGGGAGATGACCCCCCACGTACCGCCGGTGGCGAGGGCCGCGGACAGGATGCCGACCGCGGTCAGCTCACCGATGCGGCGACCGCGGTGTCGCCGCATGGGCGGCGCAGGTGGTGCCGTGAGTGCCGTCGCGTAGGAGGTGGTCGGTGTCGGGCCGGCGTCGGGTCGAGGGGAGTGCGGCGGGATCGGTGCAGTCGGGTGGTCCATCAGGGGCTCCTTGTCGAGGCTGTCCCTCCACAGTGCCCCGGCAACTTCGGGCCCGGCTTGGCATTGCCTGTGGGCTTGCTGTGCGCCGGCCCGTCCGGCCACGCCCGGACCTCGGACCAGGCCCCTCAGACCCGGTCGGGGCGGATCGGCTGCGACCCGGGCAGCTCGACCCGGAAGGTCGCTCCGCCGCCCGGGGTCTCGAGCACCCGGACCGTGCCGTCGTGCTGGCCGACGATGGCGGCGACGATCGCCAGACCCAGCCCACTGCCACCACGGGCACGGGAGCGGGCCTTGTCCACGCGGTAGAAGCGCTCGAAGACACGCGCAGCCATGTCGGGCGCGATCCCCACGCCGTGGTCCCGGACCTCGACGACGGCGCGGTCCCCGACCTGACCGACCCGCACCTGGACGAGGACGTCGTCGGCGGTGTGCATGAGGGCATTGCCGATGAGGTTGCCGAGGACCTGTCGCAGCCGGCCGTCATCGCCACGCAGGACGACGGGGACGAGGTCTGCGTCGAGCCCGACGAGCTGGATGTGGCGCTGGGGCGCGCGGACCCGGGCATCGTGCACGGTCTCGGCGGCGAGCACGACCAGATCGACCTCGGCCAGCTCGAGTGGGCGCTGGTCGTCGAGTCGCGCCAGCATCAGCAGGTCGTCGACGAGGCCGGTCATGCGAGCGGCCTCACCCTCGATCCGGTCCATCGCCTGTGCGGTCTGGTCGGGTCCCTGCACGGCTCCCTGCCGGTAGAGCTCGGCGTACCCGCGGACGGTGGCCAGCGGGGTGCGCAGCTCGTGACTGGCGTCGGCGACGAACTGGCGCATCTTGGTCTCGGAGGCCTCCTGGAGGGTGAAGCTGCGCTCGACCTGCCCGAGCATGCCGTTGAGCGAGTCGCTGAGGCTCGCCACCTCGTCGCGGCTGTAGCGGACCGGGACGCGGCGGCTGAGGTCTCCTGCCGCGATGCCGGCGGCGGTGTCCTCGATGCGGCGAAGGGGGCGGAAGGCTCGCCTCGTCGCGAACCAGCCGAGCACTCCGCAGGTGAGCAGCGCCGCCAGGCCCACCACGATGGTGACGATGGCCAGGCGCCGGACGATCTGGTTGACCCCCGTCATCGGCATGCCCACGGCGAAGGTGGAGTTGTCGGGGGCGGTGTAGTGGCCGGCGATGAAGCGCCAGCGCGTGCTGCCGTCGAGGGATGGCACGGTGAAGGGTTGACCGTCGAGCACCCGTGGGTCGTCGAGCCGGAGCACCGGGACGTCGGGGCGGCTGGCCTCACCCGTGGGGAAGCGGTACTGCCACGCGGAGCCGTCGGAGGGCTGGCGCACGAAGAAGTAGTTGGTGGGGTCCGTGGAGGTCGTGTGGTTGTAGATGTCGCCGCTGTCGCCGCCGACGGTCACGGCGGCGTCGTCCTCGGCGATCGGTCTGGCCACGGCGCGCAGCTGGTCGTCGACATTGGCCTTGAGGTCGCGCTGGACGAGCCAGGCCGTCGTCAGGGAGGTCGCCATGAGGGCGGCGAGCAGGAGAGTGAGCAGGATGACGACGAGCCGCCAGGTGAGCGGCATCGCCTCGAGCTTGCGGACGACGGGCGCAGTGACCCGCTCCATGCTCATCTGCGGCTCATTCCGGGGGCAGGCGCAGCACGTAC
Source organism: Janibacter limosus (assembly GCF_004295485.1). Taxonomy (NCBI): domain Bacteria; kingdom Bacillati; phylum Actinomycetota; class Actinomycetes; order Micrococcales; family Intrasporangiaceae; genus Janibacter; species Janibacter limosus. The sequence continues at coordinate 2,820,640 of NZ_CP036164.1, read as the reverse complement.
CCGAAGCCACGCTTGGTGTGGATCAGCGTGGGCAGGCCCTCGGTGTCGATCTTGCGCCGCAGGTAGGAGATGTAGGACTCGACGATCCCCATCTCCCCGCGGAAGTCGTAGTCCCACACGTGGTCGAGGATCTGCGCCTTGGACAGCACCCGGTTGGGGTTGAGCATCAGGTAGCGCAGCAGCTTGAACTCCGTGGGGGAGACGTCGATGGAGCGACCGGCACGCCGGACCTCGTGCCCCTCGTCGTCGAGCTCGAGGTCGGCGAAACGCAGCACCGACTCGGCGAAGGGCACGTCCTGCGTGCGGCGCAGGATGACCCGGATGCGGGCGATGACCTCCTCGAGGGAGAAGGGCTTGGTGACGTAGTCGTCGCCGCCGACGGTCAGGCCCTTGATCTTGTCGTCGAGCGAGTCGCGCGCAGTGAGGAAGAGGATCGGCTGGTGCCGCTCTGCCGCCCGCAGCCTGGAGGCGACCTCGAAGCCGTCGATGTCGGGGAGCATGACGTCCAGCACGATCAGGTCGGGCTCGAGGCGGTGGACGATGTCGAGCGCAGTGGCGCCGTCGCCGGCCACCTCGACCTGGAACCCGGCGAAGCGCAGCGAGGTCGCCAGGAGCTCACGGATGTTGGGCTCGTCCTCGACGACGAGCAGGTGCGGGCTCGTCTCGGCAGGGGTCGCATGAGTGCTCACCCATCGAGTGTGCGCCCGTTGTCTGGATGTCTGCTGAACGTCGCCGGTGGACCGCGAGGGTCCGTCGCGGGTCACGGATGGGCAACGAAGGGGGATGAAGGGCGGCGTTTGGCCCCCCTTCGGCAAGGTATTTGGTCGGGTGAGGGGAGAAGTGACTCGGCGGACCGGGACCGCCCCGGGGAAGACCCGCCGAGGGGAGGAAGACCGTGCGATACACGCGAACCCTGGCCGGAACCGCGGCCCTGACCCTGGCACTCACCCTCGCCGCCTGTGGTGACTCCGGTTCCGACGGAGCCTCCGAGGGAGGTGGTGACCACCTCGCCGAGCTGCAGGACAAGGGGACGATCACCGTCGCCTTCGCCGGTGAGGACCCGTACTCCTTCGAGAAGGACGGCGAGCTCACCGGCGCGACGATCGCCCTGCACAAGCAGATCTTCAAGGAGCTCGGGATCAACGAGGTCAAGGGCGTCAAGACCGAGTGGGCTGCCCTCATCCCGGGGTTGAAGGCTGGCCGCTACGACGCGGTCTCGGCGGGCATGTCGATCCTGCCGGAGCGGTGCAAGGAGGCCGACTTCGGTGACCCGGAGATCCTCTACACGACCGCGCTCATGGTCCCTGAGGGCAACCCCAAGAACCTCAAGAACCTCGACGACGTCAAGACGTCCGGCGCCAAGCTCTCGACGATGACCGGCGCCATCGAGTCCGACTACGCGAAGTCCCTCGGCATCGAGAACACCGAGGTCAAGTCGCCGCAGGACGGCATGGACGGTGTCGTGCGTGGCCGCAGCGATGTCTTCGCCCTCACCGGGATCTCGCTGCGCACCATGGCCGAGAAGGCCGACAACTCCAAGGTCGAGGTGACCGAGCCCTTCGTGGCCGTCGTCGACGGCAAGCAGCAGGTCGGAGCCGGCGCGACGGTCTTCAAGAAGGGTGACGACTCCCTGCGCGAGGCCTACAACAAGGAGCTCGCGAAGATCACCGGCGACGAGAAGGCCTACACGGACGTCATCGGCGAGTTCGGCTTCACCGACGCCGAGCGTCCCAAGGGTGACCTGACGACCGAGCAGCTCTGCGCCGGAGAGCTGCCGGACGCGAAGTGAGCGACAACCTCGATGCGCTCCAAGCGGCCCTGCCGCAGCTGGCCGAGGGTGTGCTCGTCACGCTCCAGCTGACTGTCGGCGGGGCCGTCCTGGCCTTCGTCGTCTCGGTGGGCTTCGGGTTGTTGAGCATCAGCCCGGTCGCGCCGCTGAGGTGGCTCTCGACCATCGTCGTGGAGTTCTTCCGGGGGACCTCGCTCGTCGTGCAGGTCTTCTGGCTCTACTACGTCATGCCACTCTTCGGCGTGAGCATGGATGCGGTGCTCACCGGCGTCATCGCCCTCGGTCTGAACTACGGCGCCTACGGCGCCGAGGTCGTGCGCGGCTCGATCAACGCGGTGGACAAGGGGCAGTGGGAGGGCGCCAAGGCCCTCAACATGTCGCCGCTGACGAGGATGCGCCGGATCATCTGGCCGCAGGCGTGGGTGCTCATGCTCTCGGGGTACAACAACCTGCTCATCATGCTCATCAAGGGCACGGCAGTGGCCCTCTTCATCGGGCTGCAGGACTTCGCCTACGAGCTCGACGAGCTGCGTGTCGACACGACGACGATCTTCGCCTACGGCATCGGACTGCTGGTCTACTACCTCTTCGCGCTCGTCTTCTCCTCCGGACTCAGACAGCTCGAGACACGCGCCCGCCGCCGACTCGGCCTGTCCGCCCGTAGTGCCCACGCGACCGCCGGAGCCGCCCTGTGATGCCCGCGATCACCTTCGACGAGTTCTGGAGCTGGGAGGCAGCGGCCGATCTGCTGCCCGAGGTGCTCACCGCCTTCGTCAAGGTCACCCTGCTCGTCACCGTCGTCGGCACCCTCGTCGCCGTCGTCGTCGGCATGCTGCTCGCCGTCCTCACCCAGGTCGCGCCACGGATCGTGGCCGCGCCCGTGCGCTGGGTCATGGACGTGATCCGGATGACGCCGCTGATCGTCCAGCTGGTCTTCGCCAGCTATCTCGTGCCCGTCTCCTGGGACCTGCTGTGGGTCGGCACCGCGGTCATCGGGATCCACTACTCGACCTACATGGCCGAGTCCTTCATCGGCGGCATCAGGTCCGTCGACCCCGGCCAGTGGGAGGCGGCGCGGGCGCTCAGCCTGCCGCAGGGGCGCACCTGGAGTGCGATCGTCCTGCCGCAGGCAGTGCGCTCGACCCTGCCCGCCCTGGGCAACTGGATGATCTCGATGTTCAAGGACACCCCCTACCTCTTCGCGATCACGGTCCTCGAGATGGTCACCGTCGCGCAGCAGGCCGGCGGTTCCACCTTCCGCTACAACGAGGCCTTCACGATCGCCGGCCTGATCTTCCTCGTGGCGAGCCTTGTCACCGCCTTCGCCGTCCGCAGATTGGAAAAAGCACTTGTCTACTGACCAGACCGGGGGGGCACCCCCTTCGTCCGCAGCGCCGCCCGTCATCCGCTTCGAGGGTGTCGAGAAGAAGTTCGGCGACAACACCGTCCTGTCCGGTCTCAGCTTCGACGTCGCCCAGGGCGAGCGGGTCACGCTCATCGGCCCGAGCGGGTCCGGCAAGACCACGATCCTGCGGCTGGTGATGACCCTCGAGGAGCTCACCGACGGCTACATCTGGATCGACGGCCAGCCGCTCACCCACGACCGTCGCGACGGCAAGCGGATCCGTCTGCGGGAGAAGGAGGTCGCCGCCACCCGCAAGAAGATCGGGATGGTCTTCCAGCACTTCAACCTCTTCCCCAACATGTCGGTCATCGACAACGTCACCGAGGCCCCGGTGCACGTGCTGGGCCGCGGCAAGGAGGAGGCCCGTGAGCGGGCGCTCTCCCTGCTCGACCAGGTGGGGCTGAAGGACCGGGCCGACGAGCACCCGAGCCGGCTCTCCGGTGGTCAGAAGCAGCGCGTGGCGATCGCCCGCGCGCTCGCGATGGACCCCAAGATCCTGCTGCTCGACGAGGTCACCTCGGCGCTCGACCCCGAGCTCGTCGGTGACGTGCTCGGCGTCCTGCGTGATGTCGCCGACTCGACGGACATCTCGATGCTCATCGTCACCCACGAGATGAGCTTCGCCCGCGACGTGTCGCACAAGGTGATGATGTTCGACGGGGGCCAGGTCCTCGAGCAGGGGCCACCCGACGAGATCCTCGGCAACCCGTCGCACGAGCGCACCCGCAAGTTCCTCGACTCGATCCTCTGACCGCCGCATCTCCTCAAGGTCGTGCGCACCCCAGGCGTATTTCCTTAAGGTCGTGCGCACCCCAGGCGTATTTCCTTAAGGTCGTGCGCACCCCTTCGCATTTCCTTAAGGAGATGCGAAGGGGGGGCTGCTCAGAGGTCGTCGGCGTCGAGGATCCGGTAGGCGTAACCCTGCTCGGCGAGGAAGCGCTGCCGGTGGGCGGCGAACTCCGCGTCGACGGTGTCGCGTGTGACGACGGTGTAGAAGTGCGCGGTGCGCCCGTCCTCCTTGGGCCGCAGCACCCGGCCCAGGCGCTGGGCCTCCTCCTGGCGTGAGCCGAAGGTGCCGCTGACCTGGATCGCGACGCTCGCCTCGGGGAGGTCGACGGAGAAGTTGGCCACCTTGGACACGACGAGGAGGTTGGACCTCCCTTCGCGGAAGTCGGCGAAGAGCTCTTGCCGCTGCTTGACGGGGGTCTCGCCCGTGATGAGATCGGCGTCGAGCTGCTCGGCGAGCTCGTGCAGCTGGTCGAGGTACTGGCCTATGACGAGCGTGGGCTGGCCCCGGTGCTGATCGACGATCGTGCGCACGACCCCGAGCTTGACCGGGGAGCAGGAGGCGAGCCGGTAGCGGTCCTCCGCCTCGGCGGTGGCATAGGCCATCCGCTCGGAGTCGGTCAGGCTCACCCGGACCTCGACGCAGTCCGCGGGCGCGATGTAGCCCTGCGCCTCGATGTCCTTCCACGGCGCGTCGAAGCGCTTGGGCCCGATGAGCGAGAAGACATCGGCCTCGCGGCCGTCCTCACGCACGAGGGTCGCCGTCAGGCCGAGGCGACGGCGGGCCTGCAGGTCGGCCGTCATCCGGAAGATCGGAGCCGGCAGCAGGTGGACCTCGTCGTAGACGACCAGGCCCCAGTCGCGGGCGTCGAGCAGGTCGAGGTGAGGGTAGATCCCCTTCCGCCGGAGCGTGAGGACCTGGTAGGTCGCGATGGTGACCGGCCGGATCTCCTTGCGGGCACCGGAGTACTCGCCGATCTCCTCCTCGGTCAGCGTGGTGCGCTCGAGCAGCTCCTGCTTCCACTGCCGGGCGCTCACCGTGTTGGTCACGAGGATGAGGGTGGTCGCCTTGGCAGCCGCCATCGCGCCCGCGCCGACCAGCGTCTTGCCCGCCCCGCAGGGCAGGACGACGACGCCCGAGCCACCGTCCCAGAACCCGTCGACCGCCTGCTGCTGGTAGGGCCGCAGGGACCAGCCGTCCTCGAGCAGCGCGATGGGGTGCGCCTCGCCGTCCACGTAACCGGCGCGGTCCTCCGCGGGCCAGCCCACCTTGAGCAGTTCCTGCTTGAGGGTGCCGCGCTCCGAGGGGTGCACGACGACCTCGTCGGGGGAGAGCATCTCGCCGAGCAGCGGCATGATCTTCTTGTGGCGCATGACCTCGGTGAGCACCGCGCGGTCGGTGGTGCGCAGGACGAGTTGGTCGCCGTCCTTCTCCAGGACGAGCCGGCCGTAGCGGTCCATCGTCTCGGCGATGTCGACGAGCAGGGCCTGGGGCACGGGGTAGCGCGAGTGGGTGAGCAGGGCATTGACGACCTGCTCGGCGTCGTGGCCCGCGGCGCGGGCGTTCCACAGCCCGAGCGGGGTCACGCGGTAGGTGTGGATGTGCTCCGGGGCCCGCTCCAGCTCGGCGAAGGGGGCGATGGCCCGCCGCGCGTCGGCCGAGCGCTCGTGGTCGACCTCGAGCAGGAGGGTCTTGTCGCTCTGGACGATGAGCGCGCCGTCGAGGGCCACCTCAGGACTCCGCGAGGACGGCGAAGAGGATGACGCCGGCGACGGCCAGGAGGGTGAGGCCGATCAGCGCCCCGAAGCTGATCCACCCGATCTTGGTCAGCTTGGCTGCACCCTCGGGGTCGGTGGCCTGCTTGGTCACGCCGAGGATGCCCAGGACGAGGCCGGGGATGCCGATGTAGCAGCAGTACCCGGTGAAGATCGTCAGCGACGAGAGCACGATCAGCACGATCGCGGAGGTGTTGGTCGGGGTCGGCGCTCCCATGGGGTAGGCGTACGGCGGAGGCAGGGGTGGGCCCGGTGGCTGGGGGAGCGGCGCGGAGCGTCCCGGCTCGTAGGCGGGGAGCTGCTGCTGGCCCGAGGGGCCGCCCGGGACATAGGGATCCGACGAGTACGGGTCCGACGAGTACGGGCCGTTGCCGCGCGGGTCGGGCCGATCGTTGGGGTACGGGTCGTTGCTCATGCTGTGGTGTCCTCCCTGGCCTGCTGCGGCAGGCCCGTGCCAACGGTACGTGATGCGAGATAGTGGTGACATGAGCCGTGCACTGCCGCAGAGCGAGCCGATGACAGACCTGCCTCCCCGGGTGACGATCTACGAGGTCGGCGCGCGGGACGGCCTGCAGAACGAGAAGGGTGTCGTCCCCACCGACGTCAAGGCGCAGTTCGTGCGGCGGCTGGTCGCTGCCGGCCTGCAGACCATCGAGACGACCTCCTTCGTCTCGCCGCGGTGGGTGCCGCAGCTGGCGGACGCCACCGAGCTCCTGGCCGACCTCGGCGAGGTGGGGCGCGGCCCCCTTCGTCCCGTGCTCGTGCCCAACGAGCGGGGCTTGGAGCGGGCGCTGGAGGCGGGCGTCGGGGCGGTCGCGATCTTCGGCAGCGCGACCGAGACCTTCGCGCAGAAGAACCTCGGACGCTCCCGCGAGGAGTCGGTCGAGATGTTCAAGCCCGTCGTCAAGCGGGCACAGGACGCGGGCCTGTGGGTGCGCGCCTACGTGTCGATGTGCTTCGGCGACCCGTGGGAGGGGCCGGTGCCCGTGGGGCAGGTCGCCGACGCGTGCGCGGAGCTGATGGACCTCGGCTGCGACCAGCTGTCGATCGGCGACACGATCGGCACGGGCACAGCGGGGCACGTCGAGGCGCTGCTGGCCGAGCTCGGCAGGCGCGACATCGGCGTGGAGCGGATCGGCGTGCACTTCCACGACACCTACGGCCAGGCGCTGGCCAACACCCTGACCGCGCTGCGTGCCGGCGTGAGCGTCGTCGACGCCTCCACCGGAGGCCTCGGCGGCTGCCCCTATGCCAAGTCGGCCACCGGCAACCTCGCGACCGAGGACCTGGTCTGGATGCTCGACGGGGCGGGCGTGGAGACCGGTGTCGACCTCGACGCCCTCGTCGAGACGAGCGTGTGGATGGCCGAGCAGCTCGGCAAGCCCTCGCCGTCGCGGGTGGTCAAGGCGCTCGCCGGAGCCTGACGAGGCCCGACGACGAAGGGGGCCGGCTCAGCCCTGGATGACCACACCGATGATGCGGTGCAGGCTGAAGACCTGCGGCTGGGCGTCGACCTCACCGATGATGCGACCCCCGTCGACCTTGGTGGGGTGGAAGAGGAACCGGCGGGTCGACCCGACCGCGTCGGTGACCCCGAGCCAGACCGGGAGCCGGTCGGCGGCAGCCTCGCGCAGGAGCGCGGAGCTGCTCGCCGGGTCGAGCGCCGGGATCGTCGGGGCACCGTCGTCCGGGATGCTGCGCTGCCGGTCGGCGCGAGCCTCGCCCTCGCGCAGGCGGGCGAGCACCTCGGTCGAGGGCTCCGGGGCGACCTCGGTGACCGGACGCTCGCGGCGGGGGGTGATGCGCGGCGCTGCAGGCTTGCTCGCGACCACACCTCCGGACCCCTCGAGAGCCGGTGAGGCGCCGACCTCGCGCAGCGACTCCAGCAGGACGGTCGGCCCCACGGGGGAGACGAGCACGGTCGGCGCGAGCTGCCGCAGCTGCAGGTGGCTCAGGTCGCGGTGGGTGAGCAGCGCCTCGAGGTGGGCGGCGTCGTCGCTGCGCAGGTAGCTGCTCGCGCTGCCGACGCGCAGCTGCCCGTGGCGCCGTGCGACATCGCGCACCAGGTAGTCCAGCGGCTGGGGGACGGGGCTGGCGCTGAACCGGGCGAGCGTCTCGAGCAGCTCGTCGGCGGTCCAGCCGGAGTCCAGGGCGGACCGGAGGGAGGTCTCGGTGAAGCGGTGCACGCTGGCGCCACCACGGGACTCGAGCGTCGCGCTGCGCCGCAGCAGCCCCGCGAGCTCGGGCACCGGGGTCCCGGGCACGACCGCGGTGAGGTCGGCCTGGAGGAGGAGCCGGTCGACCGGCTCGGGGACCATGGTCTCGAGCAGCTGGCCGGCGGCCACCTCGTCGTCGAGCAGCAGTCGACCGACGGAGCCGAGCGCACCCCGGCCGGTGACGCCGAGCTGCTCGCCCTCGCGCAGGAGGGCGGCCACGGCCTCGTCGGCCCCGTGCGGCATGCGGCGGGGGCGCCCGTGGCGCAGTCGCTCCAGCATCTCGGGGCCGTCGGGTGAGCTGCCACGGGGCAGGTCGGCCAGGATCTCGAGCAGCTCGCGGCGCAGGGCGCGCACCGGCGGCCAGACCATGCTCTCCGACAGGGCGTTGACCCGCCCGCCGTCCTCGGGGGCGGGGACCACGCTGGCGCGCAGGGACCGCAGCCACGGCCCGGCCAGGCCGACCCAGCGGCCGGCCGGCGGGAGGGCCCGCCACTCGTCGAGCGTCGTCGTGAGGCGCCAGGTCGGCTCGAGGGCGTGGTCGTCGCCGAGGAGCCCGGCGCCGAGCGCCAGCTCCAGCAGGAAGGTGGCGCTCGCCTCGTCGAGGTCGACCCGACCGGCGAGGGCGCGCAGGTCACGCACGGCCAGGCCGCCGCTGCGCAGGACCCTCGGGCGCAGGTCGTCGACCCGGTCGAGCAGCTCGTCGACGAGCGCGACGACCTCGGTGGCGCTGGCCGTCGCTGCGCGGTCGACGTCGTCGGGGTCGAGGGCTCGGGCACTCGCTGCGTCGAGGCCGGGCGAGGGGTCGAGGATGCGTCCACCGCGCACGAGCAGGCCGACCTCGCGGGGGAGCAGCACGTGCTGGTTGTCGGGGGCGACCACCAGGCCGGCATCGACGAGCCCGGCGACGGCGCGGCCGGCGGGCCCCTCGGGGTCGGCCGGCACGGCCGCGGTCGGGCCGTGGCGGGCGATCCGCTCCAGGACCGCGCGCTCCTGCGGGCCGATCCGCTCGAGAGCCGCAGGCAGGTCGTCGGGGAGGGAGTGCCCGACGGCCTGGGCCGTGGGCCCCAGGCCGGCAGGGTGCGGACCGAGCACGTCGGCGACCGTGCGGGACAGGGCCGTCCCCTCGCTCGAGCGCCACAGCAGGGCTGCGGTGGTGAGGTCGACGAGGAGGGCGGCAGCGCTCCCTTCGGTCAGGCCGAGGAGGGGGGCGATCGCCGCGGGATCGGTGGTGCCGGTGACGGCGCAGGCCTGCAGGGCCGCCAGGTGCGGCAGGTCGAGGTGGTCGACGGCGCGAGCCGTGGAGGCGCGCGTACTGGCACGAGCAGCGAGGGCGGTGAGGTCAGCGGGCTGCGGCCGGGCCAGGTCCGGACGCAGCTCCAGCAGGGCCACCAGCTCCTCGTCGGTGCGGTGGCGGATGTCCTCGGCGAGGGAGCGCACCGACCCACGGTAGTCGACCTGCGACGTCAGGCCTCCGCCGGCTCGAGTGGCTGGGCAGCAATGCCGTTGACCTCGGGGCTGATGATCCGCTCGAGCCGCAGCAGCAGCCAGCCGGTGACGACGAGCCCGGCGACGATCAGGCCGATGAAGAGACCGCCCAGGCCGCGGTCGAGCAGGACACCGGCCACGAGCGGGCCGAGGACCCCGCCGGACATGAAGGCGGTCGACTGGGCGGCGTTGACCCGGCCTCGCAGGTGGTCGGGCGCCATGTCGTTGGTGATCGCCGGCAGGGTCGGCTGCAGGAGGGTCTCGCCGAGGCCGAAGAGCGCACCGAAGACGACGACGAGGACGGCCGCGGTCAGGCTGGCGGGCAGCAGCCCGCTCAGGCCCATCGCGCCCCAGGCGCCGAACCACAGGACGAGCATGACCAGCCCCACCCGGGTGCGCCGGTGGCCGTCGATGCGCTGCAGCACCCAGAACTGCAGGAGCACGATGACCACGGTGTTGGCCGCGAAGAGCACGCCGATCGTCTCGGTGCTCACCTGGGAGACGGAGCGGGCGAAGGCAGGGACGCCGGCCTCGAACTGGCCGTAGCCGACGAAGCTCGACACGACGGCGATGAGCAGCACCCAGCCCATGCCGGGCAGGCGCAGGACGGTGGCGTAGCTGGCGGTCGCGCCGTCCTCCTGCGGGTGGGCGGCGCGGGCGTGGACATGGCGAAGGGGGCCCAGCAGCCAGATCCCGGGGATGAGCACCAGGACCGCGTCGACGAGGAAGATGATCTCGAAGGTGATCGGGGCGTGGACGTCGACGAAGGCACCGGCGATGAGGCCGCCGGCGCCGATGCCGAGGTTGAGCAGGGCGAAGTTGACGCCGAAGTAGCGCTGGCGCAGGGGGCCGCGCACGAGCGCGGAGATGAAGGTGTTGGCCGCGGACCAGCCGATGCTCGCCGACAGGCCCATGAAGACGGCACCGGTGATGGCGAGGGGGAGCCCGGTGGCGAAGCCCATCGCGGCGGCGCCGAGGCTCTGGCAGACCCCGGACGCGATGAGCATCCACCGGGCGCCGAGCCGGTCGGTGAGCGAGCCCATGGGGCCCGCCATGACCGCGGCCACGAGGGCGAGCAGCGCCATGATCGTGCCGGCGGCGTCGAGGGAGAGGTGACGCACCTCGTGCAGGTAGATGACGGTGAAGGGCAGGGTCATGCCCCGGCCGAGGTGCTGGAGGGCGACCGTGGAGAGGAGGAACCTCCCTTCGCGCGGCAGTGCCTGCCAGAACCCTCGCAGGCCGGGCCCGATCTCGTGGGCAGGCAGGTCCTTGGGCAGGGCGGTCACGACGGACCATCGTGCCGCACCCCACCGACAACCCACCACCGGGTTTTCGTCGTACGTTGGCGACATGGCTATCCCTCCCAGTGGCACGCAGTGGCGGCTGACCAGCGGCGACGTCGAGGCGGTGGTCGTCGAGGCGGGCGGCGGGCTGCGCAGCCTCGCCGTCGGCGGTGTCGACGTGGTGGCCGGGTACCCGGTCGACGAGATGGCCTCGTCCGGCCGCGGGCAGCTGCTCGTGCCGTGGCCCAACCGGATCCGGGACGGTCGCTACCGCGTCGCGGGGCAGGAGCACGAGCTGCCGATCACCGAGCGGTCCACGGGCACGGCCACCCACGGGCTCGTGCGGTGGGAGTCCTTCCGCCCGACGGAGCACGACGACGACCGGATCGTCCTCGTCCACACGGTGCACCCACGCCCGGGCTACCCCTTCGCCCTCGAGGTCCGGGTCGCGTGGCAGGTGGACTCGCGCGGACTGACCTGCAGCACCACCGTCGTCAACGTCGGCGCCACCACTGCGCCCGTCGGCTACGGCGCCCACCCCTACCTGGCCCTCGGTGCCACCCCGGCGGCGCGGGCCCGCCTGACCGTGCCCGCCGACCACGTCGTCCGGGTCGACCCGGACCGGCTGCTGCCGGTCGGGACCGAGCCGGTGGCCGGCACCGACCTCGACCTGCGGGAGGGCCCCGAGCTCGGTGACCGCGGCATCGACAACGCCTACACCGGGCTGGAGCGCGGCGCGGACGGCTGCTGGACCGTCACCCTCGCGACCGACGAGCGCACCGTCCACCTCTGGGGTGGTCCCGGGCTGGACTGGGTGCAGGTCTTCACCGGCCGCTCGGACCTGGCGACGGTGCCACCCGGCCACCCCGCCGGCATCGCGGTCGAGCCACTCTCGTGCCCGCCCGATGCCTTCAACTCCGGCGAGGGCGTGGTGGCGCTCGACCCGGGAGCCACGTGGGCCGGGCAGTGGGGGATCGAGGTCGGTCGCGTATTGGGGTGAGCGGCGCCCCTCGGGTTAGCCTTGACGGGGTGCACGATCCCGTGCGCCCACACACCCCAGGTACGAGCAAGAGGTGCACGGTGCCCACTGGCAAGGTCAAGTGGTACGACGCGGAGAAGGGCTTCGGCTTCATCTCCGGCGACGACGGCTCGGACATCTTCCTCCACGCCAACGCGCTGCCCGAGGGCACGACCACCCTCAAGGGCGGCACCCGCGTGGACTACGGCATCGTCGAGGGACGCCGCGGCGCCCAGGCGCTGGCCGTCACCGTCCTCGACACCCCGCCGAGCGTCTCGGCCAACCTGCGCCAGCGTGACCGCAAGCCGGCCGAGGACATGGCCGCGATCGTCGAGGACGTCATCAAGCTCCTCGACGACCTGGGCAACGGCCTGCGCCGCGGGCGCTACCCCGACAAGGCCCACGGCGCCAAGGTCGCCCAGGTCCTGCGTCGCATCGCCGACGACATGGAGGGCTGAGATGACCGAGACCACCACCAGGCCCCGGGCCAAGGCCAGGCCCAAGGCCGACGCCGTCCTCGCGGCCGCCGTCGAGCCCGCGCGTCGCGAGCTGCTCGAGGCGACGAAGGGAGAGGGCGTCGGCGAGCACGTCGGCTTCATCCTCGAGGCCGAGCGGCTGGGCACGCACTGGTTCGCCGCGACCCTGCCGGGATACGGCGGGTGGAGCTGGGCGGTCACCGTCACGCGCGCCCCGCGCTCCAAGACCGCGACGGTCTGCGAGTCGCAGCTGCTGCCCGGTGACGGTGCGATCCTCTCCCCGGACTGGCTGCCGTGGGCGCAGCGTCTGGCTCCCGGCGACGTCGGCCCCGGAGACGTCACCCCCAAGATCGACGACGACCCCAACCTCGTGGCCGGCTTCGAGGCCACCGGCGAGGAGGACGTCGACGCGGTCGCCCTGTGGGAGCTCGGCCTCGGCCGTCCCCGCGTGCTGTCCGCCGAGGGCCGCGACCAGGCCGCCCAGCGGTGGTACGACGGCGCGCACGGCCCGACCGCCGAGGTCGCGGTCAAGGCCCCCGCACGCTGCGAGGGGTGCGGCTACTTCATGCCCGTCACCGGGGCGCTGCGCAGCGTCTTCGGCATCTGCGCCAACGAGTGGAGCCCCAGCGACGGTGGTGTCGTCAGCCGCGACCACGGCTGCGGGGCGCACTCCGAGGTCGACATGGCCGACCCCGAGCCCGAAAAGGTCGGTACGCCGATCCTCGACGACGAGGTCCTCGAGAGCCTCTGATTGCAGGGTCGAGCGATGGTGGACAGACCCGGCGCAGCGTGTGACACTTTGACCGAGAAGTGTCACATCCGATGAGTGCTGAGGTGCCGGTGCCTGCTATAGTCCCACTCCCGCTCGGCGACCTGCCAGACCCCCTTCGCCGTGAGATCGATGGACGACTCGCGGCGGGTACGTTGAGCACCTCCTTGCCGGTCCAGATCTGGGGCCGGCGTCCCGAGGCAGCCACCGCATGGGTCCAGCTCCTCGGGGCCCTCCAGGAGCAGCAGGCCCTGCTCGAGCCGCGGCTTCGCGAGCTGGTGCGTCTGCGCATCGCGTCCTTCACCCAGTGTCGGACGTGTCAGGCGGCCCGCAAGAGTGATGCCGTCACCGAGGAGGACATCGCCTGCCTCGCCCCGGACGACGACCGCTTCTCTGCTCGGGAGCAGGCCGCCCTCGCGTATGCCGACGACTTCGTCAACGACTGGTTCGCCATCGACGACGATACGTACGCGGCGCTGGGCAGGCACTTCACGACCGACGAGGTCGTCGAGCTGCAGATGTTCTGCGCGATGATGCTCGCTGGTGGTCGTCTCGCCCTCGTGCAGCGCGCCTGGGCCGAGGACTCCGACCCGGCCGGCGAGCGGGTCAGCCGGGAGTGAGATCGAGGGGCCCGTCCGAGACGGTCGCCCCGACGACGCCCAGGTCGACGCCGAGCTCGTCGGCGACGGCCCGGGCCATCCGTACATCCTTGGTCAGGTAGGGCGTGACGGTCGCAAACATGGTCTCGGCGTCCGGGTAGCCGCCCAGCTTGGTGATGAAGGCGCTGGACCCGCTGCTCGCCGCGACGGCCTCGAGCAGCGTGGCCCGGTCGAGGTCCAGGGCGTCGCCGATCCGGAGGACGTGAGCGGTGAGCTGTGCCTGGGCGGCGAAGAGCAGGTTGTTGACCAGCTTGACGGACAGAGCTGATCCACGGGGCCCGGTGCGGATCACCGTGCGGGCGTAGGCGCGGACGAAGGGGGTGATCCGCTCCTGCGTGGCGTCGTCACCGCCGAGCATGATCGTCAGGCGTCCGGCGAGCACGTCCTTGCTGGTGCCGCTGAAGGGGGCATCGATGACGTCCACGCCTCGGGCGCTCGCTGCCTCCGCCAGCTCGGCCAGGGTCGAGGGCAGCCCGGTCGTGTGACTGGCCAGCAGCCCGCCACGGGGCATGGCGGCGATCGCGCCGTCCGGTCCCAGGCAGACCTCGTGGAGCTGGGAGTCGTCGTAGAGGCACACGAGGACGACCGAGCGCCCGGTGACGGCCCGGGCGACCGAGTCGTGGATCACGGCGCCGGCGGCGGCCAGGTCGTCGCGCACGTCGGGGCGCCGGGCGTGGACATGGACCTCGACCCCGTCGGCGAGCAGTCTGCGGACCATCGGGCCGCCGATCTGGCCGGTGCCGATGAAGGCGACGGGTGGACGCTCGTCGGCGGCCGAGGCGTGGTCAACCGAGCGCATCGACGAGCCCCCAGCGCAGGGCGGTGCGGGCGTCGACGGGCTCGCCGGACAGGGCGAGCCACGCGGTGCGATGACGACCGATCCGGCGCGGGAGGCTGACTGTGCCGCCGGCTCCGGGGACCAACCCCATGCTCAGCTCGGGGAGTCTCATGGTGGTTCCGGGGTCGGCGATGACGTGCCCGGCGAAGGCCGCGAGCTCGATGCCGGCCCCGATGCACGCCCCGTGGATGCGGACGGTCAGTCGCGGGGCGATGCGGTGCGCGCTGGCGCCCGGGTGACGGGTGGCCCGGACGGCGACCGAGGTTGCCGGGTCACCGACCTGCCCGAACTCGCTGAGGTCGCCGCCTGCGCAGAAGCTCGCCCCGCGTCCGCTCAGCTCGACGCGAAGTGCCGGGTCCGACTCGGCCAGGCCCAGGGCCTCGACGAGGGCATCACGCAGTGCCGTGTCCACCGCGTTGTGCACGCCCGGCCGGTTGAGCTCGACGCACAGCACGTCGCCGGAGCGGCTCAGGAGCACGGGTTCGTCGGCCACGTGGTGCTCGGCATCGGTGGCAGCGCGCCAGGTCGTGAAGGCTGCGCTGCCCAGCAGCGCGGCATAGGTGGCTGCCTCGGCGGCGATCGCCACGGAGACCTCGAGGGCGGGGGTGGCCCGGAGGAGGCGTACGAGCGCCAGGGCGGCCAGCGGCTGGGCCTTGACGGCATCGGCGCAGGCGCTCGGGTCGGAGCTCACCCACGGCGACGGGGGATCGGGGTGGGTGGTGACGCAGGCGTCGGCCACGTCGACGAGCCAGGGTGGGGCGACGAAGGGATCGCCGACCGCGAGCACCGGAGCGGCCACCTCGCGCAGCACGGATCCGGGCGACCCGGCGGCGGGTGCCGCCACGGCTGCTGCGTCCGCTGCATCGATGATGACGGGGGAGCCCGTGTGCAGCACGCTCAGGGATTCGCGTACTGCCGCGACAGCGCCGGGCGTCACGAGCGATGAGACGTCGAAGCGATCCACGTGGCTCACACTACGGTGAGATCATGCACGCCACACCCGACGCGATGACACCGTCGAAGGATGACCGCGCGTGGGCCAGATCCGGTGCGATGAGCCTCACCGGCCATGCCGGTGGTGCCCCCCTCTGCCCGCCGACACGCGCGGCCACCCTCGTCGACGAGCTCGCGGCCCCCTTCGGCCTCGACTCCGGGCTCCTCGCGGAGCGGGCCGCACTCACCGGCTGGGAGCGTGACGGTCGCGTGACGCTCGGGGGTGCCGGGCGTCTGCTGCGGGCACGGGACGGATGGGTCGCGCTGTCGCTGCCCCGCCCGGAGGACGTCGAGCTCATCCCCGCCCTGCTCGGCCTCGAGTCGCCCGCCGCCGACGAGCCGTGGCCTGTCGTGGAGTCCGCGATCGCCTCCCGTCCGGGCGCAGCGGTCGTCGAGCGTGCTCGGCTGCTCGGGCTGGCCGCGGCCGTCGTCGGAGGCGCGCGGGCCCACCCCTCGCCGTGGTGGTGGCCCCACGCGAAGGGGGCCGAGCGAGATCTCGACGGGGCGGTCGTCGTCGACCTCTCGGCGCTCTGGGCCGGCCCGCTGTGCGGGGCACTCCTGCTGCGTGCCGGAGCGCGGGTGATCAAGGTCGAGTCGTCGCCCCGACCGGATGGCGCGCGGCGGGGCAACTCCGACTTCTACGACCTGCTCAACGTCGGCAAGGAGTCGGTCGCGCTGGACCTCACCACGACGGCAGGGCGCGCCGACCTCGGGCTCTTGGTCGCTCGGGCCGATGTCGTCATCACCGCCGCACGGTCGCGAGCCATCGCCGGCCTCGGGCTGGACCCGGGAGCCATGACGGGCCGCACCCAGGCCTGGGTGGCGATCACCGCGCGAGGGCGGGACGATGACTCGGTGGGATTCGGCGACGACGTCGCAGCAGGGGCCGGGTTGGTCGCCTGGGACGAGGCGGGAGAGCCCTGCTTTGCCGGTGATGCCATCGCCGACCCGCTGTGCGGTGTGGTTGCCGCGGCAGCGGTCCTGCGGGGCGCCGCAGGCGTCGTCGACATCTCGATGGAGCAGGTCGCCTCCCTCGTGGTGGCCGAGCCGGGTGCGAGGGCCATCGCTGCACAGCGCTGCCAGCACGGGGGAGTGTCGGTGGAGCAGTGGTGCCTCGGCGACGAGCCGGTGTCCCGGCCGCGCCTTCGAAGGGCGGCCGGCAGCGCTGCCCCGCTCGGTGCGGACACCTCGCACGTGCTGGCCCGGGTCGCGCGATGAGCGTCGACCGCACGCTGCGCAACGCGTCGATCTCCGGTCGTCTCCGTGACCTCCACATCGTGGGGGGACTCCTGGCGGACCGCGGTGCGGCGGGTGCAGCCGAGGTGGATCTCGAGGGCGCGCGGCTGATCCCCGGCTTGCACGACCACCACATCCACCTGGCGGCCGCCGCCGCGGCCGTCGACTCGGTGTCCTTGACTCCCGATGAGCTGGTCGCCGGGGGTGGGCTGGGCGCGCTGCTCCGGGCGGCGCGACAGCGTCATCCCGAGGGATGGCTGAGGGGTATCGGTTATGACCTCACCCAGTCGGGATGGCTCGACCGCCGTGACCTGGACG
The DNA here is from genome assembly GCF_004295485.1 of Janibacter limosus. Lineage (NCBI taxonomy): Bacteria > Bacillati > Actinomycetota > Actinomycetes > Micrococcales > Intrasporangiaceae > Janibacter > Janibacter limosus. Next base: position 2,803,593 of record NZ_CP036164.1, on the reverse strand, counting down.
AGGTCGCGGTCGGACCGGTGCGGATCCAGGACCGCACCGGCAGCAGGTGGGTGCTCGACTCGACCGGGCTCGCGGAGGTGCTGGGGGACAGGGCTGATGGATCACCGCAGCCTGACGGGGTGGAGCGCGACGCAGCAGGACGACCCACGGGTCATCTCGTCCGCCTGGACGCGTGGATGCGAGAGCGTCTCCCCCCGCACCAGCCGGACTGGCTGCGGCTAGGACAGCGGCTGGCGGCCCATGGTGTCACGTCGGTCACTGACGCTGGGCACCTCAACGACCTCGCCGCGTTGGCGATGCTCGCGAGCGCTAATCTGCCCCAGCGGATCTGGGCGATGACGAAGGGGTCGGTCACGTCCTTCGCCATGCCGGAGCCAACCGGTCGGGTCGTCGTGGACGCCGTCAAGATCGTGCTCGACGACGACGCCCTACCCCGCCTCGACCTGCTCGCTCAGCAGGTCGAGGCGGCACATGCCGTCGATCGCGGCGTCGCCGTGCACTGCGTCACCGACGTCCAGCTGGCGCTGGCTCTCAGCGCGGGGCTGGGCCCGGGCGATCGGATCGAGCACGCCAACGTCGTTCCCGAGGGTTATGCCGAGCTGATCGCCCGGGCCGGGGTCGCGGTGTGCGTCCAGCCCGGGTTGATCGCCACGCGCGGTGATCGCTATCTCGACGAGGTGGAACCCGATCGTCACCACGAGCTCTTCCGGCTACGCGCTCTCGCCGCCGCGGGCGTCCCCCTCCTCGGTGGGAGCGATGCGCCCCTGGGCCCGATCAGCCCGTGGCGCGGCATCGAGGCGGCGACGACCCGGCGGACCGGGAGCGGGGCAGTGCTCGGCGCCGACGAGGGCCTGGGCCCGGTGACCGCCGCGAAGATGTACCAGCGCAGCGCCGGTCGTGGTTGGCCGGTCAGGGTCCTGGCCCCGGGAGACCCGGCGGACCTGCTCGTCCTGGGTGACGACGCCCCCTCCGGCCCGGAGGTCGTGGCGACCCTCGTCGAAGGGGTCGTCGTCCACGGCTCGCTGTGAGCACCCGAGGGAGTGGTCCCCGGGCGAGTCGGGCTACTCGCCGAAGAACTCGCGCTCGTTGACGTGGTCACGCTGTGCCTGCCCGTGTCGCTCCACGCCATCCCGCAGCTGCTGGATGCGCTCTCGCAGCGCGGTGGCCTGCTCGGAGTCCTCGCCGTGGTTGGCGATCACCGCGGTCAGCTCCTGCCCGTCCATGACGATCTGGTCCCGCAAGCGGTCCGTGGCGATCGAGTAGGTGAGCAGGTCGTGGTCGTCCTCGTCGGGTGCCGAGGGAGCGCCGGCCGCCTGGGCCGTCCCGTCGAGGTCGTCAGGGGCTTCGAAGTTTTCGAGGTTGTCGGTCATCAGCCAGTCCTTTGTCGGTCGGGTTGGTCTCCGCAATGAACATGATATACGATAAGTGTACTATTAATCTATCGAGGAGGATGGACGTGCCGCTCCAGGACAACATGCAGATCGTCTCCGTCGACGACCACGTGATCGAGCACCCGCGGGTGTGGGCTGATCGCCTCCCGGAGCGGTACCAGGCTTCCGGTCCGCAGATCATCACCACGGCGGAGGGCAACCACACCTGGAAGTACGAGGGTCAGCTCTTCCCCTACATCGGCATCAACGCGGTCGCGGGCCGTGAGCCCAAGGACTTCGGCGCAGAGCCGGTCCGCTACGAGGACATGATCCCCGGTTGCTACGAGCCCAAGGCCCGCATCGAGGACATGGACATCGACGGCGTCCAGGCCGCGCTCAGCTTCCCGTCCTTCCCGGGCTTCGGCGGCGGCGTCTTCCACCGCGCCAAGGACAAGGAGCTCGCCGAGCTCTGCATCAAGGCGTGGAACGACTGGCAGGTCGACGAGTGGTGCGCATACGCGCCCGACCGGCTCATCCCCATGGCGCTGCTCCCGGTGTGGGACGTCGACGCTGCGGTCAAGGAGGTCGAGCGCATGGCCGCCAAGGGCGCCAGGACGATCTCGTTCCCCGACAACCCGATCCCGCTCGGCCTGCCGGGCTTCACCAACGACTACTGGACGCCGTTGTGGGACGTCTGCGAGGAGACCGAGATGCCGGTCAGCCTCCACTTCGGATCCGGCGGCTTCGTCCCGGGGTTCCCCTTCAGCGTGGCGACCGGCACCATGGGCCGCTCTGCGGAGGCCATGGCCGAGTCGCCCGTGCCCTACGCGATCCCGACGGCGCTCTTCGCGAGCAACCTCATGTGGTCCTCGGTCGAGCTGCTCTTCTCCGGCCAGCTGCAGAAGCACCCCAAGCTACAGTTCATCCTCGCCGAGGGTGGTATCGGCTGGTTCCCCTACATCCTCGAGCGCGCCGACTACACGTGGGAGCGGCACCGCTGGTACCAGAACATCGACAAGGCGGCCAAGCCGTCCGAGCTCTTCCAGAAGCACTTCTGGGGATGCTTCATCGACGACGTGCACGGTCTGGCCAACCTCGGTGACGGCTACATCAGTGCCGACCGGGTGATGCTCGAGGTCGACTATCCTCACTCCGACTCCAACTGGCCCAACAGCCGCAAGCGCGCCGCCGAGATCCTCGCCGACGTCTCCGACGAGGACTGCCACAAGATCACCGAGCTCAACGCGCGCAAGATCCTGCGCTTCGATCGCTGAGCACTCGCGTCCGACCGGGATGAAGGGCGGGTAGCGTGCGAGCTGCGCCGGGGCGCCGCGCGCTCTTCATCACCTTGGTCATGCTGTCGGCGTCGACGGCGCTCATCAGCAGTCTCGGCGCACCGCTCGTCACGGCCGTCGCGCTCCAGGAGCAGGTGCCCCTGGTCTGGGCCCAGTGGGTGCAGACCGCGCCTCTGCTCGTCGGCGCCGTCATCTCACCGATCGTCGGTCGACTGGGCGGTGGGACACGCCGGCGCCCGGTGCTGCTGGCCTGCTTGGGCCTGGTTGCGCTCGGCTGCCTGCTGTCCGCGCTGCCGCTCGGGTTCGCCGGGCTGGTCGTGGGACGGGTCCTCCAGGGATTTGGCATCGGCGTCCTCCCTCTGGCGATGGCTGCCGCTCGGGATGCGGCCCCGCCGGAGCGCCTGCCCCAGCTCCTGGGGGTGCTGTCCGTCAGCAACCTGACGTTCGCCGGGCTCGGGTATCCGACGACCTCCCTCCTCGCGACCCTCTGGGGGGTGCGGGGTGCCTTCTGGTTCGGTCTCGCGCTCACCGCGGTCGCCCTGGTCCTCGCGGTACGCACCCTGCCGGCGAGCTCCCACCCGGACCAGCAGGTCGACTGGTTGGACGGCGTCGTCCTGGCGGCCGGCACGCTCGCGCTCATGCTGGCCATCAGCCAGGCCTCTCGCTGGGGCTGGACCTCCACCCCCTTCGTCGTCCTGGCACTGTCGGGCCTTGCGCTGCTCGGGGTCTGGGCCGTCAGGGCCTGGGGTCTGCCGGACCCGATGGTCGATCTGCAGCAGGCGGTGCGCAGGGGTGCCCTCGGGGCCAACCTCGTGGCACTGCTCGTCGGTGCCGGCGTCTACGTCCTCATCACGCTCATGGTCCAGCTGGTCCAGGCGCCGCGGGAGTCCGGCGGGTTGGCGAGCTCGCCGCTCTTCGCCGGCCTCATGCTGGTGCCCTACGCCATCTGTGGTTTCGGGGGCAACCGGGTGGCCCGTCGGATCGCTGACAGGTGGGGGCCGGAGCGGGTGCTGCCGCTGGGGTCGCTCGCCTACCTGGGTGCGATCCTCGTCTTCGCCGTCGACCGGGACGGTTGGGTGCAGATCGCGGTGGCGATGGGGATCGCGGGCCTCGGGGCAGGGGGGACCTTCGCGATGATCCCTGTGGTCGTCGTCCGGCACGTCCCCGCACACGACACCAGCAGCGCATTGAGCGCCAACCAGGTGGTGCGCTTCTTCGGGTTCGCTGCCGGCAGCGCGCTGGCGGCCACGGTCCTCGATGCCCTCTCGCCGGGCGAGACCCTCGCTCCGCACGCTTTCACCATGGCGGCGCTGGTCGGTGCGGGGCTGGCGCTCGCCTCGGCCGTGTGCGCCGTGATCACCCTGCCGCGCCGCAGCCCCGACCCCGGTGTGGGTGTCAGCGCGCAGCCAGGGCCATCACTTGACACTGCGTGAGCATCGGTGCCAAGGCTCGGGCGCACTCGTCGAGCAGGTCGGTGAGTGACTCGGACCCGTCCAGGGCGGCCCAGTAGGACATCGTCGTCGAGCGGGCGGTGATCGTCACGGCCCCCGCCAGCTGGATCGGTTGCACCGCTGGGTCGACGCCGATCATCCGACCGAAGAGGTCGCACAGGGTCTGCACGTCCTCCTCGCGGCCGCGGGCCATCGCCGTCCGCAGGCCTGCGTCGAGGTGGATCGTCTTGAGGCGGGTGTGCAGGCTGACGTCGTAGCTCTCGACCGCGGCGGCGTACCTCGAGAAGAGGCCGGCCACCGCCCGTGGCATGTCGTAGGAGACATCGATCCGGTCCACGAGGGAGCCGTAACGCTCGGGTGAGAGCCAGCGCCTGGTGATCACGTCGTCCTTGCCGGAGAAGTGGCGATAGAAGGTGGCGACCGAGATGCCCGCTCCCGCAGCGATGTCCTCGACCGTCACCTCGTCATACCCGCGCTCGTTGACGAGCTGCCAGGCCGTGGCGTGGACGTTGTGGCGCAGCCGGGTCCGGTTCTGCTCGCGGCGGCCGGAGCCCGCGCCCGCCGGCGTTCCCGCACTCTCGACCGCAGGCGCAGCGGTCTGGGCAGCTGTTCCTGACTGCACCATCAGACCGAGTGCAGCCAGCGACGGCTGCGGTGGTCGGGGGCCGACAGGCGATGCGTGGTACGAGCGTCGCCCCCACCGGCGACAGCGGCGACCGGCACGGCCTGGACGCTGTGTCGGCGGCACCGACCCTCGCATGAGAGCGCCGGGTGGCTCTCGAACCACTCCATGACCTCTCCCTCGTCCCAGGTGACGGCTCGGCGCCCCGCGACCGGGGCAGGTGCGACCACGCGCGTCCTCGGGCCAACGGTCACCCGGCAGCCCGCCGCCGCGTCCTGGACGGTCCGCCAGTCACCGAGCGACATCCCGACGACGGTGGCGCAGTGCCGGGCGGGGACGAGATGGCCGGTGTTGCCTCGGGAGGGCGCGCCGTAGCGCAGCCAGGTCGACATGGTGCGCCGGTCGCTGCCCACCAGCCGCGTGAGCTGTGCCGGCGTCATGCCCCGGTTGGTGGCGAGGCAGTGGCAGGTGACCCGCTGCAGCAACCGGACCTCGCTCACCGAGGGCTGGTCCGCGGCCGGCATCGACGCGACCTGGGCGACGAGCTCGAGCAGCGAGACGCCGCATGCCGAGGTCCACGCCGCTGCGAGGCGCTCGGCCCCGAGGTCAGACGCCAGGACCTCCTCGGCTGCCACGGCGCCCTCGGCATAGACCTCGCCGGACGAAGCGGTGGACGAGGTCGCCCGCAGCCAGCCGGCCATCGTCGTCGAGTCGAAGACCTGGTCGGCGGGTGAGCTGGAGCGCCGGGAGCCGTGGGGCTGGTCGTCGGGGACGTGCAGATCGGCCCGGGCCACGCTGGCCACCAGGACCGCGAGGAGCGTCCGGGCATCATGGCGACCCCCGAAGATCTGGTCCGCCCGGGCCATCGCCATCGCCGAGCGGGTCTCGGCGGCCTGCCAGTAGCTGGCGTCGGCGGGCAGGGCTGCGCGGTCCGCCGCCGCGACGCGCGCCCGGTGCAGGAGCTCGGCCAGGGCCGAGTCGCCCTGACGGGTCAGGTGAGGGCTCCGGGGGAGTGGGCGAACGATCATGTGCTTTTCCTAGCCAGGCGCAATTTTGAGAGACGCCTCTCACTTCGATGGGAGATGGCCATTGTGTGGCGCGCAGCACGTCGCGTCAAGGGCTGCGCGACGGGCGGTCGGATTCTCGCGGGCCCATTGACTTGGATTGAGCAGTCTGTGCAGAATATGTCTTACGTGTACGGGGTGGGCGACGCGACGACGGGGTCGCGACCGACGCCACCCGGCAAAGGAGCCAGCGTGGGACTGCTTGATGGGAAGGTTGCGCTCGTCACGGGCGCCGCAGGGGTGATCGGTGCAGACAGCGCCCGAGCCCTGGCCGAGGAGGGCGCCCGCGTGGTGCTGACCGATGTCAACAGCGAGGGCCTCGAGGCTGCGACTGCCGCACTCGCCACCGCGGGTCACGAGGTCCGGGGGCACGTCTGCGACCTGACGGACGAGGCGAGTATCAAAGAACTGGTCGCGGCGGCCGCATCGGCCTTCGGCGGCGTCGACATCCTCGACAACAACGCCGGCGCCACCCACCTCTCGGGTCAGGACTCCGACCTGCTGAGCATCTCGCCCGAGCTCTGGGCCCAGTCGACGGCGATCAACCTGACCGCTCCCATGCTCATGTGCCGCAACGTCATCCCGCTGATGATCGAGCGCGGCGGTGGCACCATCGTCAACATCTCCTCGGGTCAGTCACTCGGTGGCGACGACCGCAACACCGCCTACGCCGCGGGCAAGGGGGGGCTCAACTCGCTGACCCGCCACCTCGCCGTCCAGTACGGACCCAAGGGCGTGCGCGTCAACGCCATCGCGCCCGGACTGATCGTCAGCGAGGAGAACCAGGCGAAGTTCCCCGGCGCCTACCGCGAGATGTTCGTCGGCAACCTCTCGGTGCAGCGCCTCGGCAAGCCCGAGGACATCTCCAACGCCGTCGTCTTCCTCGCCTCCGACCGTTCGTCCTACATCAACGGCCAGATCCTCTCGATCGACGGCGGGTTCTCGACCCAGCTCGGTTACGTCGGGTCGAGCCGCCAGCTGAACCTCGCCGCCATCAACACCAAAGGATGATTGCTGATGCCTACTGACACCGCGACACCCACCCACGAGGAGCGTCAGCCGACGGCGGCCGACCTCATGGTGGAGATCAGCGAGGCCTTCGGAGCCAACTCCGTCGAGACCCCCTACCCGACCTTTGCCAAGTACCGCGAGACCCAGCCCGTGATGAAGGGGGACGTGCTCGCCGAGTTCGGTACCCCGTCCATGGCAGCGGGATTCAACGGCGAGCGCGAGGTGTACTCGATCTTCAAGTTCGAGGACTGCCTCACCGCGCTCAAGGACTTCGAGTCGTTCGGCAGCGAGGCGGTGGCCGCAGCCTTCCGCCCGCTCATGGGCAACGTGATGACGGGCCTCGACGGTGAGGAGCACTCGCGCCTGCGCAAGCTCTTCATGCCGGGGCTCGGTCGCGAGAACTTCGAGCTGTGGGGCGACACGATCGTGACGCCCGTCATCAACAAGATGGTTGGCGAGCTCAAGGCGAAGGGGGACCGCCTCAATCTCACCGAGTTCGCAGTCGACTTCCCCGTCCGCATCGTCTACGAGATCATCGGCTTCCACGGTGAGGACGACGCGTCCTTCGACGACTTCCAGACGAAGGCGTTGACCATCCTCCTCGGCTTCGGCAGCACCGACCCCAACAAGCGCGAGCAGGCCAAGATCAACCAGGGCCGGGCCATCGCGGCGGTCAAGGCGCTCTACGACGACATCCTTCCGGTGGTCCAACGCCGTCGCGCGGAGGGTGCCACCGGCAACAACCTCATCTCACACCTGCTGCGCACCGAGGTCGACGGGGAGCGGCTCACCGACGACGAGGTCGTGGTCTTCACTCGCTCGCTGCTCCCGGCTGCCGCCGAGACCACGACGCGAAGTTTCGGCAACGCACTCGTGCTGCTCCTGACCAGGCCCGATCTACTCGCCGAGGTCAAGGCCGACCGCAGCCTCGTGCCCAAGGCGATCACGGAGGCGACCCGATTCGAGCCCGTCTCGATCACGGCGGCCCGGACCGCTTCGAAGGACGTCGAGATCCGTGGCGTCAAGATCCCCGAGGGGGCGGGGGTCACGATCGTCAAGGGTGCCGGCCTGCGCGACCCCGACGCCTGGCCCGACCCGGACACCTACGACATCCACCGCCGGATGAACAAGCCCAACATCGCCTTCGGATTCGGGCCGCACACCTGTCTGGGTATGAACCTCGCCAAGCTTGAGATGTCGACTGCACTCAACGTCCTCCTCGACGAGCTCCCGAATCTGCGAGCCGACGAGGATGCCGAGCCGATGATGATCCGTGGCGCCCACATGCGTCAGCCCACCTCTGTCCCCGTCCGCTGGGGCTGACCCACTTCCTCCCCCGATCTGATCCGCAGTACGAGACCAAGGAGTAGCCATGACCATCGATGACCGGCCCAGGACTGACGTCGGGCCGATCTTGTCCGACGGGACACCATTCGCAGACCTCTTCGACCTCGACAAGCACGAGGTGTCGATGCGGTTGCTCAAGGACCCAGAGGTGTACCGCCTCGAGCTGAGTCGACTCTTCGGCAAGGCATGGACCGTCCTCGCCCACGAGACCGAGATCCCCAACGCCTTCGACTACGTGGCTCGCCACATCGGTGCCGACCCCGTCATCGTCACCCGCTCGCGGAGTGGCGATGTCAACGTCGTCCTCAACATCTGCAGCCACCGCGGCATGCAGGTCTGTCGCGGCGAGGCCGGCAACGAGAAGCAGTTCAAATGCCCGTACCACGGCTGGAGCTTCAGCGAGCAGGGCAAGTTCATGGGTTCCCCCGTCGCTCGGGAGAACATGCACGGGGCCTTCCGTTCCAAGGAGGAGCTCGCACTGCCCAAGGCACGGGTCGAACTGTACGCCGGCTTCGTGTTCGCCACCTGGGACGAGGACGCGCCGTCCCTCGACGACTATCTCGGCGAGATCAAGTTCTACCAGGACCTCATGTTCGACCGCACCGAGTCGGGTCTGGAGGTGCTCGGCCCGCCGCAGCGCTTCGTCATCCCGGCGAACTGGAAGTGCCCGGGCGAGCAGCACGCCGGTGACGGCTACCACGCGATGACCCTGCACCGTTCGATCAACGAGCTGGCGGCCTCCGAGGCCGACGACTCCTCGATGTACGGCATCGACGTCAGCGCCAACGGTCACGGCCTGCGACTGATCGACCGGCGCAAGGGCAAGTGGAAGGACAACCGTGAGGCCGTGCTCGCGGCCCAGACGCTGCCTCCCTTCGAGAAGCTCAAGTCGATCATGCTCCCTCCGGGAATGACGCCGGAGATGGCTGAGAAGCTCGACAAGAAGCTGTCCGAGGCGCAGATGAAGGTCTTGGCGGACTACCCGCCGAGCGTCGGTGGCCTCTTCCCCAACATGGGGACCTTCTGCTTCGAGTTCCCTACCCCGATGGGCATGGCTGCGATCATCTCGTGGCACGCCTTCGTGCCGCGCGGCCCGGGCAAGTTCGAGTTCATCAACTGGTTCCTGGTCGAGAAGGACGCGCCCGAGGACTTCAAGGACCTCATGCGTCGCGCCTCCACGCTCGGTCTCGGCACCACCGGTTTCGTCGAGACCGACGACGCCGACACGTGGCCGCTGATGACCGAGTCTGCTGAGGGCTTCATGGGTGAGCAGCAGAAGATCAGGTACGGCGCGCTCTGCGGCGAGGACCAGCCCCTCGACGGCTACTGGGACGAGGGCGAGTTCCCCGGTGGCGGTCACCTCTACCCGGGCTTCACCAAGGATGACGCGCAGTGGAACTGGTGGCTGCGGTACCGCGACTTCATGCTCGGTGACCCGTGGGGTCCCGAGGCCCACCACTGAGACGAAGGAGAACCGACATGACTGACACTTCTGTGGCGGTGGCCAAAGGCGGAGCCGAGTCCAAGATCCACGAGCACCTCCCTCACGGTGGGCGCATCGGCTCGGCTGACGAGCGTTACCACCACGTGGTCGACTTCCTCCACGACGAGGCCAACCTGCTTGACGAGTACCGTAGCGTCGAGTGGCTCAAGCTCCTCGCGGAGGACATCACCTACCGCGTGCCTGTCCGGGTCTCGCGGATGCGCGACGATCCGTTGCCGCAGTTCGCGACGAACATGTTCCACTACGACGAGAACCACGTGACGCTCACGATGAAGGTTCTGCGACTGGCCACCACGGCCAGCCCGTGGTGCGAGAACCCGCCGTCGCGCTCACGGCGACTCATCACCAATGTGCGTGTCTTCGAAGGTGTGGAGCCCGACGAGTTCTACGCGGTCAGCTCCATGCTGATGACCCGCAACCGGCACTCCGAGTCGGTCCCGCTGATCATCTCGGGGGAGCGTCGGGACCTGCTGCGACGCGAGGGCGACGGTTATCTCATCGCCCACCGGGAGTTCCTCATGGACCAGACGACGCTCGGGTACCCCAACCTGACCGTCATCTTCTGAGGGGAAGGACACACATGCACGTGCACGGGACTGCCTTTGGTCTCGCGAGCGACGCCGAGGAGGGCATCGTCGACACCGTCGCTGCCCTCCTCGGGCACGTCGGGAGCGAGACCGATGGCGTACGCCACGTCCAGGTCGGCCCGAACCCGAGCAAGCTGGCGGATGGTCGCGACTACGGCGTCGTGGCGCTCATGGACGACGAGAGCGTGCTCGAGCGCTATCGCGCTCATCCTCGTCACCCCGAGGCAGGCGCCCTTCTGCGCGCCAACGTCGAGCGTGGAGTGGGCATCGACACCGGGCCGATGTACACCTCGGAGTCCACTGCCACCGACAGGCCGCGGGTTCACATCACGCTCTTCGAGCCCGACCAGACGGTCGGCCCCGAGGTGCTCGAGGAGGTCGACACGCACCTGAGGGCTGCGGTCGATGACTGCCCGGGCGTCCTCGGTGTCTACGTCGGTCGGAATCGCACCAGGCACTCCCCGCCGGTCAGCGAGTGCGTCGTCATCGTCACCGACGGCGACCAGGGCTTCGAGGAGTTCCAGCAGCACCCGCAACGCGCACGGATCGCCGAGCTCATGACCGCGGTGGTCCGCCAGCCGATCGGTCTGGACCTCGGCCAGGCGCAGACTTCAGCGGGCTGACGAGGAGGGAGCGCAAATCATGACGCACGATGACGGCAGTGACCGAGGCACCGACCTCGCGGTGGTCTTCATCCATGGCGCCAATCACAGTGGTGCTTGCTGGAGGCCGACGATCGCCGAGCTCGCCAAGGCCGCCCCCGGCCTTCGGACGCTGGGCGTGGACCTTCCCGGGCGTCGGACTCAGCCCGGCAACCTTCGCTCGCTCACTGTGGCCGCCTGTGTCGACTCCGTCGTACGGCAGATCGATGAGGCAGGGATCAACCGGGTCTTCCTGGTCGCACACTCGCTCGGCGGCATCACCCAGCTAGGGGTGATCGCCCAGCTAGGGCCTGAGCGCGTCTTGGGTGCGCTCTATCTCGCGGCGTGCATCCCGCCCGACGGTGCGTCAGCCAACTCAACTTTGAAGCAGCCGGTACGCGGCATCATCGGTCTGGTCACTCGCCTCTCGCGCGGCCAGGCCAAGCCGGTGCCGCGACCCGTTGCGAGCTGGATGTTCACCAACGGCATGGACCGTGCCACCCGCGAGCGAGCCTTGAGCGAGCTCGTCCCGGACAGCACCGGGTTGAGTGCTGAAGCTGTCTATCGCCGTCGCCTGCCACGGGTCCCGACGACCTACGTCGTGACGTTGCAGGACCACTCGCTCCGGCCAAGCGCTCAGCGGCAGTTTATCGACAACCTCGGCCACGTGGACGAGGTTGTCGAGCTCGATGCCTGTCATAACGCCATGCAGAGTCACCCCATCGAGGTGGCTCGCCTCATAATCGAGCGGATGACTTTGGCTTTCGGGTGATTGTGGGGCCTCCGCCCAACGGGGGTTTGTCGGCTAATTGGAGTGCTCGCATCCGGAGCTCGGCCGGGTACCAGTCAATATGGTGAGGCCGATGCGCTTCTTGACGTCCTGCAGCAGGTTGAGGACTTGGGCCGGCACCGAGACGTCCAGCGCGGCGAATCCCTCGTCGCGGACGAGCAGCGCGGGCTCAAGCGCCAGTGTGCGCGCAATGGCGATGGCGATGCGCTGGCACGCCCCGCCGGAGAAGACTCCCTCGGATAGCGGTCCTTTGACCTTGTCGGGCTCGAGCCCGACCTGCGACAAGAGGACGTCCAGCCATTCCTCACTCGTAATGTCGCTCCAAGGTCATGCGGATCGCGGCGCGGCCCCGTACGGGTGCGCGAAGGGGGAGGAGTGGCACGTAGCGCGCGTCCTCTGCCAGCAGCCCCTCGGTGAGCACGGCGAAGTCGGGGTCGGACACGTGCAGCGCGTCGAGGAAGCCTCGCACCATCTGCTCGTGGTGATCAGTCATGGGTTCCCTTCCGGGGCGAAGGGCACCACACGGCGGTCGCTCATCCGCCCAGCGCGCCGAGGTCAGCGGGACGCGAGTCGTAGCCGGGCATGTGCAACCCGCCGTCGGCGTGGATCAGCTCGCCGGTCACGAAGCGCGACATCTCGGAGGCGAGGAAGACGACGACCGGGGCGATGTCGAGCTCGGGGTCACCATTGCGGCCCAGGGGCTTGCGTGCTGCGGAGGCCTCGGCGAAGCCGGGGTGCTCGGCGGCCAAGGCATTGAAGTGGGTACCCATGGCGGTCGGGGCGATCGAGTTGACCCGGATCCCGAAGCGGCCCCACTCGTGGGCCGAGCTGCGGGTCAGCCCGAGGAGGGCCGACTTGGTCACGACGTAGTCGGAGTTGAGCCAGGCGGCGGTCTCCACGTCGATCGAGTAGAAGTTGACGATCGCGCCGCCCCCGCGCTCGGCCATGATCGGCCGAGCTGCCTGCATACCCCACCACGCAGCCCACAGGCCGGCGTGCAGGGTGCCGTCGAGCATGTCATCGGTCTTGTGCTCGAGGAGCACCCGTGGGGAGAGCGTGAAGGCGTTGTTGACCAGGATGTCCAGACCGCCGAATGTGTCGAGGGCAGCCTGGACGGCGGCCAGGACCTGCTCCTTCTCCCGCACGTCGGTGCGGACGACGTGGAGGGAGTCGTTGCCCGCGTAGTCGTCGCGGAGCGTGCTGCAGCGCTCCTCGTCGTACTCCGCCACGACGACCTTCGCGCCCTCGGCGAGGAAGCGCGTGACGATGCCACGACCGATGCCTGCGCCGCCCCCGGTGATGAGGGCGATCTTGTCTGCGAGCAGCCCGGCGCCGGTCATGCAACCCCACTGGGGTTGCAGCCCTGCTCGCGTGGTTGGGGCGCTCAGGCGGTCATGGTCGGCAGGGCCAGCAGCTCGGGCATGTCCTCGGCGAAGTGACAGGCGACCTTGTGCTGGTCCGCGACCGTCAGCAGCGGCGGCTCCTCTGTGGCGCAGATGTCCTGGGCGTGCCGGCACCGCGTTCGGAAGCGACACCCGCTCGGTGGGTCCAAGGGCGACGGGGCCTCGCCGTATAGCTCCAAGGGCAGGACAGGGAGTGTCGGATCAGGTTCGGGGACCGCCTCGAGCAAGGCGGACGTGTAGGGGTGGTGCGGCCGGGCGAACAAGGCGTCGACCGTCGTCTCTTCTACCACCTTGCCCAGGTACATGACGGCGACGCGGTCGCAGACGTTGCGCACCACCGCAAGGTCGTGCGAGATGAACACCATGGTGAGGCCGCGGCGCTCCTTGAGGTCGTGCAGCAGGTTGAGGACCTGGGCCTGCACCGAGACGTCGAGCGCGGAGACCGCCTCGTCGCAGACGAGCAGCTCGGGCTCGAGCGCCAGTGCGCGCGCGATGGCGATGCGCTGGCACTGCCCGCCGGAGAACTCGCTCGGGTAGCGGTCCTTGACCTCGTCGGGCTCGAGCCCGACCTCCGACAAGAGGGCGTCCAGCCACTCCTCGGTCACGGGACGACCCCATACCGTCATGCCCTCGGCGACGATGTCGCGGACCTTCCGGTGCGGGTTCAGCGAGGAGACCGGGTCCTGGAAGATCATCTGGAGGTGTGGCCGCAGACGCCGTAGTTCCTTGGGCCGTAGTCCGGCCAACGAGGTCCCATCGAACTCGATCATCCCGGACGTTGGTGTCCGCAGCATCACCATGGCCCGAGCGGTGGTCGACTTGCCACATCCCGATTCCCCGACGATCCCCAGGGTCTCGCCACGATGCACCTCGAGACTGACGCCCGAGACCGCGTGGACCGTCCGCCCTCCTGCGGCGGGGAACTCGACGACCAGGTCCTGGACGCTGAGCAGGCCCTGTCGGGCATCTTCTGCGGTGCTGGTCACGATGACACCTCTTCCTCGGGCACGGACAGCCCGGCTGCGGTCGTCCCGGCGGCACGGTTGCTGGCGAGCGCGGCCTCGCCATGTGCCGTACCTCGGGGGAAGAAGCAGGCGTAGGCGTGATCCGGCGAGCTGTCGTCCGTTGTGAGATCGGGCTCGATCCGGAGGCACTTGGGCTGTGCCGATGCGCAGCGATCGGCGAACCTGCAACCCTGGGTGGGGCCGGCCGAGCGGACCTGGCGGCCGGGGATGGCCACCAGGCGGGTGTGCGGAGCGTCGGCGAGCCGAGGCATCGAACGCATCAGCCCGACCGTGTAGGGGTGACGCGGGGTGCGGAAGAGGTCCGCGGTCGGAGCCGTCTCGACCACCCGCCCCGAGTACATGACCGCAACCCGGTCGGTACGGGAGGCGGCGACCCCGAGGTTGTGCGTGATGAGCAGCATCGACATGCCACCCCGGCCCATGTCGGTGAGGACATCGAGGATCTGTCGTTGGATGGTCACGTCGAGGGCGGTGGTCGGCTCGTCCGCGATGAGCAGTCTCGGGCCGCAGATGAGAGCAGCAGCGATGCAGATGCGCTGCCGCATGCCCCCGGACATCTCGAAGGGGTAGGCGCGCAGGCGCGCCTCGGCATCAGGGATGCCCACGCGCCGCATCATCTCGAGCGTGGCCTCTCGGACCGCCTGGCGATCGTTCGAGCCGTGGAAGCGCAGGCCCTCGCTGATCTGCCGACCGACGCGGACGACGGGGTTCAGCGCCGTCATCGGGTCCTGGAAGACCATCGAGACGTCGGCGCCCAAGAGCGTGCGACGTTGGTTCGGGTCCAGCCCGAGGAGCTCGGTCCCCGCGAAGTCGATCTGCCCGGTCGTGCGGGCGGTCCTCGGGAGCAGCCCCATCACTGCCCGGGCAGCGACGGACTTGCCGGAACCCGACTCGCCGACGATGCCCAGCCTCTCGCCCGTCCTGATCTGCAGACTGATCCCGTCGACGGCCCGGAGGGGGCCGTGCCCGGTGTCGAACTCGACCGAGAGGTCCTTGACGTCGAGGAGGAGGTCGCGCGGTGGGTCGCCGGACCCGGAGAGCGGCTCGGGGCGTTCGGTGTCGACGATCTGGCTCACAGGGCTGCCGCCTTCTTGTCGGTGAGGCGACGGGCGTGGTCGCCGATCACGTTGATGGACAGCACGGTCAGGAAGAGCGCAATGGCTGGGACGAAGGTCAGCCACGGGCTGGAGGACAGTATCGGCCGTCCGCTCGCGATCATGCCGCCCCAGCTGGGACGTGGCGCGGGGATCCCCAGACCGAGGAAGCTCAGCGACCCCTCGGCCACGATGAGCCCAGCCAGGACGAGCACCCCGTAGGAGAGGACGGGCAGCACGACGTTGGGGAGCACTTCGCGCAGCAGGACCCGCCGCGGGCTGCTGCCCAGGAGCCGGGCTGCATCGACGAACTCCCGCTTGGACAGTGACAGGGTGTTGGCACGCACCAGACGAGCGAAGCCGGGGACGCTGAGCAGGCTCAGGGCCAGGGTCAGGGTCAAGAAGCTCTGGCTCTGGATCGCTGTGATGGCCAGGAGCAGCACGAGCGGTGGGAAGGCCAACATGCTGTCGAGCAGGAGGCCGATGACCCTGTCCGGCCAGCCGCGAAGGTACCCCGCGAGGACCCCGAGCAGGCCACCGACGAGTGCGGCCGCCGTGACGGCGACCAACCCCACCGCCAAGGAGACCCGGGCTCCGAAGATGACACGGGAGAGCACGCTCCGGCCGAGCTGGTCGGTGCCCAGGAACTCGGGCCAGGTGAGGCCGGGTGGGGTCCGGGGGGTGCCGATCCGCTGCTCGTACGACGCGAGCGGGAGTAGGTCGGCCAGCAGTGCGGCGCCGATCATCACGGTGATCCAGGCGAGGGCGACCCACAGGAGGGCCGATGACAGGATGCCCCTCCTCCTGCGCCGACGGGCGCTCGTTCCGTCAGCCGGTGGCGCGATCGGCTCCGGGAGCGCCTCGGTGGATGTGCTCATCGGGCGGCCGCCTCTCGGACGCGCGGGTCCAACAACCCATAACCCACATCCACCAGTCGGTTGATGAGCACGTAGGCCACGGCCATGAAGAGCACGACCCCCTGGACGACGAGCAGATCTCGGCTCAGGACCGAGTTGACGAGCAGCTGACCCAGACCCGGCAGGGCGAAGAGGACCTCGATGACCACGGCCCCGCTCAGCAGCCTTCCCACGGAGAGCCCAAAGAGCGTGAGCACCGAGAACGACGAAGGCCGCAGGGCATGCCGCAGCAAGATGTACCCGGTCGGCAGACCGCGGGCCCTGGCGTTGAGGATGTAGTCCTCACGAAGGACCGTGATCATGTCCGATCGCAGCACGCGGTAGAACATGGCAGCCTCGGTCAGGGCCAATGTGATCGCCGGGAGGACCACCCGCTGAAGGTTGTCCCCCAGCCCCTCGGAGAGTGGTGCCCACCCGGTCGGCGGGACGAGGTCTGCCTTGATGGCGAAGATGAAGATCAAGAAGACACCGGTGAGGAACGGCGGCGAGGCGATGAACCCCGAGGTCAGCGTGTTCATCACCCGGTCCACCACACCCTCAGGTCGGTAGGCAGCCAGGATGGCGACGGGGATCGCGATCAGGGCGGCCAGCATGATGGCCAGGAGGGTCAGCTCGGCGGTGACGGGAAGTCGGTCCAGCACGACGGAGGTCACCGACTCGCCGGTTGCCAGCGAGTTGCCGAGATCGCCTTGGGCGGCATGCGAGGCCCAGGCGACGTACCTCACCGCCAACGGGTCATCGAGCCGTAGCTCCTGGTGCAACGCAGCGACCTGCTCGGGAGTCGCTGTCTCGCCCAGCAGTGCGACCGCGGGGTCCCCGGGGACGAGGTCCAGCAGCAACGAGGTTGCGAAGCTGACGATGACGATGACCAGGAGCAGCCGCAGCACTGCCCGGCCTGCTGTGTGTGCGAAGCGCATGGCACGCCCTCGGTGGGCTCAGTTCCCCACGCTCGCCCGGTCAAGGGCCGGGATGCCGTCCGAGAACCACTGGGGCACGATGACCCCTTCGTTGAGGACATCCATCCCGTTGACACGAGCGGTGATCATCTCGGCGTGGTCCTTGATGAGCTGCTCCTGGACCTTCGCGTACCCCTTGCGCTGCTCGTCAAGGTCTGCGCTGGCTTCGATCTCGGCCAGGGCCTTGTCGACGACTTCGGACGAGTACTTGCCGAAGTTCCGGCTCCCGCCGGTACGGAACTCATCGTGGAACTGGGGCGCGGGTGTGACGACCTGAATGCCCAGGGTCGAGGCGACGAAGTTGCCGGAGAACGCGTTGCCCACCTGGGTGGGGCCGGCTAGCTGCTCGACCTTGACCTTGACCCCCTTGAGCTGCTGGAAGGTCTGCTGGAGGTACTCGGCCGGACCCGGCTGTTGGGTCTGGATCGAGAAGGAGACGGAGCCCTTGTCCTTGGTGTACTCGTCGATGAGCTGCTGGGCCTTCGCCAGATCCGGCTCGGGGAACTTCACCTCGGGGGTGAAGTAGGGCGAGCCCTCGGCGAAGTAGTTGGTGGGCGTCGTGGCGTTGCCACCGAAGACCGTCTCGTTGTAGTCCTTGTGATCGAAGGTGAGCCACAGGGCCTCGCGAACCCGCGCGTCGTCGAAGGGAGCCTTCTGGAAGTTCATGATGAAGGTCGTCCCGCCGCTGACGTCGACGACGTGCACGGTGGCGCCGTTGGTCTTGAGGTCGGCTGCGGTCTGGGGGTTGGTGATGCGAGCGATCATGTCGGAGCCCGAGGTCACCGTGTCGGCCCGCTGCTGCTCGTCCGGCACGCTGCGGATGGTGAGGTGTTCGAGCTTGGGGGCGCCGGCGTAGTAGTCAGGGTTCGGCTTGTACTCGACGGCATCATTGCGCCGCCAGCTCTCGAAGATGAACGGGCCGGCGCCGACCGGGGAGCCGGCGAACTCCTTGCCCTTGTCCTTGAGCGCCTTGGGTGAGCCGATGAAGGTCAGGCCGCCCGCTACCAGGGACGGCCACTGGGCCAGGGGCTCCTTGAGGGTGATCTCGAGCGTGGTCGCGTCGCTAGCCTTCATCGACTTGATGCGTCCGGCGATGGAGGCTTGGACCGATCCCAGCTTGGGGTCGGTGTGGCGCTCCCAGTTGTACTTGACGGCTTCGGCGTCGAAGGGGGTGCCGTCGGTGAACTTGACGCCGTCCTTGAGCTTGAGGGTCCAGCTGGCCAGGTCGGTGGTCGACTCGAGCGAGTCGGCGATGCCCGGGACGACCTCACCCTTCTCGGAGTCCACGCCGAGCAGCATCCCGAAGACCGCGTAGCCACGGCCACCGTGGCCGCTGCCCGCCGTGATCTGCAGATTGGCCGGGTCCAGGCCGACCGGCTCCGGGCCGGTGACGTAGGTGAGCGTCCCGCCGGTCGCGCCGCCGTCCTTGGCGGCACCCGTGCTGCCCGTCGGGTCGTCGCCGCCGCAGGCGCCCAGGGCCAGGGGAGTGCTGAGCGCAATCGCAGCAAGGATCGAGCGTCGGGTCAGGTCAGTCACGTGGTACCTCTCGTCGGCCCGCTGTCGATTCGGCAGCGTGTGTAGGTTGCAGGCAACTATTGCAAATAGTGCACTAACTGTCTAGTGCGTATCAGCGAGGAATGACGAAGGGCCGCAACCCTCTCGGGTCGCGGCCCCTGGCCGTGCGGGTGAGCCGCACACGGGTTGATCAGCCGGTCCTTCCTGACGAGGTCAGCGGGGCCGGGCGTACGAGCGCATGTGGTCGGCGAACTCCTGCGGTGTCTGACCCAGCTGCTCGGCCATGTCGGCGGAGTCGTAGTACTCGCGCCAGCTGGTGACCAGGCCGCGGTCGTCGAACTCGAAGACCCCGCAGACCCGGACGACGACTTCGCGACCGTCACGACGCAGCGTCACCCGGTCGACACGCTCGGTGAAGACGAATCGGTCGTCGGACGCGAGCGCGATGATGTCGCAGCGACACTCCGTGTAGAAGTCGTACTGTCGCTCCAGCTCGGTGCGGATCGCGGCGCGGCCCCGTACGGGTGCGCGAAGGGGGAGGAGTGGCACGTAGCGCGCGTCCTCTGCCAGCAGCCCCTCGGTGAGCACGGCGAAGTCGGGGTCGGACACGTGCAGCGCGTCGAGGAAGCCTCGCACCATCTGCTCGTGGTGATCAGTCATGGGTTCCCTTCCGGGGCGAAGGGCACCACACGGCGGTCGCTCATCCGCCCAGCGCGCCGAGGTCAGCGGGACGCGAGTCGTAGCCGGGCATGTGCAACCCGCCGTCGGCGTGGATCAGCTCGCCGGTCACGAAGCGCGACATCTCGGAGGCGAGGAAGACGACGACCGGGGCGATGTCGAGCTCGGGGTCACCATTGCGGCCCAGGGGCTTGCGTGCTGCGGAGGCCTCGGCGAAGCCGGGGTGCTCGGCGGCCAAGGCATTGAAGTGGGTACCCATGGCGGTCGGGGCGATCGAGTTGACCCGGATCCCGAAGCGGCCCCACTCGTGGGCCGAGCTGCGGGTCAGCCCGAGGAGGGCCGACTTGGTCACGACGTAGTCGGAGTTGAGCCAGGCGGCGGTCTCCACGTCGATCGAGTAGAAGTTGACGACCGCGCCGCCACCGCGCTCGGCCATGATCGGCCGAGCTGCCTGCATGCCCCACCATGCAGCCCACAGGCCGGCGTGCAGGGTGCCGTCGAGCATGTCATCGGTCTTGTGCTCGAGGAGCACCCGTGGCGAGAGGGTGAAGGCGTTGTTGACCAGGATGTCCAGACCGCCGAAAGTGTCGACGGCAGCTTGGACGGCGGCCAGGACCTGCTCCTTCTCCCGCACGTCGGTGCGGACGACGTGGAGGGAGTCGTTGCCCGCGTAGTCGTCGCGGAGCGTGCTGCAGCGCTCCTCGTCGTACTCCGCCACGACGACCTTCGCGCCCTCGGCGAGGAAGCGCGTGACGATGCCACGACCGATGCCTGCGCCGCCCCCGGTGATGAGGGCGATCTTGTCTGCGAGCAGCCCGGTGCCGGTCATTTCGCCGTCAGCCCGACGCGACCATCCATTTTGCCCATGAAACATCCTTTTCAAAGAGGCTCGTACCCGCGACGTTGCGGACCCCCTGCAATGTACATACAAGACAATTCATGTTCAATAGGTGTAGTCCGTTGTGCGGTTCCACCACCGGGCCGCTGGACCCTGAGGCCCTGCCGTGCACAAAGGAGTGTCAATGGACATCGAGCCGCAGAAGATGCTGATCGACGGCGATCTGGTCGCCGCCGCGAGCGGACGCGAGTACGACAACATCAATCCCGCCACCGAAGAGGTCCTGGGTCAGGCGCCGGACGCAGGCGCCGACGACGTCGAGCGCGCGATCGCCGCGGCCCGCCGTGCCTTCGACGAAGGGAGGTGGGCGGGCGACCCCGAGTTCCGCGCCCGCTCCCTGACGCAGCTGCAGGAAAAGCTGCGGG
This sequence comes from Janibacter limosus, assembly GCF_004295485.1. Taxonomy (NCBI): domain Bacteria; kingdom Bacillati; phylum Actinomycetota; class Actinomycetes; order Micrococcales; family Intrasporangiaceae; genus Janibacter; species Janibacter limosus. Next base: position 2,783,060 of record NZ_CP036164.1, on the reverse strand, counting down.
AGAAGGCCGACGTCATCCGAGAGGCTCACACGGCAGAGGTCGGCATGCCGGTCGGGCTCGCCCATGCCGTCGGCGTGGACCCGCCCATCGAGTGGCTCGGCTACTGGCCTGAGCTGATGAAGTCCTATGAGTGGGAGTACGAACGACCCCCGGTGGAGTTCATGGGCGCCCTGTCCAAGCGCGTCGTCCGGCGGGAGCCGGGCGGCGTCGTCGCGGGGATCACCCCGTGGAACTACCCCTTTCAGCTCAACCTCGCCAAGCTCGGCGCCGCGCTTGCGGCAGGCTGCACCGTGGTTCTCAAGGGTGCGCCCGACACGCCGTGGAGCGCGACCCTGCTCGCGCAGGCCGTCGCCGAGACCGACATCCCGGCCGGGGTCGTCAACATCATCACGACCCAGGACAACTCGGTGGCCGAGATCTTGACGACGCACCGCGAGGTCGACCACGTCACCTTCACCGGCTCGACGCAGACGGGCCGGCTCATCATGCGCAACGGGGCCGAGACGATCAAGAAGGTCTCCCTCGAGCTCGGTGGCAAGAGCGCGGCGATCGTCCTCGACGACGCCGACCTCGCGAGCGTCATCCCCGCGGCGGCCGGCATCGCGTGCATGCACTCGGGCCAGGGCTGTGCCCTGATGACCCGGCTCCTGGTGCCCAGGTCGCTGATGGGGGCGGCGTCCGAGATCGTCAAGGCCGTGTACTCGCAGTTCCCGTACGGCGACCCCAACGACCCGGCCAACATGATGGGCCCGCTCATCAACCAGCGTCAGCTCGACCGGGTGCTCGGGTACATGGCGAAAGGGAAGGCCGAGGCCGACCTGCTCATCGGTGGTGGGCGCGCGGAGCAGTTCGACAAGGGCTACTACGTCCAGCCGACCGCCTTCGCCGATGTCAGCAATGACAGCACGATCGCGCGCGAGGAGATCTTCGGCCCGGTGCTCTCGCTCATCGGGTACGACGACGACGACGATGCGGTCCGGATCGCCAACGCGTCGCCCTACGGACTCTCCGGCTCGGTCTTCAGCGCCGACCTCGAGCGCGGCATCGCTGTTGCCAAGCGCATCCGGACCGGCTCGATCGGGGTCAACGGTGGCAATTTCACCGCCCCCGACACGCCCTACGGCGGCTACAAGCAGAGCGGCATCGGCCGCGAGTACGGAGTCGAGGGCCTGGAGGACTTCCTCGAGACCAAGGCGATGGGTCTCCCCGTCTGACGGTGGGGGAGTCGTCAGAGGGGGTCAGTCGGCGGCGGCTGACCCCCTCGTCGTGCCGCCCTGGGTGGCCGTCGGGTCGACCGCTGACCAGAGCCGCATGAAGATCGCCTCGACCTCGGCCGCCGTCGATGTCGGGATGAGGAAGGAAGAGGTGACGAGCCGGTAGAGCAGCTCGGCGACGTCCTCCGCCGACAGGGCCCCGCGGCGTCGGCTCTTGGGAAGGGCCGGGCGGAGGTAGCCGGCGATGCTGGCGATGACCCCGTCGGCCTCCCTGTGGAGGAAGTCGAGTGAGGCCTTGGGCTCGTACTCGAAGAGGACCTTCATGTGGGGGAAGAGGCTCGGGAAGTCGAGCATGGTGTGCAGCATCACCTCGACCCGGTCAGCGGGATCGGGCCGCGCGGCGATCGCCGCGTCGAACAGGGCGCGGTTGACCTCGAGGATCTTGGCGTTGACGGCCTGCAGCACCTCTTCGCGGTTGGCGAAGTAGCGGTAGAGGGTCCCGCGCGAGACACCGGACTCGCGACAGATGTCCGTCATCGACAGCCCACTGCCATGACGCGCGAGTGCGCGCATGGCGCCGTCCAGGATGGTCTCGGTCGTGTCGGACGAGGAGGGGCTGCTCATGAGTGGCAGCCTAGGAGAGTCAGCTGGCCAGAGTGCGGCGGACCGTAGGCGCGTCGCTGATGATGCCGGCCATCGTGTCCTGGAGGAGGGCCGATCGGCTCGTGTCGGATGCCGGGGCGAGCAGGCAGACGGACACGGCGCTGTGCACCATCAGCTCGACGAGACCACGCTCGGTGACGCTCCCGTCGCGCACCGCTGACGCCTTCTCCAGGGCAGGGTGCAGGCAGTCGAGGAAGAAGTCGACGGTGCTGTCGAGGTGGTGACCGAGCCGCTCCAGCACCATGCCGGGCTCGGTCTGGACCAGCAGCTCGAGCGCCGGGAAGTCCGACCAGTGGGCCGACATCGCCGTGAAGACGACCTCGACGCGGTGCTCGAGTGCCGCGTCGGCCGCGATCGCCTCCGTCACGTGCTCGCGCATGCTCGAGTCGAGGCGGGTCTCGATGGCGTCGAGCACCTCTTCGCGGCTGGCGAAGTAGCGATAGAGCGTGCCTCGGGAGACTCCCGACTCGGCACAGACATCGGTCATCGAGAACTTGTGCTGGCCGCGACGTGCGAGCGAGGTCAGCGCACCGTCGACGATGCGTGCCCAGGTCTGGGTGCCGGTGTTAACTGTCACGGACAGGACAGTATCACCAATATGTGTCACATACATGACCACAGGAAGGACGACCTCCCCACCCGCAACCGTCTACCGCTCCCCTGGGGCGTCGCCCCAGGTGTTGGCCAGGCTGCCGAGCCCCTCGATCCGCAGCTCGACCCGCGAGCCGCGAGGGGGGTACTTGCCGAGCTCCAGCCCGCACCCGCCGCCGACGGTGCCGGTGCCGATGATGTCGCCCACGCGCAGGGTCTCGCGCTGACTGATGTGGGCGACGATCTCCTCGACGGGGAAGTGGATGGTCGTCGTCGACCCGCTGCTCCACTCCTCGTCATCGACGAAGGCCTGCATCGTGTGGTGCACGTGCGGGTCCCACTCGTCGGGTGTGACGAGTGCCGGGCCGAAGAGGTTGGATCCGTCGAAGTCCTTCGACTTGGCCGGCCCGAGCCCCACAGACATCTCACGGAACTGCACGTCCCGGACGGAGACGTCGTTGAAGATCAGGTAGCCCGCGATGTGGTCGAGCGCCTGCTCGGGACTGAGGTCGCGGCCCGACCGGCCGATGACCGCGGCGTACTCGAGCTCGTAGTCACACTTCTCCGAGTCGTCGGGGACCGGCACGACCGTGTCCGGTCCGAGGACGGCGAAGGGGTTGCCCTTGTAGTAGGTGGGGAAGTCGTACCAGCGCTTGGGGACGCTGCCGCGGGAGGCCGCGGCAACGTGCTGCTCGTAGGCGGAGCAGTCGCGGATGCTGGCGGGCCTGGGGATGGGGGCGAACAGCCGGACGGAGTCCAGCGCGTGGACGAGGGTGCCGCCCTGCTCGTCGGTCCTGCCGACCTCGATCGGCAGGTCGTCGAGCACTCGGTGGAGCGCGTCCTGCCCCACCTCGAGGTTGGCCAGGAGCGCGATCAGGTCAGCGGGGACGAGCGCGTCCGCGATGGCTGTACCGCGTCGTCTCCCCACGCGATCGGCGTAGTACTGCCGAGCTGCCAGGTTGATGTCGATGACGCTGCCCGACGCGCCGAGGACACCGACCCGCTCGATGGGGCCGACCGGGCTGGGGACCTCGAAGGTCACGTATCGCATGGGTTGTCCTCTCGTCACGACGGTTCGCGCCCCACCATAGTCAGAATGGACAGTCTTGACGAGAAGTGTCTCGTGTGCATAAATGGGACCAGCCCATCCCGGCCCCTAGGAGGACCCGAACATGCTCATCGATCTGCACGCGCACCAGCTCACCAAGGACCTGTTCAACCAGCACGACCATTGGGGCCCGTTCTGGGACAACGGCTTGCGGATCGGTGACTGGAAGCTTGGCACCAAGCGTCAGACTGCCGCGACGCTCGACGAGATGCTCGAGCGCTGGCAGCCGGAGTCCCGCCTGGCCGCGATCGACGCCGCCGGCATCGACAAGATGATCCTCTCGATGCCCCTGCACATGGTCGGGTACCACTACGAGACCGACTTCGCCGTCCGCTACGCCGAGACCGCCAACAACTCGATGGCCGAGTTCTGCTCGCACAACCCTGACCGCTTCTACTTCTGGGCGCACGCGGCGCTCCAGGACCCGGTGGCGGCAGCGAAGGAGCTCGAGCGCTCGGTGACCGAGCTCGGTGCCCAGGGCCTGATGATGGGCGGTCGCAACTTCGGTGGCCGCGAGGTCAACGACCCGGCGTTCCGCCCGCTGTGGGAGAAGGTGTCCGAGCTCGACTGCATGATCTTCGTGCACGGCTACAACCAGTCGGTGACGTGGGGCAAGAACGCCTGCGATGACCCCTTCGACACCACCTCGATCGTCGGCATGAACAGCGACGAGACGCTCTTCTACTGGAACCTGACCAACGGCGGGGTGCTCGACGACTTCCCCGACCTCAAGGTCCTCATCACCCACGGTGGTGGCTTCGTGCCGTTCCAGCTGGGCCGATTCAACCTCACCAACAAGACGATGGCCCCGGACAGCAAGAACAAGAAGGACCTCATCGAGTACAACTCGAACTTCTTCTACGACCTGGACATCCACAGCCCGCACATGCGCCGCGCGATCATCGAGGAGGTCGGCGTCGAGCAGGTTCTCTACGGCGACAACTTCTCCGGAGCCGACGTGCACGAGGGTGACCTCACGGACGGCCTCGGTCTCTCCGAGGCAGACCGCGAGAAGATCCGGTACCGCACGGCGCTGCCCATGCTCAAGCTACCTGAGTCAGGTATGAACCCGGACGACCTCAGGAAGCCGATCGAGCTCAGCACGACGGTCGACCCCGTCGTCGCCGCCGGCTGAGCGCCCCCCCGACTGCGCAACCACGAAGGACTCGTCCATGGACATCATCGCTCTCGCATACATCGGCCTGGAGTCGACCAACCTCGACGAGTGGTCCCGCTACGCCCCCGAGGTGCTGGGGATGCAAGTGAGGCCCCACGATGGCGACGCGCTCCTCCTGCGGATGGACGAGCGGCACCACCGCATCGCCATCCGGCCGGGTGAGGCCGAGCGTCTCAGCTATGTCGGCTGGGAGCTGCGCGACCGTCCGGCCTTCGAGGACGCCCTGCGCATCCTCGATGCCGAGGGCCTGTCGTACACGGTCGGGGACGAGGAGCTGTGCGCCGAGCGGGGTGTGCACGCCGTGGCGTACCTCGACGGACCGGACCGGATCCGGCACGAGCTCTTCTACGGGCAGGCCTTCGCCTCGCACTCCTTCGTCCCGGGACGGGCCCACTCGGGCTTCGTCGCGGGCGAAGGGGGCTTTGGCCACGTGGTCCTCACCGTTCCCGAGTGGAGCGACGAGCTGAACCACTTCGTCGAGGACGTCCTCGGCTTCCGCTGGTTCGGGTCGGGTGGTGACGTCGGCAAGCGCCGGTTCTACCGGCCCAAGCGCAACTTCCGCACCCACGCGATCGGGTACTCGATCGTGCCCGGCGTCGCCGGCCTGCAGCACGTCGGCATCGAGGTCGAGAACCTCGACGACGTCGGAGTCGCCTACGACCTCGTGCAAGAGCGCGGGTACCCGCTCATGGCGACCCTCGGTCGGCACACCCAGGACCCCGTGATCTCCTTCTACTCCTTCACCCCCTCCGGGTTCCCGCTGGAGTACATCCAGGGCGGCATCGAGGACAGCGAGGCGCACCCCTTCGTCGAGGGCAAGCCCGAGCGCCTCTCGGTGTGGGGCCACAAGTTCAACCCCGACGCGCCCAAGCCCGCGACCATGTACGCCCTCGAGTCGCAGGATGCTCCTACCTGAGGTGGACCCATGACAGCTGCAGCGCTCGATGCCCTGGTCCTCGCCGTACGGGCGGATGTGCCGGTGCTCGTCTGGGGCAGCCCGGGTACGGGCAAGACGTCGGCCGTGGTCGACCTCGCCAGGGCTGCGGGCTGGGCCCACGAGGTCGTGGTCGGGGCGATCCGTGAACCCACGGACTTCTCCGGGCTGCCCGTCATCGTCGGCGGGCACGTGCAGTTCGCCCCACCACGCTGGGCCCGCCGGCTCGTCGATGCTGGTGAGGGGCTCCTCTTCCTCGACGAGCTGACCACCGCACCCCCCGCAGTCCAGGCGGCGATGCTCCGCGTCGTCCTCGAGCGCGAGGTCGGCGACCTGGCGCTTCCGCCGGGCGTGCGGATCGTCGCTGCTGCCAACCCTCCCGAAGAGGCAGCGGACGGGTGGGACCTGTCCGCCCCGATGGCCAACCGCTTCGTCCACCTCGACTGGCCGGTCAGCGCCGAGTCGGTCGCAGCAGGCCTGACCGAAGGCTTCCCCACGCCCGCGACCTTGCTGTCGCGCGCCCGACCCGACCAGGCGCACCTGCTGCGCGCCCGCGCCGTGGTCGCGGCCTTCCTCCGGGTGCGCCCTGCCCTCGTGCTCCGGATGCCCGAGAGCGCCGAGGAGGTGGGCCGCTCCTGGCCGAGCCCGCGGACCTGGGAGATGACGGCGCGCCTGCTCGCCGAGTGCGACTCCGCGGCCGCCTCCGACGAGGTCCGATCCCTCCTCGTGCGTGGGACGGTCGGCGAGGGCCCCGGCTCCGAGTTCTTGTCCTGGCTGCGCCACCTCGATCTGCCCGACCCGGCGCAGGTGCTCGCCGACCCCGACTCCTTCGAGATCCCCACGCGGGGCGACCGCGCCTACGCGGCCCTGGCCGCGGTCGCGAGCTACGCCGTGGCTGCCGACGACGCCGACCTGTGGGCCCGGGCTTGGCAGGTCGTCGCGAGGGCGGCAGAGGTCGCTCCCGACACCGCCGTGCTCGTCGCCCGGCTCCTCGCGGGCAGACGTCCGAAGGGGGCTAGGCTCCCTGCCCAGGTGGACGCGCTCAGCGGGCTGCTGGCCCGCGCCGACCTAAAGGCGGAGTGAGTAGCCGTGCAGGAGCGGCCGCGCCTCGAGGGTGAGCTCCTCGAGCGGTGGGCCGCCGGCCGGCTGCTCGCGGTGCAGGAGGCTCCCTACCTCGCGAGCGCGCTGCTCGCCCTTCGTCCCGTGCTCGTCGAGGTGCCGGGCTCGCAGGCCGACCCGGACGGACCCCTGGCCGGCTATCCCGTCGACGCCGGATGGCGTGTCCACATCGACCCGGTGCGCCTTGCCGTCACTGCACCCCGTGAGCTCGCCTACTGGCTGCTCCACCAGGTGACCCATCTCATCCGTGACCACCCGGCCAGGGGGGTCAGGGCGGCGGGTGCGCAGGGGGGCCCGCCCACAAGGGCGACGGCCGCACGCAGCGAGCCGGCACGGCGGTGGGCTGTCGCCGCGGACCTCGAGGTCAACGACGACCTGCCAGACGCCCTTCGCCCTGAGCGTGACCTGCGGGCCGGGCGGCTCGGCCTGCGCGAGGGGTTGCTCGCCGAGGACTACTGGGACCGGCTCGAAGGGGTGTCGCTGACCGGGGTGCGGGACTGCGGCGGTGGTGCGACCGGCCAGCCGATGGGGGGCGCAGGTGCGCAGGCAGCCATCGGGACCCAGGAGTCGCGGCTGCTGCGAGAGGAGACGGCCCGCAGGGTGTCCCGGTGGGCCAGGGCGCACGACGACGTGCCCGGAGGCTGGACCCGATGGGCCCGGGAAAGCCTGGAGCCCGTCGTGGACTGGCGCAGGGAGTTGCGGGTTCAGGTGCGCAAGGGCGTCGGGTCAGCGGCCGGCCGGGTCGACCACACCTATCGACGACGCTCACGCAGGGACGGCGTCGTGCCTGGCGTGATCCTGCCCGGCAGTCACCGGCCCGAGGCTGTCGTGGCCGTCGTCATCGACACCTCGCAGAGCATGTCGCAGGCCCACCTCGACCGGGCGGTGGCTGAGATCGACGGGGTGATCCGCGCGGCAGGGGTCGCCCGCCGCGGGGTGAGCGTGCTCTGCTGCGACTCGGCGGCCTTCGCTGCCGGCCGGGTGATGCTCGCGAAGGAGGTCCGGCTGCTTGGCGGTGGCGGGACCGACATGCGCGAGGGACTGGGCGCAGCCGCACGGTTGCGGCCGCGACCGGATGTGGTCGTGGTGCTCACGGACGGGTGGACGGACTGGCCCGAAAGAGCGCCCAGAGGCTGCCGGGTCGTCGTCGCACTGGTCGATGGCGAGGTGCGACCGCCACACTGGGCACAGGTGGTCGACATCGACCTCTCTGACCTCGCGGAAGGGTGAGTGTCTCGTGTGGGTGACTGGGCCTGACCAGATCATGGGCTTCCTCGGCGGAACTGCCGGGCCGGAGTGGGTGCGTGTCGGTGTCGATGCCGTGTCTGCGCAGCTGTGGACGATCTTGGGCGTCCCGCCGGACCTGGCCAGCCGGCTGCAGCGCGATGGCATCAAGCCCGGTGAGGTCATCGACGAGTGGTGGCGCGCCGGAGTGCCACTCCCAGAGGTGGCCGCATGGTTGGCTGCCGACCTCACCTGTGACGAGGCGCTCGAGCAACGCGCCGACGGCGTGGGCCCCGAGCGGGCGCGGGCCTTCGGTGCACTGCGCGACCTGCCGGGTGTCGACGACATCTAGCGGGGCCGTACCCGGGCGTGGGGCCTGATCGGAACCGGGTATACAGAAATAACACATAGTGTTACGGTTGACCGAATACATCGTCGTTCAGAAAGGTGGTGGAACAGGTCATGTCCAGTGTCGTCATCAAGCCCGGTGCTCGTCTGCGCAGTTCCGTCTCAGAGGTCGAGGTCGTCATCGTGCGGGCTGGCTCCGGCGCCGAGTCGGCGGCGCTCACCTGCGGCGGGCAGCCGTTGCTCGACATCGACTCCGCGCCGGGCAGTGGTGGCTCGGGCGAGGAGGTCCTCCTCGGCAAGCGCTACGTGGACGAGGATTCCGGCATCGAGCTGCTCTGCACCAAGGGTGGCGCTGGCCCGTTGGCGCTGGCCGGCCGCGACCTGACCGTCAAGGGCGCCAAGACCCTGCCCTCCTCGGACTGAACCATGAACCTCGACCTCCTGCTCGACATGGCGGTGTCCGGCGACCCCGACCGGGTCCTCGTCGGCCGACACGGCGACGGACTGACCGCTGCCGACCTGCAGCGGCGCGCTGCCAACGGCGCCGCAGTGCTGCGGACCACGGGTGCGGCACACGTGGTCTACATCGCGGTGATCGACGAGGCCTTCCCCACGGCGCTCTTTGCCGCGAGCCGGGCGAGGGTCCCGCTCGTCCCGCTCAACTACCGACTCGCTCGCGAGCAGCTGAGCGAACTCATCAGCCAGAACGCCCCGGCCTACGTCATCGCAGACCAGGACCTGCTCGACCAGCTCGCGGTCGACCCTGAGATGTCGACGACTCCGGCGGGATGGCTCGCGCTCACCGACGAAGAGCAGGCGGGCGCCGACGACTCCTTCCCAGGGGATCCCGACGACATCGCCCTGCTCCTCTACACGAGCGGCACCACGGCGGCGCCCAAGGCTGCCGTGCTCCGCCACAAGCACCTCACCTCGTACGTCCTGACGACCATCGAGTTCGGCGCCGCCGACCCCGGTGACTGCAGCCTGGTGAGTGTCCCGCCCTACCACATCGCGGGTGTGGCCAACACGATCACCAACATCTACGCAGGTCGCCGGGTGGTCCACCTCAGCCGCTTCACGCCCGAGGGCTGGATCGACACGGTGAGGGACGAGGGTGTGACCCAGGCACTCGTCGTGCCGACGATGCTCGCGCGGGTCGTGGAGAAGCTCGACGACACCGGCGCCATGCACGGTCCGGCCCTGCGCTCGATCGCCTACGGCGGCGCCCCGATGCCCAGGCGCATCATCGAGCGCGCTCTCGACCTCTTCCCTGACACCAACTTCGTCAACGCCTACGGCCTGACCGAGACCTCGTCGACGATCGCCGTCCTGGGTCCAGAGGACCACCGCGAGGCGGTCGCCAGCGGTGACCCGGCGGTGCGGGCCCGGCTCGACTCGGTGGGCCGCCCGGTCCCCGGCATCGAGGTGGAGGTCCGCGACGACCACGGCACGGTCCTGCCCGCGGGCCGGGCCGGAAACCTCTTCGTCCGTGGTGACCAGGTCTCGGGCGAGTACCGCGGTCGCACCACCGAGCAGACCGACGGCTGGTTCGCCACCCGCGACCTGGCCTACGTCGACGACGCCGGTTTCCTCTTCGTCAAGGGTCGAGCCGACGACACGATCATCAGGGGTGGTGAGAACATCGCGCCGGCCGAGATCGAGGCCGCGCTCGAGCAGCACCCCGCGGTCTCCGAGGTGGCCGTCGTCGGCCTTCCCGACGAGGAGTGGGGCCAGCGCATCGCCGCGATCGTCGTCCTGCGCCCGGGCCGCGAGGCGAGCGCCGACGAGCTGCGAGACTTCGCCCGTGGCCGGCTGCGTGGCTCGAAGACCCCGGAGGTCATCGAGCTCGTGTCCGAGCTGCCCCGCACCGACACCGGCAAGCTCCTGCGGCGCTCGCTCGTCACGGACCTCACCCGATCCAGCACCACCACGGAATCAGCAAAGATGGAGGCAACACCATGACGACAAAGGTCACCCTCGACATGGAGAAGTGCTGCGGCTACGGCATCTGTGCCGAGATCTGTCCGTCGGTCTTCAAGCTCGACGACCAGGGATTTGTCTACGTCGACTCCAACGTCGTGCCCGAGGGCGAGGTGGATGCCGCCCAGGAGGCGGCTGACGCCTGCCCCGAGCTCGTGATCGACCTGCACACGTCGTGAGTCCCTCCAGCGCGGTCATCGTCGACGCGGTCCGTTCCCCGATGGGCCGCGGACGCCGAGCGAAGGGCGATCGACCCGGTGGGGCACTGTCCTCGCTGCACGCGGTCGACCTGCTCGCCCAGGTCCTGCGCGGTCTCGTCGAGCGCACCGGAATCGACGCCGGGCTCGTCGACGACGTCTTGATCGGCTGCGTCAGCCAGGCAGGGGAGCAGGCCTTCACCCCTGGCCGGTTGGCGTGGCTCGGTGCAGGTCTCCCGGAGCACGTCCCGTCCGTGACACTCGATCGCCGGTGCGGATCGGGTCAGCAAGCCGTCGAGTTCGCGGTCCACGGGATCATGGCCGGGGCCTACGACATCACCGTCGCTGGTGGTGTCGAGTCGATGAGTCGCGTGCCCATGGGCTCGGCCCGAATGGGTGTCGACGTCTTCGGGCAAGGCATCGCCGAGCGCTACGCTCCGGGCCTGGTCGGCCAAGGAGTCTCGGCCGAGCTGGTCGCGGCCCGGTTCGGGCTCACCCGCGAGCTCATGGACGAGTACGCGGCTCGATCCCACGAGCGCGCGGCCGCCGCCCACGGCGCCATGGCCTCCGAGATCCTGCCCATCACGGTCCCGGGTGAGGGTGAGGGCGCGGTCGGTGCGACCGTCACCGAGGACGAGACCATCAGGCACGGCACGACCGCCGGCTCCCTCGGCGGTCTCAAGCCTGCCTTCGAGGACGCGGAGGTCCACGCCCGCTACCCGGAGATCAGCTGGTCGGTCACCGCCGGCAACTCGTCGCAGATCACCGACGGAGCAGCAGCACTGCTCGTCATGAGCGAGACCAAGGCTGCCGAGCTCGGTCTGCGTCCCCGGGCCCGGGTCCTGTCGACGGCCGTCGTCGGCTCCGACCCGATCTCGATGCTCACCGGGCCCATCCCCGCGACCAAGAAGGCGCTGGAGCGGGCGGGTCTGACGATCGACGACATCGACCACTTCGAGGTCAACGAGGCCTTCGCCAGCGTCCCCCTGGCCTGGCAGCGGTACTTCCAGGTCGACGACGCGCGGCTCAACCCCTTCGGCGGGGCCATCGCGCTCGGCCACCCGCTCGGCGCCTCCGGCGCCCGGCTGCTGACGACCATGCTTACGTCCCTCGAGACCTCCGGCGGTCGCTACGGGCTGCAGACGATGTGCGAGAACGGCGGGATGGCCAACGCGCTCGTCGTCGAGCGACTCTGAGTCGGCGTCCCGAGTATTCCCCCCTTCGACCCTGGAGGTCCGGTGCACCGCACCCTGTTCGACAGTGACCACGAGGACTTCCGCAGCATGGTCCGGCGCTTCTTCGCCGACCGGGCGGTCCCCCGCTACGACAAATGGATGGAGGAGGGGCATCCCGACCGCGAGTTCTGGCTCGAGGCCGGGGCGCTGGGTCTGCTCGGTGTCCAGATTCCCGAGGAGCACGGGGGCGGCGGCGAGTCGTCCTTCCTCTACAACGTCATCCTCACCGAGGAGGCCCAGCACGCTGGCCTGGCGCTCGGTGGAGTGCGGGTACACACCGATATCTGCATGCCCTACTTCCTGGAGCTGACGACGCCCGAGCAGCAGGCGCGCTGGCTGCCGAAGCTCGCCTCCGGCGAGGCGATCAGCGCCCTCGCGATGAGCGAGCCCGGAGCCGGGTCGGACGTCAAGGCGATGTCGACCCGCGCGGTTCGCGACGGCGACCACTACGTCGTCAACGGCTCCAAGACCTTCATCACCAACGGGTTGATGGCCGATCTGGTCATCCTCGCCGTCAAGACCGACCCCGGGGCCGGGCGCAAGGGCATCTCCCTGCTCGTCGTCGAGACCGACACCCCAGGCTTCGAACGGGGTCGTCGCCTCGACAAGATCGGGTTGAAGTCCCAGGACCTCGCCGAGCTCAGTTTCAGCGACATGCGCGTCCCGGTGGCCAACCTCCTCGGCGAGGAGGGCTCCGGCTTCGGTTATCTGACCCGCAACCTCGCCCAGGAGCGGTTGTCAATCGCTGTCAACAGCCAGGCGGCCGCGGCGCGCGCCGTGGAGACCACGGTCGAGTACGTCATGCAGCGACAGGCCTTCGGCACCACCGTCGGCTCCTTCCAGAACACCAAGTTCGAGCTGGCCGCGTGCGCCACGGATGTCGAAGCCGGGCAGTCTCTCCTCGACAGGGCTCTGCTTGCGCACGAGAAGGGAGAGCTGACGCCCGCCGACGCAGCCAAGGTCAAGCTCTTCTGCACCGAGCTCCAGGGTCGCGTGGTCGACCGCTGCCTGCAGCTCCACGGCGGCTACGGCTACATCCTCGAGTACCCCATCGCCAGGGCCTATGCCGATGCGCGGGTCACCCGGATCTACGCGGGTTCCAGCGAGATCATGAAGACGATCATCGCCAAGGACATCGGTCTCTGAGGGGTCTCGACCTGCACGCTCCTTGATCAGATGAGACACTTTCAATACTATTAGTTCTGTTCAATCAGTCAACGTCGGGAGTCACGTGTACACGCTCATGCAGGGAGTCAAGGTCGTGGAGGTGGCCTCGTGGACCTTTGTGCCCGCGGCAGGTGCCGTCCTCGCGGACTGGGGCGCCGATGTCATCAAGGTCGAGCACCCCGACCGAGGTGACCCCCAGCGTGGCCTGATCAGCTCCGGCATCGTTCCCGGCCTGACCGCCAGCGCCGACCACCTCGTCGAGCTGCCCAACCGTGGCAAGCGGAGCGTGGGCATCGACATCAAGACGCCCGAGGGTCGCGCGGTCCTCGACGACCTCATCCGCGAGGCGGACGTCTTCCTCACCAACTTCCTCCCGGCCACCGTCGCCAAGCTCAGGCTCGACGTCGACGACATCCGCGCCATCAACCCGTCGATCATCTACGCCCGCGGCACCGGCCAGGGAGTGCGCGGTCCGGAGGCCTCGCGTGGCGGCTACGACGGGGCGTCCTACTTCTCCCGCGGGGGGGTCTACGACTCGCTCATGCAGCCGGGCGCCGAGATGCTGCCCGAGCAGCCGTCGGCCTTCGGCGACATCATGGGTGGCCTGACGATCGCCGGAGGAGTCGCGGCTGCGCTCTACCAGCGCGCGGCGACGGGTCGGCCCGAGACCGTCGACGTCTCCCTGCTCAACATCGCCATGTGGAATGTCGCGCCCAATGTCGTGGCCTCCAAGCTCCTCGAGGGCGTCGACGTCCCCGTCTACGGGCCCGACGACCGGCCGAACCCCATCGCCCGCAACGCGTACCAGACCAAGGACGGTCGCTGGATCGCCCTGGTGATGCTCGAGTCGGACCGCTTCTGGCCCGACTTCTGCACGCACATCGGTCGCCCCGACCTCATCGACGACCCGCGCTTCGTCGACGCGACGGCCCGCAAGACCAACAACCGCGAGTGCATCAGGATCCTGCGCGAGCAGTTCGCGACGGCCGACATGGCGCAGTGGCGAGAGCGGCTGGCGACGATGAAGGGGGTCTGGGCGCCGGTGCAGACCCCGCTCGAGACCCACGACGACGTCCAGGTCGCGGCCAACGGGTACCTGCGCACGGTGACGACCAACACCGGTCACGAGTTCGCGACGGTCGCGAGCCCGGTCCAGTTCGGCGGCGAGCCGACGGACCTGGGTCCGGCTCCCGACCTCGGGCAGCACACCGAGGAGGTCCTGCTCGAGCTCGGCAAGACGTGGGACGACCTGATCACCCTCAAGGAGGGTGGCCACATCTCCTAGTCGCTGGTCTGATCGGACAGCACAGTGGCCCCGGCGCTCAAGCGTCCGGGGCCACTTCTGTGCGGTGCCGCAGCGTCAGTGACGCGTCGGGGTGTGGGCGACGATCTCGACGAGCGCGCCGTCGAGATCTTCGGGGTCGATGCGCAGCAGGTCGCCGTCGACGGAGTCCAAGCCGCTGATGCGCTGGTAGCGGGTGCCACGGGCGTCGAGGTCAGCGGCCTTGGCGTCGAGGTCGATCGTCGAGAGCCGGATGTAGTAGGGGCCCGGCCCCCAGTTGTGCAGGAAGAGGCCCTCCTCGGTGTCCCACCGGGTCGGCTCGATGAGGTCGAGGCTCGCGCTGTGGCCCAGGGCGAAGGTCATCCGGGCGCGTCGCAGGCCCTCGTCCTCGAAGGTCTCGACGGTCTCGGGGGACCAGTCGAGGTTGGTGCGCAGCCGCTCCAGGACGTCATCGAGGTCGCGGACCAGGAACCCGCGCGCGACGACCCGGACGAGGTCGCTGGGTGCGGGGTCGCGAGGCTCCGCCGCCGGCGTCTGGAAGACGGCGTCGGGCATTTGCAAGGGCTCCAGGCCCATGATCTCGATGCACAGCCCGCCGTCCACCTCGGGTGTGTAGCGCGGGTCCTCGGGGAGGCAGCCGACCCACAGCCGGTCGAAGGGCATCTCCGGGGTGCGTCGGGCCAGGCGGAAGGGGACCCGACGCTCGTGCAGGCGCTGGGTCACCCCCTTCAAGTCATCGGTGATGAGCACCGTGGCGTGCGTCTTGATCGGCCGCGTGACGCCCTGCAGCTCCTCGAGGGAGTGCAGGTAGATCGGGAACATCGGGTCGCCCGGGTTGTCCGCATCGAGGTGCCCCTGCGGCTCGACGCGGGTGGGTGCCACGGCGAGCGACTTGTGGGTGCGCAGGAAGTGAGCGACGTAGGGGTGGCCGGGGAAGGCCTGGCGCCAGTTGGGGTGTCCGGTGATGCCCACCTTGTCCACCAGCAGCTGGGCCATCCGATCGGCGTCGGCGACCATGAGGTCGCCGGAGAGCAGCATGGTGAACATCAGGCAGTGCCTCCGGTGCTCGACGTGCGTTGGCCGATGGTGTTGCGTTGCGTGCCGAGCCCCTCGATGGTCGCTTCGACGACATCGCCGGGCTGGAGGTAGCGGCCGTCCTCGTGACCGACACCCTCGGGGGTCCCGGTGAAGACGACGTCGCCGGCACGAAGGGGGGTGCGTGCGTCGGCCCAGGCGAGGAGCATGTCCACGCCGAAGGACATCTCGCTCGTGCGAGCCGACTGGCGCGTCTCGCCGTTGACCGAAAGGGTCAGACCGAGGTCCGGTGTGCCGTCGCCGAGCTCGTCACGAGTGACGATCCATGGCCCGAGCGGCGCGGACCGGTAGGCGCTCTTGGCGGTGAACATGTCCATGCCCGTCACCGAGCCGCCGAACTGGTGGTCGCGGAGGGAGGTGTCGTTGCCGACCGTGTACCCGAGGATGCTGCGCTCGGGGTCACCCGGATCGAGCGTGTCACCGACAATCATGACGAGCTCGACCTCGAAGTCGAAACCCTCCGAGATCTCCGGGTAGACGATCTCGTCCTCGGGTCCGACGAGGGCATCGAAGTGCTTCCAGAAGCCGGCCGGCTTGTCGTGGGACTGCACTCCGAGGCCGGTGACGTGCTTGGCGTAGGTCGCGCCGAGGCAGATGACCTTGGCGGATTCCTCGACCGGCGCCAGAACCGCCAGCCCGTCGAGTGGTCGCTGCGCCCCCGAGCGGGTGAGGGCGCCCGGCCCGTCGGCGCACACGATCGGGCCCCAGGACCCGATCGAGTCTTCGACCGGGTCGATGGTGCGGGCCTCGAGGTCGACGACCGCCCAGAAGGGGTCACCGCCGTCGCTGAACCGTCCGATCTTCATGCGTTCTCCTTATGTGCGGCGGCCTCGTCGGCCAGCTCGGTAAGATCGAGTTCGGGGTCGGTGAGGTGCTCGAGTGAGACGGACAGGCCGTCGTGCATGATGCGCCGCACCGCGCGGACGTCGTCGGTGCGGTTGTAGGCGACGCAACCCCGCAAGATGCCGTTGCGCACGAGCACGGCCGAGAAGTTCCACTCGTCGACGTCCCCGCGCAGATAGACCTTGTCCAGCGGCTCGGGCACGCCGGTGATCTGGATGGTGACGTCGTACTGGTCGGACCAGACCCATGGCACCTCGAGGAACTCCTCATTGCCTCCGCACATGTTCTTGGCGGCGACCTTGGCCTGGTGCTGCGCGTTCTGCCAGTGCTCGACCCTGCGCCGCTCACCGATGAGCGGGTGGGGGAGGTTGGCGACGTCGCCGATCGCGAAGATGTCAGGGTCGAGGGTCCGGCACTGACCGTCCACGACGATCCCGTTGCTGACCTCGAGCCCGGCCTGCAGCCCGATGTCGTCGTTGGGCACCATGCCGACGCCGATGACGATCACGTCCGCCGGGTAGCTGCTGCCATCGGCGGCATGCGCGACGAGGCCGTCGGGGCCGTGCTCGAAGTCCGTGATCGCGACGCTGGTGCGGAAGTCGACCCCCTTGTCCCGGTGCATCCTCATGTACAGCTGCCCGAGCATCTGCGGCATCATCCGCTGCAGCGGTAGCTCGAGGCCCTCGAGCACCGTCACGGTGCACCCCATCTGCACCGCGCTGGCCGCGACCTCGGCGCCGATGAACCCGCCGCCGACCACGACGACGCGCGCCCCGGGCTTGAGCCGCTCACTGATCGCGAGGGAGTCCTCGACGGTTCGCAGGGTGAAGATGCCGGGGATGCCGTCGGTGCCCGGCATCCGACGAGCGTCACCGCCGGTGGCTATGAGCAACTTGTCGTAGCCGAGCTCCTGGCCGTCGGCGAGGTGGACCGTCCTGGTGTCGCGATCGATGTGCTTGGCGGCAACCCCCGTGATGAGCTCGATGTCCTTCTTGTCGTACCAGTCCTTGGGGCGCAGGGCGGTCCGGTCCGGGCTCTCCTGGCCGCGCAGCACGCCCTTGCTCAGGGGTGGCTTCGAGTAGGGCGGTCGGTTCTCCTCGCAGACCACCACGATGCGCCCCGTGAAACCTTCGGTGCGCAGGGCCAGAGCGGCGGTGCCGCCTCCGACGCCTCCGCCGATCACCACGAATGTCTCGGTCACGGGTCCTCCAAGGGGCGGGCTTTCAATGGTACGGCTAGGTCAGATAGTGTCATATCCGTACGGTGTTGGGAATAGCAGCCAGACTATGCGTCGGTCCGTCGTGACCGGAATGGAGGGCCCATGCGGGTCGCAGTGATCGGGGCCGGGACCATGGGTAGCGGGATTGCCCAGCTGACGGCGATGGCAGGGCACGAGACGGCGCTCGTCGATCTCGACGAGCGCCAGCTCGAGCGGGCACTCTCGGGCATCGCCCAGAGTCTGGAACGCTTCGTGCGCAAGGAGAAGATCGACGCGGACGAGTCGGCGGCCGTCCGGGCGCGGCTGAGGACCACCACCCAGCTGGCCGAAGGGGTCGCCGGCGCCGATGTCGTCATCGAGTCGGTCATCGAGGTCCTCGACGTCAAGCAGGCGGTGTTCAGGCAGGTCGTCGAGCACGCTCCGGTCGACGCGCTGCTCGGGACCAACACGAGCCAGCTGTCGATCACGAGCATCGGTGCGGCCATCCCGAAGGATGCCCACCGGCTCGTCGGCATGCACTTCTTCAACCCACCCGTCATGATGCGACTCGTCGAGCTGGTGGCCGGCCTGGAGTCGAGCGAGGAGGCCATCCAGCGGGCGGTCGACTTCGGCGAGGCGCTCGGCAAGGAGACGGTGGTCTGCCGCAAGGACTCCCCGGGGTTCCTCACCTCGCGCATCTCGGCGCTGGTCCGGTTGGAGTGCCTGCGCATGCTGGAGGAGGGGGTGGCCAGCCCGGGTGACATCGACAAGGCACTGCGGGTCGGCTTCAACTGGCCGATGGGCCCGCTCGAGCTCGGTGATTTCAACGGGCTCGACACCTACCTGCACATCCTCGGCTCCCTCGAGGACACCCTCGGGGACCGATTCAAGCCGACGGTGACCCTGCGCAACCTCGTCGCCGCCGGCCGGCTGGGCCGCAAGACCGGGCACGGGATCTACGCCTATGACGAGTCCGGCAAGAAGGTCGAGGACTCGGGCAGCTCCGATCACTCGGGGAGCATCCGGTGACCCAGCTCGACGAGCGCTCCGCTCCCTCCGTGCCTGACTCCGCGGCCGGTGGATACCAGCTGTCCGACCGGTACGAGGCCGGGGCCCGACCGGTGCTCCTGACGGGCGTCCAGGCGGTGGCTCGATTCCTCGTCGAGCAGCACGCCCGTGACGCCGCCGCCGGTGCCCGGACGGCCAGCCTCGTCTCCGGCTACCAGGGCAGCCCCCTCGCCGGTCTCGACAAGACGCTGGCCGGCGTCAAGGCGCTGCGTGACAAGCACGGCATGCATCTCGAGCCGGGCCTGAACGAAGAGCTGGGCGCCACCGCGGTCTGGGGCAGCCAGCTCGAGCTGCCCGGTGAGACGCGCAATGTCGACGGGGTGGTCGGGGTCTGGTACGGCAAAGGGCCAGGGGTCGACCGCAGCGGTGACGTCCTGCGTCACGCCAACATGTACGGCGCCCACCCGCGTGGCGGTGCCGTGGTCCTCGCCGGCGACGACCCGGGGTCGAAGTCGTCGACCGTCCCGTGCGTCTCCGAGCGGTCACTGGCCGCCATGGGTATCCCCGTCCTGTACCCGCGCAATGCCGCAGAGGTCATCTCGATGGGCCTGCACGCCGTGGCGCTCTCGCGCGTGTCGGGGTGCTGGGTCGCTCTCAAGATCGTGTCCGACGTCGCCGACGGACTCTTCACCGTCGACGCCGACTTCGCTGCCCAGCGGATCGTCCTCCCCGAGATCGAGTGGGAGGGCAAGCCCTGGCGCTACGAGCAGCTCGCCATGCTCTCGCCGACCGACAGCCTCAAGGCCGAGGCGGCGCTCGTGGGCCCGCGTACCGCGATGGTCGAGGCCTACGCGGCCGCCAACGAGCTCGACGTCGTCGAGGTCGAGGCACCCGGTGCCACGCTCGGCATCGCGGCCACCGGCGCGCAGTTCGACACCGTCCGGCAGGCACTGCTCGACCTCGGTCTGGACGACGCCGCGCTGAGCGACGCCGGCATCCGGCTCTACCGGATCGGCATGCCGTACCCGCTCGGCCGGTCGCGGCTCACCGCCTTCGCCGAGGGTCTCGACGAGATCCTCGTGGTCGAGGAGAAGACTCCCTTCGTCGAGTCGCAGGTCCGCGACCTCCTCTACGGCAGCGCGCAGCAGCCTCGGGTCCTCGGCAAGGCCGACGGGGCCGGGACGCCCCTGGTCCCGGCGACCGGCAGCCTGACGGCCGACCGGCTCGTCCCGGCGTTGCGACAGTGGCTCGACGGGCGCGTCGGCCTGCGTGAGCCGGCCGCGCCTGCCCGTCGCTCCCGGATCGACCTGTCGATCACCCCCGTGGGCAGCGCCCAGCGGATCCCCTACTTCTGCAGCGGCTGTCCGCACAACCGGTCGACGGTGCTGCCCGAGGGGTCCATCGGCGGCGGTGGCATCGGCTGCCACACGATGGTGACGATGGCACCCCGCGAGAGTGCACAGGTCACCGGCATCACCCAGATGGGCGGCGAGGGCGTGCAGTGGCTCGGCCAGGCGCCCTTCTCCGACATCGACCACATCTTCCAGAACGTCGGCGACGGGACGTACTTCCACTCCGGTCAGCTGGCGCTGCAGGCCTGTGTCGCCGCCGGGGTCAACATCACCTACAAGATCCTCTACAACCAGGTCGTCGCGATGACCGGGGCACAGGACGCGCCGGGTGGTCTCGGCGTGCCCGAGCTGACCACGAAGCTCGCCGCCGAAGGCGTGGGGCGCATCATCGTGTGTGCGGACGAGCCCGAGAAGTACGGTCGCAACGCCGGTTTCGCGCCCGGGGTCACGGTCTGGCACCGCGATCGCATCGACGACGCGCAGCGCGAGCTGCGCGAGGTGCAGGGCGTCAGCGTCCTCATCTACGACCAGCAGTGCGCGGCCGAGGCCCGCCGCCTGCGCAAGCGCGGCAAGGTCGAGACGCGCCCCATGCGGGTCGTCATCAACGAAGCCGTGTGCGAGGGCTGCGGCGACTGCGGCGTCAAGAGCAACTGCCTCTCGGTGCAGCCGGTCGACACCGAGCTGGGGCGCAAGACCCGCATCGACCAGACCAGCTGCAACACCGACTACAGCTGCCTCGACGGTGACTGCCCGTCGTTCATGACGGTCATGACCGACCCGGGGACGAGGCTGCCCACGCCCGTGCCGGCCACACCGCCGAGCATCCCGAGCCCGCAGCGGCCGACGATCGACGGGACCTTCGACGTCTTCCTCGCCGGGATCGGCGGCACCGGCATCGTCACGGTCAACGCCCTCCTCGCGACGGCAGCCCTCGTCGACGGGCTGCACTGCTCGGGGCTCGACCAGACCGGTCTGTCACAGAAGGCCGGCCCGGTGACGAGTCATCTGCGCCTCGCGCCTGCCGGTGCTGCGCCGGCGAACAACCGGCTCAGCGAGGGCCGGGCGGACGCGATGCTCGCCTTCGACCTCATGGTCGCCGGTGAGGCGAAGAACACCGCCCTGCTGGGCCGGGACCGCTCGACCGTGATCGCCTCGACGAGCCCGACCCCCACGGGCGAGATGGTCTACGACCCGTCGGTCACCTACCCCGACGAGCAAGGTCTCCTCGCCCCCCTTCGCTCTGCGGCGCGCTCCGTGCACACCGTCGACATGCTGGCGGCGACGACGGCGCTGCTCGGCTCGGTCGAGGCGGCCAACCTGCTCCTCGTCGGTGCCGCCGTCCAGGCGGGCGCCCTGCCGCTCTCGGTGGCGGCGCTCGAGCAGGCCATCGCGCTCAACGGCGTGGCCGTCGAGGCCAACCTGTCTGCCTTCAGGTGGGGACGGGTCAGTGTCGCCGACCCGGTGGCCTTCGGCGCCGCGACCCGGGCCCAGGTGGTCGAGGCGCCGGTGCCGGACGGCTCGCGCTTCCTCGCCGGGCTGTCCATGGCCGGGGAGACGCGGCGGCTGGCCGGCGTCCGTGCGGCCGGCATGGATGCCCACTCCGGGGCCGGTGCCGCCCTCGGCTACGCCCGGTTGGTCGAGCGTGCCTGGGTGGCCGAGCAGTCACTGGCCCCGGGCAACGACGACGCGGCCCACGGCTTCAGCGAGTCGGTGGCTCGCGGCGCGCACCGGCTCGGCGCCTACAAGGACGAGTACGAGGTCGCTCGCCTGCTGACCGACCCCGACCTCGAGGCGCAGACGCTGGGACAGGTACCGGGCGCGGCCCGGCCGACCTATCGGCTGCACCCACCGATGCTGCGATCCGCCGGGATGAGCAAGAAGATCTCGATCCCGCTGGCAGGCCGGCCGGCGCTGGTCGCGCTCGCCAGGGCCAAGCGACTGCGTGGCACCGCGCTCGACCCCTTTGGTCGGGCCCACGTGCGCCGCCTCGAGCGGGCCCTGCTCGCCGACTACGTCGCGACCGTGGCACGCCTGGCCGACGGGCTCGATGCCTTGGGCTACGACACCGCGGTCGCCGTCGCCGAGACGGCCGAGATCGTGCGTGGCTACGAGGGCGTCAAGCTCGGCAACGTGGCGCAATACGTGCAGGCTCGTGCCGAGCTCGGCCACCCGGTCTCGGCCGAGGTTGCAGGCCTGCTCTGAGGGTCGGCCGGCCGACCGACTGATCGGGCCCACCCAGCGTGCAGGACGTGCACGCCGGGTGGGCCCGATCAGTCGTGTGGGCGGCAGGGCCGACCCGTGTCTCAGCGACCCTGGTAGACGCCCTCGCGCCGCTCGCCGAAGGCAGCAACCGCCTCGGTGTAGTCCTCCATCGCAGTGACGACGCCGAAGTGCGAGGAGACCATGTCGTAGTGCGTGCGCAGGTCGACGCTCTCGGCCGAGCGGACGAGACGCTTGATCATCGCGACCTGGACCGGGGGAGCGGCCGCGATCTTCTCCGCGAGGTCGTAGGTCCGCTCGAGGACGACCTCGTCGTCATGGACCTGGTTGACCAGCCCGAGCCGTAAGGCCTCGTCTGCCCCGACCGCGTCGCCGGTGAGCAACAGCTCCATCGCCTTGGCCGTGCCGACGAGTCGGGGGAGCAGCCACGCACCGCCGTCACCGGGTACGAGGCCGACCTTGATGTAGCCCTCGATGAGCTTGATCGAGCGGCCGGCGACGCGCATGTCGCACAGCAGCCCCATGTCCATGCCGGCACCGACCGCAGCGCCGCGCATGCAGGCGATGACCGGCTTGTCGAGGTCGGCGAGTGCCGTGGCCACCCGGTGGACGCGCCCGGTCAACATCTCCTTGCGGCCCAACGGGGTGGCCTCGACCTCGGCCAGCGCAGAGAGGTCGACGCCCGAGCAGAACGAGTCACCCGCGCCGGTGACGACGACGGCTCGGACGCGGTCGTCGGCGCCGGACTCGCGCAGCGCGTCGGTCCACTCGTCGACCATCGTCAAGGTGAAGGCGTTCTTGCGCTCGGGGCGGTTGAGGGTGATCGTCGCGATGTGCTCGCTGACGTCGTACACGAGGTCGTCGCTCATGGTGTGTCTACTCCTGTCAGCAGTGGCCAGAGGCCAGCACCGGTCGCGGTGACGGCTCGGTCGGCGATGAGCTCGGCCCAGCGGGACTGGCTGCCCCACTCCGAGCGCCAGGACCACAGTCGGGTCGTCGCATGCCGAAGGGGGTGCTCCTGGGTGACCCCCATCGCCCCGTGGACCTGGTGGGCGATGGTGGCTGCGGTCGTGCTGGCCTCGGCCGTGCGCACTGCCGCGAGCGCGACGGCGAGCTCGCTCGCCGGTGTGCCGAACCCCTCTGTCGCGACCCGTCGCACGGCAGCCTCGACGACTGCGGACGCAGCAGCGGTCTCGGCGACGAGGGTGGCGAGCTGCTGCTGCACCGCCTGGAAGGCGCCGATCGGTCGACCGAACTGCACTCGCTCGCCCGCGTACCGCAGGCTCAGGTCCTGGGTGCGGCGCAGGGCGCCTGCGGCCAGTGCGGCACGAGAGAGCGCGCCGCGCAGCTCGAGCTCGGTGCGTGCGGTGTCGGGCACGGGGGAGAGGTGCGTCAGCCGGAGGTCGATCGTGATCTGGTCGCGCCGCTCACCCGCGAGGTTGTGCCCGGGAATGACGCTCACGCCCTCGACCTGCGTGCGGACGCCGAGCTCGGGAAGCTGGACGACCCCGAGACCGTCGGGCGTCTGGGCCAGTGCCACGACGGTGGTCGCGACGCCGTCGTCGGGGAGCACGGGGACGCGGTCCACGGTGCCGGTGACATGCCAGGCGTCGCCCTCGCGCTCGGCCTGCACGTCACTCGGCCCGGTGCTCACCGGGCCGTCCGGCTGGTCGAGGCCGGCGAGCTCGAGGAGCCATCCACCGAGCAGCGAGGTCTCGGCCAGCGGGCCCGGGGCGGTGTGCTCCCCGATGACGCGCAGGACGTCGGTGGCAGCCACCAGGTCGGCACCCGAACCACCGCGCTCCTCGTCGAGGCCGAGCCTGGTGACGCCGACCGCGTCGAGCGCAGCCCACACGCGGGCGGCCGTCGACGCATCGTCGACGGACTCGGCCGGAGAGGCGTCGGCGAGCACCTCGTGCACCATCGCCGTCAGGTCGCGCAGGTCGGCTGCGGTCAGTGCCTCGGTGCTCATCGGACTCCCATCCCTCGGGCCACGACCCCGCGCAGGATCTCGTTGGTCCCACCACGGATCGTGAAGCCGGGTGTGTGCAGCACGGCCTGAGCGAGCAGGCGGCGGGTGGGGTCGTCGGAGTCGAGGTCGGGCTCGACGTCGAGGAGCGAGTCGGCCAGGGCCACGACCTCGCCCTCGAAACGGGTCCCCAGGTCCTTGACCAGGGCGGCCGGGACATCTTGGGCGACACCCGACGAGAGCGAGGCGGCGACATCGAGCGACATGGCGCGCAGCGTCGCGAGGCGGGCGAGCAGGAGCCCGAGCTCACGCCGTCCGGCGCAGTCGGCGCGCTGGGCCAGTGCGTCGACGAGGACGGCGATGAGGGGATAGGTGGAGAGGAAACGCTCCGGGCCGCTGCGTTCGAAGGCGAGCTCCGACGTCACCTGGTGCCACCCCTGGCCGACCTCGCCGAGCACCATCGAGTCGGGCACGAAGACCTCGTCCAGGACGACCTCGTTGAAGTGGTGCTCACCGGTGAGCAGGTGGATCGGGCGGATCGTCACGCCGGTGGAGTCGAGCGGGACGATGAGCTGGGAGAGTCCGGCATGCCGGTGGGAGGTGTCGAGGGGAGCCGTGCGGACCAGGGCGAAGAACGCGTGCGCGTGGTGCGCACCGCTGGTCCAGACCTTCGTGCCCGTGACCAGCCAGCCCCCGTCGGTGCGGACCCCCTTCGTCCGGACGGAGGCGAGGTCCGAGCCGGAGTCGGGCTCGCTCATCCCGATGCCGAAGTAGACCTCCCCGCGCGCGATGCCCGGGAGGTACATCCGGCGCTGCTCCTCGGTGCCGAAGCGCAGCAGCGAGGGACCGATCTGACGGTCCGCGATCCAGTGCGCCGCGACCGGCGCCGCGGCGGCGAGCAGCTCCTCGGTGACGGCGAAGCGCTCGAGGGCGCTCCTGCCGTGGCCGCCGTACTCGGCAGGCAGGGTCATGCCGAGCCAGCCGCGCTCGCCGAGCCGACGGCTGAAGTCCTCGTCCCAGCCGGCGAGCCAGGCGTCGGCGATGGGCGCGAAGCGTCCCGCAGCGCGCTCCTCGTCGACGAAGGCGCGGACCTCGAGGCGAAGGGGGTCGGTGGCCGCGAGCGCTTCGCTCACGGCCGGTTCGCGCAGCGCGGTCATCGTCCCTCCCACATAGGGAGGCGCTTCTCGGCGAAGGCCCGAGCGCCCTCCCGGGCGTCGCGCGAGGCGCGGACAGGGGCGGTGATCGTCTCCTGGTGGGCGAGGGCGGTAGCGTTGTCGAGGGTGCGGGTCTCGGTGACGATCTGCTTGGTCGCGGCGACAGCGAGCGGGGCGTTGGCCGCGATCGCTCGAGCCAGCTCGAGTGCCGTGTCCCGGACCTGCTCGGCCGGGACGAGAACGTTGACCATCCCGAGCTCGTGGGCACGCGCTGCGGGGAGCGGCTCGCCGGTGAGCAGCATCTGCAGGGCGAGGTGGTGTGGGAGCCGCTGGGCGAGCCGGACCGCTCCGCCACCAGCGGCGACCAGGCCGCGCTTGACCTCGGGCACGCCGAAGGTGGTCCCCTCGGCGGCGACGATCAGGTCGCAGGCGAGAGCGATCTCGAAGCCTCCGCCGAGGACATGGCCCATGACGCCGGCGACGACGGGTTTGGTCGGCGGGCGGCCGACGATGCCGAGGCCGCCGCGAGAGGCGGAGATCGGGCGCTCGCCCGTCTCGGCGAAGGCCTTGAGGTCCATGCCGGCGCAGAATGTGCTGCCGGAACCTGTCAGCACGGCAGCGCGCAGCTCGGGGTCGCCGTCGAGCTCGTCGAGGGCCGCAGCGAGGGCATCGGCGGTCGGGAGGTCGATCGCGTTGCGCCGGTGCGGCCGGTTGAGGGTGATGACGAGGACGGGGCCCTCGCGCTCTGTCAGCAGGTACTCGTCCACCGAACTTACTATACAGAAAGAGTTACTTCTGTTCAATCGGTCGTGGACGGCCCGGTGGCGGCGATGACCCGCTCGGGGCAGGCGGCTGCACGCCGAACTCAGGCGTACATCAGCCCGCCGTCGGTGAGCACCATCGCGCCGGTCATCATCGCGGACGCGTCGGAGAGCAGGAACGAGACGACCTCGGCAACCTGTTCGGGCGTGCCGAGCTTGCCGGTCGGGACCATCTCGCTCCAGTGGGCCTGCATGTCGGCACCGTAGGCTGCCAGCCCCTCGGTCAGGACCGTGCCCGGGCAGACGGCGTTGACCCGGATGTTGCGACGGGCGTACTGCAGTGCGACGTTCTTGGTTAGACCCACGACGCCGTGCTTGGCCGCGGTGTACCCGGCCATGCCGGGGGCGTTCTTGGTGCCGGCGTTGGAGGCCATGTTCACGATCGGCCCGCCGCCGGTCGTGAGCATCGCTGCGATCTCGGCGCGCAGGCAGAGGAAGGTGCCACGCAGGTCGACGGCGATGACGCGGTCGAAGTCCTCGACCGCCAGTTCGTGGAGGTCGGAGGGAGCGTGGGCGATGCCAGCGTTGTTGACGGCCATGTCGAGGCTGCCGTAGGTGCTGACGGCGAGGTCGACCATCGCCTGCACGTCGGTCGGGTCCGAGACGTCGCAGCGGATCGCGACGGCCTCACCGCCCCCGGCCGTGATGGTGTCGACGGTGGTCCGGGCGGCTGCCTCGTCGACGTCCGCGACGACGACCCGGGCGCCGCGCCGGGCGAGCAGGACCGAGGTGGCCCGACCGATGCCCGAGCCGCCGCCGGTGATGACGACGCTGCGATCGGTGAAGAGGGTGCTGCCCTCAAGGGCTGCTGGCTGGTTCATGAGCGGTCTCCGTCCGGGTCAAAGATCACGCTGACGTCGCAATCTTGGAAAAAGGCCTTGTCGTAGTCGACGTGGTGCGGTACACATTAGGCACTAGTAACACTAGATGTATCATTTGCAATCAGCAACAGCCGGGCAACGAGGCCCGACGACCGGGCGGAGCACCGTGACGCAACACCTGACCTTCCTCATGCTGGGACTGGGCAACGGCTCGGTATTCGCCGCGCTGGCGCTGGCTCTCGTCCTGACCTATCGCAGCTCGGGCGTCGTCAACTTCGCGACGGGCAGCATCGCGCTCGTCACGGCCTACGTCTACGCACTGCTCCGACAGGGTGAGCTGCTCAACCTCATCCCGGGCATGGACAACACGATCCCGATCGGCGAGCCCTGGGGCCTGGTGCCCGCGGCCCTCGCGGCGGTCGTCGTGGCCGGTCTCATCGGTCTGGGTCTGCACCTGGTCGTCTTCCGCCCCCTTCGGCACGCCCCCCCGGTGGCCAAGGCTGTGGCCTCGCTCGGTGTCTCGCTGCTGATCACCTCGCTCATCGCTGCCCGGATGGGCACGCAGGCGGTCAACGTCACGGCGATCTTCCCCACGGGTGCATGGCGCTTCGGCGAGGCCAACATCCCCAAGGACCGCGTCTACCTCGCCGGGACGGTCCTGGTCGTCGGGCTGCTCATCGCAGCCGGGTACCGGTACACCCGCTTGGGCCGCGCGACGAGCGCCGTCGCCGAGAGCGAGAAGGGCGCCTACGTCAGCGGCATCTCGCCGACGAACATCTCCGCCTACAACTGGGTGATCAGCTCGGCTGTCGCCGGACTCGGTGGCATCCTCATCTCGCCGATCGTGCCGCTGATCCCGGTGTCCTACACCCTCTTCATCGTCCCCGCGCTCGCGGCGGCCATCATGGGCGGCTTCGCCAGCATCCTCGTGGCCCTCTTCGCCGGCTTCCTCATCGGCATGCTGCAGTCCGAGGTGCAGTTCCTCGCGGGGTCTCACGACTGGCTGCCCAGCAGCGGGATGCCCGAGCTCGTGCCGCTCGTGCTGATCCTGGTCGTCCTCGTCCTGCGAGCCAAGCCCCTGCCGGGCCGCGGCTCCATCATCACCGCGACGCTCGGGCGGGCCCCTCGACCGCGGAGCCTGCTCATCCCCACCATCATCCCGACCGCCGCCGTCCTCGTCGGCCTGGTCGCCTTCTCCGGGGACTGGCGCAGCGGACTCATCTCGACCCTGATCTACGGCGTCATCGCGCTGTCGAGCGTCGTCGTCACCGGCTACGCAGGGCAGGTCTCCCTCGCCCAGCTCCCCCTCGCGGGGGTGGCCGCCTTCCTCCTCGCGCCCCTGACCGCTGACTGGGGGGTCCCCTTCCCGATCGCGCCGGTCGTGGCCGCGATCGGCGCGATGGTCGTCGGCGTGGTCATCGGCCTGCCGGCCCTGCGCATCCGCGGTCTGACCGTCGCCGTTGTCACCTTCGCCCTGGCCGGCGCGCTCGAGGCCCTGTGGTTCCGCAACGTCGACATCGTCGGCGAGGGCCTCAGGGTCGAGAACCCCACGCTCTTCGGGATCGACTTCGGGGTCGGCGCCGGTGACGCCTTCCCCCGGGCCACCTTCGGTCTGCTCTGCCTCGTGGTGCTCATCGCGGTGGCGATCAGTGTCGCCAAGCTGCGCACCAGCCGGCTGGGCTCGCAGATGCTCGCCGTCCGAGCCAATGAGCGCTCGGCAGCCGCGGCCGGGGTCAACGTGGTGCGGACCAAGATCATCGCCTTCGCGATCGGTTCCTTCATCGCCGGACTCGGCGGGGCCCTGCTCTCCTACAAGCTCGGTTCGGTGACGTACGACCCCTTCTCGGCGATCGTCGGCCTGGCCTTCTTCGGCACTGTCTACCTGGCCGGGATCACCTCGGTCAGCGGTGGCCTCTTCGCGGGCGTCATCGCGACCTTCGGGCTCATGTACGTCCTCCTGACCAATGTCTTCACCACCGGCCACTGGTACGAGGTCGTTGCTGCGGTCCTGCTCATCGTCACCGTCATCACCAATCCCGAGGGCATCATCAGCCATCCGCAGGGCGTCATCGAGCGCTGGCGTGAGCGTCGAGCAGGCACCGACCCGCTGGCCGACACCGGCGCTGCCGGGATCGCGCGCACGACCGACCTCGAGGTCGACACCGAGCTGGCCAGCGCTGATGCCGTGGCGCGGGAGGTCGGTCCCGATCTGCTCACCGTGCGTGGACTCACCGTCCGGTACGGCGGTGTCACCGCCGTCAGCGGGGTCGACCTCGAGGTCCGCGAGGGCGAGATCGTCGGACTCATCGGACCCAACGGCGCTGGCAAGACGACGGCCATCGACGCGATCAGCGGTTTCGCGACCGCCGAGGGCGCCGTCCGCCTCGGCGACACGGATCTGGCTGTACTCAAGCCCCACCGGCGGGTGGCTCAGGGCCTGGGCCGTACCTTCCAGGCGATCGAGCTCTACGAGGACCTCAGCGTCCGCGAGAACGTCATCGTCGGACTCACCGCGCGTGCCGCCCACGAGGCCGATCAGGACCCCGTCGAGGAGACGCTCGCACTGCTCGGTCTGGGCTCCGTGGCGGACCGTCCGGCGGGGTCGCTCTCGCAGGGGCAGCGCCAGCTGGTTTCCATCGCCCGGGCGATCATCGGACGACCCAAGGTGCTCCTCCTCGACGAACCCGCTGCCGGGCTCGACAGCACTGAGAGCCTCTGGCTCGGGGAGCGGCTGCGCGGCATCCGCGACAGCGGCATCACGATCCTCATGGTCGAGCACGACATGGGCCTGGTGCTCAGCCTGTGCGATCGGATCCACGTCCTCAACTTCGGTGAGCTCATCGCCTCTGGTAGCCCCCGTGAGATCCGGGCCAACCAGCAGGTCTCGCAGGCCTATCTCGGTACCTCGCACGTCAAGGTGGTGGCCTGATGCAGGGCGCACTCAGCACACGTCCCGTCCTCGAGACCCGGGGTCTCGGTGCCGGCTACGGCGCCATCTCGGTGATCCGCAGCCTTGACCTCAGCGTCGAACCCGGCACCGTGCTCGGCATCCTCGGACCCAACGGGTCGGGGAAGACGACCCTGATGCTCACCCTCGCGGGTCTGCTGCGGCACCAGGGTGGCGAGGTCCTCCTCGACGGCGAGGCCCTGCCGTCGGGTCGGGCGTCGGTCACCAACCGCGCCGGGGTGGTCCTCGTGCCGGACGACCGCGCCCTCTTCACCGGCTTGACCGTCCGGCAGAACATCGACATCGCTCGCCGCAAGGGCGGCATGTCGTGGGACGAGGTCGGTGACATGTTCCCCGCGCTCGCCGATCGGGCCAACCAGCGCGCCGGGTCCCTCTCCGGTGGCGAGCAGCAGATGCTCGCCGTGGCCCGCGGTCTGGTCCAGCAGCCCAAGGTCCTGCTCATCGACGAGATGAGCATGGGGCTGGCCCCCGTCATCGTCGAGGGCCTGCTGCCCGTCGTCCGCCGGATCGCCGACGAGGCCGGCGTGGTCGTCGTCCTCGTCGAGCAGCACGTCCAGCTCGCCCTCGAGGTCGCCGATCAGGCGCTCGTCCTCGTCCACGGCGATGCCGTCCTGCGGGGTGCGGCGGCCGACCTGGCCGCCGACCCCTCAGCACTGGAGGCCGCCTACCTCGGCGACTCCCCGAAGAGTCCCCCCGCTGCCGGGCCGCCGGCCGATGCAGCCCCATCAGAAAGTAGGACATCCCCATGAAGTCAAAGGCACTGCGGCGCACGCGCGTCGTCGTCCCCCTGACGGTCGCGGCCTTGACCCTCATCACCGCCTGCGGTGATGGCGGTTCGTCGACCTCGTCGTCGTCGGTCGACAGCAAGGCTGCGTCCGACGCACTCGGCGCGGAGAACAAGGCCAGTGGCGACCCGATCAAGATCGGCTACGTCGAGACCGGACAGACGGCCGCCATCGACACGACCAACGAGGACAAGACGGCGGCAGCCGTCCTCAAGTACGCCAACGACCACCTCGGTGGTGTCGGTGGGCGTCCGGCCGAGCTCGTCGTCTGCGAGACCAAGGGCACGCCTGCCGGCGCCCAGGAGTGCGGCAGCAAGTTCGTCCGCGAGGACGTGGTCGCCGTCGTGTCCAGCTCGGTCGGTGAGCCGGGACCCCTCATCAAGCAGCTGAACTCGGCCAAGATCCCCTTCACCGCCAACCTCGCGGCCAACGAGGCGGCGCTCAAGGGTGAGGACGTCTTCATCTTCGGCAACCCCCTGTCGGTCTTCGCGACCCCGGCGCAGTACGGCAAGGAGAAGGGGGCCACCAACGCGGCCCTCGTCGTCATCGACGTGCCCGGCAGCGCTGGTCCGGCCAAGACCCTGGCCCCGTTGCTCTTCGGCAACGCAGGAGCCAAGACCGACCCGGTCCTCATCGCCCCGGGCACGGCTGACATGACGCCGCAGATCCAGGCGGCCCTCAACAAGAAGCCGGACATCTGGTACGTCCTGGGTGACCCGAACTTCTGCTCGAGCGCGGCCAAGGCCTTCCAGACGCTGAACGTCACCGAGAACATCCTCATGGACGGTCGCTGCATCGGTGAGGACCCGGCGGCGGCGCTGCCCGGCATCGACAAGATGAAGTTCGTCACCGGCTTCACCACGGACCCGAAGGACGAGGACTACATCCTGCTCCGGGCCATCCTCGACAAGTACGCCGACGGCCTCGAGACCGACGTCTACGCCGAGACCGCGTTCCAGGGCACGCTCAGCCTGATCACCGGGATCAACGCCGGGAAGCCGGCCGAGGTCACCGCGGAGAACGTGACCAAGGCACTGCGCGAGGCTCCGGCCACGAACTACCCGCTCAGCGCCGGCACGACCTTCCAGTGCAACGGCAAGCAGGTGCCCAAGGCCATCTCGCCCAACATCTGCTCGACCGGTGGCCTGATCGCCTCGTCTGACGCCGACGGGACCTTGAAGGACTTCAAGGCCGTCGACGCCAAGGATCTCTACGTCATGCCGAAGAAGTAAGGCCTGCACGATCGAGGAGCGCACCATGGGCAGCCCCCCGCACGAGTCGAACTTGTGCGGGGGCTGCCGCGCGGCCGGACGATGCCGCCTCGGACTGAGGACCTGGGAGATCTCGGACGAAGGGGTCGTGGTCCGGGGGGCCTGCCCCGCCACGTGGACCGGTGGTCCTTCCATCGCCCATGGCGGGTGGACGGCTGCAGCCTTCGACGACGTCGTCGGGCGGACCGTCCGGGCCACCGGGGTGCGTTCGGTGACGGCTCACCTGGGGGTCGACTTCGTCCTCCCCGTCCCGGTCGAGAACGAGCTCGTGATCCGGGCCCGGATCACCGGCGCCGAGGGCCGCCGCCGCTTCGTCGAGGCAGTCCTCGAGCTCGCCGGCACCGGTGAGGTGCTGGCCCGGGCCGACGCCACCATGGTCGTCGTCGACGACCGCCACTACGACCGACACCGCGCCCACATGGACGAGCGGGCTGCAGGCGAACGAGGAGAAGCACCACATGCACGTTGACCTCACCGGATCACGGATCATCGTCACGGGCGGCGCTCGTGGCATCGGGGAGTCCCTGGTGCGGGTCCTGTGCGCCGAGGGCGCGCTCGTCGCGGTGCTCGACGTGCTCGATGACGCCGGGCAGGCAGTCGCGGGGTCGGCCACCGCTGCGGGCCCGGGACGAGCCGTCTACCACTCCTGCGATGTCACCTCCCGGAGCTCCGTGACAGAGGTCTTCGCCGCGGTGGCCGCAGACTTCGGTGGCCTCGACTCGCTGGTCCACGGTGCGGGGGTCGAGACGCGAACCCCGGCCGAAGAGCTCACGGACGCCGAGTGGGATCACGTGGTCGACGTGAGCCTGCGCGGCGCCTTCCTCACCAACCAGGCGGCCTTCCCCCTTCTGCAGGCCGGCGGCGGCCGCATCCTCAACGTCGCCTCCGGCGCCGGGCTCGACCCCTTCCCCGGCGCAGCCCACTACTCGGCTGCCAAGGCCGGTGTCATGGCCTGGACCCGCTCGGTCGCGCACGAGTGGGGCCGGCACGGCATCACCCTCAACGCGATCGTCCCGGCCATGTGGACGCCGATGTACCAAGCGACCCGTGACCACCTCACCCCCGAGCAGCTCGCGGCGCACGACGTCTTCATGGCCGGCCGGATCCCCGTGGGGGGCAAGCTGGGCGATCCCACGACCGATCTCGCCCCCGTGATCGTCACGCTCCTCTCGGACGTCACCCACTTCGTCACCGGTCAGATCATCTGCATCGACGGCGGCCTCAGCAGTGTCCGCTGACCCCGATGTCTTCGCGCTGCGCGCCTGGCTCGATGCCCAAGGGGTCGAAGGGGGCGCGCTGACCGACGTCCGGACGCTGCGGGGCGGTACGCAGAACCAGATCGGCGCCTTCGTGCGCGGCGGTCGAGCACTGGTCGTGCGACGTCAGCCGGTGCGCGAGGGGAGCGCCGGGGTGGACTCGGCTCGTCGCGAGGCCAGGGTGCTGCGGGCCCTCGCCGGCACCGATGTCCCCCACCCCCGGCTCGTCGGCGTGTGCCTGACGGCGGACGTCCTCGGCACTCCCTTCCAAGTGAGCGAGCTCGTGGAGGGCACCAGCCTCTGGGAGGCGGCCGACCCCAGCGATCGGGAGACTCGCGCGCTGCGCGCCGAGCCGAGCCGGATGCACGAGATCGGTGCCCAGATCGCGACCGGCTTCGGCGTGCTGGCCCGGCAGGACCCTCGGGCGCTCGGCCTCGACGACCTGGGCCGGGGGGCCGGCTGGGTCGCTCGGCAACCCGAGCGTTGGGGCCGCGTGCTGCGGACCCAACGCGCCCAGGTGGGTCTCGCGGCGCGCCTGGAGGGGGCTGACGAGATCCACGACTGGCTCGTCGACCACGTGCCCGCGGACGATCAGCCGGGCGTCGTCCACGGGGACGCGCACCTCGGCAACGTGCTGGTCCACCGTGACGGCAGCGGCGTGAGCATCATCGACTGGGAGCTGGCCACCGTCGGTGACCCGCTCCTCGACCTGGCCGAGCTCCTCGTCACCTGGCCGACCCCAGGGTCCCCCTACGCCTGGAGGGTCCGGGACCACGGGCTGCCCGACGAGGCCGTCGTCATCGACCAGTGGCGTGCGGCCAGCGGGAGGAGCGTCGACCGGCTGCCGTGGTTCCGGGTGCTCGCCGGCTACCGGCTCGCGGTGCTGCTCGAGGGCACGCACGTCCGCGCTCTCCAGGGGAAGGCTCCGCAGGAGATCGGCGCCGACCTCCACCGCCGAGCCCAGGAGCTGATGAGGAACGCCCTCTACACGTCAGCCCTCATCAACATCTCGAACGAATCCGCCGCCGACACCCCGAGGACCACGCATGTGGAGCTTTGAGACCGACCCCGACCACCAGGCCGAGCTCGACTGGGCGGCACACTTCATCGCCACCGAGGTCGAGCCGCTCGACATGCTCCTGGGGTCCCCCTTCGATCGCTCGGACCCGGCGGTGGCAGCGCACGTCCGCAGCCTGCAGGATGTCGTGCGTGCCCGCGGTCTGTGGGCCTGCCACCTCGGACCGGAGTTGGGCGGGCAGGGCTACGGCCAGCTGCGCCTGGCGCTGCTCAACGAGGTGCTCGGCGGTTCGAGCTGGGCCCCGACGATCTTCGGCTGCCAGGCCCCGGACTCAGGCAACGCCGAGATCCTGGCGCACTTCGGCACGCCGGAGCAGCAGGACCGCTATCTGCAACCCCTGCTCGACGGGGAGGTTTGCTCGACCTACGCGATGACCGAGCCGCACGCCGGCGCCGACCCGCTGCTCTTCACGACCACCGCCCGCCGAGACGGCGACGAGTGGGTGATCGACGGGGAGAAGTGGTTCGCCACCAATGCCCGCTTCGCCGCCTTCCTCATCGTCATGTGCGTCACCGACCCTGACGCGCAGGACCCGCACCGACGCATGTCGATGCTTCTCGTCCCGGCCGGGACTCCCGGTGTCGAGGTCGTCCGCAGCGTCGGGGTGGGGACCGACCGACCCGGGGAGGGGACCCACGGCTACCTGCGCTTCACGGGCGCCCGGGTCCCGGCCGACGCGCTGCTCGGCGAGGAGGGGCAGGCCTTCGTGGTCGCGCAGACCCGCCTCGGCGGTGGCCGGATCCACCATGCGATGCGCACGATCGGGCAGGTGCGTGCCGCCTTCGACATGATGCGCGAACGGGCGGTGTCACGCTCGACGCGCGCCGGGGCCCTCGGCTCGCTGCAGATGGTGCAGGAGCAGATCGCCGACAGCTGGATCGAGATCGAGCAGTTCAGGCTGCTCGTGCTGCGCACCGCCTGGCTCATCGACAAGGAGCAGGACTACCTCAGGGTGCGCAAGGAGATCGCGGCGGTCAAGGCACTGATGCCCAAGGTCTTCAGCGATGTCGTGAGTCGGGCGATGCACCTGCACGGTGCTCTCGGGGTCTCCGAGGAGATGCCCTTCATGGCGATGCTCAGCCGCGCCGAGGTGATGGCAGTCGCCGACGGGCCCACCGAGGTCCACAAGGTGACGGTGGCCAGGCAGCTGCTGCGCGGGGTCGAGCCGGTCGACGGCCTCTGGCCGAGTGCGCACCTGCCCAGCCGACGAGCTGCCGCACAGGCGCGACTCGGCGCCACGCTCGAAGCGGGAGTGGTCTCGTGAGCGCGTCGACGGAGCGGTGGACCGGTCGGGTCGCCGTGGTCACCGGCGGCACGCGCGGTCTGGGTCGCGAGATCGCGACGGGACTTGCAAGGAGAGGGGCCGAGGTCGTCATCGTGGGCCGCGACGAGGGGCGGGCGGTGACCGCCGCGTCCGAGATCGCCTCTGCGACAGAGGGCCTCGTCACCGGGATGGGATGTCACGTGGGCCGCTGGGCAGAGTGCGACGCCCTGGTCGAGCGGATACGGGAGACCCACGGGCGCCTTGACGTCCTGGTCAACAACGCCGGGATGTCGCCTCACTACGACGAGCTCACCGACGTGACCGAGGAGTACTTCGACAAGGTCTTCGCGGTGAACCTCAAGGGCCCCTTCCGGCTCAGCGCGCTGGCTGCCGAGCTGATGACGAAGGGGGATGGTGGCTCGATCGTCAACATCACCAGCGTCGCCGCGGTGCGGCCGAGGCGAGGCCAGGTGCCCTACGCGATGGCCAAGGCAGGACTGGCCACCCTCACCCACGCGATGGCTCATGCGTGCGGCCCGAAGGTGCGGGTCAACGCCGTTATGGCCGGGCCCTTCCTCACCGACGTGTCCCGGGCCTGGGACATGGAGGCCTTCGAGGCCCGGGCCCATCGAGAGATCCCACTCCAGCGGGCCGGTCGGCCCGAGGAGATCGCCGGAGCGGTCCTCTATCTCGCGGGTCCCGACTCGACCTACACCAGCGGTGCCGTCGTCAAGGTCGACGGTGGCGAGTCCTGGGCTCCGGCATGAGCACGACGTACCGCACGCTGGGGAGGTCCGGGCTGCGGGTCGCTCCCTTCGGGCTCGGGACGATGACCTTCGGCCAGTCCGGTTGGGGCTGCGACGAGGAGGTCGCCGGCCAGGTCCTCGACACCTATCTCGGCTGGGGCGGCAACCTCATCGACACCGCGGACATCTACGCCGGCGGCGAGTCCGAGCGGATCATCGGGCGCTACCTGGCTGACCGCGGGGCGCGTGCTGACGTCGTCCTCGCGACGAAGTACTCCATGGGCGCACGGCCGGGCCACCCCAATGCCGGCGGCAACGGGAGAGTCGCCATGCGTGGGGCGCTCGAGGGCTCGCTCGAACGGCTGGGCACCGACCACGTCGACCTCTACCTCGTCCACGCCTGGGACGGCACCACCCCGGTCGAAGAGGTGATGCGGGCCCTCGACGAGGTCGTGAGGGCAGGCCTGGTCCGACATGTCGCGCTCTCGGGCGTGCCGGCCTGGTACGCGGCCCGAGCAGCGACGATCGCCCAGTGGCGTGGCTACGAGCCGCCGGTCGCCGTCCAGCTCGAGTACTCGCTCGCCGAGCGGGGTCTCGAGCACGAGTTCCCCGGCCTCTGCCGCGAGGTCGGACTGGGGCTGATGACGTGGGGGCCGCTCGCCAACGGCCTGCTGGCCGGTGCCTACTCCTCGGTCGCACATGCCGAGGACCCGGAGGAGGCCGAGCTCCCGGACGGACGGATCAAGGCGACCTCCGCACGGCGCAACCCGGCGACGGACAAGCGCAACGAGCGCACCTGGGCCGTGGTCCGCGCGCTCGAGGAGCTGGCCGCCGAGGTCGGGGCGACGCCTGCGCAGGTCGCCATCGCCTGGCTGCGGGATCGCCCCGCGGTGACGACGGTGCTGCTCGGTGCCCGGCGTCCCGAGCAGCTGGAGCAGAACCTCAGGGCCGCTGACCTCGAGCTGCCCGCCGAGGCGCGGACCCGGCTCGACGAGCTCAGTGTCCCTCCCCGCACCGTGCCCTACGGCTTCATGCCGTGGGCCCAGTCCCTGATGAACGCCGACCTGGAAGAAGACACCCTGTGAAGATCGCTCGATATCTGGCCGACGACGGACCCACCTGGGGTCTCGTCGAGATCGCCACGGAGCGGGCGACCGTTCGCCCGATCCGCGGAGCCATCTCCGAGTGGGCGCCGGCCCTCGTCTCGTCCGGCTTCGCCGACCTGCCGGTCGAGGACGAGGAGCTGCCGCTGGAGAGCGTGCGGCTCCTCGCGCCCGTCGAGGCCGCCACCAAGGTGCTCGGCGTCGGCGCCAACTACTGGGAGCACCTGCGTCGTCTCGGCCGCACCGAGCGACCCACGCATCTCGCCTCCTTCATCAAGCCGATCAGCGCGATCGTCGGACCGGACGACGAGATCCGCTACCCCCTTCTCACCCAGGAGCTCGACTACGAGGTCGAGCTGGTCGCCGTCATGGGCACCCCGGTGACACCGATGACTGCCGACGCCGTGCCCGCGGTGCTCGGCTACACCGTCGGCAACGACATCAGTGCCCGCGACTTCCGTCACGGCGACAAGGGTCCCGATCTCGTGAGCATGAAGGCCAACGACGCGACGACGCCGCTCGGGCCCTGGATCGTGACCGCCGATGAGCTCGCACCTGCCGACCAGCTCGACCTGACCATCACCTGCCGCGTGGACGGTGAGGTGCGCCAAGAGGACTCGACCTCGCAGATGCTCTGGAGGGTGCCCGAGATCCTCGACTTCTTCCGGCTGCGGATCTCGCTGGCGCCCGGTGACATGGTCTTCACCGGGACGACCTGCGGGGTGGGGCTCGAGGACGGCCGCTTCCTCACCGAGGGCCAGACCGTCGAGACCGAGGTCGAGTCGATCGGCGTCCTGCGCAATGTCGTCGGCGCTCGCGGCGAACGAGGCTAGACGTGCGCGCGGCTGTCGTGACGCAGCTGGGAGGCCCCGAGGCCGTCGTGATCCGGGAGGTCGAGCGGCCATCGCTGCGTCCGGGCACGGTGCGGGTCGCTGTCTCCCACGCGGCACTGAACTTCCCGGATCTGCTGATCATGGCTGGGCGGTACCAGGCCAAGGTCGACCCTCCCTACGTGCCCGGCTGCGAGTTCTCGGGGACGGTCCTCGAGGTCGCCGACGGGGTGAGCGAGGTCGCGCCCGGTGACACGGTCTTCGGCCTGGCGACCCACGGTGCTCTGGCCGAGGAGGTCGTCATCGACGCCTGGCGGGTCACGCCGGTGCCGACCGGCCACGACCTGGACCTGCGGACCCTCGCGGCTTTCGGCGTCACCTACACGACGGCCTACCACGCCCTGCGGACCTTCGGTCGGGTGGCGCGGGGGGAGTGGGTCACGGTCCTCGGGGCAGCCGGTGGCGTCGGGCTCGCGGCAGTGGACATCGCGGGCGCGCTCGGCGCGCGCACCGTGGCCGTGGCACGCGGCCACGACCGGCTGGAGGTCTGCCGACAGTCGGGCGCCGACGTGCTCGTCGACTACTCGACGAGCGACGTGAAGCAGGCGGTGAAGGACGCCACCGGTGGGGGCGCCGACGTCATCATCGACCCGGTGGGGGGCGACCTGGCCGAGCCGTCCCTGCGGGCGATGCGGTGGGGCGGTCGTTATGTCGTCGTCGGGTTCGCCTCCGGCGAGATCCCGAAGATCCCGCTCAACCTCGTGCTGCTCAAGGGCGTGTGGGTCGTCGGGTTCGAGAACCGCACCATCCTCGAGCACCTGACCGAGGTCGCCCGGGGGCATCGTCGCGAGGTGCTCCAGCTGTTGCTCGAGGAGCGGGTGCATCCGCGCGTCGCCGCGGTGCACCCCCTTCGCCAGGTCGTGACCGGACTCCACCAGCTCCAGGACCGCACCATCGCAGGAAAGGTCGTCATCGATGTCCGAGCACAGTGAGCACACTGGGCAGGTCGCCCTCATCACCGGTGGAGCGAGAGGTTTCGGGGCCGCCTTCGCCGCGTCGTTCGCCGCCGACGGCGTGGCCGTTGTCCTGGTGGACCTCGATGGCGCGGCTGCCGAGGAGACCGCCGCCGGGTTGCGCGCGCAGGGTGCCCGAGCTCTCGCGATCGAGGCCGACGTCACGGACGAGGTCGGCATGTCCGCCGCGGTGGCCCGGACGGTGGACACCTTCGGGTCCCTCGACATCTTGGTCAACAATGCCGGCCTGCACCTCGTGCGCTACAACCGACCCTTCGCCGAGCTGGGCGTGGACGAGCTGAGGCGGCTCCTCGACGTCAATGTCGTCGGCCTCGTGGTCACGACCTTGGCGGCTCGCGAGGCGATGCGGGCCGCCGGCGGGGGCTGTGTCGTCAACATCTCGTCGATCGCGGGCTACCTGTCGAAGACCCCCTACGGGGTGTCCAAGCTGGCGGTGCGCGGGGTGACGGTGGCGTTGGCGAATGATCTGGCAGCCGACAAGATCCGGGTGAACGCGGTGGCGCCCGGCCTCATGGGAACCGAGAGCGCGCTCGCTGAGCTGCCCACGGCGATGGTCGAGGACTTCGTCTCGAACCTGCAGCTCGTGCACCGCCTGGGGGAGCAGGATGACGTCGTCGCCGCGGTCCGCTACCTGTGCAGCCCGGCCGCATCGTTCATCACCGGGGAGACCATCAAGGTGTCGGGGGGCTACCCGCTGGGCCTGATGTAGCGACGCGTCCCGGTGCGCAGGGACCGAAACGTCAGATCGCGGCGTCCTTGACCGCGGGTCGGTAGCACACCGCCATGAGCAGGCCGGCCGCGGCGATCCCGCCGACGAGCGAGACGACAGCCCAGACCGGGCCGGCGACGTCCAGACCCAGGGCGTCATCGAGCGACCAGGCGCCCGGGCCCGTGGCGGCGAGGCCGATCGCCACCATGGCGACCAGCAGCGTGTACTCCCACCCGCCCTTGAAGACGAAGTACCCCTTGCCGCGGTGGTCGGTGAGCGCGGCGACGGCCATCAGGCCCACGAACGCGGTCGACGAGAGCCCGGTGAGGAGACCGAGCGTCATGAGCACACCGGCGCCCATCTCCGTGGCCGCAGCGACTCGCGCCTGGACCGCGGGGAAGCGGAGGCCGAGGGCGCGGAACCAGCCCGTCGTCCCGTCCAGCCCCCCGCCGCCGAAGACCTTGTTCCAGCCGTGGACGATGAGCATCGGGCCGAGCGCGAGTCGCACGACGAGCAGGCCGAGGTCGAGATCCATCACAGTCCTCCGAAGAGTTGTCGGGCGTTGGTCCGCAGGATGCGGGTGAGCGCGTCAGGGGCGAGGCCGCTGTCGGCGTGGTACGCCATGGTCTGCGCGTAGGTGGTGAAGTGGAGCATCACGGGGTAGTCGCTGCCGGCCAGCAGCCGATCAGCCCCGAAGGCCTCGGCGGCGGCGCCCAAGGCCGTAGACGAACCGTGGGACACCGTGTCGTACCAGAAGCGGCGCGCCGTCTCGCTGGGCCGCTCGGTCAGCCCGGACACACTCATCGGCAGCTGGTTGTCGAGCCGGTCGAGCAGCATCGGCAGCGCCCCACCGAGGTGGGGGACGATGATGTCGATGCCGGGGAAGCGCTCGGGCACGCGCGCCGTCATGAGGTGCAGCGCTGCGACGGTGTCCTCGAAGACCGTCCCCGCGGTGGGCGCCAGCCCCCAGTCCGTGACCAAGGGCGAGCGGAGCCCGTTGACGCTGGGGTGGAGGAAGAGCACGCCGACCCGCCGGTCGAGCTCGGCGAGGACCGGCTCGAAGGCCGGGTCGGCGACCGAGCGTCCACCCACCGAGCAGTGGATGATCACGCCGACCGCGCCGAGGGTGTCGAGCGCGTGCTCGACCTCGTCGAGCGCGGCATCGACGTGGGGGAGCGGCAGGGCGGCGAAGAAGGAGAATCGATCCGGGTGCGCGGCGACCAGCGCGGCGTGGGTGGTGTTGACCAGCCGGGCAGCACGCCGGGCCGAGTCCTGGTCGGCTGCGTACGGACCGACGGTCGGCGAGAGGACCTGGCGCGCGACACCGGCCCGGTCCATGTGCTCGAGACGGCGCTCGATGCTGCTGGGGTCTGCGCCGGAGGGGGCGGGACACGGGGGCTCGCTCGGGGTCGACGCCGGGGGCCCCGCCTGCCCGTAGCCGGGCAGGTCGAGACCGGCCGCGCGCAGCAGCGATGAGTAGTCCGGCAGGGAGACGTGCGCGTGCACGTCGATGATCGAGCGGTCCACGTGGTCCATGCGGTCAGGCGCCGCGCTCGTCCGCCTTGCACCGGCAGGTCCCGGCCTGGTGCAGCTCGATCATGTTGCCGCTCGGGTCGTGGAGGAAGATCTGCAGCTGCTCGTCGCGCCCGATCCGCCAGTACACGGCCTCGAGGCGGTCGAGCTCGGCGCGCGCCGCGGTGATGTCCGGTACGCCGAAGGCGACGTGAGGCGTGAAGGGGTCGCGATCGGGGGTGCGGGCGTGCTCCGACACCCCTTCGAGTGCGAAGAGGTGGACCTGCGACTGACCGACGTCCATCCAGAGGAGGGGGATGCCGGGCACCTCGCGTGCGCCGGGGTCGGGGTGGAGCCCGAGGACGTCACCGAAGAAGTTGCGGGTCGCCTCCTCCCTGCCGGGCACGATACGAATCGCGTGGTGGTGCAGCTCGAGTCCGTCGAGTGCCATCGGGTCTCCTCGGGGTGTGGGCGGAGGTGGAAGGGAGGGGAGTGCGCGTTATCGGGTGAGCAGGAGCGCGCCGCCGTGCGGGCCTCCGCCCGCCGCCGCCAGCGCGACCTCGGCGCCCTGGACCTGCCGCGCGCCGGCCTCGCCGCGCAGCTGGAGGCAGGCCTCGTAGAAGTGGCCCCACCCGTGGAGACGACCGGCGGACAGCTGACCGCCGCTGGTGTTGAGCGGGAGCGTGCCCGTCAGCGAGATGTTGTCGCCCCCTTCGACGAAGGCGGGAGCCTCGCCGTAGCCGCAGAAACCCAGCGACTCGAGCCACATGATCGTCAGGAAGGTGAAGCCGTCGTAGAGCTGCGCCGTGTCGACGTCGGCGGGGCGCAGGTCGGTCCGGCTCCACAGGTGCCTGGCGGCGTCGGCAGCGGCCATGTCGTGCGGGTGCCGCCACTGGTCCCAGCCCGGGTCGTTGCGCATGGCCGAACCGATGGCCTCGATCCGGACGACCTTGGGGGCGTCGCCGGCGGTCTCGGCGGCAGAGACGACCGCCGCGATGCTGCCGTCGGTCGGGACATCGCAGTCGAGCAAGCAGAAGGGTTCGCTGATCATCCGCGCCGCGAGGTAGTCGTCGATGGTGATCGGCTCGGTGAAGACGGCGTCGGGGTTGTCGGCGGCATAGCGGCGCTGGCTCACGGACAGCCAGCCCACCTGGTCGCGGCGGGCCCCCGTCTCGTGGACGTAGCGTTGGTAGTTCATGGCGAGCCAGTTGGCTGCCGAGACCGCCCCGAAGGGGCGCTGCCACTGCAACGAGCCGGTGACCCCGCCCTGGTCGGCGCCGTTGGTGAGGACGCGCCCGCCCGCGCCCTGGGCGGTCGACTCCTCCGTGGTGCGGTAGACGAGGATGTGCCGTGCGACACCGGCGGACACGGCCATTGCCGCCGCCATGATCGGTGTCAGCTGGGCCGGGCCCTCCTGGCACGCGAGGTGCCACTTCAGGTCGAGGTCGAGCGCCCCCTTCACCCGCCAGGGGCTGGGCCCGTTGAAGCCGGGCGCGGCCGGGTACTCGCCGGGCCACGCGACGACTCCGTCGATGTCGGCCATGGTGAGCCCGGCGTCGGCGACTGCGGCTCGAGCGGCCTGGACGGTGAGGTCGAGGCCGGAGCGCCCGAGCCGTCGGCCGGTGTCGGAGCGGCCGATCCCGGTGATGGCGGCGTCGTGCTCGAAGTGGTCGCGGCTCATGCTGGTGCCTTCTCGTCGGTCGTGGTGAGGGGCTCGAAGAAGGGGAGGTGGATCTCGCCGTGCTGCTCGAAGGTCACCTGCACCCGCTGGCCGATGTGCACCGACTCGGGGTCGCAGCCGACGATTCGGGTCATCAGCTGCAACCCCTCCTGCTCGTCGAGCTCGACGATCGCGATGACATAGGGCGGCGTGATCGCGGGGAGGAAGGGCTGGCGGTTGATCGTGTGGCTGTAGACCGTGCCGAGTCCCGACACCGGCGTGGGGACCGGGGTGCAGGTGCCGTAGGGAGGGCAGTCGGGCCGTGGTGGGTGGAACCAGCGCCCGGTCTCTGCGCACCGCTGGATGCGCAGCCGGCCGTCCGCGCCGGAGGTCCAGAAGAACTCGGTCTCGGGCGTGAGCCGCGGAAGGGGAGGTTCGAGCGCTGGCACCGTCATGCTCCGAAGATACACTAGTGACGAATAGTGTTTTATCTGGCACAGTGTCGACATGGTCGCGTCGCGCGGCCCCAGGGGTGAGCAGGCTCACCCGGGCAGGCGAGGAGGCAGATGGGCAACGTTCTCGACGGGGTCCGGGTCATCGAGGTGGCGATGTGGACCTTCGTCCCCTCGGCAGGAGCGGCCCTGGCGGAGTGGGGCGCCGATGTCATCAAGGTCGAGCACCCGGTCACCGGCGATGCGCAGCGAGGGTTGGTCAACTCCAGGTTCCTCCCACAGCAGGCCGGCGGGGCGAACTACATGATGGAGGTGCCCAACCGGGGCAAGCGCTCCATCGGTCTCGACCTCGGCACGGACGAGGGGCGCTCGATCCTCTACCGGCTCTGCGAGGACGCCGACGTCTTCCTGACGAACTTCCTGCCGGATGCCCGGGCCCGCCTGGGCATCGACGTCGACGACATCCGGGCGCACAACCCCACGGTGATCTACGCCCGGGGCAGCGGCGCCGGGCAGCGCGGCCCGGAGGCGCACAAGGGCGGCTTCGACAGCTCGTCCTACTGGGCGCGCGGCGGCATCGGTTACGCCGTCACCCCGCCCGACGCGTCCTACCCCGTGCGGATGCGCTCGGCCTTCGGCGACGTGATGGGCGGCCTGACGATCGCCGGTGGCCTGGCCGCGGCGCTCTTCCACCGCGAACGCACGGGGGAGCCCAGCGTCGTCGACGTCTCGTTGCTCAACCTCGCGATGTGGAACCTGTCGGTCGACATCGCGTCGGCGCCGCTCTTCCCCGAGGAAGGGGTGCACCGCTACGACCCCGAGGCGATGATCAACCCGACGGTCGGTATGTACCCCACCCGGGACGGTCGCCACCTCAACCTCACCATGCTTCAGTCGGACCGCTACTGGGCCGAGCTCGTCGACGCGATGGGGTGCCCCGAGCTCGCCGACGACCCGCGGTTCATCGATCACGCTGCGAGAGAGCGCAACTCGGCGGACTGCACGCAGGCGCTCAAGGCGGTCTTCCTCGGCCGGACGCTCGACGAGTGGCGCGATGCGCTCGCTGCCATCGAAGGGGTCTGGTCGCCGCTCCAGACCCCTCTCGAGGTCCATGACGACCCGATGGTCGCCGCCAACGGCTACCTGCCGGTCGTCGAGACGACGAGCGGCAGGTCCTTGGCCCTCGTGGCCAACCCGGTGCAGTTCGACGAGCAGCCCGCCCAGCCGACCGGCGCGCCGGAGCACGGTCAGCACACCGAGGAGATCCTGCTCGACCACGGCTACGACTGGGACGACCTCGTCGGCCTCAAGGAGCGAGGGGTGATCACATGAGCCGGTCCGTGCCCCCGAAGGACCCCACCGCCCCCTCGCCGCGCGTCCCCCTGCGGGCCGACGCCGACGGGGACGCGCTGCTGCGGACCATCTACGACAAGGTCACGGCGACCGCGGGTCGGGTCCCGACCCTCTACCAGGCGCTCGGCAACGCGCCCGCCCAGCTGCAGGGGTGGATCGACGCGGCCTGGGCGCTCCGGGCACAGGCGCACAGCGACAGGGCGCTGCGCGAGCTCGCGATCCTGCGCTGCGC
Organism: Janibacter limosus; assembly: GCF_004295485.1. Taxonomy (NCBI): domain Bacteria; kingdom Bacillati; phylum Actinomycetota; class Actinomycetes; order Micrococcales; family Intrasporangiaceae; genus Janibacter; species Janibacter limosus. Next base: position 2,738,087 of record NZ_CP036164.1, on the reverse strand, counting down.
CTACCTCGCCCAGAGCGAGTACGTGTGGTGCAGCCATGTCCACCTCGCCATCGTCGAGGGGGCCAGCGAGCAGCAGGTGGCCCACATCACCGAGTGGTCCGCGCACCGGGCGGACTACCCGCCCGCGACGCAAGCGGTGCTTGCCCTGACCGACGATCTCGCCGGTCAGGGGCAGGTGGCAGAGGCGACCTGGCAGGCCGCGGCCGAGCACCTGGACCCCGAGGCCCTCGTCGAGGTCGTCCTGACGCTCAGCTGGTACCTGCACGTGGCGCGCGTCGTCGAGACCCTGCACATCCCACCCGAGGGCTACCACGCCCGCGTTGCCCCCCTTCCACCACGCCCCGGCACCGGGGCCCCGGACCAGGAGAAATGAACATGCGAGCAGCAGTCCTGCAAGAGCGCGGCGGCACCCCTGTGGTCGTCGACCACGAGGAGCCCTCGGAGCAGGCGGGTGCCGTCCTCATCGACGTCGACACCGCCGGGCTCGGCGGCTGGGACGTCGTCGGTGCCTATCGCGAGTCCGTCGACTTCCCCTGCGTCGTGCGGGGAGAAGGGGTGGGGCGCGACCAGGACGGACGCCGGGTCTACTTCGGCGAGCGCTCGGTCCTCCCCTTCGGCGCGTTGGCCGAGCGCACCGTCGTGCCCGTGCCCGAGGTCTGGGAGGTGCCGGACGGTGTCGACGATGCGACCGCGATCACCATGGCCATCGCCGGGACCGGTGCACTGCTGCCCCTCGAAGCGACCAGGATCGAGGCGGGGGACCGCGTGCTCGTTGTCGGCGGCACGGGTGCGCTCGGTCGCATCGCGCTCCCGCTGGCCCGCCACTTCGGCGCGGGCCGGGTCGTGGCGGCCGCTCGGGATGCGGATGCGCTGGCCGACCTCAAGTCGGCCGGCATCGCCGACGAGGTCGTCACCCTGACGGGTGAGGACGATGCCGCGCGGCTGCGCGACGCGAGTGGCGGCGACGGTTTCGACGCCGTGCTCGACCTCGTTTACGGGGCGCCCCTGGAGGCGGCGATCGCCGCCACCCGCTGGGGCGCGCGCATCGTCAACGCCGGCACCCTCGCCGGCCGCCAGGTCACACTCGGGCCGGGTGCGCTGCTCTTCCGCACCCTGACAACCATCGGCACTGGTCAGCGGCCACCCGCCGAGCGCGAGCAGATCTGGCGCCGCCTGCTCCAGCTGTCGACCGAGGTCGACCTGTCGATGCCGACCACGCACTATGCGCTCGAGGACGCTGCGACCGCTTGGCAGGCCCAGGTGGCGAGCCCCCACGGCAAGGTCATCGTCGACATACGCTGAGCCGGACGCATCCCTCGACGGCAGGGGTCAGCCGTCGAGGTGGGCTCGCAAGGTGACGAGGCTGGCGTCGAGCAGCGCCAGCAGGTCGGAGTCGGGATGGTCGAGCCACTGGTCATAGGCCGTGACCGCCAGCGCGAGGCTGACCCGGCCGATCAGGAGTGGCTCCAGCGCCGTCGGGTCCACGCCTCGAGCCGTCGCCACGTGGTCGGCGATCACCCGGCGCCACTGCGCGTAGCGGAGCGTTGAGTGGGCCTGCAGCGCGGGGGTGTGCAGGATCAGCTCGAGGCGCTGGCGATGGGCGGGGAGGACCTCGGCCGGGTAGGTGTGGAAGGCCAGCACCCCCTGGTGCACCCGCTGCCAGAGCGGCAGCGACGAGGGGAGCGCGTCGAGGATCGCGCGGAAGTCGCCCGCTCACCCGTCTCCTGGGGCGACGTCTGGAGGACCTCGCCTACGGGGCGGGAGTGTGGATCGGCGCGCTGCGGGACCGCTCCGTGCAGGGCCTGCGACCCCGGATCGTCGGACGTCGACCCCGCCTGCGACGGACGGGGTGTGCACGGCCCTGACGCTCGAGAATACGATGTGCGGCCATGAGCACCCCTGCTGCAGCACCGCCCTCGACGGAGGGTTCCGCGATCGAGCGGTACTTCAAGATCGCCGAGCGTGGTTCGACCGTCGGCCGTGAGGTCCGCGGTGGTTTCGCCACCTTCTTCACGATGGCGTACATCGTCGTCCTGAACCCCCTGATCATCGGCACCCAGGCCGACTCCACCGGGGGATTCCTCGGTGGCGGCGACGGACCCAACCTGCCCATGGTGGCTGCGTGCACGGCGCTCGTCGCCGGCGTCATGACGCTGCTCATGGGCGTGGTCGCCAACTACCCGCTGGCGCTGGCCGCCGGACTGGGGCTCAACGCCTTCGTCGCCTTCGGCATCGCGAAACTGCCGGAGATGACCTGGGCCGACGCCATGGGCCTGGTCGTCATGGAGGGTCTGATCATCCTCCTGCTCGTCCTGACCGGGTTCCGCAAGGCCGTCCTGCATGCCGTACCCGCCCAGCTGAAGACGGCGATCAGCGTCGGCATCGGTCTCTTCATCACCGTCGTCGGCCTCGTCGACGCCGGCTTCGTGCGCAAGGCCGCGGGCGGTCCCCTCGGCGAGCTCGGTGTCGGTGGCTTCCTCGCCGGCTGGCCGCTGCTCGTCTTCGTCATCGGCCTCTTCATCATCATCACCCTCTACGTGCGCGGGGTGAAGGGCGCGATCCTCTACGGCATCCTCGGCACGACGATCCTCGCGATGGTCGTCGAGGCCGTCTTCAGCATCGGGTCGCAGACCAACGAGAAGGGCGAGATGGTCAACCCGACCGGGTGGGGCCTGAATGTCCCGAGCCTCCCGGACGCCGTCGTGGCGACCCCCGACTTCGGTCTGCTGGGTGACTTCAACCTGCTGGGCTCTTTCGACAAGATCGGCATCGTCTCCGCGTCGCTGCTCGTCTTCACGATCCTGCTCGCCGACTTCTTCGACACCATGGGCACGATGGTCGCCGTCGGTGCCGAGGGTGACCTGCTCGACGAGGAGGGCAACCCGCCCAACTCGCAGAGGATCCTCATCGTCGACTCGCTCGCCGCAGCCGCCGGTGGCGCCGCATCGGTCAGCTCCAACACCAGCTACATCGAGTCCGCCTCGGGTGTCGGCGAGGGGGCACGCACGGGTCTGGCCTCGGTCGTCACCGGTGTCCTCTTCCTGTTCGCGACCTTCCTCTCGCCGCTCGTCGCGGTCGTCCCCTACGAGGCCGCCACGCCGGCCCTCGTGCTCGTCGGCTTCCTGATGATGCAGCAGGTCAAGGAGATCGACTGGGACGACCTGGAGATCGCCATCCCGGCCTTCCTCACGATCATCCTGATGCCCTTCACCTACTCGATCACCGCGGGCATCGGCGCCGGCTTCGTCACCTATGTCTTCATCAAGGTGGTGCGCGGCAAGATCGGCGTCATCCACCCGCTGATGTGGCTCGTCGCCCTGCTCTTCGTCCTGTACTTCGGGATCGACCCGATCAAGGGAGTGCTCGGCGTCAGCTGAGCCCACCCCCTTCGCCCCACAGCGCCCCCGCAGCGATCCTGCGGGGGCGCTGCTGTGTCCGCACGACCTTAAGGAGATGCGCAAGAGGTGCGCACGACCTCAAGGAGATGCGGCTGGGGTGCGTACGACCTTAAGGAGATGCGGCCCCAGGTGCGCACGACCTTAAGGAGATGCGCAAGAGGTGCGCACGACCTTAAGGGGCTCTTCACAGATGAGGGTGTAACTGGGTTTGTGGCCCCGGGCGGCGTGGCGGTGGCGGGGTAGGCGTCGAGGCCTTCACATGATGGAAGTTCTCACACAACCCATCAGGAAGACCTCGACATGTCTGACGCTACCTTCACTGCCCCGGATCTGACCACGTTCGCCCGCTTGGACCAGCTCGGACTGGAGGTCACTGGCCAGTGCCTCGAGGCCGGGCAGGCGGTGCTGGCCTGCCGGGTGGTCGAGCCGGATGACTGGTGCCACCGCTGTGGCTGTCAGGGCCGGCCACGCGGCAGCGTGGTGCGCTCCTTGGCGCATGCCCCCTTCGGTCAGCGCCCCACGACCCTTCGGGTGCGGGTGCGCCGCTACACGTGCACCGACTGTGGTCATGTGTGGCGTCAGGACACCTCCCGGGCGGCTGAGCCTCGAGCCAAGCTCTCTCGTGGGGGGCTGGCGTGGGCGTTGAGCGCGATCGTGTGCCAGCACCTGTCGATGTCCCGGGTCGCCGAGGGCTTGGGCGTGGCGTGGAACACCGCCAACGACGCGGTCCTGGCCGAAGGGCGACGGGTGCTGATCGATGACCCGGCCCGCTTCGAGGGGGTGAAGGTCCTGGGTGTCGATGAGCATGTGTGGCGCCACACCCACCGCGGGGACAAGTACGTCACCGTGATCATCGACCTGACCCCTACTCGTCAGGACGGCGGCACGGCCCGGTTGCTGGACATGGTCGAAGGGCGTTCCGGGGAGGTCTTCGCTGCGTGGCTGGCCCAACGGCCCCAAGCCTGGCGTGAGGGCATCGAGGTCGTCGCGATGGACGGGTTCACAGGATTCAAGGCTGCCGCCACGAAAATGGTCCCCACCGCGGTCACGGTCATGGACCCCTTCCACGTCGTCGCCCAGGCCGGTGAGGCGATGAACCGGTGCCGACAGCGGGTGCAACGAGAGACGTGTGGGCGCCGCAGCCGCAAGGGCGACCCGTTGTACCGCGTGCGCAGGGCACTGTTCGTCGGCGACCAGTTGCGCACCCAGCGCCAGAGCGAACGCATCACGCCCGTGCTGGCCGATCCCGCCCACGCCCAGCTCGCGCAGGCCTGGCGCGCCTACCAAGAGATGATCAACGCCTACCGCGACGAGAAGCCTGCTCGAGGACGCCAGAGGATGGCCGATCTGATCGATCACCTCAACTCCCAGCCCCCCGAACAGATCGAACTACGCAAGCTCGGCAAGACCCTGCACCACCGCGCTGAGGACGTCCTGGCCTACTTCGACCACCCCGGCTCATCCAACGGACCCACCGAAGCCATCAACGGACGCCTGGAACACCTACGCGGCCTGGCCCTGGGCTTTCGCAACCTGACCCACTACATCGCCAGATCCCTCCTAGAATCCGGCGGCTTCAGACCCCAACTACACCCTCAGTTGTGAAGAGCCCCTTAAGGAGATGCGCAAGAGGTGCGCACGACCTTAAGGAGATGCGCAAGAGGTGCGTACGACCTTAAGGAGATGCGGAATAGTTAGCAAGAGTAATGAGTTGTGCTAACTTGTTGTACCTGACGAAGGGAGATCCGTGACCGAGACCGCGGCGAGACTGGGACCCAAGGCGATCAGCTCGGTGAGCGAGGACCTGCGACTGGCGTGCATGCGGATCAGTCGCAGGGTGCGCTTCGAGAGCACGGACGAGATCGCCCCGCACCAGTTCTCGGTGCTCTCCCGACTCGAGGACGGACCCCTCACCCCACGGGCGCTCGCCGACATCGAAAAGGTGTCGGCGCCGAGCATGACCCGCACCGTCGGCTGCCTGGTCGACGACGGTCTCGTCGAGCGCCATGACGACCCGGATGACGGGCGGCGCATCCTCGTCGAGCTGACCGCTGCGGGCCGCGACTTCCTCATGACGGTCCGTCGCCAGCGCGGCCGCTGGATGTCCGAACGCGTCAGCGAGCTGACGAGCGAGGAGCAGGCGGTCCTCGTGGCCGCGAGCGAGATCCTGGGCAGGATCGCCGCCCGATGAGCTCGACCTTCGCCTCCCTCTCGATCCGCAACTACCGCATCTACGCGATGGGTGCGATCGTCTCCAATGTCGGCACCTGGATGGGTCGCGTCGCGCAGGACTGGGTCGTCCTCACCGAGCTCACCGACCACTCGGCCTCAGCGCTCGGCATCGTCACCGGCCTGCAGTTCCTGCCGATGCTCCTGCTCGCCCCCTGGACCGGTGCTGTCGCCGATCGGTTCCCCAAGCGGCTCCTGCTGCTCGTCACCCAGGCCACGCTCGGGCTCACCGCTCTCGTCGGCGGTGTCCTCGTCCTGACCGGCACGGCCCAGCTGTGGCACTTCTACGTGCTGGCGCTCATCACCGGTATCGCGGCGGCCTTCGACAACCCGGCCCGCCAGACCTTCGTGTCCGAGATGGTGCCGCGCCACCGGTTGAGCAATGCGGTCGCGCTCAACAGCGCCTCCTTCAACCTCGGCCGTCTCATCGGACCGGGTGTGGCCGGCCTGGTCATCGCCGGTATCGGCTCCGGCCAGGCGCTGGTCGTCAACTCGCTGACCTTCGTCTCGGTGATCATCGCGCTGCTGTGCCTGCGGACGAGCGAGATGACTCCGGCGCCCAGGGTGACCGGTCGCGGGACGGCTCTGGAGGGCCTGCGCTATGTGCGAGGGAGGCCGGACATCGTGCTCGTCCTCGTCCTGATCTTCGTCCTCGGCACCTTCGGGATGAACTTCCAGCTGACGATCGCACTGATGGCGACCCAGACCTTCCACAAGGGCGCGGAGGAGTACGGCCTGCTCGGGTCGATCATGGCCATCGGGTCACTGGCTGCGGCGCTCATGGCTGCCCGCCGCAACGAGCCCCGGCTGCGCGTGCTGCTGATGGCGCTCGTCGGCTTCACCCTCGCCACCACGGCCGCGTCGCTGGCGCCGACCTACACGACCTTCGCCATCGCGCTCATCGCGTGCGGCATGACCTCGCTCACCGCGATGACCACCGCCAATGCCATGGTCCAGATGCGCACCGAGCCGATGATGCGCGGGCGGGTCATGGCCCTGTACATGGCGATCTTCTTCGGCGGGACGCCCCTCGGTGCGCCGGTCATCGGCTGGATCGGCGACGTGCTGGGTGCTCGTTGGACGCTCGGTGTCGGGGCGATCGCGGTAGGGATCACGCTCGTCGTGGTGTCCTTCTGGCTCGGACGGCACGAGAATGTCGAGGTGACCTACTCGAGCCAGCGCCGCCCCCGCGTGCGCGTCCTGTCAACGCCCACCCAAGACATGCCCGAGGCCGCCCGGTGACCCCGCGCTTCCGCCGGATCATGACCTGGCTGGTCCTCGCCTCACTCGTCCTCGTGGCGATCGCCGCGGCCTTCTAGGTCAGACCCTCCCGGGTCAGGCGCGCTCGAGCACGAAGTCGATGCAGGCCAGCAGCGCCGAGACGTCGTCGGGGTCGACCGCCGGGAAGGTCGCGATCCGCAGCTGGTTGCGACCCAGCTTGCGATAGGGCTCGACGTCGACGATCCCGTTGTGCCGCAACGTCGCCGCGATGGCGGCGGCATCCACCTCGTCGGCGAAGTCGACGGTCGTGACGACCTGAGAGCGGGCTGCCGGGTCGGCCACGAAGAGGCTCGTGTGCTCCCCCTTCGTCGCCCAGTCGTGGATCCGCGAGGAGGAGTCCGCAGTGCGACCCGCGGCGAAGGGGAGGCCTCCCGACGCGTTCATCCACCGCACCTGCTCGTCCATGAGGGCGAGCGTGGCGACGGCGGGGGTGTTGAGGGTCTGGTCCTTGCGTGAGTTGTCGATCGCCGCGGTCAGGGAGAGGAAGTCGGGGATCCACCGGTCGGTGGCGGCGATCTCCTCGGCGCGAGCGATCGCCGCGGGGCTCATGACGGCGAACCAGATGCCACCGTCGGAGGCGAAGGATTTTTGCGGGGCGAAGTAGTAGGTGTCCGTCTGCGTGATGTCGACGGGCAGCCCGCCTGCGCCGGACGTGGCGTCGACGAGGACGAGGGCGCCGTCATCGATGCCCTCGGGGCGCTGCACGGGTGCCATGACGCCCGTGGAGGTCTCGTTGTGCGGCCAGGCATAGGCGTCGACGCCCGCGACGGCCCCGGGGGAGGCCAGCCCGCCCGGCTCCGCCGAGCGCACATCGGGGTCGGCGAGGAAGGGGGCCTTGCGCGTGACCGCGGCGAACTTGCTCGAGAACTCGCCGAAGACGAGGTGCTGGGCGCGCTCACGGACCAGGCCCAGCGCCGCGATGTCCCAGAAGGCCGTCGACCCGCCGTTGCCGAGGACGACCTCGTAGCCGTCCGGCAGCGAGAAGAGGTCGCCGAGGCCCTCGCGGAGGCTGCCGACGATCGAGCGGACCGGCGCCTGCCGGTGGGAGGTGCCGAGCACCGTGCCCGCGATCGAGGTGAGGTGGGCGACCTGCTCCGGGCGGACCCGCGAGGGGCCGGACCCGAAGCGTCCGTCCCTGGGACTCAGGTGATCGGGGATGGTGAGGTCGGTCATCACTGGACCTTGGCCAGCTCGGAGTCCTTGGGCTTGACGATCGACACCGGCTCGCCCCAGCCCTTGGCGATGAGCGTGGCGTTGGCGCCGTTCTGGGTGAAGGACATCTTGCGGACGAGATCGTCCTCGTCGAGCCACACGTCGTAGATCAACCTCGCAGGAGCGTTGGGGTCGGGATCCAGCCCGAGCTCCTTGCGCACATCGGCGGTGCGCACAGTGGCGGTGTAGTGCGTCGTGGTCACACCCTCGACCTTTTCGCTGCCCTTGTCGCCCGCTGACTCGACGCCAGCAACGAAGGCATCGAGCTGCTTGCGCATGCTCAGTGCCGACGTCTGTTCCAGTGCCTGCTTAACCAGTGGATTGGTCGAGCCCTTGGTGATGGCGACCCATTTGGGGGGCTGGGCCAAGTAGTACGTCCCGTCGACGAGCCGATACGTGAACTTTTGACCGTTGAGGTCGAGCTCCATCTCGAGGGCTTCGTTCTTCAGGTCCTGCACACCGGTGGCAGTGATGCCGGGCTGCCCTTGGGCGCCCATCTTCACGTCGATCGTGACCGTCGGGTTCCGATGGATGGCCCTTTCGATCTTGCTGGTGAACTCCTTGGGGTCGAAGGGCGTGCCCGTGTCGGTGGGCTTCGACGAGGACGACGAGGACGATGTCTTCTTCGCCGTCTTCGACGTGGTTGTCGGGGCACTGCTCGACGTCGTGGTCGGCGCCTGCGTGGAGGTGCTGCCGGTGCCCGCGGTCGGGCCCGGACCACCGTCCCCCCCGCACGCGGCGAGGGCAAGAACCGCCGAGGCGGCAAGCGTCATCGAGATCCTGCGCATGGTGTCCCCTCGTCCCCGGAAGCCGATCAGGCGGGGAGCGTGTCGTAGCCGGCCACGTCGCTGATCGGGCGCGGTCCCGGGCCGGTGTAGTTGCTGCTCGGGCGGATGAGGCGACCGGTGCGCTTCTGCTCGAGCACGTGGGCCGACCAACCGGCCGTGCGGGCACAGACGAAGAGCGGGGTCATCATCTCGCCGGGGACATCGGCGAAGTCGAGCAGGACCGCGGCCCAGTAGTCGACATTGGTCTCCATCTTGCGGTCCGGGTAGCGGTCCGCGAGCTCGGCGATGGCCGCCTTCTCCAGCTCGAGGGCCACCTCGTAGCGGGGGGCGCCCAGGCGCTGGCAGGTCTCGCGCAGGACGGCCGCGCGCGGGTCGTAGGCCCGGTAGACGCGGTGACCGAAGCCCATGAGGCGCTCCTTGTTGTCGAGCGCGTCCTTGACGTACTTGGTCGCGTCGCCGGTGCGCTCGACACCCTCGATCATGTGCTGGGCGCGGGACGGGGCGCCACCGTGCAGCGGTCCGGACATCGCACCGACGGCCCCGGAGAGGCAGGCGGCCGCGTCGGCGCCGGTGGAGGCGATGACCCGTGCGGTGAAGGTCGAGGCGTTCATCCCGTGCTCGGCAGCGGAGATGAAGTAGGCGTTGATGGCCTCGACGTGCTTGGGGTCGGGCTCGCCGCGCCAGCGGATCATGAAGCGCTCGACGATGCTCTTGCCCTCGTCGACGCGCGCCTGGGGGACCATCGCGGTGTTCTGGCCGTGCGCGGACTGGGCGATGAAGGACAGCGCCATGACCGACGAGCGGGCGAGGTCCTCACGGACTTGGGTGTCATCGATGTCGAGCAGCGGCTTGAAGCCCCACAGCGGTGCCAGCTGGGCCAGCGCGGACTGCACGTCGACGCGGATGTCGCCGCTGTGCACGGGGAGGGGGAAGGGCTCGGCCGGCGGGAGACCCGGGTCGAAGGAGTCGTCGACGAGCAGGCCCCACACGTCACCGAAGGTGACCTTGCCGACGAGGTCGTTGATGTCGACCCCTCGGTACCGCAGGTTGCCACCAGCCTTGTCGGGCTCGGCGATCTGGGACTCGAAGGCGACGACGCCCTCGAGGCCGTGCTTGACATCCGTGTCGGACATATCTGGTGTGCCTTCCTGCTCAGCCGTCTGTTGCTCTGTGCACATTCTGCACTCTTCGCTTCAAGGACTGGCCGGTAGCATGCCCGAAGCCGCTCCGGCGGCAGACGACCCACGACACACGAGGAGCAGCGGTGGCACGTTCACGCCTCGGGTACAGCCCTGCGCTCGACGGGGTCCGGGGCCTTTTCATGCTCTGCTTCATGGCCTTCCACTTCGGGGTCACGTGGCTCACCGGAGCCTGGGTCGGCATCAACCTCTTCTTCGTCCTGTCCGCCTTCCTCATCACCCGGCTGCTCGTGGAGGAGAAGATCACCAGCGGCGGCATCGACGCCATCGCCTTCTACACGCGCCGCGCGCGGCGACTCCTGCCCGCCCTCTTCCTCGTCCTGGGTTTCGTCATCGTCTACGCCGTGCTGTGGGCCGACGACACGGTCCGTCGCAAGATCGGCGGGGACGTCATGGCCACCTTGGGCTATGTCATGAACTGGCGGCTGATCTCGGAGGGCGACCAGTACTTCGGCACCCTGGGTGGGGCCACCCCCCTTCGTCATGCGTGGACGCTCGCGATCGAGGAGCAGTTCTACGTCCTCGTCCCCTTCGTCATCCTCGCCCTGATGGCCCTGGTCCGCTCCCGCCGGGCCATCACCCTCGTGCTCGTGATCGGCGCCGTGCTCAGCGCGGTGTGGACCGCGGTGCTCGGATTCCACGACGCGAGCGACTACCCGCGGGTGTACTACGGCACGGACGCCCGCGCTCAGGCGCTCTTCGTCGGCGCGGCCCTCGGGGTCTGGCTCGCGCCGGGCCGCAGCGGCGCGGTCCCGACCTTCCCCCGACCCGTCGTCCTGGGTGCCGGTGTCGTCGGGGTCGTCACCAGCATCGGTGCCTTCTTCGTCGTCGGCCCCTACTCGGCATGGATGTTCAACCTCGGCGGGATGCTCTTCTTCGCGTTGGGAGCGGCCCTGCTCGTCCTCGCCTGCGCCGATGAGCGCCCGAGCTGGGTGCAGACGATCTTCGGGTGGCGCCCGCTGGCCTATGCAGGACGGCTGTCCTACGGGCTCTACCTGTGGCACTGGCCGATCTGGCTGGCCTTCGGCAACCGACGTCTCGTCGACAACGGGATCGCAAATTTCGTCATCTGCTCCGTGCTGACGGTCGGGATCGCGCACCTGTCGTACCAGTACATCGAGCGCCCGGTGATCAAGAAGGGGGTCCGCGGCCTCTTCCCGACGCTGCGCACCCGCGCGGTCGCGGTCGTCGTGCCCGTCGTGCTCCTCGCCGGCTGCGGCCTGGCCATCGCGCACAGCGCTCCCACCTCCCCGGCGCCCGGCGACACAGCGATTGCCGCCCCGGCCGGCCCGCCCCCCATGATCGTCAAGGGGCAGGAGGAGTACGTCTCGGGTGAGCCGGCGCGGGTGGGCGTCTACGGCGACTCCGTCCCCTTCTTCCTCGTCGACCGCTTCCAGTCGGCCCCCTTCCCCGGCGTGACGCTGAAGAACTACTCCCGTGAGGGTTGCGACCTGCTCGCCGAGCCGATGAGCTGGGCCCCAGGGTTCCAGATGGGCAACGAGCCGCTGTGCACGCAGATGAAGAAGGACTGGCCGGCGAAGTTCACGCAGAACGACGACCAGGTGCTCCTCGTGTGGGCCTCACCGCTGCTCGCCGTGCCGCACGTCGTCGGCGGCGAGCGGCTGTGGCTGGATGACCCGGAGTACGTCCACCTCATCGACGAGCGCCTCGACACGGTGCGCAAGGAGGCGGTCGACGCCGGCGCGCAGCAGGTCCAGATCGTCAACGTGCCCTGCCGCAAGCCGGTCAAGGAGACGCTCCCCGAGGAATTCCGCTTCGTCTTCGACTCCAACCCCAAGATCGTCAAGGAGTACAAGGACCCGACGAAGATCAATGCGATCGTCGATGACTGGGCTGCGTCCCACGACGACGTCGCGGTCGTCGACCTCCACGGCGCCCTCTGCTCCGACGGCTACCAAGAGAAGATCGACGGCATCCAGGTCTTCAACGACTACCTGCACTTCTCGCCCGAGGCGACCCCGATGATCTGGAGCTACGTCCTCGGTGAGGTCAGCGCCAACTACGCGAAGCGGTGAGGATCACGCGTCCCGGAAGTTCCAAGCGGTGACGATCTCGGGCGCCAGCCAGGTCCACACGAGCTGGGCCCCCTGCCGGGCGAAGTGCACCCGGTCGACATAGACCTCGGCGCCGTTGATGTTCGCCCGGTAGCCGTTGGCGCACAGCACCCCGTTGAGGTCGAGGACAGCGACCGAGACCGGACCGCCTTCGTCCTGGACCCCCTTCGCCCAGCGGCTGACCACCTGGTTGGTGGAGGTGGGGTCGATCTTGACGGCGCCCAGCTCCGCTCCGTCACGGACGGTGGCTGGGTCGTCGTGGCACGTGGCGTTGACGATCTGCAGCTGACGGGCCCCGGCATCCTCGGTCTGCGCGAGCAGCGCGTCCAGGGCGCGCCGGACCTGCCGGTCGTGTTCTGGAGCGCCCGGCTCGAAGGTGCGGCCGTCGATGACCATCGGCTGGGTCAAAGCGGTCTCGATGGGGGAGAGCACGATCTGTGCTCCCGACCCGCGTACCTCACCGGGCCACTGCGAGCGCCAACTGGCGCACGTCGGGTCCTCCTCGACCTCGCCTCCTCCCATGTACCTGAAGGTGATCGGCACCGGGTTGCAGGAGCCTCGGCGCGTGTGGCCACTGACGTCCAGCCCCGGATACTCGCGACCCCGGAACCCGTCGCGCATCGACTGGGCGATCGAGCTGCCGACGACGGCAACTTTGAGATCACCCGCAGGCGGGCGGTACTCGGCGGTGGCGCTCAGCGGCGTGCCATCCCAGTCCCCATTGATGAGCGGTGACCAGACCGTGCTCAACGCGAGCGAGACCGCGGCCAGCGCTGCGATGACGGTCGGTGCGGCCCATTGCCGCAACCCGCGACCCAGACTGCGCGGGACAAGGGCACGGAAGCCACCGATCATCACGGGCAACTCGACGAACCGATAGGACAGGACCGCGCAGATCCACGCCAGGACGAGCTTGATGACGATCGCCAGGGCCATGGGTAGGCCGTCCATGGGCAGCCAGATCGTGATCGGCCAGTGGAAGAGGTAGAGCCCGTAGGAGATCTGGCCGAGGTGGACCAGGGGTGACCAGCCCATGAGGCGGTTGATCCGCAGCGGTCGGGGGTCCAGCGCAGAGGCGCTCATGCACGCGGCCATCACAGCGAAGATCACCATCCCCCCGCGCTCGAAGATCCAGCGGCCGGTCTCGTCGAGCAGGAAAAAGGCCGAAATCGACAGCAGGGTGCCGCCCCAGCCGATCACCTCGGCGACGGATCGGCTCAGTCGAGGGGCTCGCCCGCGTCGGTCCGGCGTCATGAGCATCGCGACGGCCAGGCCGACGAGGATCGCCTGTGCGCGGACGTCGGTGCCGTAGTAGAGGCGTGATCCGGTGGCTCCCGCCCCGGCGAGGTGCGCGGTCCAGACCGCAGATGCGACGGCCAGCCCGAGGGCGATCACTGTGCGTGCCCACCGCCGGCGCACGAGCAGGACGGCCGCCACGACGAAGGGGGCGAGGAGGTAGAACTGCTCCTCGACCCCGAGGGTCCACACGTGCCGCAGGGGGCTGGGCTCGACGAGGAGGTCGAAGTATTGGTCATCGCGGGAGACCAGGCGCCAGTTCTGCCAGAAGGTGATGGTGGCGAACGCGTCACCAGCCGTCTGCGGGCGATCGCCGGAGTCGACGAGCAAGGTGTGGGCGAGGACGGCGGTGACGAGCAGCACCATCGCAGGCACGATCCGCCGAGCTCGGCGTAGGTAGAAGCGGACGGCGTCGATGCGGCCGCGGCGCTGCCACTCCTTGATGAGGATCCCGCCGATGAGGAAGCCGGAAAAGGTGAAGAAATGGTTGATCCCCACCCAGCCGCCGGCCAGTTCGGTGACCCCGAAGTGGTAAAGCATGACCAAGATGATGAAAAGCCCGCGGTAGCCATCGATGGCCGGCCGGTAGGAGGTGCCCATCTGATCCAGGTCCGTGCTGACGAGATCGCGCCACGAGGTGCGCTGGCGGCGGTCGTGCCGCGGAGCGGCAGGGCGCATGCGAAACTCCAGGAAGGGGCGGGCCGGAATGATGGTCCCGGGCAGGCTACCGGCCAGTCCGGGGTGGTGGGGCGACGGCCGTAGTCTGGCGCCATGAGCGCTTCGCCGGACGGGATCATCCCCCGCACGCCCCCGCGACCGGACCACGTGGACTACGCCGGGGAGGGGTTGGACGAAGGGGAGGTGCCGGGCGCTCCCTTCGGCCTGATCTCGTCGTGGGTCGACACCGCACGAGCCCGGCAGGTCGAGCGTGGCGACGTGCCCGAGCCGATGTCCTTCGCGGTCGCGACCGTCGACGCGCAGGGCCGGCCCGATGTCCGCACGGTGCTCATGCGATTCCTCGACCCGGTCGGGCCGGGCTTCGTCACCAGCCTCGAGTCGGCCAAGAGCCGCCAGCTGGAGGCCACTCCCTTCGTCGCGGCCACGCTGACCTGGCCGGCGATGTTTCGCGCGATCCGATTCCGCGGCCGGGCCGAGCGCATCGATGACGCGCAGCTCGACACCTACTTCGCCGACCGCCCGCGAGGCTCACAGCTGAGCGCCTGGGTCTCGCGCCAGTCGCAGCCCGTCGAGGGCCGTGCGCCGCTGGAGCAGGCATGGGCCGAGGTCGAGGCCCGCTACGAGGGCCAGGACGTGCCTCGCCCCGATGACTTCGGTGGTTGGCGCATCGCGTGCGATGAGGTCGAGGCCTGGGCCGGCCGCAGCAACCGCCTGCACGACCGCTTCCGCTGGACGCGCGTCGCGGACGGCGGCCTGGACGACCCCGCCGCCTGGAAGGTCGAGCGACTGCAGCCCTGACACGGGCAGGACGGGCGGGCGCCGCCCGTCACCAGTGGTGCATGGACGCCCGGACGACCCCGGCGATGTCCTCCTCGGTGACCTCGCGGGGGGCGGTGGCGAGCAGCCGCTGCTGCTGCATGGTGCCGCTGACGATCCCGTCGACGTCGGCGTCCGTGTAGCCGATCTCGGCGAGGCCGGAGGGCTGGCCGATGTCGCGCATGAGGCGGCGCAGGACGGCCGAGAGCCGCTCGGGCTCGGCCACGTCGGCGTCCAGGCCCTGCGGGTCGAGCCAGCTAGCCGCGGCGAGGTGGCGCTGCGGGTCGGCCTCGAAGGTCATCGCGAAGGCCGCCGGAGCGGTCGAGGCGACGGCCATGCCGTGCGGGACCATCGCCTCGCTCGCGTCGTACCCGTCGGGGCGGAAGCCGGAGCCGAGGTCGTGCACGCGGCCCGCGACGGGGTAGGCGTTGGCGTGCGGCACATGGACCCCGGCGTTGCCGAAGCCCATCCCGGCGAAGGTCGCCGCGAGAGCCATGTCGGTGCGGGCGGCCTCGTCGCCGGCGACGGCGCGACGGAAGGCCCCGGCGAGCAGACGCATCGCGCGCTCGGCGTACATGTCGGCGATCGGGTTGGCGCCGCAGTACGGGACCCGCTGCTCCGGCGTCTTGTGCTCGTAGGTCGTGTAGGTCCGCGCGGTCCAGGACTCGAGGGCGTGGCAGAGGATGTCCATGCCCGCCGACGCCGTGACGCCGGGAGGCTGGGTCGCGGTGAGCTCGGGATCGACGACGGCGAGCACGGGGCGCAGCCGCTCGTGGCTGATGCCGGTCTTGACCTTGGCCTCGAGCACGTCGAGGACGCAGATGGTCGTCGACTCGCTGCCGGTGCCGGTGGTCGTGGGCACGGCGATGACCGGCAGGACCGGGTGCTCGGGTGCGCGCCCGCCACCGACGGGGGCGTTGACGTAGTCCATGAGCTCGCCGGGGTTGGTGAGGAGCAGGGAGACGGCCTTGGCGGTGTCGATGCTCGACCCACCACCGACGGCGACGACGGCGTCGACGGGGGCCACCCCCTTCGCCCGCTCCACGGCCGCGGCCAGCGAGGCGTCACTGGGCTCGACGGCGGCGGAGTCGTGGATCTCGACACGCAGCCCGGCGGACCGGAGTGCGTCGGCGACCCGCTCGGGGTGCCCGGTCGCCATCAGGCGGGGGTCGGTGACGACGAGGGCGCTGCGGGCGCCGAGCCCGGCGACGTCGTGGCCGATCTCGCTGATGGCGCCGGGACCGAACTTCAGCTTCGGCGCCGCGTAGGTGAAGACGGACTCGGGCATGCTGGGGGTGGGCAGCATCAGGACTCCCTGTGGACCTTGTGGGCGGCGGCCTGGGCTCGTGGCTTGATGACGAGCAGGTCGACGTTGACGTGCGGCGGCCGGGTGGCCATCCACGTGATGGCGTCGGCGATGTCGTCGGCGACGAGGGGCTCGGCGACGCCGGCGTAGACCTTGTCAGCGCGCTCGCTGTCGCCCTTGAAGCGGGTGAGGGAGAAGCCCTCGGTGTGCACCATCCCGGGGGCGATCTCGGTGATCCGCACCGGCTGGTCGACGAGCTCCAGGCGCATCGTCTCGGTCATCGTCGCCAGCGCGTGCTTGGCGGCCGTGTAGCCGGCGCCGCCCTCGTAGGAGGTGCGTCCCGCCGTGGAGCCGACGTTGACGATGATCCCCTCACCCGCGACGAGCGAAGGGAGCAGAGCCTGCGTCACGCGGAGGGTCCCGATGACGTTGACCTCGTACATGGTGCGCCAGTCCTCGATGTCACCGGTGGCGACGGGGTCGAGACCGTAGGCGCCGCCGGCGTTGTTGACGAGCACCGCGAGCTGGTCGCCGACCTCGGCCGCGAGCTCGGCCACCGAGTCGGCGTCGGTGACATCGCAGGTGACCGCCCGTCCGTCGATCTTGGCGGCGAGATCGACGATGCGGTCGGTGCGGCGGGCGGCGCAGATGACCTCGTGGCCGGCGGCCGCGAGCGCGCGGGCGGTGGCGGCGCCGATGCCGGAGCTGGCGCCGGTGACGAGGGCGAGGGGGCGGGTCATGGGCTCTCCTGTGGCTGGGCTGCGGGGGCGGTGCCGGGGATGGTGTCGCGGCCGACAGCGATCCAGGTCGCGGCGGCGCTGGCGAGCAGGCGCTCGCCGTCGAGGAGGGCCGTGCCGGACCATCGCTTGCGGCCCTCTCGCCCGGCGGCCCAGGCCAGGACGACGAGCTCGCGCCCGACCGGGACGGGGGCGTGGACGGTGGAGGTGAAGGTGCCGAGCAGCAGCGCGTCCTCGCCGAAGCCGACGGTGAAGGCGCCCGGGCAGTCCAGCGCCGCGAGGACCGAGGGCAGGCCCTCCTCGGTGAGGGTCACGGGTGCGGCGAGGACGTCGTCGCGTCCGGCGACGGGGCTGGCGTAGACGTGCAGGCCGGCGTCGTTGTCGGGCCCGCAGACGAAGCACCCGGGATAGGGGTGGTTGCTCGCGTCGAAGCCGGCCGCTGCCGCACGGGCGTCCTCGAGGGTGACCGGTGCGGGGATCGTGAGCTCGGGCAAAGGGACCCGACGGGCCGTCCCGAGCAGCGTCTCCCCGTCGAGCAGGTGGAGGGAGAGGTCAGGACCGTCGGCGACCGAGCCGTCGACCTCCCACTGCAGCGGACGGCCGAGCGGCGTCGGGGCGCTGAGGCGTACCGTCGCCGAGGTCAGGTCCCCCTCCGCGGGGACGAGGTCGTCGAGACGCTCGGTGAGCAGGCCGCTGACCCAGCCGCCGTTGCCGCACCCCGGAGGTCCGGCATGGCGTGGGGAGACGGTCGTCGTCTCGGCTGTGGTGTGCACCACCCCAACCTAGCGATGCGCTCCGAGGAGAGGACACGGGGATGAGCTCGGGCGAGGACTTCGGCTGGCGGCGCATCGTCGTCCCCGCCTACGGTCCGACCCTGCTGTCGGCGTCGGCCGCCGGCGCCGTGGTGCCGATCGCGGCCCTGCGGGCCGACGAGCTGGGCGCGAGCCTGGGCATGGCCGCCTTCGTCGTCGCGCTCACCGGGGTCGGGCAGCTTCTCGGCGTCCTGCCCGCGGGTGCCCTCGTGGCGCGCATCGGGGAGCGCGCCACGCTCATCCGGGCCGGGCTGCTCGACGTCGCCGCGCTCGCGGTGGCCGGGTGGGCCCCCTCGTTGTGGCTCATGGGCGCGGCGCTGCTCGTCAGCGGGCTGGCCACGTCGGCCTTCTTCCTCGCCCGGCAGGGCTACATGATCGACGTGCTGCCGCAGCACCTGCTCGCGCGCGGCATGTCCCTGCTCGGAGGTGCCATGCGCGCGGGGCTGCTCCTCGGGCCGGTCGTCGGGGCGCTGGCCATCGCTCCCTTCGGCCTGCAGGGTGCCTACGGCGTCGCCGCGCTCCTGGCCCTCGGGTCGGCCCTCACCGTGCTCACCGCGCCCGACCTCACGGCCGACCACGAGCGGGCCCGGGCGGGCCAACCGCGCACGGGGATCTTCCGCGTCATCCGTCGGCACGCGCGTCTCCTGCTCACCCAGGGGGTGGGGGTCACGGTGATCTCGGCGCTGCGCTCCGCGCGCCTGGCGATCCTGCCGCTGTGGGCGCTGCACATCGGTCTCGACGGCGTCGACTCCTCGCAGATCTTCGCCGCGGCCGGGGTCGCCGAGCTCTTCCTCGTCTACCCGGGCGGCTGGATGATGGACCGGCTCGGCCGGTTGTGGGTCGTGGCGGCCCTCCTCGTGGTCGTCTCCGCCTCCTTCCTCGTCCTGCCGTGGGCCGACTCGAAGGGAGAGCTGCTCGCGGTCGCCCTCTTCATGGCGCTGGGCAACGGGCTGGGCTCGGGCATCGTGATGACGCTCGGGGCCGACAACGCACCAGCCGCGGACCGGGCGCAGTTCCTCGGCGCCTGGCGGCTCACGGGCGAGGTCGGTCATGCCTCCGGGACGCTGGGCCTGAGCGCCGTCACGGCAGTGGCGTCGCTGCCGGTGGCGGCCGTGACGCTGGGGGTCCTCGGCCTGGGCGGGCTGGCGTGGACGAGCGGGTGGATGGCCCGGGCCGACCGGGAGCGCCTCGCGCGCTGACGACGGCTGTCCGGTCGGTGCCGGGCAAGGCATGATGGGGCTCGTGAAGGACCTCATCGACACCACCGAGATGTACCTCCGCACGATCTTCGAGCTCGAGGAGGAGGACATTCCTCCGATGCGTGCCCGGATCGCGGAGCGACTGGGCCACTCGGGGCCGACCGTCTCGCAGACCATCGCCCGCATGGAGCGCGACGGTCTCGTCAGCCTCGGTGGGGACCGCCAGCTCGTGCTCTCCGACACGGGGCGCCTGCTCGCGACCCGCGTCATGCGCAAGCACCGGCTCGCCGAGCGGCTGCTCGCGGACGTCATCGGCCTGGAGTGGGAGCACGTCCACGAGGAGGCCTGCCGGTGGGAGCACGTCATGAGCGAGCGGGTCGAGCGCAAGATCCTGTCGATGCTCCCCGAGCACCGTGAGTCGCCCTACGGCACCCCGATCCCCGGCCTCGACGAGCTGCTTGCCGGCGAGGAGGCCACCGCCGACTACCTCGAGGGCCTGCAGAGCCTGACCGAGATCGTCGCAGCCGGCTCCCAGGGCGGGCAGTACCGCGTGCGACGCATCGGCGAGACCGCGCAGGTGGACCACGAGGCGCTCGCCCTGCTGACCGAGGCCCGGCTGCGCCCCGGCGAGGTCGTCACCATCTCGGCCGACCAGGACCGGGTCGTCGTCGCGAGGGTCGGCGCCCAGCCGGGGGACGCCGTCTCCTTGCCCGGCGACGTGGCCGAGCACGTCTTCGTCGAGATCCTCCCTTCCTGACCCGCCGTGACCTGAACGTGACATTGGGCCGATCTGCAGGTACGGTCTGTCGGGTCCGCCTCCCCTGGGCGGACTCGTCTCGCGGACGCTGAGTCCTGCCACCGCACCGGACGGATCTGCACGAACACCGCATGGCAGGAGCGGGGGACCCACTCATGGGGCATCGCGGATGCTCCTTGGGGTTAAGTCCTTCAGCGCATCGGACCGCAAGGTCGATCCGGCGCCGTAGGACCGGGCCGCACCTCTGGCCCGAACCCGACAGCTCACCCCGCAAGCCGGATAGAGGTCAACACCTTGTCTCACAACATCGGGCGCCACCGCGCCGCTGGTCGCTACAACCCCGTGTCCGAGATCGGGCAGATCGTCAGCCACGCCGGCACCCCGATCGCCAAGGGC
This sequence comes from Janibacter limosus, assembly GCF_004295485.1. Classification (NCBI taxonomy): domain Bacteria; kingdom Bacillati; phylum Actinomycetota; class Actinomycetes; order Micrococcales; family Intrasporangiaceae; genus Janibacter; species Janibacter limosus. The sequence continues at coordinate 2,717,908 of NZ_CP036164.1, read as the reverse complement.
ACCGCCGTCTTCGCCGCCTCGGGTGGCCTGATCGCTGCGATCGCCGTCCCCGCGCAGGCCGCCGACTCCGCCACCGTCGTGGACTCCGCCCCGGTCCAGGCCACGTCGCAGGCCGCAGCGGTCACCGCACCCAGCGCCACCTCCTCGTCCACCCAGGCGGTCACCGCCTTCGGAAAGCTCGAGGTCACGCCCGTCGCCAAGCCGACCGGCCCGACCCCCGCGCAGCTGCGTGCCCGCGCCGAGCGCGAGCAGGCCCGCCAGGAGGCCGCCGCCGCTGAGCGCCAGCGCGAGCAGGAGGCCGCCCAGCAGGCCCAGCAGGAGCAGGCTGCCCCCGCTGCACCCGAGCGCACGCAGAGCAGCACGGCGAGCCGCTCGCAGGAGCGTCAGGCCCCCGCCGCCGCTCCGGCCCCGGCCGCCGCCCCGGCGCCGGCCCCGAAGAAGGCCGAGCCGGCCCCGGCTCCCTCCTCCAACGCCGGCGGCGTCATCGCGATCGCCAAGCAGTACATCGGCACCCCCTACGTCTACGGCGGCTCCACGCCGGCCGGCTTCGACTGCTCGGGCTTCACCCAGTACGTCTTCGCCAAGGCGGGCAAGTCCCTGCCGCGCGTCACGACCGCCCAGCAGGCCATGGCCACCCCGGTCTCCGACCCGCAGCCCGGTGACCTCGTCTTCTTCGGTTCGCCGGCCTACCACATGGGCATCTACCTCGGCGACGGCATGATGATCGACTCTCCCCGCACGGGCTCGAGCGTCAGCATCCGCCCGGTCTTCGACGGCGTCTCCGGCTACGGCCGCGTCTGAGCGCAGCTCACCCCGTGACCAAGGGGGCGAAGGGAGTCACTCTCCCTTCGCCCCCTTCGTCAGGTCGTGGGTCGGCACGTCGCGGGTCGTCGTGCGGTGAGTGCGGCTACGGCGCGCTGCCCTCGTCCTGCTCCATCCGCCGGTAGGCCTCGCCGAGCTCGTCGTGGTGCAGCAGGTCGTCCTCGGAGATGCCGGTGCGGTACCCGGCGCGGCCGAGGATGTGCGCCGTCACCGGTGCGGTGAGGGCCTGGGCGCCCACCACGATGAGCAGGGTCGCGACCGAGGCCCAGGTGCGCACGTTGAGGGCGAGCCCGACGAGGATCAGCAGCAGCCCCAGCGTCTGCGGCTTGGTCGCCGCGTGCATGCGGGCGAAGATGTCGGGCAGCCGCACCAACCCGATGGCACCCACGAGGGCGAGCACCGCCCCGAGGAGGATGCTGATCGCGCCGGCCAGGTCGCAGGCCTCCTGCCAGGTCATGACTCGTCCTCCTTGCGCGCCATGAATCTGGCGACGGACACGGAGCCGACGAAGCCGGTCAGGCTGAAGACGACCATGATCGGCAGCGCGCCCACGTCGTCGGTGCGCAGGATCTGCGTGGCGATGATGCCGGTGATGATGACGATCAGGACATCGAGGCTCAGCGCGCGGTCGAGGTTGGTCGGGCCGAGGTTGACGCGCACGAGCACCAGGGCGGCCGCCGCTATGAGCAGGCCCAGGGAGATGGCCAGGATGATGCTCATGCCTCCTCCGTCTCCTGGGCCGCTCGACCCGGGGCCGTCGGGCCCTGCGTGCACAGGGTGATCTCCTCGTCGGTGCCGATGGCCCGCACGACGCGGGTCTCGACGTCGAGGACGTCCTGCCGCAGCTCCTCCAGGCCCTCCGGCGAGGTCACGTGAAAGCCGTGGACGTAGAGGATGCCGGCCCGCCGACGGGCCTCGACGACGATCGACCCGGGGACGAGCGAGACGAGGGCCGACACGATCGTCATGTAGAACTCCGAGCGGGTGCGCAGCTGCACCTCGACGATCGATCCCCCGAGCGAAGGGCGGGGGCTCAGCGTGGAGATGACGATCTGCACGGCCGCGACGACGAGGTCGACGAGGAAGCGCGCGACGAGCACGACGAGGCGCCACGGGTGGATGCGACCGAAGTACTCGATGGACGGCAGCGGGAAGATCTGGGTGACGACGGCACCGATGATCAGGCCGTTGACGACATTGCCGAGGGAGACCTTGTCCCACAGCAGGACCCACACGACCGCCAGGGCGATGATCGCGCGTGGCTGCCAGCCGCCGCGACGTCCGGTGGTGGCGACGTGCTCGGCGTCCATCACGGCACCTCCTGGGGCAGCACGGCCTCGACGTAGGCGTCACGGGTGATCATCTGGCGCGCTGCGGCGTCGGTGTAGGTGAAGAGCGGCCCGGCGAAGACGGACAGCCCCATGCTGAAGACGACCACCGCGCTGGCGGCGCCGAGCATGAGCGGGGGCATGGGGCGGTCGACCTGGCGCGAGGGCGCCGGGGGTGAGATGGGTGTCGACGGCCGCTCGTGCGCGACGACCGCACCGATGGCGTCGCTCAGCCGCCCGAAGCTCGGGGTGAGCGTCGGGATCTCGAAGGTCTGGTCGGCGCCCTCCTCTGCGCGGGGCCGCCAGAAGGCGAAGCTCCAGGTCTTGGCCACCGCGTAGAGGGTGAGGAGCGAGGTGACGACCGACCCGACGACGAGCGTCCAGGCCACCGCGCCCCCGTCGGCGACACCCGCCTGCACCAGCCCCACCTTGCCGACGAAGCCGGAGAAGGGAGGGATGCCTGCGAGGTTCATGGCCGGCACGAAGAAGAGGATCGCCAGCACCGGGGACGTGGCCGCGAGCCCGCCGAGGCGGTTGATGACCGTCGACCCGCCGACCCGCTCGATGAGTCCGGAGATGAGGAAGAGCGCGGTCTGCACGATGATGTGGTGCGCGATGTAGAAGATCGCCGCGGACAGCCCCAGCCCGCTGGCCACCCCGATACCGAAGAGCATGTAGCCGATGTGGCTGACGAGGGTGAAGGAGAGCATCCGCTTGATGCCCGGCTGGGCGACCGCACCGAGGATGCCGACGAGCATCGTCAGCAGCCCGGCGATCATGAGCAGCGTGTGCAGGGGCGACTCGGGGAAGAGCAGGAACTGGGTGCGCACGATCGCGTAGACGCCCACCTTGGTGAGCAGGCCGGCGAAGACGGCCGACACCGGGACGGGCGCCGAGGGGTAGCTGTCGGGCAGCCACGCGGACATCGGGAAGACGGCGGCCTTGATGCCGAAGACGGTGAGGAGCATCAACTGCAGGGCCAGGCTGACGGTCGGGTCGATGTCGGGCAGGCGCAGCGACAGCTGGGCCATGTTGACCGTGCCGGCCGCCGCGTAGATCCCGGCGATGGCGACGAGGAAGAGGAAGGAGGAGACCATCGAGACGATGACGTAGGTCGTCCCGGCGCGGATCCGGGAGCCGCTGCCGCCGAGGGTGAGCAGCACGAAGGACGCGAAGAGCAGCATCTCGAAGCTGACGAAGAGGTTGAAGAGGTCGCCGGCGAGGAAGGCGTTGGACACGCCCGCCGACAGCACGAGATAGGTCGGGAAGTAGATCGACAGCGGTGAGTCCTCGTCGCCGTCGGCGACGCCCTGACCGATGGCGAAGACGAGCACGACGAGGATGACGAAGCTGCTGATCAGCAGCATGAGCGCGGACAGCCGGTCGGCGACGAGGGCGATGCCCAGCGGCTCGGTCCACGCGCCGAGCCACAGGACGATGGGCCCCTGGTCGTGGGTGCCCCACATCAGGGCGATCGCGACGCCGAGGCTCGCGGCGAGCACCAGGAGGCTGATGGCGACCTGGGTGCGGGGCCTGCGGCGCGCGACGAGGGTGAGCGCGGCCCCGAGCAGCGGTAGCAGGACGGGAAGGGGGAGGAGGTTGGCCATCGTCATGCGGTCGCGTCCTCCTCGTCTGCGGTGGTGGTGGACTGGGTGTCCGGGTCGTAGGTGCTCGAGACCTCGTCGCGTTCCGCGAGGCGCTTGATCAGGTCGTCCTCGGCGTCGTCCGGGACGTCGTCGCTGCCGGTGATGCGCCACTGGCGGTAGGCGAGCGAGAGCACGAAGGCCACGGAGGCCAGCGCGATGACGATCGCGGTGAGCACCATCGCCTGCGGGAGTGGGTCGCTCATCTCGGACGAGGGGCGGGCACCGACGAAGGGCGCTCCCTTCGCCGGTCCGGAGACGACGAGGTAGAGCGTGGCCACGCCGTTGCTGGCGAGGACGATCCCCAGGAGCAGTCGGGTCAGGGCCCGCTCGAGCAGGAGGTAGACGCCGCTCGCGATGAGGAATCCGGCGACGACGACGAGGGTGAGGCTGGGGGCGATGGCGTTGGGGTTCATGCGGTGAGCTCCTCCTCCTCGGCCTGCTTGTCGATGCCGGAGCCGAGGGAGCGCACGACGTCCAGGGCCAGCCCGACGACGATGAGGTAGACGCCGATGTCGAAGAGCAGGGCCGTGACGATCTTGACCTGGCCCCAGATCGGCAGGTCGAGCTCGACGACCGCGGACTGCAGGACGGTGCCGCCGAAGGCGAGCGGGGCGAGCGCGGAGATCGCCGAGACCGCGAGGCCGGCGCCGAGGACGAGACCGGCGCTGACCGGTGCGGCGAAGTCGAGCTCGGCGCGCCCTCCGGCGAGGTACCGCACGAGCAGCGCGAGACCGAGGACGAGGCCTCCGGCGAAGCCGCCGCCGACCTGGTTGTGCCCGGCGAGGAGCAGGTAGAGCGAGAGCAGGATCATCACGTGGAAGACGAGGCGGGTGGCGGTCTCGAGGATGACCGAGCGTCGCTCGCGTGGCACGGAGGCGATGACCTCGCCCTGGCTACGACGCCGCGTCCACGAGCGCTCGACGTCCTGCGTGCGCACGAAGACGAGGCTGGCGATTCCGGTGGCCGCCGCGACGAGGACGGAGATCTCGCCGAGCGTGTCCCAGGCGCGGATGTCGACGAGGGTGACGTTGACGATGTTCTTGCCGTGGCCGAAGGCGTAGGCCGCCTCGGGGAAGGCCTTGGAGATCGGCTCGTGGACGCGTGCATTGGCGGCGACGACGGTGATCGTCGAGATGGCCAGCCCCATGGACCCGGCGAGCGCCAGCCGCCACGAGCGCCGCAACGAGCGGCGCTCGGCCAGCGGGCGCCGGCGGAACCGCTCGGGCAGCTTGCGCAGCACGAGGACGAAGAGGACGAGGCTGAAGGTCTCGACGAGGACCTGGGTGAGGGCGAGGTCGGGGGCGCCGTGGAGCAGGAAGAGCAGCGCGAGGCCGTAGCCGGTGGTCCCGACGAACATCACCGACTGCAGCCGGTTGCGCGACCTGACCGCCAGGACCGCAGCCACGATGACGAAGAGCCCCACGACGGCCTGCGCGAGGGAGTCCCACAGCCGCACCTGCGTCCCGGGCAGCGCGGTGGCCGCCACGGCGCCGGGCAGCACCAGCACGATGATGAAGATCGTCCCGAGGTAGGTCGGCAGCGAGCCGCCCTGCGACAGTGCGGTGACCTCGACGGCGAAGCGGTCGAGGGCGCGCATGAAGCGCTGGTAGACCCGCTCGGCGTCGACCACCTGCGGCAGCGCGGCCTGCAGGCGGGCGAAGGGGGCCCGCGCAGCGAAGAGGAGGAGGCCGGCGGTGATCGCCAGGGCCGTCAGGCCGAGGGTGGGGGTGAGTCCGTGCCACAGCGCGAGCTGCTCGGGCTCGGGGCCGGTGAGGGTGCGCGCGTACGGCTCGAAGACGTCGCTCCAGGTGCCGCCGAGGAAGCCGCCGACGAGGGTGACGGTGGCGAGGAGCACGGGAGCGATGAGCAGTGCGGACGGTGCGGCGAAGGGGGTGGGTCTCGGGGAGGTGCCGGGTCCCCCCTTCGTGGCGAAGGCACCCCAGACGAAGCGGGCGGAGTAGGCGACCGTGAGCGTGGACCCGGCGACGAGGCCGGCGACGACGAGCCACCCGGTGATGCCGGGGATCGCGCCGTGGGTGGCGTCGAGGGCTGCGGTGAGGGCCGACTCCTTGGCGACGAAGCCGATGAGCGGCGGCAGGCCGGCCATCGAGGCCGCCGAGACGACGGCGACGGCGGTGAGGAGGGGGAGCCGCCGGGCCAGGCCGTGCAGCTGGGTCAGGTCGCGGGTGCCGGTCCCCTTGTCGATGATGCCGACGGTGAAGAAGAGGACCGACTTGAAGAGGGCGTGCGAGAGGACGAGGGCGAAGGCGGCCAGACCGGCGGCCTTGGTGCCGATGCCGGCGAGGGCGGTCATCATGCCGAGCTGGCTGACGGTTCCGTAGGCGAGGAGGAGCTTGATGTCGTCCTGGCGCAGCGCCCGCCACCCGCCGAGCACCATCGTCCACAGGCCCAGGCCGATGGTCAGGGGCTTCCACCCGGGGGTGTCGGCGAAGACGGGGGCGAGCAGGAGGACGACGTAGATGCCGGCCTTGACCATCGACGCGGCGTGCAGGTAGGCGCTGACCGGGGTCGGTGCGGCCATGGCGCCCGGCAGCCAGAAGTGGAAGGGGACCTGTGCCGACTTGGTCAGCGCCCCGATCAGGACGAGCAGGACGGCGATGGTCGTCAGGGTCCCGGCGGGCGGCGGGTCGGCGAGCATCTCGCTGATCGTGTAGCTCGAGGTCTCGCCGAGGACGATCGTGCCGACGAGCATCGCCAGCCCGCCGAAGGTGGTGACGAGCAGGGCCTGGGTCGCCGAGCGACGGTTGGCCGAGCGCACCGGGTTGTGCCCGATGAGCGTGTAGGAGAAGACTGTCGTCAGCTCCCAGAAGACGTAGAGCGCCATGAGGTTGTCGGCGATGACGAGCCCGAACATCGCGCCGGCGAAGGCGGTGAAGACGCCCGTGAAGCGCCACAGGCTGGGGTCGTCGGGCTTGAAGTACCAGGCGCAGTAGACGAGCGCGAGGGCGCCGACGCCGCTGACGAGCAGGCCGAGGAGCCACTGGAGCGTCCCGAGCCGCAGGTCGAAGTCCATCCCGAGCTGCGGCACCCAGCTGATCTGCTCGACGACGGCGTGGCCGTCGGTGACGCGGCTGGTCTGCGCGAGGAGCCAGGCGAAGGTGACCGCCGGCACGAGGGCGAGGACGAGGAAGGAGCGCCGGTGGAGGATCCGGGCGAGAGCGGGCGCGACTGCTGCTGCCACGAAGTGGGCGAGCAGCAGCAGGGTCACGAGGGCCTCTCGAGGGGTCCGGGGACGGGTTGTCAGTTTAACGGTTGGCTTCGCGCACTCCCCGTCGAGGTCGCCCCCGGGCTTCCCACGTTCCCCGAGGAGGCCGCCCCGCGGCCGTCTCGAGGGGAGCCAGATCGTCCACATTCTCGGGCTCACCCTCTTCTCTTGTTCGAACGTATGTACTAGTCTGGATGTAGCGAAGGGAGGCGCGATGACCGATCAGGGGACTGACACCACAGTGGGTGAGTCGATGGTCGGGGACGCGCTGCCTGATCGTCTTGCTGCTGCTCTTGAGGTGTTGAGCGGTGCTCGTGCCGAGGGTTTGTCGGAGGCTGAGCTGCTGCAGGTCGTGACGGTGTGCGAGGCGACGAAGGGGGCGGCTGCCGCGTTGCAGGCCCGCGCGACCGCGATGTTTGTCGAGGACCGTGACGCGAGGGTGGCGCAGGACCGTGCTGATGGTGTGGTCTCGGCGCGGGAGGCATCGTGTCGTCGGCGTGGGGCGCGGGCGGAGCTGGCTCTTGCTCGGCGGTGTTCGCCGGGTCAGGCGGATCGGCACGTGGGGTTGGCGAAGAGCTTGGTGCACGACCTGCCGTACACGATGGCGGCGTTGACCGCTGGTGAGCTGAGTGAGTGGCGGGCGACGATCGTGACCCGTGAGACCGCGTGCCTGTCGCACGAGGACCGGGTCGAGGCCGACCGCAGGTTGGCGGGGTGCCTGACCACGGTCAGTGACAAGGAGCTGGCTGCGGCGGCGCATCGGGCGAGTGCGGACCTGGACGCGGAGGCTCTGGTGCGGCGGCGCCGCAAGGCGGTCGCCTCCAGGAATGTGAGTGTGCGGCCTGCGGCGGATGGGATGGCGTGGTTGAGCATCCTGGGTCCGCTGGCGGATGTCGTGGGGGCGTTTGCGGCGTTGAAGAAGGCGGAGCAAGGCAAGTATGTCGCCACCGGTGACCCTGAAGTTGATGCGGCACGAGCCGCCGATGAGCGGGGTCGGGGCGCGTGGATGGCCGACACGGCTCTGGAGCTGTTGTCCGGTCGGTGCGAGGGGCAGGTGCAGCCGGTCGAGGTGGGTCTGGTGATGCGTGAGGAAGCGATCGTGCGCACCGGCGAAGGCTCCGGTGCGAGTGGCGATGCTGGTTCGGTGTTCTTCCGCACTGGCGCCACCGGTGCTGGTGATCGGGATGAGGTCGAGGTCCCGGGGTGGGGCGCGATGCCCGGGGAGATGGCCCGGGAGCACTTGCTGCGTCTGTGCGACGCGGGGACCGCGACGTGGTTGCGCCGGTTGTGGACCGCCCCGGGCGGCAACGACCTGGTCGCGATGGACTCCAAGCGGAGACTCTTCAGCGGGGTACTGCGGCAGCTGGTCGAGCTGCGGGATGCCACCTGCCGGGTTCCTTTCTGTGGGGCGCCGATCCGCGACATCGACCACGTCAGGGGTCACGCCCGTGGTGGTGAGACGTCGGCGGCGAACGCGATGAGTGACTGCCAGGGACACAATCTGGTCAAGGAGGCCCCGGGTTGGCGGGCCGAGGTCACCTCGACGGGCTTGGATCCTGGCGGCGGCCCCCACGAAGTCACCCTGACCACCCCGACGGGTAGCGAGTACATCTGCACGGCGCCGCCCCTGCTGGGTCACGGGCGACCACATCCGCCACGGCCTCGGTCGGCTCCAGCTCTGGTTCCCGATCTGATGTGGTCTCCCTTGGAGACCCACCTCGCGAGCATGTTTGCCGCCTAGCGCGCGCGGTCCAGCGCCAGTACGGGCCAGCCGCCGATGGGTTCGGCGATCAGCGCAAAATCACTGGCCTGACACGCGTCAACGACGAGTGCCCCCGGCTGGATTCGAACCAGCGACACCTTCTTTAGGAGAGAAGTGCTCTTCCCCTGAGCTACGAGGGCCTGGCACGGGCACCCTGGCTCTCACCAGAGGCGCGATGCGCCGAAGGACAGGGTACGCGTCATACTCCCTTCGGTGAGCACCCACGCCCTGCAGCGGCGCACCATCGCGACGCTCGCCGGGTCCCAGGTCCTCGGGGGTGTCGGCGTGAGCGCGGGCGCTGCCGTGGGTGCGCTGCTCGCGGCGGACGTGTCGGGCAGCGAGGCCTGGGCCGGGTTGGGTGGCACGGCGCAGACCCTCGGCGGTGCGCTGGCAGCGATCGTCATCGCCCGGATCATGGCGGCGAAGGGGAGGCGTCCCGGGCTCGTCACCGGGTACGCCATGGCCATCGCCGGCGGCCTGCTCATCGTGGGGGCGGCGGTGGTCGGCTCCTTCGCCCTGCTGCTCCTGGGATTCCTTCTCTTCGGTGGGGCGACCGCGGCCAACTCGCAGGCGCGCTTCGCGGCGACCGACCTCGCGGACGACGTGCACAAGGGCCGCCACCTGTCGATCGTCGTCTGGGCCACCACGATCGGGGCGGTCGCCGGGCCCAACCTGACTGGGCCGGGTCGCTGGGTGGCCCAGCAGCTGCACCTGCCGGTCCTCGTCGGCCCCTATGTCCTCTCGCTGGTGGGCATCCTCCTGGCCGGGCTCGTCCTGACGCTCGCCCTGCGCCCCGACCCGCTCCTCACGGCCAGGGCCCTGCAGGTCGAGCACGTCGAGCCGGGGGAGGACCACGCCCCACCGGCCACGGGATGGGCGGCCATCCACACGCGGCCCGACGCGCTCACCGGCGTGCTGGCCATGGCTCTGGGCCACACCGTCATGGTCTCGGTGATGATCATGACCCCCATCCACATGCGGCACGGGGACGCGACCCTCGAGGTCATCGGGCTGGTCATCTCCCTCCACGTCGTGGGCATGTACGCCTTCTCGCCCGTCACCGGCTGGGCCGTCGACCGCTGGGGCGCCCGGTCCGTCATCGGGGCCGGCTCGCTCCTCCTGCTCACCGCCAGCCTCCTGGCGGCATCCTCCCGTGAGGGGCAGTCGCTCGCCCTCACCGCGGCCCTTTTCGTGCTCGGTCTCGGCTGGTCCTGCACCCTCATCGCCGGGTCGACCCTCCTGACGGCGGCAATCCCCCTTCGCCAACGTCCCGCAGCCCAAGGCCTCGCCGACGTGGCGATGGGCCTGGCCGGGGGCGGGGGCGGAGCCCTCGCGGGACTCATCGTCGGATGGTGGGGATACCAGGCCCTGGGCCTGCTCGCCGGCGGCACGGCCCTGCTCGTCGGGCTGCTGGTCCCGCTCGGGAGGCGCCGCGGTTGTTAGCGTTGCCCGGTGAGCACCCCGTCGACCACCCCTGCCCCGGTGTCGGCTGACGTCTCGCGGCTGCGCCGCGAGCTCATGGAGCTCGGGGGCCCCAACACCCTGCTGTGGCCGGCCCGCGACCCGCACGTCGTCGACCTCACGACGGCCCACCCCGGTGGCGTGGCAATGCTGTTGTCCGGCAGGGACGCTCGCCTCTCCGACCTCGTGCGGGAGCCCGGCGCCCTGCTGCGCGCCCAGCGCCGGGCGGCCGAGCTGACCGAGCACGTCGAGCGGATCGCCGAGGAGCACGGGGTCCACACGGGGTTCCTCGCCATGGGGTCCGCCTCCTGGCAGGTGCCGGGTGAGGACGAGCGGCCACTGGCGCCCGTCGTCCTGCGTCGAGCGACGCTGCGGCGACTGCGGCCGGGGCCCGACTTCGCCCTCGACCTGGCCCACCGCGTCGAGATCAACCCGGCCCTCCTGACCTATCTGCGTCGGGCCCTGCACCGTGACATCGACGGCGAAGCCCTCGCCGACCTCGGCCGCGGAGACGGCCGCGGCTTCAACCCCACGCCGATCCTCGACGAGCTGCGGCGCCTGTGCGCGGACCTGCCCGAGCTCAACATCACCCCCCGGATCGTGCTGGCCGCCTTCCCCTACGGCAAGGCAGAGGCGCTCGCCGACCTGGCCGGTCTGGGCGACCGGATCACGCGCGGCCCCGCGGCGGCCCTGATCGCGGGCGAGCCGGTGCCACCCGCGCAGACCGAGCCCGACAGCGTCGCCGACACCGCGGTCCTCGACATCACCGCCGACCAGCAAGCCGTCCTCGACCGGGTCGCCGCGGGGGAGGACCTCTATGTCGATGCCCCTCCCGGCACGGGCATCGCCCGCCTCGTCGCCTCGGTCATCGCCCAGACGGCGGGCGAGCGCCGCAGCGTGCTCCTGCTCACCGAGAAGACAGCGGCCATCGAGGCCGTCGTCGAGGACCTCAAGGAGGCTGGGCTCGAGGACCTGCTCATCCACGTCGTCGACCCCGCCGTCGAGATCGACCCCGCCGTCGTCGTCGACCGCTGGCCCCGGGGGCTGCCCGAGTCCGAGCGGTCCTTCGACAACCCCGGCCGCCGGGCCGGGTCCGCTGCGCACCTGCTCGACGGCCACACCCACGCCATGCACGAGCCGCGCGAGCCGTGGGGCGTGTCCATCGCCCAGGCGCACGACGCGATCGTCGGCCTGAGCACCCGCCGCCCGGCGCCCCGCTCGCGGGTGCGGCTGAGCGGCAAGGTCCTCGCCTCCCTCGATGTCGAAGGGAGGGAAGCCCTCGTCGCGCAGGTGGTCGGGCTGGCCAACCGCAAGGCGTGGCACCCCGGCCGCAGCGACCAGCCCTGGGCCGGTGCGCGACTGCACGACGACGCCGACGTCGACGAGGTCCTGGCAGCCGTCGACCGCCTGCGCGGCAAGGACGGCACGCTCGCCCAGCTGCGCGCGACGGTCCGCGAGGTCTTCGCCGACATCGCCGAGCCACGCGCCGCCACTCCCGCGGACCACGGCCGCTTCCTCGCCGGCATCGAGGAGATCCGCGACACCGTCGAGATCTTCCGCCCCGAGATCTTCGACACCCCGCTCGACCACCTCCTCGCCGCCACGGCGCCCAAGGGCGCCTCGCCCGAGGGCGAGTCGCTCGGCGTGGTCGAGAAGCGTCGGCTGCGCGCCCATGCCCGACGGCTCCTGCGGCCCGGCCGTCCCCCCGAGGACCTGCACGCCGCCCTCCAGCTCGCGTCCCAGCAGCGCCGCAACTGGTCGCGGCTGACCGGCGGTGGCGGACGACCGCGGATCCCCACCGACATGGACCGGGCGCACACCGCCTACGAGCGCGTCTACGCCGACCTGACGCACGTCGCGTCGGTCATCGGCGACGACCCTGCAGCCACGAGCCTGCTCGACACCCCGTGGGAAGAGCTGACCGCTCGACTGGACGCCCTGGGCAAGGACACCGCCGGTGCCCGCGTCGTGCCCACGGTCATCGCGGACCTCGACGACCTGCGCTCACGGGGACTCGGCGACCTCGTCGACGACCTCGCCGCACGGAGGGTGCCCGCCGAGTCCGCCGCCGACGAGGTGCTCTTCGTCTGGTGGGCCTCGGTGCTCGCCGAGGCCGGCAGGGACGAGCGCTTCGCCCAGGTGACGGGCGAGCAGCTCGACGAGGCACTGCGCACCTTTGTCGAGGCCGACCGGGCGAGCCTGGGCGCCAACGCCGCCCGCATCGCCGCCCGCCAGCGCGAGCGCTTCCACGTCGACGGCCGCCGGCACCGGGCTGCCGCGCGGCAGGTCGCCGCGGCCCACGAGGGCCTCCTGGCCAGGCCGGCGTGGAGCCAGGCCTTCGACCGGTGGGGTGGCCTGCTGCGGGCGGCCGCACCGGCTTGGGCGATGCCTCCCTTCGTCGTCGGTCAGGTGCTGCCCCTCGACGAGCGCTTCGACCTGGTGATCGTCGACGACGCATCGCGCACGACGCTGGCGCGCACCCTCTCGGGCATCGCCCGCGGAGACCAGCTGCTCGTCATCGGCGACCGTGGTCAGCTGCCACCCGACACGTGGACGGCCGACGCAGGCGTCCCGGCACCGGCCCGCCCCCGCAGCTCGCTCGCCGACCTGGCCTCCCGGGTCCTGCCGTCGATCGCCTTGCGGGACAGCGCGTATCCCCGCCCGCGGGTCGACAACCTCCTCGGCGCCGAGACCACCGCTGCAGAGGTGGTCCACCCGCCGGCCCCCGTCCCCCACGACGCGGTCCATCTCGTGCGGGTCGAGGGCCACGGGATCCTCGACGAGCGCACCGGGCTCGTCGAGACCACCACGGCAGAGGTCGCAGAGGTCCTCGAGCGGGTCCGTGAGCACCTGCGGCGCTACCCGCGTCGGACCCTGGGCATCGTGACCTTCGGCCAGCTGCACGCCGACCGGATCGCCGACGCCGTGGCCGAGCTGGCGCAAGCCGAGCCACAGGTCGGGCAGGCCATGGCCGGGCTGCGGGAGCCCCTCGTCATCAAGCCTGCCGAGCGGTGGCAGCGTCAGCAGCGCGACACCGTGATCGTGGCCGTCGGCTTCGGCCGTACGCCCCAGGGGCGGGTCGTGCAGCGGCTGGGCGCCCTCAGTGGCGTGACCGGCGCCGAGCTGGTCCTCATCGCGGCGACCCGGGCCCGCCGGGCGGCGATCTGGGTGACCACCATCGACCCGGGCGACCTCGCCGGTGACCGGGGCAACCTGCCCGGCCATCGGGCGCTGCGCACCCTGCTGACGGGTCTGGTCGACCCGACCCCGACCACCTCCGATGGGTCGGCCCCGCTGAGCCCACTGCTCGCCGGCTTTGTCCAGCGACTGCGGGAGGGTGGTCTCGTGGTGACGACCGACGTCGGCATGGGCGAGCACCGGGTCGACATCGCGGTCGCCGACCCGCGGGACCGCCAGCGCATGCTGCTGGCCGTGGACGTCGACGGACCGGGCTACGCCGGTCTGGCCTCGACCCGGCAGCGCGACCGGATCCTCGTGGAGCGCCTCACCGACCTCGGATGGGCACACCTGCGGCTGTGGGCGGTCGACATCTTCGCCGACCCGGCCCGGCAGGAGGCCCAGGTCCTGCGCGCCGTGCGCGAAGCCATCGCCAAGGAGGAGTCGTGAGCCCGACACCCGGAGCCGACAGGCAGACCGGCGAAGGGGAGGACCTCACCCTTTCCGCGAAGGCGGACCCGGCGGACGCCACCCCTGGGTCGAAGCCGAAGCCGAAGCCGAAGCCGAAGGCAAAGCCCGAGCAGACCCGTGACGACACCGATCGCGGCTGGGGGGAGCGTCCCGACGAGGACGCCCACGACCGCTGGCTGCGGGAGCAGCGACCGCCGCACTGGGAGTGAGCGCCCACCCGCCCACTCCCGACATCCCGCGCACCTGAGCACCCGATCACGACGAAGAGGGCCGGTCACCGTGACGGTGACCGGCCCTCTTCGGGCGTGAAGCGGTGTGACTCAGGCGCGACCGGCGCGCAGGGAGTCGCGGATCTCGCGGAGGAGCTCGACGGACTCGTCGGTGGTCTCCTCCTCGTTGGCGACGAAGCGCTCACGCATCGCGGTGTAGGGCTTGACGACACCGAAGTAGACGACGGCGGCGAGGATGAGGAATGCGACGACGGCGGTGATGAAGGCGCCGACGGGGATGCCACCCGGCTTGAAGGCCGAGAAGTCCGGGTTGCTGCCGAGGACCTTGGCGATCAGCGCCATGATGACGGCGGTGAACGTGGCGACCACGGTGGCGAACGACGTGGCGATGATCAGACCGACGGCGATCTCGACGAGATTGCCGCGCATGATGAAGTCCTTGAAGCCCTTCATGAGGGTCTCCCTTCGGTTTGGGTACACAGGGGCGTGACGTATGTGCACATCACTCGTCTTGCATTGTGAACCATCGGCGGGTCGATTGCCGTGCCAGAGCGGCGTGTCGTGCGTCGCTCACCCACCCGCCACGAGGACGAAACCGCCCTGTGAGGCCCCGCCGGCGCCCATCTGGCGCAGGATCGGCTCGACATCGCTGCGGCGCAGGATGACCCGCGCCATGGCCGCCCCGGACGGTGTCTGGGAGGTGCCCGCGATGCGGGCGCCCGTGGCGATCGGGGTCCCGCGCCCCGGGACGTAGACCGCGACGGCGTCGCCGGGGAGCAGGTGGTCTGCCGGCACGGCCAGGGGGAGCGACAGCTCGGGCCCAGCGCGCTCAGCGGCCGGTACGGGGGCCGCTGCGGGCGGGCGGACGGCGCCGAGGGTCAGGTGCAGTGCCAGCAGGATCGCGACGACCGCGAGGGCTCGCCGCACCAGCGAGAGCCGCCAGGCCGCGCGCCGTGAGGGCCCGAAGAGGGACGGGAGCTGCTGCGCCAGACGGGAGGAGGCCATGCCTCGACGCTAGGGACATGTGGTCCCCAGCGGGTGGTCGATCAGCTGGCGGTGGACGCAGCGCTGGTGGTGCTCGAGGGTGTGGACGAGCTGCTCGTGGAGGACCCGTTGGAGGTGCCGGAGCCGCCCGTCGAGCTCGACGACGAGTCGCTGCTCGAGGAGGTGCTCGAGGCGGCGGTCGAGCTGCTCGCCGCCGTGTCGGTCGAGGAGCTGGTCGCCCGGGAGTCGTTGCGGTAGAAGCCGCCTCCCTTGAAGACGACGCCGACGGCGTTGAACTGCTTGCGCAGGTTGCCGCCGCAGCTGGGGCACACCGTCAGCGAGTCGTCGCTGAAGGACTGGACGATGTCGAAGGCGTGGCCGCAGTCGGCGCAGGCGTAGGCATAGGTAGGCATAACAGGCCCTATGATACGTCGCCGCGCCAGCCGGCCAGGCGGCCGTTCGCGGACACGGCCCGGAAGCGCTTCTCCGTCGCCTCGCGCAGGTCGCCGGGGGTGACGACGAGCAGCCGGTCGTTGGGCCACAGCCGGGTATGGGCGTCGGGGACGAAGGTCTCCTTGTCGCGCACCACGAGCGAGACATTGGCCCCCTTGGGCAGCCGCAGCTCGTAGATCTCGACGCCGGCGAGCTTGGACCCCGGGGCGACCGCGATCTCGAGCAGCTGCGCGCCGAGCTCCTCCAGGGGCATCGCCTCGACGATGACCCCGGTGGCCCGGCTGGGCTCGGTGACGCGCAGCGCCCGCGCCACCCACGGCATGAGCGGTGCCTGCACGACGGTGAAGATGACGACGAGCATGAAGACGAGGTCGAAGACCCACTCGATCCCGGGGACGTTGTTGGTGATCGGGACGGTCGCCAGCACGACGGGCACGGCACCGCGCAGGCCGGCCCAGGAGAGGAATGCCTGCTCGCGCCACGGCACACGGAAGGGGGTGAGCGAGACGAGGACCGACAGCGGCCGGGCCACGAGGAGCAGGACCAGCCCGACGAGGATCGCGCGGGGGATCTCGTCGAAGAAGCCCGAGGGGGTGGCGAGCATCCCGAGCATGACGAAGAGGCCGATCTGCGCGAGCCAGCCGAGCGCCTCGGCGAAGCCGGTCACCGACTGGCGGTGCGGCAGGTGCATGTTGCCCAGCACGAGGGCCGCGAGGTAGCAGGCGATGAAGCCGGAGGTGTGGATCGTGGCCGCACTCGCGTAGGCGAGCACGCCGATCGCGACGACCCCGAGGGAGAAGAGGCCCGAGGTCCCTGACGCCAGACGACGCATCAGCCACCCGCCGAGCCAGCCGACCGCCAGCCCGACGAGCGCGCCGCCCGCCAGCTCGACGACGGCGAGCAGCCCGATGCTCCACCACGGCTCGGCGGTGGCCGGGTCGGCGATCTGCAGGGACAGGGCGGTGACGAGCAGGACGACGGGCGCGTCGTTGAAGCCGGACTCGGCCTCGAGCATCCCGGAGAGCCGTCGGGGGAGAGGCACCACCCGCAGCACCGAGAAGACGGCGGCGGCGTCGGTCGAGGCGAGGATCGCGCCGATGAGCAGGCTGATCTGCCAGTCGGTGCGCAGGATCTGGTGCAGGGCGACCGCGACCACCCCGACCGAGACGAGGACACCGACGGTCGACAGCGCCAGGGCCGGGCCCACGGAGGAGCGGATCGAGGACCAGTTCGTCGTCAGCCCGCCCTCGATGAGGATGAGGACGAGAGCGCAGTAGCCGAGCACCTGCGCGACCTGGTCGGAGTCGAAGGGGATCCCCAGGCCCTCCTTGCCCACGGCGAGCCCGATGGCCAGGTACAGCAGCAGGGTCGGCAGGCCGGAGCTGGTGGCCAGACGGACGGCAGCGACGGCCACGACGAGCACGAGCGACCCGGCCAGGAGGACCAGCGACAGGTCCGAGAGGCCGAAGGCAGCGGCCTGCTCGGTCATCGTCACCGCATCCCCCTCTCGCCGTCGCTGGCGTCTAGTCTCGCAGGGTGACCCTCGCGCGTCAGGTACGCCGCAGCCTCTACGTGACGCTGGCCCTCGTCATCGTGCTCGTCGTGGTGCTCGCCGGGGTCGTCTTCGGCCAGGGGCGCCGCCCCCTTCCCCAGACCGACGGGACGCTCGAGGTCAAAGGACTGACCGGTGACGTCGAGGTGCTGCGGGACGCCCAGGGCATCCCCCACATCTACGCCGACACCAGGGGCGACCTCATGCGGGCACAGGGCTATGTGCAGGCCCAGGACCGCTTCTTCGAGATGGACACCCGACGGCACATCACCGCCGGCCGCCTCGCCGAGCTCGTGGGCGAGCCCGGCGTCGAGACCGACACGGTGATCCGCACGATGGGGTGGCGCCGGGTGGCCGAGCAGGAGCTGCCGATGCTCCAGCCGGAGACCCGTCGGGCGCTCGCGGCCTACACCGACGGGGTCAACGCGTGGATCGAGGAGCAGGGCTCGCCCTCCTCGATGGCCCTCGAGTACACGATCCTGTCCCTGAGCCTGCCCGAGTACCGCGTCGAGCCGTGGACCTCCGTGGACTCTCTCGCGTGGCTGAAGGCGATGGCGTGGGACCTGCGTGGCAACTACACCGGCGAGCTGACCCGCGCCGCGCTGCAGGGCCGGGTCAGCGACACGATGATCGCCGAGCTCTACCCGGCCTACCCCACGGCCGAGCACGTGCCGATCCTCTCGGGCAAGGACTGGCGACCGGGAGGAGCGAAGGGAGGGTCGGCGCAGCCCGCGCAGCCGAAGGGGGCCCAGCCGAAGGGGGCCCAACCAACTTCGTCGTCCGCGCCGGCCGGCTCGTCCGCACCAGCAGGCTCTGCCGCAGTGCTCGACACCGCGGCCGCGATCGACGCGGTGCCCGCGCTGCTCGGCCGCGGCGAGGGGATCGGCTCCAACTCCTGGGTGGTCTCGGGCGAGCGGTCCACGACGGGAGCGCCGTTGCTGGCCAACGACCCCCACCTCGGGGTGAGCATGCCCGGCATCTGGTACCAGATGGGTCTGCACTGCCGTGAGGTCAGCGATGCCTGCCCGATCGACGTGTCCGGCTACACCTTCGCCGGTGTACCCGGTGTCGTCATCGGGCACAACCGGGACATCGCGTGGGGCTTCACCAACCTCGCGCCCGACGTGACCGACTTCTACCTCGAGCAGATCACTGGCGACGAGTACCTGCGCGACGGCCGGCTGCGCCCGCTCGAGACGCGCACCGAGACGATCCGGGTGGCGGGTGGCCCGAGCCAGCAGATCACCGTGCGCTCGACCGGTCACGGGCCGATCCTGTCGGACGCCGTCCCCTCCGTCGCGGCGGCCGGGGACGAGGTCGAGGTCGAGGGGCGGGCCACGAGCGACTACGCCGTCTCCTTCGCCTGGACGGCCCTGCGACCGACCACGACGGCCGACGCCCTGCTCGGGCTCAACACGGCGAGCAACTGGGACGAGTTCCGCGCTGCGGCAAAGGACTTCGCGGTCCCGAGCCAAAACCTCGTCTATGCCGACACCGCCGGTCACATCGGCTACCAGGCCCCCGGGCAGGTGCCCATCCGCAAGGGCGTCGGCGACAACCCGCCCGGCTACGTGCCGGCCCCGGGATGGGACTCGGCCTACGACTGGACCGGCTTCGTCCCCTTCGACGAGCTGCCGTCCTCGCTGGACCCGCCCGAGGGACTGGTCGTGACGGCCAACCAGCAGGTCACGGCGAGCACCACCCCCTTCCTCACGACGGAGTGGGACTCCGGCTATCGCTCGCAGCGCATCCGCGACCTGCTCGAGAGTGACGAGCAGGTCAGCCCCGACAAGATGGCGCGCATCCAGCTCGACACGGACAACGGCCTCGCGCCGGCGCTCCTCGGCCCGCTGCTCGAGGTGGAGCTCGACGATCCCTTCACCGAGGACGCGCGTGCCCTCCTGCGTGACTGGGACGGCCGTCAGCCGGCCGGGGCGGGGGAGGACGCAGCCGCCGCGATGTACTTCAACGCGGTGTGGCAGCGGATCGTGGCGCTGACCTTCAACGACGACCTCCCCGCCGACCTGCAGGCCAGCGGCGGGTCGCAGTACTGGCAGGCCGTGACCGGCCTGCTCGCCAAGCCCCAGAGCGGCTGGTGGGACGACCGCACGACGGCGGGGGTCGTCGAGGGGCGCGACGAGATCCTGCGACGCGCCCTCGTCGACGCGCGACTGGACCTCACCCGCGAGCTCGGCAAGGACCCTGCGACCTGGCGGTGGGACCAGCTGCACCAGGTGACCTTCCGCCACCAGGTGCTCGGCGGAGACACCATCCCCGCCCCGGTGCGGGGCCTGGTCAACTCCGGGCCGCACCCCGTCCAGGGCGGCTCGTCGACGGTCGACGCGACCGGCTGGGACGCGTCGCAGGGCTTTGCGGTGACGTCGGCCCCGTCGATGCGCATGGTCGTCGACCTCGGTGACCTCGACGCGTCACGGTGGGTCAACCAGACCGGGGCGTCCGGGCACCCCTTCAGCGACCACTACGACGACCAGGTCGATGACTGGCTCGCCGGGCGCACCCACCCGTGGCCGAGCAGCGAGGCTGCGGTCCGCGAGGGCACCGAGCAGACCCTGACCCTCACCCCTGCGGGGCAGTAGTCCCCAGCACGCGATGGGTCGGTGTGCACCCCTTCGCCGTCAGCACCCACGGGACCGGGATGTCGTGCTCCTCGCTGGGCAGCCGCTCGTCGGTGTGCTCGCCGGGGTGAAGCAGGACGATGACCGGCGTCCCGGTCGGCAGCATCGGCAGCACCCGGTCGTAGCAGCCGCCGCCCTGCCCCAGCCGCGTGCCGGCGGTGTCGACCGCCAGTCCCGGGGCGAGGACGAGGTCGGCGTGCGTGGGCGCGTCGATGCCGAAGGGGGTCCGCCCCGGGTCGTCGAGGTCGCACCAGTCGAGCTGCATGTCGGGCAGGGTGATCGGGACGAGGACCCGGTCACCGCGGGCGCGGAGCGCAGCGTTGATCGCGGCGGTGGGCGGCTCGTGGGGGAGCGACTCGTAGGACAGGACCGTGGCCGGCTCGGACCTCGGTCCGGCTCCCGCGGGAAGGGAGTCGAGGTGCTCCGCGATGGCGCTCGCGTCGGCCGTGAGGTCTCGGGCGGCAGCCAGCCGTCGCCGCCGCGCCCGCAGGAGGCGACGGACATCTCCCTTGGACATGGGGGCAGAGGCCATGACTGCATCGTAGGGTGACCGGCATGGGACCTGAGGGGCTGACCGAGGCTGTCCGCAAGATGTCCGATCGTGGGGTCGACGAGCGTGCGATCACGGTCTTCGAGGACTACTGGCAGCAGCTCGCTGACGGTGCCGAGGGCGTCATCCGTGAGGAGGCCATCGAGCCGCTGTGCGATGTGCCCGAGCTGGCGGCCATCGAGGTCAGCGACGACGAGCGGCGGGCTGCCCTCGCGCAGGTCGCGGTGATCAAGCTCAACGGCGGGCTCGGCACGAGCATGGGCATGGCGGGCCCCAAGGCCGCGCTGGTGGCCCGAGACGGCCTGACCTTCCTCGACGTCATCGTGCGCCAGCTCATCGGGCTCGAGGAGCGGTACGGCTCACGGCCGCCGCTGATGCTGATGAACACCCCGCTCACCCGGGGTGCCTCCCTGGAGATCCTCGAGCGGTATCCGCACATGGCCGACCAGGACCTGCCGTTGGACTTCCTGCAGAACATGGAGCCCAAGCTCGACGCGCACACCCTCGCACCCGTGGCCTGGCCGGAGGACCCCGAGCTCGAGTGGTGCCCGCCCGGGCACGGTGACATCTACGTGGCCCTGGCCTCCTCGGGCCTGCTGGACCAGATGCGCGCCGCGGGCATCCGCTACGCCTTCATCTCCAACTCCGACAACCTCGGTGCCACCTGCGACCCCGACATCGCGGCCTGGTTGATGAGCGAGGGCATCCCCTTCGCCGCCGAGGTCGCGGAGCGAACTCTCAACGACCGCAAGGGTGGTCACGTGGCGGTGCGCAAGAGCGACGGCCGTCTCATCCTGCGCGAGTCGGCGATGGTCGTCGCCGAGGACCAGGACCTCTTCCAGGACACGACCCGTCACCAGTGGTTCAACACCAACAACCTGTGGGTGGGGCTCGACGAGCTCGACGCCCTGCTGCGCGAGCGCCAGGGGGTGCTCGGTCTGCCGATCATCGTCAACCGCAAGACGGTCGACCCCACCCTCCCGGACTCCCCGGCGGTGATCCAGATCGAGTCCGCGATGGGCACGGCCGTCGAGGCCTTCGAAGGGAGCGTCGCGCTGCGCGTGCCCCGCTCGCGCTTCCGCCCGGTCAAGACGACCAACGAGCTGCTGCTCTTGCGCAGCGACGTCTTCGCCCTCGACGACAGGTCGCAGATCGTCTCCCTCATCGACCACCCCGAGCCCCGGGTCAGCCTCGACGGGACCTACAAGTTCATGCGTGACTTCGACGCCCGCTTCCCCGCCGGGGTCCCATCGATGCGCGACTGCACCTCGTTGACCGTCTCGGGTGACGTGACCTTCGGCGCCGACGTGCAGGCCGTCGGTGACGTCGAGGTCGTGGCCGAGAGCCCGGCGAGCGTCGCCGACGGCACCCGGCTCGAGGGCCCGACCGTGCTGGCGCAGTGAGGCGCTCGCGAGGACCCGTCCTGTCCGGCTCGACCCCGGCAGGTGAGCTGGTCTCCCTTCGTCCACTGCGGGTGCGGGACCGGGCCGAGCTCGTCCGGCTGCGCACCCGCAGCGCTGACTGGCTGCGTCCCTGGGACCCGACGGTCCCGCCGGGCGGCGCGCCTCGGCGGGACATCGCCGCCGACTTCCGGGGGTACGTGCGGGCGCTCGACGCGGAGAGGCGGTCGGGGAGCGGGCTGAGCCTGGCCATCGTCGTCGACGACGCGATCGTCGGGATGGTCGCCGCGAGCAGCATCGTCGAGGGCGCGCTGCGCTCGGGGAGCATCGGCTACTGGGTCGGCCACGAGGTCGCCGGTCGAGGCATCGCGCCCACCGCCGTCGCTCTGCTCGGTGACCACCTCATGGACCCGAGCGGCCGTGCGCTGCACCGGATCCAGCTCGAGATCCGCCTCGACAACGCGCCCAGCCTCGCGGTCGCGGCCAAGCTCGGGCTGCGCGACGAGGGCATCCGTCGGGCCTACCTGCACATCGACGGGGCCTGGCGCGACCACCGGTCCTTCGCCGTCGTGACCGAGGAGATCGGTCCCGGAGGGCTGCTGGCACGACTTTCACACCAACAACATCAGCCACGCCCGCGACACACCGACCAGCCTGCGCCACCCTGAGGCTCCGGCCTCCTAGCGTGGGGCCCGTGCAGCCGAGCAGCCTCATCTTCGTCCTTGTCGTGGCGATCTGGGCTGTCTACCTGCTCCAGTACTGGATCAAGCGTCGTGACCACCTCTCCACCGTGCGGTCGGTCGACCGCTTCTCCGCAGCCATGCGGGTGCTCGACGACCACCGCCTGCGTCGCGAGACCGCTGAGCCCACCCCTCGCTCCTACTCGGTCGCGCCGGCCCGTGCCGCGCGGCCCGCGGTGACCGTCAAGCACGCCGAGGCCCCGCCCCGGGCGCGCATCGTCGAGCCCGTCGTCGGCGCCGACCGCCGGGTCCGTGGACTGACGCTCCTCACGATGCTCGTCCTGGCGCCCGTCGTCCTGCTCGTCGCGGCCTTCGGTCCGCTGCCGTGGTGGGTCGCCGCTGCGTGGCTCGTCGGGACGGTGGCTGCCTTCGGGTGGCTGCGTCAGGCGGTCACGGCGCAGCGTGAGGCACGTGGTCGTGAGCGGGTTGCCCAGCGGCGCACCGCCCAGGCGGCTGCCGCCCGCCCCGAGCGCAGCGAGCGTCCCGAGACCGTCGAGACCGCTGCACCGACTCCGGCCCCGCGTCGCAAGGCCGAGCGCATCTACGACGTCGCGTCGACCGCGCCGGCCGCCGAGGCCGTCGTGGACGAGGCTCCGGTCGAGGCCCGCCCGCTCGAGCCCGGCACGTGGGAGCCGACCCCGGTGCCCCGCCCGATGTACACGATGAAGGCGCGCGCCGACCGGCCCGAGCCGGCCCCGCAGCCGGCCGCTCCCGCGGCCGTGGACCCCGAGGTCCCCCAGGTCATCGACGTCGAGGACGAGGACCTGCCGGCCATCGCCGGCTGGGGCTGACCCTCCCTTCGCCTCCTCAGGCGTCGTGCGGCGGTGACTCGCGGTCGGGCCGCGCCAGCTCGTCGGCCGCCGTGATGTCTTCCGTGATCTCGGCGTGCTCGACGTCCGTCACGAGATCGGCCGAGTCCAGCACGTCCTCGGGCGTCGGTTCGAGCAGGTTGTGGCCCACCGCGTCGAGCACGGCCACGAGCGGGACGGCGGTCAGCGCCCCGATGATGCCGCCGACGAAGATGCCGGTCGCGATGCCCAGGATGACCGCGAGCGGGTGGACGCGGACGGCCCGCCCCAGGAGGAGGGGACCCTTGGCGACGAAGGCCAGCGCGACGGCGACGAAGCCCGACAGCAGGGCGCCGACGACCGGGATGAAGGACCCGATGAAGACGAGCAGGGCGATGCCGGAGGCGAAGGGGACGCCCAGGACGAGAGCCCCCAGACCGATGCCGAGGGCGTCGGTGCCGGCCACGAGGATCGTCGCGCGGGTGAAGGCCTTGAGCTGGTTCCAGGCGATCGCGCCGGAGGAGAGGACCTTGGCCCGGGCGCTGCGGGGGAAGAGCCGCACCATCCACGCCCGGATGCCGGGACCGTCGTGCGCTCGACTCCAGTCCTGCGGATTGTTGACCCGCGCCACCACGGTGTTATGGTTACCGTCGTTCTTGGGGCTGTGGCGCAGTTGGTAGCGCGTCTCGTTCGCAATGAGAAGGTCAGGGGTTCGATTCCCCTCAGCTCCACCACCGGGACACCCCGGCCGACCAGCGAAAACGCTGGAAACTCGGCCGGGGTTTCGCTTGTCATTCCGACCCCGCCTCGCGATGTGTCCCCCCGGTGCCCCCCGGCGCGGCATTGAGCCGGTCCAGACCCGCCCGGTCAGCGCCCGTGCCGAGGAAGTGCAGGTACCTGTTCGTCGTCGCGATGGACTCGTGACCCATCCACGCCTGCACCGTCCCGGGATCGACCCCACGACTCAGCCAGAGGCACGCCGCGGTGTGCCGCAGGTCGTGGATCCGGCGGCCGCGACCTGTCGTCGGCCAGCGGACCGAGCGGAGCACGGCAGAGCGGTGCAGCTGCGCCCCTCGCTCGGTCGTGAAGAGCAGATCCCCTTGGGCCTTGCCCTCCGACAGCCGCAGCACGATCGGCAGCACCCGGTTGGCCAAGGGCACTCGACGTGACCGCCGCCCCTTGGTGGCCTTCACCGCCTGACCCTCAGGCTGCGAGCGTCGGACGAGCAGACCGGGAGTCGGGACCTGCATGACGTCCTCGACCCGCATCGCCCGTGCTTCCGCCCAGCGCAAGCCCGTCCACGCCAGAACCAGCAGCAGGTCCGCGAGGTGCGGCGATGCCGTGGCCCATGCGGCGTGGACCTCCTCGAGGACCTCCTCCGTGAAGGGATCCATCTCCTCGACCTCGCCGGACTGCTTGGGCACGGTCATGCCGATGACCGGGTTGGCCAGGACGATCTTCTCGCGCACGCACCATGCGAAGAAGGAGGAGAGGCTGGCTCGGAAGCGTCGGACCGAGCTCTCGGCGAGACCGTCAGAGAGGAGGCTCTCGAAGGAGCGGGCGACCTCCCGACCCGAGACCGCTGACACGTGCAGCGCCAGCATGCTGGTCGGCATCAGCCGCAGCAGGTCCTGGTCTGCCCTGTAGGTCTTCGCGGCCACCGTCGTGCGCCGGACCTCGAGCCACTGCACCACGAGGACCCGGACCCGCTGCCGCCCCGCCCGTGGGTCGACCCCGCCGGACAGCGCCGCACGTTCGCGCGCCAGCCACGCCTTGGCCTCCCGCTGGGTGTCGAAGACACGGCTGGCGACGTTGACCCGTCCGCTCTTCAACTTCGCCCGGAAGCGCCCGTTCGGGGTCTTCTGGATGCTCACGCCGCCGCCTTCCTCAGCCACGCGTCGACGTCCTCACGGCGGTACCGCGGGATGAAGGGTGACAACCACGTCACGCGCGGCCCCTCCCCGGAGTGCCGCCAACGACACAGCGTCGACGGCGAGACCTGCACCGCTCGCGCCACGTCCTTGGTGGTCAGCAGCCGAGGAAGCTCGGCCTCGTCCGGTGTCGGTGTGCTCTGGTCCATGTCTTTCCCCTGTCTCTAGTGTCCACGTCGGGTGGTGCGTCGTTGGGCTTTCCACAGGTCGTATTCGCGGGAGCGGGCGGCGGTGGCCAGGGCGAGGGCTTCTTCGGTGTCGTCGCGCCAGCCGGTGCCGGCGTAGGTCCAGGACCCGATGACTTGGGTGGTGGTGTCGGCGTCGTCGGCCAGGAGGCGGGCTTCGAGATCGCGGATGTCGATGGGGGTGCCGGTGCGTCGGGACTGGGTGGCGAGTTCTTGCCAGCGTGATCGTGCGCGGCGTAGTGCTCCGAGGGTGATGGAGTAGCGGCGGGACTTGGTGCCGAAGTGTCCGCGGAAGCCGAGGCAACGCACCCATTTGTGCATGCGGCGGTAGTCGTGCTCGGGGGCGTGGAAGGCTGCGGCTCGCTGGGCCATCTGGCGGCATTGGTGTTGCAGCGCGGTGATGTGGGGCCGGTTTTGCCCGTGGCCGTGCAGGCTGCCGGAGTCCTTGGTGGAGTACTTGGCGAGGTATCCGGCGACTTGGTCGGGGGTCAGTGGGCCGGTGGGGTCGTCGGTGCGGGTCCCGGCGCGCACGGTGCGCACGTCGACCTGCGCGCCGAACGCGAGGATGCGGGGGGTGTCGTCGTGGTCGACGGGTTCGGCCAGGACGGTCACGGTCGGGACGACGTCGCGGACGAGGTCGGCGAGGTCGTGGCCGGTGAGGGTGGTCGGTGCGGGGGAGCCGGTGCCTGCGGTGGCGGGCCCATCGAGTCGGATGAGGGCGTGGAAGTGGATCAGTCCGCGGGTCTGGTACTCGGCGACCTTGGCGTACTGCACGGATGCGTGCTCGCTCAGGCGGACCTCAGGGACGTGCAGGTGGTGGGCGATGCTGCGGCGCAGCGCGATGGTGAAGCGTCGCCACAGCTCGGGGGCGTGCCATTGCCACATCACGGCCGAGGCGGTGTCGTGGCAGTCGGAGCACAGCGGGGACCCGTTGGCGTGGTCGTCTTCGTCGTGGACGAGCCCGCACCATGTAGGTCGTCCGTGGGGGCAGCGTGTCTGGTCGTCGCGGCGTCGTGGCCGGCAGGCGCGCCCGTGGCGGTGTCCGTGGACGGGCCCGAAGGAGGGGGCGGTGAGGGTGACGAAGAGCAGGGGGTTGTCCCGCACGTGTGCGGGGACGGTCTTGCCGCCGTTGATGCCGGCGTGGATCAGGGCGTAGGTGTCTCTGGCGTAGACGCGGGAGCAGGCGGGGCAGTCTGAGGCGCGGCGGTTGCCGCAGGGGCGGTGCAGGACGCCGAAGGGCAGGTCGCGGGTGTCGAAGGTGGAGAGGACTTGTCCGGTGGTGGTGTCGACTGTGGTCGTGGAGCCGGCCAGGCGGATGGGGTGGGCGCAGTTGCCGGTGCCGGCCAGGGCGTCGAAGAAGGCGTCCATGGTGCCGTCGGCGATGCGGGAGGAGAGTAGCTCGGGGGTGCCGGCGCGGGTGAGGGCTGGCACGTCGAGCGGGGCGTCTTCGCTGAAGCCGGGGAAGTGGTCCGTGGCGGCAAGGACGGGTGTGGTGTCGGTGTGCACGATCCCTCCCAACCAGAAGGGTGTGCCGCGTGAACGGTGATGCTGGCCTTGGGTTCACGCGGCACACCCGGACTGTGGGAAGTGCGGCAATGACGAGATGCGGAATCTTCCGGCGCCGCAAGGCCGCTCAACGCCGGACGCAACCACCACGATGGGGTGGGTGCAGGAGCGGATCAGTCGAGTGTGTGTAACGGCCATCTGTCATGCGAGCGCACTGGGCCCGAGGCTGGGGAGCCGACCCCCAAGGGAAATATCCCGTTCGTGTGTGTGTTGATCCGCACCAACAACTCTGCCGCCCCGAAATGGCTCCCGCATCTTTCAGAGCAAATTTCTGTTAACCGAATTGTTCCTCGGCCGGGCGGAAGCGTCCAAGAAGGTCTTGTCGGACGCAACACTTGGGGGCCCGTGCGGCGTTCGAGGGAGGAGAGGGGGTGAGATCCGTGTTCGACGAGAGCTTCGAGGACTTCATCGCCGTGCGTGGGCCGGAGCTGTTCCGGGTGGCTCTGGCGATGTGCGGGGACCCCGGACGGGCCGAAGACATCGTGCAGGACGTGTACGCCGTGGTCTATCCCCGGTGGGAGCGGATCGCGGCGCTGGAGCAGCCTTACGCCTACGTGCGGCGATCGGTCGTCAACCGCTTCCTCGCGCTGAACCGCCGGAGGGCCTCGACCGAGGTCGTGGGGCTGCACGAGGACCGTGCGGAGTCCACGGACGGCGGGCTGCCCCAGGTCGACGCCGCCCTGTCCGTGCTCGACCTGATCCAGCACCTGCCTCCGAGAGCACGGGCGATTCTCGCGCTGCGCTACCTCGACGACATGACCGACGCGGCCATCGCCGAGCTGCTGGAGATCAAGCGCGCCACGGTGGCGGCCACGGCCAGTCGGGCCCTGCGTCGCCTCGCCCAGGAGATGCCCGAGTTGAAGGGAGCCCATGATGATCGATGAGGAGCGACTGGCCCAGCGCCTCCGGGACGAGCTCGCCGCTGTCCCTGTCCCGAGGTCGGTCACGACGCCACCGCGCCGGAAAGTCTCTCCGCGCCGGGGGGTGTGGGTGGCGGCCGTGGCGTCACTAGCGGCCTCCGTGGCCGCGGTCCTCGTCGGAGTCACCCTCTGGCCGGGCAGCACGCAGGACGCGGCAGCACCGAACGGTGGCCTGCCGTGGCAGACCCGCGACGGTGAGATGCTCGTGCGCTGCGGGTCGAGTGGGACTCCGTTCGCGCCCTCCATCGTCGACGAAGGGGGGCTGGACCTTACCGCGGGCGAGCGTAGCGGGGTGGACTCCGCCCTCGACCGGCTGCGTGACAGCGCCGGGATCGACGCTCCGAAGGCTCTGCAGGAGACCGAGGGGAAGGTCGGTTGGGTAGCCGTCGCCCGGGGGACCTCCCCGGACCGCGTGCTCACGGTCCTGCTCCCGGAGACGAAGGGCGGCTCCGTGCGGCTGGCGACCGCTCAGCTGGTCGAGCTCGACGACTCGCTCGGCTCCCTTCGGACGGGGAGCTGGGGCGGCGGATGTGGCGCCGAGCCCGCACCTAATGGCGCAGGAGTGTGGGCCAACGTCGTCGCCGCGGCCGTGCCCGACCCGTCAGCCGACACGATCCGTGTGGAGCTCTCCGAGACGGAGTGCTCCTCCGGGGATCTCGACAAGCGGCTGGGCGAGCCGTACCTCGTGGAGACGGAGGAGGCGGTGACCGTCTACTGGCCCGCGCAGGCCGTGTCAGGCGGTGCCTTGTGCATGGGCCACCCGACCGTGAAGCGAACGGTCACCCTCGCCCGGCCTCTGGGCGATCGCGAGCTGCTCGACGGCAGCCGGTATCCCGCACGTCGGGTGCAATGAACTCGGGAACCCGGACGCACTGAACGCCGACCGCGCCCGATCCTCGCTTCTACACCCTGAAGGCTTCACCGGATCCGTTCACCAGGTGACGGCCGTCATGCCCGGCAGCGCCGCTCACTTCCGACAGGCTGTGGGCAACGAGCAGGTGGACTCATTGATCGTGAGGACTTTCTTTACTGACTCAAGGCGGGCCTTCGGCCCGCGCCCGGCCGGCCGACTTCGGCCGCTCCGGTGGGGACCCCCGCGCTCCGGGCTCGTGCCTCGCCCTGCGCGCACCCCACCTGCGCGCCCTTCGCCGCCGGCCGAACACAAGCAAGGGCACCCGGTGCTCCCCACACCGAGTGCCCTCATCTATGAACCGCCGACCCGCCGCTACACCCTCCGACCTCCACGGCCACGGCTCAAGCGGCCCGCGCTCACCGCAACAGGGACGCGCTCCGCGCCTGCGCACCACACGTGACCGAGCCTCCTGGCCGCTTGCCCCGCACCCGCTCCGGTCGGCTCTGCTCCGCTATCGGGACGGCGGTTCTCCGTGCCCCCCTGGTGCCCCCCGACGCTGCGAACCGAGGCGTCGATGGCACGTATGCACTTCTGCGAGTGGCGGATTCCCGGGGCGACGAGACCGCAGCGCGCCTTCGCAATGAGAAGGTCAGGGGTTCGATTCCCCTCAGCTCCACCACCGAAGGCCCCCGCTACGGCGGGGGCCTTCATCGTTGCTTGGGCGACCGCGGGTACATCCCCGGCCGGTGCCCGAAAGCGGCTCAGCCGACGCCCGGTGCGCCGAAGTACGCGTCGTCCCGTGTCCCGACCCGTCGAGCCGTCGTCAAGTGCCCGCCGAGGTAGGCGCCGACGCCGGAGATGCCGGCTCCCATGAGCGCCAGTCGCGCCCCGCGCTCGTCGTGGCCCGCACGTCGGGCGAACCACGACGAGGCGTAGGCGCCGACGGTGACGGCATTGGTCACGGCGTGGACGAGACCCACCCGCTTGTCCCGCGGCCCCGCCTCCGACCACTGCGCCCACCCGGTCCAGGCGGTCGGCCCGAAGGCCAGGAGCCCGGTGGCGACCAAGGTCCGCGCCGGTGCCGCCCACTGGCCGCGACCGGTCACGTCGAGGATGCTCGCCGACAGCCACGTCCCGAGGACGACGTCGGTCAGGGCCGGGTGGAGCGCGTGACCGAGCCAGTCACCGCGCAGTACCGCTCCTCTCGTCCCGGATCCGAAGAGGGTGCGGATGTGCGGCTCCAGCGCCTCGACGGCCGGGTCGAGCGCGGCGGCATCCTCGAGGCGTCGGGTCACGTGCACGAGCGCGGGTGCTGAGGTGGCTTCCATGGTGGTCTCCTCGACCGGTCGGGCGTCGCGATGGCGCGGGCAGGCTCCCTTCCACCTTGCTCCGACGAGTGGGTGAGCGCAAGCACCCGACCGTGCCACAGTGACCTGGTGGACGAGACCCTCTCGAGCAGCGCTGCCCAGCGCCTGCGCGACGCCGCACTGACCTACGCGCCTGTGGGTGGCACGCGGACCGGTGAGGTCCCGAGCGGGTTCGCCACCTTCAGCCGCACCCGCACCGTGGGCGAGGGGCAGGAGCGCTTCGAGGTGGCAGCTCGTGGTCTCCTGCGCTGGGAGATGCACCGTCGGGCGGGCCTGAGAGTGCAGGCTTCCCACGGGCACGTGACGGCAGGCGCGGTGGCCGTCTTGCGCTTGGGAGTCGGCAGAGTGGCTCTTGCTGCACCGGTTCGCGTCGTGCACGTCGTGGACGAGCCGCGACGCCAGGGGTTCGCCTACGGCACCCTCCCGGGCCACCCCGAGAGCGGCGAGGAGTCCTTCGTGCTCGAGCTGCAGCCGGGCGGCTCGGTGGACTTCACCATCACCGCCTTCTCACGTCCGGCGACGTGGTTGGCCCGTGCCGCAGGCCCGGTGGGGCGCCGCGTCCAGTCGTCGATCACCGACCGGTACCTGCGGTCGGTCTGATCGGACGAAGGGGGTGACGGGCGCCCCCTTCGGCAGTAGCGTCGATCTCCACCCAGACCCAGGAGACGACCATGCGCCAGGTGACCTACTCGATGGGCTCCACGCTCGACGGCTACGTCGTCGGGCCGGACGGCGGCTTCGACTGGTCCGTCCCCGACGAGGAGGTCTTCGCCCAGCACCTCCACGACCTGCGGGGGACGAGCGTGCACCTGCTGGGCCGGCGGCTCCACGAGACGATGCTCTTCTGGGAGAGCGACGGCCCGGACCTCGACCCCGCGGAGCTGGAGTGGGGACGGAGGTGGCGCGCGCTGCCCAAGGTCGTCTTCTCCACCACCCTCACCGAGGTCACCGGCAGCAACACCCGCCTGGCCGAGGGGGGCCTCGCCGAGGAGATCGAGCGACTGCGCTCCGAGTCCGACACGGGCGAGATCGCCGTCGGCGGCGCCGAGCTCGCCGCCGAGGCCGCCGAGCTCGACCTCATCGACGAGTACCGACTCTTCGTCCACCCCGTGCTGGTCGGTGGTGGCCGCACCTTCTTCCCCGAGCTCGAGCGGCAGGTGTCGCTCGAGCTGGTCTCCAGCAGGGCCTTCGGGTCGGGGGTCGTCGCCTCCCGCTACCGCGTGGTGCGCTGACCCCCGACCCCGGCTGACCTCAGGCTCGGCGGCGGCCCCTCAGCGCCAGAGCGGCGCCGGCGAGGGCGACGACGAGCGCGAGCCCGCCGAGCACCCGCGTGAGCATGTCGGAGGAGTCAGCCGCGGCGGCCTGGGTTGTGGGAGTGGCCGTCTCGCTCCCTTCGTCAGCGGTGGCGTGGTGGCCACCCTCTTCGGCTGCCGTGACCTCGAAGCTCGGCGCCGGGTGCTCCGGCTCCTCGCCGCCGGCCTCGGCCACATCGGACCAGTCGGACACCTCACCGTCGGAGTAGGTCTGCTTCGCGGCGAGGGTGAGCGTGCTGGGCGCCGGGAGCGGTCCCGCGCTGATCGCGAACTCCGTGTCCGACTCGTTGGGCACGCGGAAGGTCAGCGCCGCGTAGCCGCCGGATGCGGTGGCGTCGGGCATGACCCGTCCTTAGAGGAGTGGGTGAGCTGGAGAGGCCTCCCGCCGCACCCCGACGAAGGGGGTGGGTCAGGCGGCCGTGGGGGCGTGGCCGAGCGAGGGGCCGCGTTGGCCGACACCACCGAGGACCACGACGGTGCGGGTCGGTTCGCCCCCTCTGGAGGGGGCGAACGCCTGACCCACCACGAGGAGCAGAACGGGAGCGGCGGGCAGCCTCGGCCAGAGCAGCTGGGCAATGCGCCAGATCGCGTCCTCGCGGTGCAGCGTGGGCAGCTTGGTGGTGATGTCGGTCCAGCCTGTTGGACTCGGCCTCCGCGCATGGGGGGTACCGAGTGGCCCGCCGGACCTAGAGCGTCACCGCGCCGGCGATCGGGGCGGCGACGTCACGGCTCGAGCGGTGGCTGCGACGGCAGCATCGACACCTGTCAGACGGTGACTGGTCCGCGCTGACCCGGCGAGGAACTCCAGGACGAGGAGTGTCGGGCTGTGGGCGGGAGGCAGCCAGTACACGGGGTGATGGGTGCGCCACCCGAGGCGGGCGAGCACGTCGCTGATCTCGCTCGCCCAGCCCGCGGCCGGCACGCCACTGCCGACCACTGCCAGGGCGAGCCACCCGGCGTCGTGGTCGATGTCCTTGGTGCCGAGCGGCAACCGCGAGACGATGTGCTGCCAGAGCGCGCGGCCGTTGTCGCGCACGCGCGCGCCGGCCACGGTCGGGGCCAGCCGGCCCTTGCGCACGGTGACCAGACCCATGGCGCGAGCCGTGGTGCGCACCTGATGCACCGGCCACGTGAGATCTTCCCGGTTCGCCTTCCCGATCCACCACTCGGCCACGCCAGTGCGTTCGGCGAGTGTCTCGACCATTGCCGGTGGAAGGTACCCCGCCTGGGTGAGCTTCACCCCTTCGCCGATGGTCTCGAGGAAGATGCGATAGGTCTCGGTCAGACGCGCGGCGTCCTCGTCGCTGATCCCTACCGGCTCGTGCGCCGCGGGACGCGAGAGCAGAAGCCGCAGGCTCGGGTCGCCCTGCTGGTGGAGCCGCTCGACCATGGCGCCGAGCCGCTCGGTCACCGCCGCGGGCCCGGCACTGACGATCGCCAGCGCGTCATCTGCCTCGTTGAGATCGAACGCGTCGGGGTGCCAGTCCGGCGGCAGCCACATGTGGGCCTGCGTGGAGTCCTCGAAGACGGGCGGCAGGAGTGCGTCGTCATGACCACTGCGGACCCACTGCGCCAGCTGGTCGTGACCGCCGATGCCGCCGCAGTCCTCGGGAGGACAGGCCAAGCGACCTCCCGTGCACCGTGGGCGCGAAGGGGGTGCGTCCAGGACCTCCTCGACCGTGAGTACGTGGTCCCAGTCGTCCCCGAAGTCGTACTCGTACCCGAGCCGGTCACCCTTGGCGGCCACAAGCTGGTCCAGGCGCACGTCGTCCTCCAGCACGCCGTCCTCGCCCTCGGTGAGGTCGAAGCCGGTGACGAAGTACGGCGACCGGCGATCGACACCGGTGCGGAACCGGTGCAGGTGGCTGTCGGTCCACCCCATGGCTGCCTGGATCACTTCGTGCAGACCGGGCAGCGTCAGATCGCCGGGCAGCTCGAGGCGCCGCCACACCGGGGGTTTGGTGCCGCGCAGATCGAGGCGGACCCGGAAGCCCCGGGTGATGTCCGGAACCGCGAGCATCTCCGGTCGGGGCTCCTCCAACAGGTCCCCCATCGGGGGCGGGCCGGTTTTGAGCAGCGCCGAGAGCAGGACGTGGTGCTCGGCGGGGGGTGATGCGCCCGCCAGCAACTGCTCGACCAGCGCCTTCGCGTCGTCCTCGTCAGTCATCCGCCCAGTCAATCACTTGGTGGACGACGTCAAAAGCGCGGTGGTCACCCGCGGTCGGACCGGAAGCGCCGGGGCCGAGCGGGCAGGTGCTCGACGGCGACCGTGAGCGGCCGCCACGCGATCCCGGGTACCCACCGGATCGGTGCGTACGGGTCGGCCGCGTGGTTCCAGGCAACCTCGAGGTCGTCCGCGATGAGGGCGCCGTCGGCAGGGTGCGTCCTGGATGCCAGCTCACGCAGCCGCTCGACGTGGGTGAGTTTGACCGTGGATGACCACGTGATCACACCCCGGTTGCTGGACTTGTCCGCCACCTCGGACGTGATCTCCATGATGCGGAAGGCGCCGGCCTCCATCAGGTCGTGCTGACCGTCGGTGGCCCAGATCAGCCCGGCGATGGTGTCGACCGGGCTGCCCGGCGCTTCCTCGGGAGCCGGACCGACAGCCTCCCCGTCCGGGACAGGGCCGAGGTCGACGGTGTTCCGTTCCGCCTCCTTCGCCCCGCGAGCGACGGCGGCCGCGTCGAGGATGGTGACCTCGACGGTCACCCTGCGTCTCCAGGTCTCACGGTTCCGTCCGCGGTGAGGGCTTGGGCGCGGCACCCGTGGCTCGAGTTGCGGCATGTCGAACAGGCTGTCGACGACGGGGACCGCGACGGGCAGCGAAACATCGGACTCGGTGAGCTCGCCCTGCTGCCCGGTGCTGGCGAGGGGCAGCTGCTCCCACTGCAGGCGGATGGCGGGGGTCGTCGAGAGCGACTCGAAGGCCGCCTCGGCAGCCTCCTGGAGGCCGTCCGCGACGTCCTCCCCTCCGGAGACCAGATCCAGCACCCGGCTCGTCGCCCCGGCCAGCTCCGGCCGCGGGATCGCGGCCCAGCCACCGCGTCCGCGCATGCCCTGGTCGTCCGCCGGCAGGTCGTCGAGGAAGCGGGCGACGGCCGCGGAGGCGACGGCCGCGTCGTCGTGGTCCACGCGCAGCCGGAGGGACGCGACGGGACCCTCCAGATCGGTGCCCCAGAGCCACTCGAGGTCGACGCGCCACGGGGCCGGGCGCGGGTCGTGCGAGTCCATGCGGACCAGCCTTGCACAGGGGAGCGGCCGTGGCCGGTCAGGGAGCGGGTGGTCCGCTGATCATCCGTCCGTCGGCCGACCGCGGCCAGGCGTTGGCGGTGCACCCGTGCAGCGAGAGGGTCTGCTGCACCATGACGGGAGCCGGACTGCCCTTGCGCGGGCAGCGCTCGTGGCCCTGCCCGAGCCCGTGACCGACCTCGTGGTTGACGAGGTAGTGCCGGTAGAGCGCGAGGTCCTTGATGTGCGGGACCCCCTCGAGCCAACGGTCCAGGTTGAGCACGACGTACTGCCCCACGCGGCAGGAGGTGTAGCCGTGAGTGTTGGCGCCGGCGGCCGCGCACTGCTCGTCGACCGTGTCGGGCGTGGCCAGGCGGATGGTCAGGTCGGCGTCTGCGGTCGCCACCCGCTGGAAGCGCCAGTGCCCACGGGCCGTCCAGCCCCGTGGGTTGCGCAGGGTGGCGTCGACCGCCCGGGCGAAGCCGCTCGGGGAGACCCCGGCCCCCTCCTCGACCTCGATCCGGTAGGTGACCAGCTCGCCCTTGCTCCCGCGGACCGGGCCACGTGCACCCACGGTGCGGTAGCGCCCGGTGGAGCGGTAGGTGTGCTTGGGCGAGGGAGCGGCCTTGGTCGCTGACGTCGTGGTCGACGCCGAGGGCGAAGGGAGATCCGCCGACGTGGTCGAGGTGGCGACCACCGGGCTCGGCGCCCCGGGTGCCTCGCCCTGCTCGGACTCCGCAGCGCCAGCACCCTTGAGCCCCACGGCGATCGCGACGACCAGCACGACGGCGGCGAGCACGGCGGCCACCTGTCGGCGCCGGGCCTGGTCGGCGTCGCGCGGAGCGAGGTGGCGGTGTGTGGGCACGCGTCTCAGGATACGTGCGCGTGGGCCAGCAACCAGTCGCGCAGGCGCAGCGTCGACAGGCAGTCGTACTCGTTGTACTGGCGCAGGTCCTCCAGACGCAGCGCCGCCTGCGCCTCGTCGCCCACGGCGACGGCCTCCCGGTAGCGCTGGTACTCGATGATCGAGTCGCCGCCGGCGGTCACGCCGTCGGCGTCGCGCAGGTCATCGCCCATGTAGAGCGGCTCCAGCCGCTTGATCGAGTACGACGGGCTGCCCACGCGCACCGCCGACTTGACCGCGGCGTAGAGGTCGACGAAGACACCGCGCTCGAGCAGGTCGGCGACCTCCTGCTCGTGGACACCGTGCCGTGCGGCCAGCCGGGTGAGGGCGCTGCGCTCGTAGCCGGAGTAGTGGAAGACGTGCAGGTCGGGCCAGCGCTGCAGCCGCTCGCGCAGCCAGTCGACGAAGCCGACGAGCGCCGCGCGCTCCTGCTCGCGGTCATGGGCCCAGAAGGGGACGAACTCGCCGCCAGCGGTGAGGGACCCGAAGAGGTACTCCAGGCCGAAGTCCTCCTCGCCGCTCCCGCGCCACATCGGGTCGCCCTCGAAGTCGAAGAAGACGTCACCGTCGCTGGGGGAGGGCAGCGCCGCGAGGGCCTCGGGGGCGAAGACCTCGTAGGCCAGGGGCTGCTCGGCCGTGGGCTCGACGAGCTGCAGGGAGGCCTGGCTGCGCAGCACGGCCAGACGGGTGTCGTCCAGCCCCTCGACGGGGTCGACCCGGGCCGCGAGCGCAGCGACCGTGCTCACCCCGGACTCCAGCAGCAGGCGCCGCGTGGAGGAGTGCACCCCTGCGACCAGCCCGACGTCACCACGCTCGGACAGCTCGGCGCGGCAGACGTCGCAGTGCAGGCAGGCCCGCCAGCGCGCATCGCCCCAGGTGACCGGGCTCCCTTCGCCCTGGTGGGTGTCGAGCACCTCAAGCACCCGGGCCCGGGCCGCGGACAGGTCGCCGGCGATCTCCTCGCGGGGTGTGTCGACGACCGACCCGTCGCCCAGGATCAACCGGACGAAGGGAGCGACGGCCACCCCGCTGTCCTCGAGCGCCTGGGCATAGGCCGCCACCTGCACCAGCGCGTCCTGCCTGACGGACCGGGCCAGCTTGGTCTCGGCGACGACCCACATCCCGGAGTCGTCGCGCAGCAGGTGGTCGGCCCGTCCCTGGAAGCGTGCGCCCCGCACCGCGGCCTGGTGGACGAGCCGGGTGCCCGGGTCGTCCAGGACCGCGACGACGGCCTCGGGAGCCAGCGCGTGGGCGTGCACGACGCCCACGCCGACCTCCTGCGTCAGGGCCTCGGTGACCTCGTGCTCGCGCTCGCGACCCAGGTCGCCGAAGCGCGCCCGGATCGGGTCGGGCTCGGCCGGCACGCTCTCGCGCCGTCCCAGCCGCACATCGGCCGTGACGAGCAGCCCGTACTCGCAGCGGAGCCCGGCGCGCAGGTCACTCGATGTGATGACCGCGGGCTGGGGGAGGCCGGCGACGAGGGGGAAGTCCATGGCCTCGAGGGTACGAGGGGCCCCCGACAGTCCGAGCTCGCCCGGGCAGTTCGGCTGGGTTCACACCCAGCTGGGGAACCACATCCGCCAGCGCCACTGGTCGTAGGGGATGACCTGGGCGGTCCAGATCGGCCAGAAGAAGGCGAAGTTGGCCAGGACGATGAGCAGGTAGATGCCCACGGCGAGCTGCCCGATGCGGCGTCGGCGGGCATCGGCGCCCGGTGGGCCGAGCGCGAGGCCGAGCACGAAGACCACCGCGAGGATGACCCAGGGCTGGAAGGAGATCGTGTAGAAGGTGAAGATCGTGCGGTGCTGGAGGAAGAACCACGGCAGCCAGCCGCCGACGAACCCGGCGAGGACCGCCCCGGCGCGCCAGTCCCGTTTGAAGGCCCAGTGGTAGGCGAGGAAGAAGAGGGCGGCGGTCGCCAACCACCAGATGGAGACCGAGCCGAGAGAGCTGATCGCCTTGGAGCACTTCTCGACCTCACAGCCGGTCATGCCCTGTGTGGGTGACTCGTAGAAGAACGAGGTCGGCCGGGACTGGATCATCCACGACCAGGGGTTGGACTGGTAGGTGTGCGGTGACGTCAGGTTGTCGTGGAAGTCCAGGACCTGCACGTGGTACTGCCACAGCGAGCGAAGGGCGGGGGGTAGCCACTGCACGCCCTCGCCCGGGTTGTCGGCGGCCCAGGTGCGGTTGTACCCGGTGCGGGTGGCGAACCAGCCGACCCACGAGGCGAGGTAGGTCGCGAGGACCACGACGGTCATCGACAGGCCCGCCCAGACCCCGTCCTTGCCGATGCCCGCGACGATCCAGTGCCGGGCGCCCGCCGCCCTTCGTGCACCGATGTCCCAGAAGACGGTCATCAGGCCGAAGGCGGCGAAGAAGTACAGACCGGACCACTTCGTGCCGCAGGCCAGACCCAGCGAGAGCGCGGCGACGAGGCGCCACGGCCGCCACCACAGCATCGGCCCCGTGCGGAAGCTCGAAGGAAGCCGAGCGGCTCTCTCCGCCAGGCGTGCTCGCGACCAGTCCCGGTCGATGAGCAGCGCCCCGAAGGCCGCCAGGGCGAAGAACATCAGGATGATGTCGAGCAGGCCCGTGCGCGACTGGACGAAGTGGTGCCCCTCGAAGGCCATCAGGAAGGCCGCAACCGCCCCGAGCCAGCTGGACCCGAAGAGGCGCCGCGCGATCCGGCCGACCATGAGGATCGAGAGGGTGCCCAGCAGGGCCACCGAGAAGCGCCAGCCGAAGCTGGACGTCGGCCCGAAGACCCACTCGCCGAAGGCGATGATCCACTTGCCGACCGGCGGGTGGACGACCATGTCGCCCTCGGTGGCGTTGAAGATCGCCGTCGTGCCCTGGGTGAAGAGCGGGTCGACCTTCTCGCCGTCGCCGTTCCACCGCTGCTCGACGCCGTAGTCGAGCATCGAGACGCCCTGCTTGACGTAGTAGGTCTCGTCGAAGACCAGCTGGTGGGGACGGCCCAGGGACCAGAAACGCAGGATCCCGCCGATCGCGGCGAAGAGGAGGGGGCCGGCCCAGCCCCACAGGACGTCGGTGGGACGGAACCCGAGCAGGCGCTCACGCAGCTGCTGCCCCCTGTCCATGCGCGCCATCGTAGGCGAGGGGAGCGCCCCCTCGTGGCGCGGTGCTGGGATGATGCCCGCATGCCTCTCGTCCTCGCAGCCACACCCATCGGCGATCCGCGCGACGCCAGCCCGCGTCTGCGCGAGGAGCTCGCCGGGGCGGACGTCATCGCCGCGGAGGACACCCGGCGCCTGCGCGGCCTCGCCGCCCGGATCGGTGTCGACCTGCCGCCGCGCGTCGTGAGCTACCACGAGCACAACGAGGCGACCAAGACCGCCGAGCTGCTCGAGCTGGTGCGCGAGGGGCAGCGGGTCGTCCTCGTCACCGACGCCGGGATGCCCTCGGTGTCCGACCCGGGCTACCGCTTCGTGCGGGCCTGCATCGACGCCGACCAGGTCGTCACCTGCGTCCCCGGCCCGAGCGCGGTGCTGATGGCACTGGCCGTCTCGGGGCTGCCGGTCGACCGCTTCTGCTTCGAGGGCTTCCTCCCGCGCAAGGCGGGGGAGCGGCGCTCGGTCCTGCAGGAGGTCGCGTCGGAGAGGCGCACGATGGTCTTCTTCGAGGCGCCCCACCGCATCGCCGCCTCCCTGGAGATCATGGCCGAGGTACTGGGGGCCGACCGTGAGGCCGCCGTCTGCCGCGAGCTGACCAAGACCTACGAGGAGGTCCGCCGCGGCGGTCTCGCCGAGCTCGCCGAGTGGGCCGCAGAGGGGGTCAAGGGCGAGATCACCATCGTCGTCGGCGGGGCCGAGGAGAGGAGCGTCTCCCTCGAGGACGCCGTGGCCGAGGTGCTGGCCCGCAAGGACCGCGGCGCCCGGCTCAAGGACGTCTGCGCCGCGGTGGCCACGTCCACCGGGCACGGCAAGAAGGCCCTCTACGACGCCGTGGTGGCCCACCGCATGTCCCTCTCAGACTGAGGTGGGACAATCCCGGCCATGACCGAGCCGCTGCCCGACTCAGGCACCGACCTGCCCGTCGACACAGAGTCCCCGGAGACCGCAGCCCAGGCCGCAGGAGCCGCCAGCGAGGCCGCAGAAGGAGCCCGGGAGGCCCACGCCGAGCACGGTGCCCGTCCCGGCAGCGAGCGCACCGTCGTGCACCTGCTGCGTCACGGCGAGGTCGACAACCCCGACAAGGTCCTCTACGGCCGCCTCCCCGACTACCACCTGTCGGCCCTCGGTCGCGAGATGGCCGAGGTCGTCGCCGAGCGCCTCGCCGAGGCCGACCTGGCGCTCGTCGTGCACAGCCCGCTCGAGCGCACCGCCGAGACCGCAGCCCCGACGCTCGCCCGCCACGGACTGACCGCCGTCGTCGACCCCCGGGTCATCGAGGCGGGCAACAAGTTCGAGGGCCGCCGATTCCGCAAGCGCCTCCTGCTCGACCCGCGTCGCTGGTGGTGGCTGCGTGACCCGACCAAGCCCACCTGGGGCGAGCCCTACCGGGCCATCGGCAAGCGGATGATGGCTGCCATCGAGGACGCCCGAGACCACGCCCGCGGCCACGAGGTGCTCATCGTCAGCCACCAGCTGCCGATCTGGACCATCCGCAGCGTCCTCGAGCACCGCAACCTGTGGCACGACCCGCGCAAGCGGGAGTGCAACCTCGCCTCCCTCACGTCGGTGACCTTCACCGGCGACGAGATCACCGACGTCACCTACAGCGAGCCCGCCGCGCACCTCTACGCGCAGGCCGCCACGATCCCTGGAGCCTGACACCCTTCGATGAAGACCCGCCGCCTGACCTCCGCCCTCGTCGCCTCGGTGAGCGCCCTCGCGCTCGTCGGGGGGCTGTCCGCCTGTGGCGAGTCCGCCTCCGAGAAGGCCGCCAAGGAGGTCGGCTCGCGCAACGGCGACGGGTCGATGACCCTCTTCGCGCCGCAGGACCGTGGCGCGCCCGTGGAGCTGGCGGGGGAGACCATCGACGGCAAGACCTGGGACAGCGCCGACGAGCGCGGCCAGGTCGTCGTGGTCAACCTCTGGGCCAGCTGGTGCGGTCCGTGCGCCAAGGAGGCCCCGCACCTCGTCGAGGCCTACGAGAAGACGAAGGGGGATGACGTCGAGTTCGTCGGCATCAACTACCGCGAGTCCTCCAAGGCGACCGGCCTGGCGCAGGGCAAGGAGTGGGGCTTCACCTGGCCCTCCGTCTACGACAAGTCGGGCCGGACCGCGATCGCGATGCAGGGCAAGATGACCACCCAGCCCTCCACGGCCGTGCTCGACCGTGAGGGTCGGATCGCTGCCGTCGTCCTGGGACCGGTGACGACCTCGACGCTCGTGGGCGCGGTCGAGGACACGCTGGCAGAAGCCGGATGACGGCGGCCCTCACCTCGCTCACCGCGGCCTCGTCCTCGCTGAGCGACCAGATCAGTGCTGGGGCACTGCCGCTCGTCCCCCTCCCCAACGACAAGGAGCTGTTCTTGTGATGGCCCGCACCACCCGGCCCGCGCCCGACGTCACCCAGCCCAAGCTCGGGCCGATCGGCTACCTGCGGTGGGGCTGGCGACAGCTGACCAGCATGCGCACCGCGCTCTTCCTTCTGCTGCTGCTCGCGATCGGCGCGGTGCCCGGCTCCGTCTTCCCCCAGCGCAGCCAGGACCCGGCGCGCACGGCCGACTGGATCGCCCGGCACGAGACCACCGGGCCGACGCTCGACAAGCTCGGGGCCTTCGAGGTCTACTCCTCGCCCTGGTTCTCCGCGATCTACCTGCTGCTCTTCATCTCGCTCATCGGCTGCATCCTGCCGCGCACCGCGGTGCACTGGAAGGCCTTGCGCAGCAAGCCCCCTCGCGCGCCCAAGCGGCT
This sequence comes from Janibacter limosus, assembly GCF_004295485.1. Taxonomy (NCBI): domain Bacteria; kingdom Bacillati; phylum Actinomycetota; class Actinomycetes; order Micrococcales; family Intrasporangiaceae; genus Janibacter; species Janibacter limosus. The sequence continues at coordinate 2,676,527 of NZ_CP036164.1, read as the reverse complement.
CGCCCGGCTCGAGGCGCACGCCGACGGCGAGGTCGACGGGGACCTCGCCGAGGTGCGCGCAGCGGCCACCGCGGTGCTGCGCCGCCGCCGCTACCGCGTCGCCAGCCACGACGACGCGTCGGTGTCGGCGGAGAAGGGATACCTCAAGGAGACCGGCAACCTCGTCTTCCACACCGCCCTCGTCACCCTGATCATCGGGATCGCGGTCGGCTACCTGTGGGGCTGGAAGGCCGACATCATCGTGCCCTCCGGGGAGTCCTTCGTGAGCACGGTGACCCGCTACGACACCTTCGCCCCGGGGCCCTTCGTCGACGCGTCCTCGATGTCCCCCTTCGCCATCGACGTGAAGAAGATGAGCGCCGACTTCAACGACCGCAAGCCCGGCGCGACGACCTTCGGCCAGCCGCGGGACTTCGAGGCCCTCGTCGACGTGACCGAGGCCGACGGCAACTCCTTCACCGACAGCATCAAGGTCAACCACCCCCTGGAGATGAAGGGCGCGACGGTCTTCCTCCTGGGCAACGGGTACGCCCCGGTCGTCACGGTCAAGGACAAGGAGGGCGAGGTCCTCTACCAGGGGGCCACCGCCTTCCTCGCGCAGGACGGCAACTACCGCTCGACCGGCGCGATCAAGGTCGGGGCGGCCAAGGAGCAGTTCGGCTTCGTCGGGCTCTTCCTCCCCACCGCCTACATCGACCCCGACCAGGGGCCGATCTCGGTCTTCCCGGACACCAGGAGCCCGGCGCTCGCGATGAGCATGTACACCGGCGAGCTCTACCCGAACGGCCGTCCGCAGTCCGTCTTCACCCTCGACACCGCGTCGATGAAGAAGGTCGAGACCAAGGACGGCAAGGACGCGCTGCGGTTGTGGCTGCAGCCCGGCGAGGGCGCCACGCTGCCCGACGGCATGGGCACGATCACCTTCGACGGCATCGAGCGATACGCGGGCTTCTCGGTGCGCCACGACCCCGGCAAGGGCCTGACCCTGTGGTCGGCGCTCGCTGCGCTGGCTGGCCTGATCACGACCCTGACCATCAAGCGCCGCCGCGTCTTCGTGCGTCTCGTCCAGGTGGGCGAGGTCGTGCGGGTGGAGGTCGCTGGCATGAGCAAGGACGACGACGAGGGCATCCTCGGGGTGGTCCAGGAGATCCGCGACGAGCTCGTGGGAGAATCGAGGACATGATGACGAACGCGATGCTGGCCCAGTACGCCAACTACTCGCTGGCCGCGGCCGCGCTGGTGATCACCGTGGCGATGCTCGGCTACGCCCTGTACCTCGCGCAGGCGGTGCCGGTGCGCGAGCGCGACGAGGTGGCAGCCAAAGTCCCTGCTGCTGTGGGCGCTCCTGCCACGGACGAAGGGGGCGACGCACCCGCCGAGACCGGCACCGCGACCGCTGTGGAGACCCCGATGCGGGCGCGCAAGGCCGCCGGTGTCGCCGGCTCCCTCTCGTGGCTCGGTGCGGGGTTCCTGCTGCTGTCGTTCGCGCTGCGGGGGTTCGCGGTGGACCGATTCCCCCTGGGCAACCTCTTCGAGTTCAGCATCGGCGCAGCCTTCTTCGCCATGGCGACGTTCAGCGTGGCCAAGTCGCGGCGTGACCTGCGCTGGCTCGGGGTCTTCGTCACGGCCTTCGTGGTGCTGCTGCTCATGATCGCCTCGACCTCCTGGTACGTCGAGGCCGACGAGGTCGTGCCCTCGCTGCAGTCCTACTGGCTGCCGATCCACGTGACCGTCGCCACCCTCGCCGTCGGTGTCCTCACCGTCGGCGCCATCGTCAGCGGGCTCTACCTGCTCAGCGACCGCGAGGTCGGTGGCGAGCGGTTCTGGCGCAAGCTGCCGTCAGCTCCGGCGCTGGAGAGGTTCTCCTACTCCCTGCACATCATCGGCTTCCCGCTGTGGACCTTCACCCTCATCGCCGGCGCCATCTGGGCCCGCGAGGCCTGGGGCGCGTACTGGACCTGGGACCCCAAGGAGGTGTGGACCTTCGTCATCTGGACGGTCTACGCCGCCTACCTGCACGCCCGCGCGACGAAGAACACCCCACGTCGCACGGCGAACTGGATCGCCATCGCGGGCTTCGTGTGCATCATCATCAACTACACGGTCGTGAACTTCTACTTCATCGGCATGCACAGCTACGCCCAGTGAGGCACTACATGGTCCGCTACACCCTGCTCCGCCTGATGATCTTCTTCGGCTGCCTCGCGCTGCTGTGGCTGGTCGGCCTGCGCGAGCCCACCGAGCTGCCGTGGCTGGTCGTCGGCGCGGCGCTCTCCTCGATGATCATCTCGGCGATCGTCCTGCGGCCCTTCCGTGCCGAGATGATCCAGCAGATCCAGGACCGGCAGGCCGCCAAGGAGACCGCTCGCTCGGCGCGCACCGACACCGACGAGGCCGTCGAGGACGCCGCTCGCGAGCGCTCGGACCGCTCAGATGCTTCGCGTGAGGCGACGGCGGTCGACGAGGAGCCCGAGAACTTCCGCTGAGCGGGGGCGAAGGGGGTCAGCGCGCCAGCGGGGCGAAGAGCCAGACCGCCCACATCAGCTCGGCGAAGCCGGTGAGTGCCAGGGCCGGGATGAGCGCGCGGCCGGTCTCCCCGGAGCGCACGGCCTGGATCCCCGGCCAGGCGATGACGAGGCCGAGCAGGCCGAGCGGGGCCCACGGGCGCCAGATCGTCATGAGCAGGGTGCAGACGATCGCGACGACGAAGAGACCGAGGTAGAGCTGGCGGGTGCGGGCGTCGCCGAGCCGCACGGCGAGGGTCTGCTTGCCCGTCACGGAGTCGGTCGGGATGTCGCGCAGGTTGTTGGCGACGAGGATCGCGGTGGCCAGCGACCCGACGGCGATCGCCCCGAGCACGCCGACCGCGGTGATCGTGCCGATCTGGGTGTAGAGGGTCCCGAGCGTCGCGACGAGCCCGAAGAAGATGAAGACGTAGACCTCGCCGAGGCCGCGGTAGCCGTAGGGGTTGTCACCGCCGGTGTAGCGCCAGGCCGCGATGATCGCCAGGGCGCCGATCGGGATGAGGATCCACGCCTGGCTCAGCGCCACGAGGGCGAAGCCGGCGAAGGCGCCGAGCCCGAAGAAGGTGAAGGCCGCGATCTTGACGTTCGCCGGGTCGGCGAGTCGCTGGCCCACGAGGCGCACCGGACCGACCCGCTCCTCGTCGGTGCCGCGGATCCCGTCGCTGTAGTCGTTGGCGTAGTTGACGCCGATCTGCAGGCAGCAGGAGACGAGCATGGCGAGCAGGGCGAGGCCGAGGCTGGCTCCCTTCAGCCCCTCCTCGACGTCCCGGTGGGCTGCGGCGGCGGCGGTGCCGACGATGACGGGAGCGATTGCTGCGGGGAGGGTTCGCGGACGGGCGCCGGCGATCCACTGCTTGATGGTGGCCACGATCGCCGATCCTACGAGGCGGTCAGGCTCCGAGCAGACGCGCCACGGCGGTGCGGTCCGGTTTGCCCGGGCCGCGCATCGGCAGCTCGGCGACGACGTGCACCCGGCGGGGGAGGGCGGCGGCCTCGAGGTGGGGTCGCAGCATCTCGCGGATCTCGGCGACGCCACCCTCCGCGACCGGCCCGACCGGCGGCCCGCCGGGGGAGGTGACGACGGCCAGCGACACGGCCTGGCCCCACTGCGGGTCGGGTACGCCCACGACGACCGCCTCCGTCACCGCGGCGATGTGCGCCAGGACCGCCTCCTCGACGACGCGGGGCGCGACCTTGAGCCCGCCGGTGTTGATGATGTCGTCGGCGCGACCGGTGACGCTCACCCGGCCATCACGGTCGACGGTCCCCAGGTCGCCGGTGCGGAACCAGCGCTGCCCCGCTTCGGTCGTGAAGGCGTCGCTGTCCCGGCCGAGGTAGCCGTGCGCGACGACGGGGCCACCGAGCTCGAGGACGCCGTCGGCGTCGGCACGGGCGGCGACGCCCTTGAGGGGCTTGCCGTTGTAGACGCAGCCGCCGCCGGTCTCGGACATGCCGTAGGTCGTGACGACCCGGACGCCTTCGGAGCGGGCTTTGTCGAGCAGGAGGCGCGGGGTGGCGGCGCCGCCAACGAGGATCGCGTCGAACCGGCGCAGCGCCTCCAGCCCGAGCGGGTCCTCGACGAGGCGGGCTAGCAGCGTCGGGACGAGCGAGGTGTAGCGCCGCTCCCCGTGCATCCCGGCGGTGGCCTGGACGAGGTCGAACGGGGTGACGCTCCCGGGGTCGAGGACCACCGGAGTGGTGCCGGCGGCGATGCTGCGCAGGAGGACCTGCAGGCCAGCGATGTGGTGCGGCGGCAGGGCGAGCAGCCACTGACCGTGGCCGCCCAGGCGCTCGGCCGTCGCGTCGGCGCTCGCGATGAGGCCGGCCGCGGTGAGCAGCGAGAGCTTGGGGGTTCCGGTCGACCCGGAGGTCGCGATGGCGACGGCCAGGTCGTCGGGGAGCGCGCCCTCGGGCAACGCCGGGGTCGAGTCCGGTGCGTGCGGGTGGATCGGCGCGGTGCCGGTCAGCGCACGCTCGAGCGAAGGGAGCGACTCGAGGACCGCGGGTCCGGTGGGCAACGGGAGCGTGGTGATGGGCACGGCGCTCATCCTCTCGTGGCGGGAGTCAGGCACGCGCCCGGTCCTTCCAATAGCCGGGGCGTCGTTTGGTGTGGGCGACGGCGACCACGGTCAGCACGTCGTCCCGCACCAGGTACAGGACTCGGTACGGGAAACTCGTCACGCCCTTCGACCGGACGATGGGTTCGCGTGGCCACCCCCGTAACGGAGGCCACGCCTCGGGGTCCTCGGCCGCGAACTCGATGGCGATCTCGACGGCCTCGGCAAAGCGCTCCCCGAGCCCTGCGCGATCGTCGTACCAATCAACCTCTGCAATGAACTCGTCCCGGGCATCCGGATGGAAGCGGACGGGAAGGGTCATGCGTTGCGGGCAGCCCGGCGGGCAACGATGTCCGCGAAGACCTGGTCACTCGGCACAGTCCGGAGCCGGCCACCCGTGAGGTCGTCCACGCGACGTGAGATCTCGATCGTCCATTCGTCATCGACCGACTCGTCCTCGCTGTCTTCGAGCGACTCGAGCAGCCTCAGGGCGACGTGCCTGCGCACGTCCGGAGGTAGAGACATCCCTGCCTCGTAGAACTGCGACTCGCTCACCGACATACGGAGAGTTTACGCCGCAGTCGCTGCCCTGCGCTGGGCCTTGTCCACAGGGTCGCGCAGCGATTCACGGAGACGCCAAGGGCGGCAGACGTGGTGCGGGCTGGAGGGCCGACGCTCGCTTCCTCAATGGGTCCAGGGGTCTGACCCACGGAACCTCTGGGGATCAGAAGTACCAGGGGAAGGGCGACCAGTCGGGCTCGCGCTTCTCGTGGAACTGGTCGCGCCCCTCGACGGCCTCGTCGGTCATGTACGCCAGACGGGGTCGGTAGGGGGAGCGGGTGATCGGCACGGGATCGTCCTTTCACCACGGGCGCTCCGAACGTCGCAGATCCGCTGGCCAGCCGAAATCTTGACGTCGTTCGTAGATTGGCCCCATGACGAGTGGTCCCTTGGAGCGCGAGACCTGCCGGGATGTCGTCGTGCCCGCGCTCGCGGCCGCGGGTTGGACGGGAGCAGACGTCCGCGAGCAGTACCCAGTCAAGGCGGGCCGGACTCTGCGGCTCGGGAGTCGCGCGCGCAACCTCGGTGATGGCTTCGTCGACTACGTCCTCGAGATCGACCAGGTGCCGGTCGCTGTGGTCGAGGCGAAGCGTGCCTACCGATCGGCGTCCGACGGTCTGCAGCAGGCATTGCGTTACGCACAACAGCTTGACGTCCCGCTCGCCTACGCCACCAATGGCGACGAGATCATCGAGCGCGATCTGGTGTCGGGTCGCGAGCGCCGAGTCGAGGCCTATGCCGCGCCAGCCGAGGCATGGGCGCGTTACGCCCACCTGCATGATCTCGACGCGGCGGGGCAGGCACTGCACTCCAAGGGGTTCAACCGTGAAAAGAGGTTGGCCACCGGTGACGTCCAAGAGCCTCGGTGGTACCAAGCGGTCGCGATCAGGCGTGTGCTGAGCGCAGTGGCTCGTCACGAGCGGCGAATCCTCCTGCTCATGGCCACGGGTACCGGTAAGACCTTCACCGCGATGCAGATCGTGCATCTCCTGCGTGAGTACCACCGGGTCGCCAACCCGGAGCGCAATTACCGGGTCCTGTACCTCGCGGATCGTGATGCGCTTGTGGCAGATCCGATGCGCAAGGACTTCGCCCAGGCTTTCGGTGGCGAGCCACTCTTCCGTGTCGGCGGTGCTGCCAATCTCAATCGCGAGGTCTACTTCGCGACCTACCAGTCCCTGGTGCAAGGCGATGAGGACCGGCTGGGCGAGTACCGACCCGACTTCTTCGATCTCGTCATCGTCGACGAGTGCCATCGCGGGAGCGCGTCGGAGAACTCGTCATGGCGCCGGATCCTCGACCACTTCGACGCGGCGATCCAGCTGGGGCTGACCGCGACGCCCAAGCAGGGCGACACCGTCGACACCTACCGATACTTCGGGGAGCCGGTCTTCACCTATTCGCTGCGTCAGGGGATCGAGGACGGATACCTTGCGCCGTACCGCGTCCGGCGCGTCACACTCAGCCCCGACGCCGATGGCTGGGAGCCCACGCCGGGACAGCGCGACCGCTTCGGACGTGAGATCCCGGAGGGGGTCTACGGCACCCGGGACTTCGAGCGAGTCTTGCGGCTGCTGGCCCGCACGGACCTGGCGGCCGGTTACCTGTCCCGGCTGCTTCGGGCGGACCCGACGGCCCGGACGATGGTCTTCTGCGTCGACACCCAGCACGCTGACGAGATGCGACAGGCGTTGGTCGACGCCAACCCGGATCTCGTGGCGGACGACCCGGAGTGGGTGGTCCGCATCGTCGGCGTTGAGGGTGAGAAGCAGCGTCTACTGGAAGCCTTTTGCGACCCGCACCAGACGTCTCCAGTGGTGGCGACCACTTCACGGCTGCTGTCCACGGGTATCGATGTGCCGGACCTCAAATATGTCGTGATCTTCCGGCCGGTCGGCTCGATGGTGGAGTTCAAGCAGATCATCGGCCGGGGGACGCGCCTCTACCCCGAGAAGGGGAAGACCTCCTTCGAGATCGTTGACTTCGTGGGGGCCACGAGCCACTTCGAGGACCCAGACTTCGACGGGTACCCCGTGCGGATCATTCACGATCCTCCCTTGGACGGGACTGCCCAAGGCTCGGACGAGAGCGAGGCGACGAACCACGCCTCTGGGGTCAGCGAGCCGGTTCCTCCCTTCACCGCACACAACCCCGAGGACCCTGTCGGCGGTGACCCCCTGCCTGCCGGCGCCGATGCAGCCTCCCGCTCGAGCCCCACCTTTGTCGTCGACGAAGGCGGTTTCACCGTGGTCTCGGAGTCGGTGCACGTCGTCGACAACTCCACGGGACGCCTTCGCCTGACCGAGTACGGGGAGTACGTGGCCGGTGTCGTCCGTCGCTTGGCTCCGACACCGGGAGACCTGGCGACTCAGTGGTCGCGCCGGCCGTCGCGCGAGGAGATCTTGACCGTGCTCGAGGGCGAGGGTGTCGTCGTGGACGACCTGCTGCCTGCCGGCGAAGGGGACGTGGATCCGTTTGATCTGCTCGTCCAGCTTGCGTGGGGACTGCCCTCGCGGACGAGAGCTGAGCGGGTGCGGCGGGTGCGCACTCGTCATCACGCGGACCTGGAGCTGCGATCCGAGCTGGCTCGCAGGGTCCTGACCCGTCTGCTCGACGTCTATGCGGAGCGTGGGATCGACGAGGTCTCCTCGCCCCAGCGACTACGCCTCCCGGAGATTGCGGCACTGGGATCGGCGCGGGAGATCGCCACGGCGTTCGGCGATCCTGCGACGATGCACCAGGCCATCGATGAGCTGCAGACGTGGTTGTACTCCACGGAGAGCGCATAGCAAATCACGTAGAACTACAGTTTTCGTTGAGTTTTCATGCTGGTAGCCTTCGCTGGTGCCCGGCTCTCGACAGGATCTCCGCCAACAGCTGAGCACCCTTGCGTTCAGTCAGGCCGGATACTTCACGGCGGCGCAGGCCCTCGCAGTCGGTTACACCTACCAGGCTCAGAAATATCACGTCGACCACGGGAACTGGGTGCGGGTGCAGCGAGCGCTCTTCCGCCTGCCGGGATGGCCGAGCAATGCCGATGACACATATGCCCGATGGTCGGTCTGGTCGCGCGGTGAGGGGGTCATCTCCCACGAGTCAGCGATGTCTGTGCTTGAGCTGTCCGACGTCAACCCCGCCCACGTGCACCTGACGGTCCCGGCAACATTCCGCGCGGCCGACGATGCCGTTGTGCTGCACCGTGGGGTGGTCTCCGACGGCGAGGCGGAGCAGCGCTCCGGCTGGAGGGTGACGACTGCGCTGCGAACTTTGGTTGACGTTGCTGGCTCTGACACGCCCATGGAGACTGTCGAGGACGGTGTGCGCGATGCTCTCGAGCGAGGGCTGACGACGAGGCGGCGCCTGCAGCTCGGCGCTGATGAACGAGGTGGCCGAGCGAGGTCAAGGATGTCCGACCTCCTTGCGAGAGTGTCCTCGTGACATCGCGACGCGCTCAGGGACTGAACGACCGGATCCGGATTGCTGCGACTGACCGTGGGGAGGATGCCCATCGGATCCGCAGGGGGTTGGTCTTCCAACGACTGCTCGGACGGCTCGCACCGCAGGGATTGGTGCTCAAGGGCGGCTTCTGCCTGGAGGTCCGGCTCGGGGATGTGGCCCGGACGACCAAGGACATCGACCTGGTCGGCCGGATGGCCCTGGCGTCCGATCCCGATGATGTGCTCGATGCGCTGGAGCACGCGTTGGCGAGTGGTTCCTTCGACGACGGCTTCTCATTCCGTCCGGGCGTCCCTCGCCGGCTTCGGGCCGACGAAGCGGGCAGCCCCGCCTGGCGGGTCTCCGTGGACGCTCTGGTGGACGGCGCCCCCTTCGAGCGGATCAAGCTCGACCTCGTCGGGCAGGTCGAGGAGGTCGCTGGGGCCACCGAGCCGCTCGAGGTGCGTGCTCCGATCACCGCGCCAGGGTGTGGCCCGGTCACGGTCGCAGCTATTGATGTCCATCAGCACGCCGCCGAAAAGTTGCACGCATACGCTCGCCTGTACTCCGGCGGCCGGACATTCTCCCGGGTGAAGGACCTGGTCGACCTCGTCCTGCTCATCGACGCTGGTCTCCTGACTGATCCGCCTCGCCTGAGCGAGCGACTCGCTGTGGTGTGGAGTGCTCGCGATCAGTCCCGGCCGCCCCCTTCGCTCCCTGAACCTCCGGCGTCGTGGGAGGACGACCTGGCCCGCCTCCTGAGTGATCTTGGTACTCCCCACCGATCCCTTGCCGCCGCTCACACCCTGGTGACCGACCTCTACTCCGCAGCTATCGATGATGAAGGAACCTCCGCGTGACGCCTCCTCGGACCAAGAAGTCCACCCAACCGCCGACCACTCGCGCTCGCCTGCAGTCGGTGATCAAGGAATCGCGCAACATCATGCGCAAGGATGCTGGCCTCAACGGTGAGCTGGATCGACTCCCGCAGCTGGCGTGGCTCCTCTTCCTCCGCGCTCTCGACGAGGTTGAGGAGGAGCGCCAGATCAACGACCCCGACTATGTGCCTGCGGTCGTCGGACGGTACCGGTGGTCCGAGTGGACCAAGGGTGACCGGACCGGCTCTGCGCTCCTCACCTTCGTCGAGGAGCAGCTGCTGCCACACCTGCGCGAACTGCGTGGATCGGGTCGGGCCGGTGACCCGAAGGACACCGTGGCCCAGATCTTCAAGCACGTCGACAACCGGATGCACAGCGGCTACCTGCTCGCAGACCTTGTCGGCCAGCTGGGCAAGGTCGACTTCGCCAACACGGACGACATCCACACGATGGCGCACCTCTACGAGTCGATGCTCAAGGAGATGCGGGATGCAGCGGGTGACTCCGGCGAGTTCTACACGCCTCGGCCACTTGTGCGGTTCATGACCGAGATGGTCGACCCGCAGCCCGGCGAGGTCGTCATGGACCCTGCGATGGGCACGGGCGGCTTCCTCGTCGAAGCCTTCGATCACATGCGGGCGGCGGCGACCACGGCCAAGCAGCTCGAGGCGGTCCAGCTGGGGATCAGGGGCACCGAGAAGAAGTCGATGCCCCACCTGCTCGCACAGATGAACTTCCTGCTCCACGGCATCGACCGTCCTGCCGTCGCGCAGACCAATGCCCTGTCCAGCTCGATCGCGGACATGCGTCATGACGGGGTCGACGCCATCCTCACCAACCCGCCCTTCGGCGGTGAAGAGGAGAAGGGGATCCAGGACAACTTCCCGAGCGGCATGAAGACGGCCGAGACCGTGTGGCTCTTCCTCCAAGCAGTGATGGCACGCCTGACGAAGACCAAGGGGCGGTGTGCCATCGTCGTGCCGAACTCGGTGCTCTTCGATCAGGGGATCGGCGGGCGGGTGAAGAAGGCCCTGATGAAGGACTTCAATCTGCACACCGTGCTCCGTCTGCCCAACGGTGTCTTCGCGCCGTACACGCTCATCCCCAGCAATGTCCTCTTCTTCGAGCACGGGCCCCAGCAGGAGCAGGTGTGGTTCTACGAGCACCCGCTGCCCGAGGGGCGCAAGAACTACACGAAGACCAAGCCGCTGGCCCATGACGAGTTCGCGGACTGTGCCGCGTGGTGGGGCGGCCAGGACCGTGAGGGGCGAAGGGAGACCACGCAGGCCTGGCAGGTGCCGGTCACGGACATCGTCGAGTCGGGGTACAACCTCGACCTGCGCAACCCCCATCGGCCGGATGACCTGTCACACCGACCGCCGGCTGAGCTCATTGCTGAGCTCATCGAGACCGAGCGCGAGATGCTGACTCTGCTCGAGCAATTGGAGCTGGAGATCAAGGACTTCGCAAAGTGAGTGTCGAGTGGGTGCGGGTGGGTGACGTGCTGGAGCTGCAACGCACTCCGATCGATATCGAGTTGACCGAGTCCTACAAGCGGATCGGTATTTACTCTTGGGGTCGGGGGCTACTGCACCGGTCAGAAGTTCCCGGCACTGAGATGGGCAGTCTCCGCTACTACACCTTCCCCACAGAGGCACTGATCCTGAGCAATATCCAGGCATGGGAAGCGGCGGTTGCGGTTACGTCGGAGGCTGAAACGGGGTATGTCGCCTCAAACAGATTTTTGCCCTACGTTCCCAAGACGGAGCGTGTCGACGTTCGATATCTCGCCCACTACTTCGTGAGCGAACGAGGGCTGGGCCAGCTCCGATCGGCTAGCCCCGGCACGCAGGTCCGCAATCGGACGCTGGGTAAGAAGTTGTTCGAGGAGTTGAGGATCCCCCTCCCGCCCATCGACGAACAGCGCCGGATCGCCGCCCATCTCGACGCAGTTCAAGACTACGTTGCGCATCTCGCGTCGGAATCGATCACATTTCCTCTGCAGAGGTTGCCGACGGTGGTTGGCGATGTAATTACGGAGGCAGGCCTGCCGGTCACGACAGTGGGTGAGTTGCTCTCCGTGGTCAATACAACAATCCACCCTGGCGAGCCGTTGCAAGGTGCCACAGAGTTCGTCGGTCTGGAGCACATCGCGTCTCACACTGGAGATCGTCTGGGATCTCGCGCCATCCACGAGGAGACCGGGCGCAAGTTCCTCTTCAGGCCGGGGCAGGTGACCTTCGGGTACCTGCGGCCGTATCTCAACAAGGCCTGGGTCGCTGACCGGACAGGCCTGTGTTCAGTTGAGCAGTTCATCCTTGAGCCAGTCGATGGGCTGGCTCCGGAACTTCTTGCGCACCTCTTGCGAAGCGCTCACGTGCTGGACCGTGCGGTCGCCGCTACGAATCGCCTTCAGTTGCCAAGACTCAGCCTGAAGACCCTGCTTGCTATGGAGGTCCCGGACATTCGTGTTGCTCAGCCCGGATTGACGAGACGTCTCGACCTCTTGCGGGACCAGTTCGTGACGCTCAGCCGAATCGACAAGCGCCGTGAGGTGCTGAGAGACGGGATGTTGCCAGCTGCACGCAACGAGATCTTCACCGCGATGCGGTGACGCTGCGCCACTGAGCGCCACCCACGACCACGTGGTCGAGGAAGCGCACACCGACCTCGTCACACGCCCGTCGCAGCCGCTCGGTGACGGACACGTCGTCGGCACTCGGTTCGACCGACCCGCCAGGATGGTTGTGCGCCAGCGCGATCGCCACGGCATCGTGGCGAAAGGCGAGCGCCAACACGTCACGCACCGGCACGAGACTGCCCGTGGCGCCGCCGCTTGCGACGGTTACGGCTCGTCGGACGCGATTGCCGCCGTCCATGAGGATGAGGAGCACCTGCTCTGTCCTTGCTCGTCCGATCCGGCTCGCCGCGATCTTTGCGATGTCTGCTGAGGTCGTGACCGTCACACCGTCATGAGGGCTGATCCGATCGGCCAAGGTGAAGGCCGCGACGAGCCGGCACGCTTTCGCAGGACCGACTCCGGGTGTCCGGGAGAGCTCGTCGACGTCTGCCCGCGCCAAGCCGCCTACCCCACCCCACTCGGTGAGCAATGACCGGGCGAGAGTCAGCACCCCTTCGCCCTTCCTGCCGGTGCCGAGGTGGATCGCGACGAGCTCCGCGTCAGAGAGGGCACCTGCACCCAGCGATATCAGTCGCTCCCGCGGTTGGTCGGAGGTCAGGTGGTCTGGTGGCACTTGTCGACGCTAGGGCAGATGGACGCGCGACGCCTTGCGTCATCCACAGGGCCTCAGCCCCAGAAGATGCTGGTGGGGTCTTCCTCAAGCTCTGCGAGGAGCTCGGCCGCAGAGCCGGTGAAGATGCCACCCTCGTGGTACTCGTGCCACCGGCTGTTGCGATCCGCCCAGTGCAGCGTCCAACGACCCTCATCTGGTTGGTACCTCAGTTGCGCAATGGGCTGGTGGGTCCAACTCCCTTCGCCGTTCCACGGGGCACGCGTCTCGCAGACGGTGACGCTGCGTCCGCCCACGTGATGCTCAGCGCGGACCTCATCCGCGAATCGCGCCGGCCACTTCTCCTCGCAGTAAGCCGTGATCCGACGCAGGTCGGTCTCCGGCAACGAGGTCCGAGGCATCAGAAGTACCAGGGGAAGGGCGACCAGTCCGGCTCGCGCTTCTCGAGGAACTGGTCGCGCCCCTCGACGGCCTCGTCGGTCATGTAGGCCAGACGGGTCGCCTCGCCGGCGAAGACCTGCTGGCCCATGAGTCCGTCGTCGGTGAGGTTGAAGGCGAACTTGAGCATCCGGATCGCGGTGGGGGACTTGGCCATGATCTCGCGAGCCATCGTCAGGGCCTCGGTCTCGAGCTCGGCGTGGTCGACGACCGCGTTGACCGCGCCCATCTCGTACATCTCCTGGCCGGTGTAGGCACGGCCGAGGAAGAAGATCTCGCGAGCACGCTTCTGCCCCACCATCTTGGCGAGGTAGGCGCTGCCGTAGCCGCCGTCGAAGGAGCCCACGTCGGCGTCGGTCTGCTTGAAGCGCGCGTGCTGGCTGGCCAGGGTCATGTCGCAGACGACGTGCAGCGAGTGACCGCCGCCGGCCGCCCACCCGCCGACGAGGGCGATGACGACCTTGGGCATGGTGCGGATGAGGCGCTGGACCTCGAGGATGTGCAGGCGCCCCCCTTCGGCCTTGACGCGACGCTCGTCGATGCCCGCGACGCTGTCGTCGCCGGTCGGGTCGGCCGCGTACTGGTAGCCGGAGCGGCCGCGGATGCGCTGGTCACCGCCGGTGCAGAAGGACCAGCCCTCGGTGCTCGCGCTGCTGCCTTCGCGCGGTGTCGGGCCGTTGCCGGTGAGCAGGACGACGCCGACGTCGGGGGTGCGACGGGCGTGGTCGAGGGTGCGGTAGAGCTCGTCGACCGTGTGCGGACGGAAGGCGTTGAGGATCTCCGGCCGGTCGAAGGCGATCCGGACGCAGCCGACGTCCTTGGCGCGGTGGTAGGTCAGGTCGGTGAGGTCCTCGAAGCCGGGGACCACCTCCCAGGCCTGTGGGTCGAAGGTCTCGCTGACGTTGTCCAGTGCACTCACGCAGGTGAGCCTACTGACCTGCGTGCTGCGACCGGCCGGCGCTCGGGTTGGCGACCTCGTCCCGAAAAGTTAAAGTGACAACCGTTGTTTGTGCAATCAACCGGAAGGACCGCGCGCATGCGCCGCCACCAGATCGACTCCGCCCTCCTCGTCCTGCGGGTCGTGGCCGGACTGACCATCTTCCTGCACGGCTGGCAGAAGCTCACGACCGCCGGGTTCGGTGGAGTCGGGGAGATGTTTGCCGGGATGGGAGTCCCGCTTGCGGGCGTCTCCGGTCCACTGACCCTCGTCATCGAGGTCGTCGGCGGGATCCTTGTCGTGCTCGGCCTCGCCACCCGGGTCGTCGGCGCCGTCTACGCGCTCGTCATGCTCGGGGCGCTATTCATCGTCCACCTGGCCGCCGGCTTCTTCGTCGCCGAGGGCGGGTACGAGCTCGTCCTGCTCCTGGGCGCGGTCGCCGCGGCGCTGGCCCTCGCCGGCCCGGGTGCCTGGTCCCTCGACGCCGTCCTCGCCGGTCGTCGCGGCCGGGCCGTGGTCGACGCCCCCGAGCGGGAGCGCGTCGAGGCCTGACCACGACCGGTGGGGCGGGCCCCCTTCGTCACGACGACGAAGGGGGCCTCGCTCACGCGACGAGGCTGACGAGCAGGACCATCGGCAGGGAGACCACCGCACCGAGCGAGGTGCACAGCGTCAGCGTCTTGAGCGCGCCCTTGGTCGAGAGCCCGAGCAGGCTCTTGAACATCCAGAAGAAGTTGCTGTTGACGTGCAGGGCAAACATGGCGCCGGACGCGATCGACAGGCCGATGACGACCGGGTCGACGCCGGTCGACGCGACGACCGGGCCGATGATGCCGGCCGCCGTGATGGCGCCGACCGACACCGAGCCGATCGCGAAGTGCAGCAGGGCCGCGATGAACCACGCGAGCAGCACGCTGATCAGCACGGGCGCTCCGGCGTCCGCGGAGAACAGGCCCTTGAGCGTGTCGCCGAGGCCGGTGGCCTTGATGACCGCGCCGAGCGAGCCGCCGATACCGGTGATGAGGAGGATCTCGCCGGTGGTGCGGAAGCCGGTCGACAGAGCCCCCTCGGTCCCGTCCGAGCCGAGTGTCGTGCGCCCGATGACGAAGGCGATGAGCAGGCCGACGAAGAGGGCGATGTTGGCGTCGCCGATGAAGGCGATGACGTCGTTGCTCCGGTCGAAGAGGTCCATGAAGGCGCCGAAGGCGATGAGCACGAGCGGCACGAGGATCGGCGACAGGCGGAGCAGGAGAGGCAGGCGAAGGGCGCGCTCCGGCACCTCGTCGGGGTGGTCCAGGTCGGCGTCGGCGCCGGTGGTCCCGGACGTCGTGGCACCGGACGTCATGGCCCCGGACTCCGCGTCGGCGCGGGCGAGGTAGGCGCGGTGCCCGGCGTTGTCCGGGTGCTCCTCCTCGTCGGGGTCGATGTCGGTCGTCTCGTCCCACAGGCCGGCAGCCAGCAGGGCCCGGAAGATGAAGGTCGTCAGCAGCGCGGTGGCCAGACCGATCGGGACACCGAAGACGAGGTAGCGGCCGAGCGGCACCTCGAGCAGGCCGGCCACCGCGACGGCGGCCAGGCCGGGGACGACGAAGACGTAGCCGGAGAAGATGCCGACACCGATCGCGCCGGCGAGCCACGGCAGGCCCCGCTTGCGGTCGACGACGGGCGCCGCCTGGCGGGCCATCGGCGAGGCGAGGACGACCTGCACGTCGACGTAGATGGAGGGGAAGATCGTCGAGAGCGCCGCGGTCATCGCATAGGGGAGCTTGCCGCCCACCCGTCGGGCGATGATCTCCACGAGCGCGCGGAAGGTGCCCGTTGCCTGGAGCAGCGAGCCGATGAGCACCCCGAAGCCGATGAGCAGACCGACCTCGCCCATGATCTCGCCGAAGCCGCCGGTGATCTCCTTGACCGTGTCCGCGAGGCCCACCCCGGCAGAGAGGCCGAGGAAGACCGACGAGATGATCAGCGAGATCACCGGGTCGACCTTGAAGCGGATGATGAGCAGGATCGCCAGGGCGATCGCGATGAGCGTCAGTGCGATGTCCACCCTGCGACCCTACGTGGTGGTGACCGGCGTCACATGTCGGAGCGGTCGGGTCGGGTCGGTCGTCGAGATCGTCCCGTGGCCTTTCCACAGCCCGGCTGCCGGTCCGTGGTCCTTCCACAGCTGGCGAAGGGGGTGCCCCCTCGCCTCCCGCAGGCGGTGGGGTGGGTGCACGGCCACCCACAGGCGGTGGCCCCGACGGGAGGACACCACATGCTCGAGGACTGGATCCGCGCACCGGAGGGACTGCCGTCCGGTCCGGGCCGATGGTTGGCCAGGGACGACGACCACGACGGGACGGGGCAGTACGACGCGTACGAGCCGGGGCCGCCGCGCGAGGGCATGGGCGAGCTCACGCAGATCGTCGTCCTCAGGGGCCGGGTCATCGACGTGACGTACGAGGCGGTGAGCGGCAGCGGGTACGAGTGCGCGGCCATGGAGATGGAGCACCTGCACCCGTCACCGGCTCCGAGGGTGGAGAGGATCAGCGTCCGAGAGCCCCCGCACGAGGCGATGGTCGACTGGCTCGGGCGGGTCGTCGGGGGCGAGGAGGCTCTCGACACCCTGGACGCGCGGCCATTGCCAGCATCCTCACCGGTCGAGGCGAGCTCGCTGCCCGACCCGGAGCGGGAGCTGGTTCTGGCGATCGACGAGCAGCTTGCGCGGGCCGCCGCCGGGTGGCTCCTCGCCGACGAGATGCTCAGCGCCTGCCGCAACCTGCTCGCGGCCGCTGTGGACGCCGACATGCTGCGCATCTGGCGTGACCTCGAGCCGGAAAAGATCGCCGCCGTCGTCGTGCACTGCATCGCCAAGGCCAACGCGCTGGTCGGCTCTGGTGCCCCCTTCACCGTGGCCCACTGGCTGCGTGATCTCGGGACGACCTCGGCGCCGAGCAGTCGGTCCGCGACCTTGTCCAAGGTGATCGGTGGCCGGCAGTGGTCCCACGGGTGTGCGCCGTCGGAGGTCCCTGATGTGTACGTGCTCGGCGATGTGCGCCTGCTCGTCAGCAGCTTTCGCCGGGAGCTGCTGACCTATCGGGCCCTCGCGGGGAAGGTCCGTGACGAGTGACGCGGCCTCCACGGGCGGCCCGTGGTGCACCATGTCCCCATGGCGAGCACGCAGTCGACCCGGATCCGCCGGGCTGTCCAGCGATACGCCGCGAGCCACGACGAGCTGCGCGGTGTCACCGACGCCTATGTCGCTCTCGTGACCCGGCTGCTGGACGACGCGGGCATCAACTACCTGGCCGTGACCGGGCGGACCAAGTCGGTGGAGTCCTTCGCCGGCAAGGCGGCCCGACGGCTGCAGGGTGGCCGGCTGGCGCACCCCAAGCCGCTCACCGACATCACCGACCAGGTCGGCGTACGCGTCGTGACCTATGTCCTCGCCGACGTCGACGCGGTCGCCCAGCTGCTCTCCTCGCAGCTGGTCGTCCGCGAGGACCGCGACATGGGTCAGGAGACCGCCGACGCAGGACGCTTCGGCTACTCCAGCCGCCACCTGCTGGTCGCGCTCGACGAGGAGCGCGCCGAGGCGGGCATCCCGACGGACCGCCCGGCCTCGGTGCAGATCCGCACGGTCCTCCAGCACGCCTGGGCCGAGTTCGAGCACGACGTCCGCTACAAGGGGTCGGTCTCGGACGAGCACGCCCCGGACTTCGACCGACGGTTCACGCTCGCGGCGGGGCTGCTCGAGCTGGCCGACCAGCAGTTCTCGGCGATCAGGGACCGCCACCGCGAGGAGCTCACCTCGCCGGCCGAGGCGGCTGACGACGACCCGCGGATCAGCCCGACCGACCTGGCGGCCTTCCTCGCCGGCCAGTTCACCGACGCCGGCTGGTCACGCACCGATCACTACGCGTGGATCAGCGGGCTGCTGCTCGAGCTGGGCATCAGCTCGCTCTCCGAGCTGCGCGAGGTCCTGCGCGACGTCGACGTCGCATCGATCGAGGGCCACATGGGCTACCGCTACCCACCCGGCGCCGTCCGCCGCCTCGACGACGCTCTGCTGTCCGTCCACGGCGACCGCTACGTGGCGCTGCACGGCAATGCCCACCGGGTCGGGCTGCTGCGGGCCCGGCTCGGCCGGCTCACCGACTGACGACGGGCGTGGGGCTGCGACTACCGTCGGGCCCATGGCCCTGCACCTCCACCAGCTGTCCGTCGACGCGCACGACCACGCCGCCCTCGCGAGGTGGTGGGCCGACGTGCTCGGGTGGCGGATCGGGTACGAGGACGAGTTCGAGTGCAATGTCGTGCCTCCCGAGCACACCGAGGACCCGGTCGACGACACCGCGACGTGGCTGACGGGCCGGACGTCGCTCGTCTTCGCCCCCGTGCCCGAGGGCAAGACGATCAAGAACCGTCTGCACATCGACCTCGCCCCACACATCGACCAGGACCGTGACGCCGAGATCGAGGCGCTGCTGGCCAAGGGGGCGACCCGCGTCGACGTCGGCCAGACCCCCGACGTCACCTGGACCGTGCTCGCCGACCCGGAGGGCAACGAGTTCTGCGTGCTCTCCTCCCGCGACCGGTGAGCGGCACCCGGACCCAGCCCGGGCCGGACTCCGTCGAGGAGCTCGTCGACGGGCTGCGCGTGGTGACCCTGCCGCTCAACACCCGCTTCCGCGGCGTCGAGGAGCGGGAGGTGGCGCTCGTCCACGGGCCCTGCGGGTGGGGCGAGTTCGCTCCCTTCGTCGAGTACGGACCGGCCGAGGCGGCACGGTGGCTCGACGCCGCGATCGAGGCCGCGTGGACCGGCTGGCCCGACCCGGTGCGCACCGAGGTGCCGGTCAACGCCACGGTGCCCGCGGTGCCCGCCGAGCGCGTCGCGCAGGTCTTGGCCCGCTACGACGGCTGCACCACGGCCAAGGTCAAGGTCGCCGAGCGCGGTCAGACCGAGCAGGACGACATCGACCGGGTGGCCGCCGTCCGCGATCTCATGGGGCCCGACGCGCGGATCCGCGTGGACGCCAACGGCGGGTGGTCGCTCACCCAGGCGGCCGACATGCTGGCCAGGTTGGCTCCCTTCGGGCTGGAGTACGCCGAGCAGCCCTGCGCCGACGTGCGCGACCTGGCCCATCTGCGAGTGGACCTGGCGCACAACGGGGTCGACGTACCCGTCGCCGCGGACGAGTCCATCCGCAAGGCGGAGGACCCCATGCAGGTGGCGCGGCTGCGCGCCGCCGACGTCATCGTCGTCAAGGTCGCACCGCTCGGCGGCGTCACCGCCGCCCTGCGCATCGTCGACGAGTGCGGCCTGCCGGCCGTGGTCTCCTCGGCCATCGACTCGAGCGTCGGGCTGCGGGCCGGCGTCGCCCTCGCCGCCGCACTGCCGAGCCTCGAGCACGCCTGCGGGCTCGGTACCGGCGCGCTGCTGGCCGCTGACGTCACCACCGACCCGCTCCTGCCCGCCGGCGGAGTCCTCCCCGTGCGCGACGTGGAGCCCACCGAGGACCTCTTGGCGCGCCACGCGTCGCCCGCACCACGACAGCAGTGGTGGCGCGAGCGGGTGCGCGCGGCCTGGGCGGCCCGCGACTGAGCGCTCCTCCACAGCCCCCATCCGGGCTCGCCCCGACGTGCACAGCGGGGCGAAGGGAGCCCCGCCCACCTCGTCGAGGCGGTGGGCTGTGCTCATGGACATGGGGACATTCCTCCCGGGGGAGCTGAGCGGGACCGCGGCCCGACTCGATCGGTGCGCGAGGCGGCTCGAGACCTGCGCCGCGCAGGTGCGCGTCGCCACCGCGACGAGCTGGCAGGGCGGTGCCGCCGACCTGCACCGCGACCGGGTCGCCGGGCACGCCGACGACCTCATCGCCCTCGCGGGCCGGGTGCGCGAGAGCGCGCGGCTGGTCCGTGAGCTGCAGGTGGTCGCCGAGTCCCGGCTCGACCTGGTCGCTCAGGTCGACCTGACCGTCGGGCTGCTGCCGTGAGCGGCATCGAGGTCAGCGGGGGCGTCGCCGGGCTGTCGGTGGCGCTGATCGAGCTCGAGGAGTCCGCCGAGCGGCTGCGCGGCATCGGGACCCAGCTCGCGGAGATCGCCGTGTCGGTGGCCGGGGCCGCGACCGAGCCGGCGATGGTGCTGGCCGGGGTGCTCGCGCCGCGCGAGCTCGTGGCCGTGGAGTGCTCACTCCTCGGCTGCTCAGGAGCGACCGGGGTGACGGGCGTGGCAGCCGACGTCGTGGCCACGTCGCTGGCGACCACGGCCGCGGTGCGCAGCTACCGGGCGGGCGAGGACGCCGCGGAGGCCCTGACCGACGGCATCGCGACCGCGGCAGGTCGCTGGATCGGGCGCCGGGCCGGGCCGGTGCTCCTGGGCGCGGGGGTGGCGATCGCCCCGGTCGCCACGGTCGTGCTGTCCGTGCCCGGGGGCCGTGACGCAGCCGTCGCGGTGGGCCTCGGGCTCGGTCGAGAGGTCGACGAGATCCTCTACGACCACCCGTGGCTCGTCCCCGCAGTGGCCGACGGCCTCGACGGGCTGGTGCTCGGCCTCGGCGAGGGAGTGCCCGCCCTCGGCGTGTGGATGGCCTGGCGCAGCGGCCGGGCAGGAGCCACCTATCCACCCCGGACGCAGGAGGAGGCGCTCGCCGTCGTCCTCGCGACGACCCAGGGTGTCCTGCTCGACGAGTCGGGTGCGGACATCCGTCTGAGTGCGCACGAGCCCGAGGCCGGGGTGGCGCCCCGTGGGGTGGGCGACCTCGTGGCGGGTGACGGTCCGACCTCGGGCGGGTCGCGGGTGCGGGTGTCGGGGATCCCCCAGCCGGACGGCTCCTGGACCTGGGTGGTGGACGTGCCGGGGACGCAGACCTTCGACCCACGCGCCGGCAGCAACCCCTATGACATGACGAGCAACATCCTGCTCGCCGCGGGCCAGCGCACCCGCACCATGAGGGCCGTCGTCCAGGCGGTCGAGGACGCCCGCCGCCGCACGGGTGACACCGGGCCCCCCAGGGTGATGGTCACCGGGCACAGCCAGGGTGGGCTGACGGCGGCGGCGCTCGCGGCCGACCCCGCCTTCAGGGCCCGTCTGGGCATCACCCACGTCGTGACCTCCGCGGCTCCCGTCGCCCGTCTCGACATCCCGCCGGACGTGTCGGTCCTCAGCCTCGAGCACACGCAGGACCTCGTGCCGGCCGCCGAGGGGGCCGACAACCCTGACCGGGAGAGCTGGGTGACCGTCGAGCGGTCGGTCGTCGACGAGCTCGGGTCCGACGGCCGGGCGACGCAGGCACACGACAACGGGCTCTACGCCGACACGGCCCGCATGGTCGACGCGAGCGACGACCGCTCGATCGCTGCCTGGCGAGACGGCGCGACGGCCTATGTCGGCGGCTTCGGCGGTCCCACCGTGACGATCGACTACGACATCGAGCGTCGATGAGTCACGAGACAGGTGGCAGGATCGGGCCCGTGAACCCCTCGACGACCGGCGCGCGCGTCCTCCTCGACGAGCTCGTGCGGCTGGGGCTGCGCGAGGTGGTGCTCTGCCCCGGCTCGCGCTCGGCCCCGCTGGCCTACGCCGCCCACGACCTCGAGGTCGCTGGTCGGATCCGGCTGCACGTGCGCGTCGACGAGCGCAGCGCGGCCTTCCTGGCGCTGGGCCTGGCCAAGACCTCCCGGCGTCCCGCCGCCGTCATCACCACGAGCGGGACGGCCGTGGCCAACCTGCATCCCGCGGTGCTCGAGGCGCACCACGGCGCGGTCCCCCTCCTGCTGCTCACCGCGGACCGCCCTCCCGAGCTGCGCGGCATCGGCGCCAACCAGGCGACCGACCAAATCGGCGTCTACGGCGAGCACGTCCGCCTCGCCCTCGAGCTCGAGACCCCCGCCGACCCGTCGCGGCAGGCACCGGCGTGGCGCACGGCCGCGGCCCGGGCCGTCGCCGCGGCCACCGGAGCGCTCGGCGGGACCGGTACGGCCGGTCCGGTGCACCTCGACCTGCCCTACCGCGACCCGCTCGCCCCGAGCGGCGGCGACCTCGCGCCGAGCGGCGGCCTCCCCGACCCCCTGCTCGGTCGACCCGACGGCGCTGCGTGGGTCGCCCTGCCCGAGCCGGCCACCTGGACTGCCACCCCGGTCGCCGGGCCGGCCGCCCTCCTCGCCCACGACCCCGACACCCTCGTCGTCATCGGCGAGCTGCCGACTGCGCAGCACCGCGCCGCCGCGCTCGCCTGGGCGACGCACCACGGAGCACCCGTCATCGCCGAGCCCGGACCGGGAGGCAGCCCGCTCGTCCTGCCGCACGGCGACCGGATCCTCGCGGCCGCGCACTGGGTGGGGGAGCACCTCCCTTCGCGCGTCGTCGTCGTCGGCCGACCGACCCTGGGCCGGGCCGTCCCCGCGCTCACCCGCACGCCCGGGTTGCGGGTCGAGGTGGTCACTCCCGGCGAGCCCGGCGCCGCCGGGTGGGCCGATGCCACGCACACGGCCGCGGCGGTCCACCCCTTCGCCGCGCTCGGGGTGCAGGGGGAGGGGAAGGAAGTCACTCCCTTCGCCCGCACCTGGCTGGCCGCGGGTGAGCGGGTCGCCGCTGCGCTGGCCCCCGACGCCCGCGCCGACGCCGACCTCGACGGGCCGGTCACCGCGCGGGTCGTCCACGACGCGCTCCCCGAGGACAGCGCCCTCTTCCTCGGCAGCAGCAGCGTCGCCCGCGACATCGCGCACGGCACGGCGCACGTGCGTGACGACGTCGAGATCGTGACCAGTCGTGGTCTGGCCGGGATCGACGGATGCGTCTCCACCGCGGTCGGTCTGGCCCTGTCACGGCCCGGCCCGACGCTCGCTCTCCTGGGCGACCTGACCTTCCTCCACGACGCCAACGGCCTGCTCATCGGCCCGGACGAGCCTCGGCCCGACCTGACGATCGTCGTCGTGGACGATGACGGCGGGAGCATCTTCAGCACCCTCGAGTACGGCGTCGCCGAGCTCGAGGGGCCGATGCGGCGCCTCTTCACCACGCCGACCGGCACCGACATCGAGCTGCTCTGCGCGGCCCACGGGGTGCCCGCCACGACGGTGACGGACGCTGCCGGGC
Source organism: Janibacter limosus (assembly GCF_004295485.1). Classification (NCBI taxonomy): domain Bacteria; kingdom Bacillati; phylum Actinomycetota; class Actinomycetes; order Micrococcales; family Intrasporangiaceae; genus Janibacter; species Janibacter limosus. The sequence goes on along the minus strand of NZ_CP036164.1, from coordinate 2,653,363 downwards.
TGGCGCAGCTCGTGAGCCGCCCGAGCACCGGTATCCGGGTCATCCGGGTCCCGGTCGATCCCGGTGCCAGGCGGGCAGCCGGTCAGGCATCGCGCGACGCGGTGGTCGCGGCGCTCGCGGACTGAGGCGGAGCGCTCAGCCCCCGAGGGCGCTGCGCATCGGCATCAGCTTGGCCACCGACTCGGCGACCTCGTCCTCGGCGACCGAGCCCGCGACGATGCCGCAGCCGGCATACAGGCGCAGGGACTGCGGGCTCTCGTACCAGCCGCAGCGCAGGGCGATGCCCCACTCGCCGTCGCCCGAGGCGTCCATCCAGCCGACCGGACCGGCGTAGCGGCCCCGGTCCATCTGCTCCAGCTCGGCGATGACCGTGTCGGCGTCCATCGTCGGGGTGCCGCACACGGCGGCCGAGGGGTGCAGCGACGCGGCCAGCGCCAGCGAGGTCGACCCGTCACGCACGACGCCCGCGACATCGGTCGCCAGGTGCATGACGTTGTTGAGGTGCAGGACGAAGGGAGTCTCCGGCACGTTGATCGAGGAGGTGTGCGCCGTCAGCGCGTCGGCCACCGAGCGCACCGCGTACTCGTGCTCCTCGAGGTCCTTGCTGCTGCGGGCCAGCGACCCGGCGAGCGCCAGGTCATGGCTGTCGTCGCCCGTGCGCCGGATGGTGCCGGCCAGCACGCGCGATGTGACCAGGCCGCGCTCGAGCCGGACGAGCATCTCGGGGGTCGCCCCGACGAGGCCGTCGACGGCGAAGACCCAGGTCGTGTCGTAGTCCTCGGCCAGCCGGGTGAGGAGCCAGCGCGGGTCGATGCGGTGCCCCGCGGTCGCCTGGACGGCCCGGGCGAGGACGACCTTGTCGAGGGTGCCGGTGCTGATCCGGGCCACGGCCTCCTCGACCGCCTGCGCCCAGCCCTGCGTGCTCAGGTCGCGGTCGGCGAAGACGACCTCTCCCGGGTCACGAGGGTCGGGCTGCGCCGCGAGCGGCTCGTCGGCCGGCGGGACCGTCGAGTCGGTGGTGGTCGTCGTGACCCAGGCGAGGTCCCCGCGGCGTCCGACGACGACCTCGGGGACGACGAGCACGGACTCGGTCCCGGAGCGGCGGGAGTAGGCCATGGACCCGAAGGCGATGGGGCCGGTGCCGGGCTCGTCGACGTCGTCGCGCACGATCGCCTCGCTCGTCACGCCACGCCACCACGACTGCGCCTGCTCGAAGCGGTCGACGCCCGTCGCACGGAAGGTCGCGACACGTCCCCAGCCGACGAAGCCCTCGCCCTTGCGGACCCAGGAGACGATGTCGCCGGCGTCCTCGGGCTCGGGGAGCAGGGCGAGCAGGTCGCCGACGCGAGCGGTCGGGACGGCGACGGTGCGCACGACCAACGCCGGGTGCTGGGAGCCGAGCGGGTGGGGGACGTCGACGGGCGATGGTGAGGTCATGGCGGGCAACAGCCTACGACTGTAGGTGCGAAGATGAGCACATGAGCCGCGCCACCCTGCAGAAGGACCCCAAGGACGTCGCCGCGATGTTCGACGAGACCGCCGCGAAGTACGACCTGATGAACGACGTGATGTCGCTGGGGCAGACGAGGCTGTGGCGCCGGGCCGTGCTGCGGGCCATCGACCCCCAGCCGGGCGATCGCATCCTCGACATCGCCGCCGGTCCCGGCTCCTCCTCCATCCCGCTGCGTCGTGCCGGCGCACAGGTCGCTTCTGCCGACTTCTCCCTCGGGATGCTGCGCCAGGGGCTCAAGCAGAGCCCCGAGCTGCACTTCACCGCGGCCGACGCGACCCGGCTGCCCTTCGCCGACGAGTCCTTCGACGTGGTGACGATGTCCTTCGGCTTCCGCAACGTCGTCGAGCCCGAGGTGGCGCTGCGCGAGTTCCTGCGGGTGACCAGGCCCGGCGGCCGGCTGCTCATCTGCGAGTTCAGCCAGCCGGTCAACAAGGTCTTCCGCACCGTGTACTCCGAGTACCTCATGGCGGCCTTCCCGCCGGTGGCCCGCCGGCTCAGCTCCAACCCCGACTCCTACGTCTACCTCGCCGAGTCGATCCAGTCCTGGCCGGCGCAGGAGCCGCTCGCCCGGATGGTCGCCGGGGCCGGGTGGGCCGACGTCGAGTGGAACAACCTGACCGGTGGCGTCGTGGCGCTGCACCGAGCCAGCAAGGCGAGCTGAGGGACTCGGCAAGTTAGGTCAACCTGTGTGACCGGCGGTGTTCCCACCGAGTAGTCTTCGGGCGATCGTGAAATACTTCACAAGCAGTTGAGGAACCCTCTCGTGACCAGTTCTCTGCCTGCGGCCGACGGTGACCGCAGTGTCGACGTCATCGTCGTCGGAGCCGGACCCGGCGGCAGCGCGACCGCCGCGTGGTTGGCCAAGGCCGGCAAGGACGTCGTCCTGCTGGAGAAGTCGCGCTTCCCCCGGGACAAGATCTGCGGTGACGGCCTGACGCCGCGCGCGGTGCGACAGCTGATCAACCTCGGCATCCCCCTGTCGGAGACCGACGGGTGGGCCCACAACAAGGGCCTGCGGATCATCGGCGGCGGCATGCGGCTGCAGCTGGACTGGCCCGACGTCACCTCCTTCCCCGGCTACGGCATGGTCCGGGCCCGCCAGGACCTCGACGAGGTGCTGGCCCGCCACGCAGCCTCCTGCGGCGCCGAGCTCCTCGAGGGACGCAATGTCTCCGAGCCCATCCGTGACGAGTCCGGCCGGATCGTCGGGGTCACGGCCAAGGTCGTCGACGAGCGTGGCAAGGCCACCGGCGAGCGCGAGACCTACCGGGCGCCCGTCGTCGTCGCCGCGGACGGCGTCTCCTCCCGGCTCTCGGTCAAGATGGGCCGCGAGAAGCGCGAGGACCGGCCGATGGCCGTGGCCGTGCGCGCCTACTACGAGACCCCCCGCCACGACGACGAGTACCTCGAGAGCCACCTCGAGCTGTGGTCGACGACGCCCGAGGGCGGTCGCATCCTCATGCCCGGCTACGGCTGGCTCTTCGGGCTGGGCGACGGCCGATCCAACATCGGGCTCGGCGTGCTCAACACCTCGGAGGCCTTCGGTCGCACCGACTACAAGGACGTCATGCGTCGCTGGGTCGAGACGATGCCGGCCGAGTGGGGCATCAACGAGGGCACGATCACCGGCGAGATCACCGCCGCTGCGCTGCCGATGGCCTTCAACCGCCAGCCGCTCTACGCCGACGGGCTGATGCTCGTCGGTGACTCCGGCGGCATGGTCAACCCCTTCAACGGCGAGGGCATCGACTACGCCCTCGAGGCCGGTCACGCCGCAGCCGAGACGATCGTCCAGGCGCTCGCCCGGCCGACGGCCGCGGACCGTGAGCGCGTGCTCGTGTCCTACATCGGGCGGATGAAGGACATGCACGGCGGCTACTTCACCCTCGGGGCCCAGTTCGCCAAGCTGATCGGCAAGCCGGAGATCATGCGGCTGGCGACCAAGTACGGGCTGCCGCGGCAGACCCTGATGAAGTTCATGCTCAAGCTCATGGCCAACCTGCCGGAGGAGAAGGGCGGCGGTCTCGACGACCGTCTCGTCCAGCTCATGACCAAGGTGGCGCCCAATGCGTGAGGCGGGCGCCGGGCAGTCCCGGCTCACCCCTAGGATCGGGCATGGCGTGCATCACACACAAGAAAGCGAGGCGCAGCGATGAACCCCTACATCCCGCTGCTCATCCTCTTCGCGCTCGGCCTCGGCTTCGCGCTCGTCTCCGTCGGGACGAGCCTGGTCGTCGGTCCGGCGCGCTACAACGTGGCCAAGGCCCAGGCCTACGAGTGCGGCATCCAGCCGACCCCGCAGGCCGCTGAGGGCGGCCGCTTCCCGGTCAAGTACTACCTGACCGCGATGCTGTTCATCATCTTCGACATCGAGGCGCTCTTCCTCTACCCCTTCGCCGTCGCCTTCGACGAGCTCGGGGCCTTCACGCTCGGTGCCGTGGTGCTTTTCCTGTTCAACGCGTTCTTCATCGCTGATGCCTATGTGTGGCGTCGCGGTGGGTTCGAGTGGGACTGACGAGGACGGATCTGACATGGGTATCGAGGAAAGGCTGCCTTCGGGCATCGCGCTCACCACGGTGGAGAACCTTGCGGGCTACATGCGCAAGTCGTCGATCTGGCCGGCCACCTTCGGACTGGCCTGCTGCGCCATCGAGATGATGGCCGTCGGCACGCCGCACTACGACATCGCCCGCTTCGGCATGGAGCGCTTCGCCGCCACGCCACGCCAGGCCGACCTGATGATCGTCGCCGGCCGCGTGAGCAACAAGATGGCGCCCGTCGTGCGCCAGGTCTACGACCAGATGGCCAACCCCAAGTGGGTCATCTCGATGGGCGTGTGCGCCAGCTCCGGCGGCATGTTCAACAACTACGCGATCGTCCAGGGCGTCGACCACATCATCCCGGTCGACATCTACCTGCCGGGCTGCCCGCCACGGCCGGAGATGCTGCTCAACGCGATCATCACCCTGCACGAGCAGATCCAGAGCACGCCCCTGGGCGTCAACCGGGTCGCCGCCGCCCGCGCCGCCGAGAAGGCCGCGCTCGGCGCCACCCCGACGGAGCTGCAGCCCCCGACGCACGACCACGAGGGCCTGCTCGGAAGGAACCTCCTGGCATGACCGACGACAACAAGGACGTCGCGGCGCCCCGGCCCGAGGGTGTCCACCCGCAGGGCCCCGGCCTCGGCGGCACGGCCAACAAGGGCTTCCCCTCGACCGAGGGACTGACCGGCGGCAACCGCCCGGTCGAGTACTCCAACGTCGAAGGGGGCCCGGCCGGCGAGGTCGACCCGGACCACGCACCGGTCGTGCGCGACGAGCGCCGCGGCATGTTCGGCGTGCGCGAGGGCCAGGACACCTCCGGCTACGGCGGGCTCCAGCGCACCGTCGCCTTCCCGGGCGCCACGCCGCGGCCCTACGGCGGGTGGTACGACGAGGTCGTCGACCGCCTGGCCGAGGCCACCGGCGGCGACCTGGTCGAGCGGGTCGTCGTCCACGCCGACGAGCTGACCCTGCACGTGCACCGCGAGGACCTGCCCGTCGTCATGCGCGCGCTGCGCGACCGGGCGGACCTGCGCTTCGAGATGTGCATGTCGGTCTCCGGGGTGCACTTCCCGCAGGAGACGGGCGCCGAGCTGCACGTCGCCTACCACCTGCTGTCGATCACCCACGGTGGGCGCCGGCTGCGGGTCGAGGTCACGGCCCCTGACAGCGACCCGCACATCCCGAGCGTCGTCGCGACCTACCCGGCCGCGGACTGGCACGAGCGCGAGACGTGGGACATGTTCGGTGTCATCTTCGACGGCCACCCGTCGCTGACCCGCATCCTCATGCCCGACGACTGGGCCGGGCACCCGCAGCGCAAGGACTATCCACTGGGTGGCATCCCGGTGGAGTACAAGGGCGGCACCGTCCCGCCGCCCGACCAGCGGAGGTCGTACAACTGATGGCTCGCACGCACACGCACACGGCCGGGGTGCATTCCACCCCCGGGGCCGACGACCTCGCCGAGGGCCACGTCGTCAACGTCCAGGGCGGTGACTGGGATCAGGAGATGGGCGAGCTCGGGATGAACCCCGAGGAGCGCATCGTCCTCAACATGGGGCCGCAGCACCCCTCGACGCACGGCGTGCTCCGCCTCATCCTCGAGCTCGACGGCGAGACGGTCACCGAGGCTCGCGCGGGCATCGGGTACCTGCACACCGGCATCGAGAAGAACATGGAGTTCCGCACCTGGACGCAGGGGGTCACCTTCTGCACCCGGATGGACTACCTGACCCCGATGTTCCAGGAGACGGCCTACTGCCTGGCCATCGAGAAGGTCCTGGGCATCACCGCGGACATCCCCGAGCGGGCCAGCGCGATCCGGGTGCTCATGATGGAGCTGACCCGCGTCTCCAGCCACCTGATCTGCCTCGGCACCGGTGGCATGGAGATGGGCGCGACGACGATCATGACGATCGGCTTCCGCGAGCGCGAGCGCATCCTGTCCGTCATCGAGAACATCACCGGCCTGCGGATGAACAACGCCTACGTCCGCCCCGGCGGTGTGGCCCAGGACCTGCCGCACGGCGCGATCGACAAGATCCGCGAGATGGTCCCGCAGGTGCGCAAGGGCATCCTCGAGCTCGACAAGCTGCTCATGGAGAACCCCATCCTCAAGGGCCGCACCAAGGACGTCGGCGTCCTGTCGCTGACCGGGTGCACCGCGCTGGGCATCACCGGCCCGGTCCTGCGCTCGACCGGCCTGCCGCACGACCTGCGCAAGCTCGCGCCGTACTGCGGCTACGAGAAGTACGACTTCGACGTCATCACCCGCACCGGGGCCGACGCCTACGACCGGCTGGCGATCCGCATCGACGAGATGCGCGAGAGCCTGAAGATCATCGAGCAGGTCACCGACGAGCTGCAGCGCAACCCCGGCGAGACGATGGTCGCGGACAAGCGCATCGCCTGGCCGGCCAAGCTCGCCGTCGGCGGTGACGGCCAGGGCAACAGCCTCGACCACATCCGCGAGATCATGGGCACCTCGATGGAGTCCCTGATCCACCACTTCAAGCTCGTCACCGAAGGCTTCCGGGTCCCGCCCGGCCAGGCCTACGTGGCGATCGAGTCGCCCAAGGGCGAGCTGGGCTGCCACGTCGTCGCCGACGGCGGCACCCGCCCCTACCGGGCCCACTTCCGGGACCCGAGCTTCAACAACCTGCAGGCCGTCGCGGCCATGTGCGAAGGGGGCATGCTCGCCGACGTGATCGTCGCCGTCGCCTCCATCGACCCCGTGATGGGAGGAGTGGACCGATGACCGGACACTATGGGAGGCAGAGCGCCTCGGGGCACCTGCACGTGGCCTCGGAGAGCAAGGAGCCTTACCCCGCAGACGTGCTCGAGCAGCTGTCGCTCGATGCCGAGCAGGTCATCGCGCGCTACCCGCAGCCCCGCTCGGCGCTGCTGCCGCTGCTGCACCTCGTGCAGAGCCTGGACGGGTACATCACCGGCCGCGGCATCGACTTCTGCGCCCGCACCCTCGACCTGACGACGGCCGAGGTCTCGGGCGTCGCGACCTTCTACACCCAGTACAAGCGCCACCCCAACGGCGACTACACCGTGGGCGTGTGCACCAACACCCTGTGCGCGGTCATGGGCGGCGACCAGATCTGGGAGACCGTCAGCGAGCACCTGGGCATCGGCCACGATGAGACGACCGAGGACGGCAAGATCACCCTCGAGCGCATCGAGTGCAATGCCGCGTGCGACTACGCCCCGGTCGTGATGACCAACTGGGAGTTCTTCGACAACCAGACCCCGGACTCGACCGTGCAGCTGGTCGACGACCTGCGCTCCGGCGCCCCCGTGGCCCCGACCCGCGGCCCCAGCCGCGTGTGCACCTTCAAGCAGGTCTCGCGTGTGCTCGCCGGCTTCCCCGACGGCCTCGCCGACGAGGGCATCGGCGCCGGGCCCGCCTCCCTTCGCGGGGTGGAGCTGGCCAGACGCGAAGGGTGGACCGCTCCCGGTGACGGGTCGGACGCCACGAGCGCGGACTCCCGCGGCGAGTCCGTCGACGGCATCGCGGTCGGCGAGCAGAGCTCGGTGGACACCCCGGCCAACGCCCCGGACGAGCGGCCCGGTGGGCAGGACGCCCAGGAGCAGGCCAAGGAGGACGACAAGTGACCACGCTGACCCCGATCCTCACGAAGTTCTGGGACCACCCGCAGTCCTGGACGATGGCCACCTACGAGGACAACGAGGGCTACACCGCCCTTCGCCAGGCACTCAAGACCGACCCCGCCGACCTCATCCAGGCGACCAAGGACTCCGGCCTGCGCGGCCGCGGCGGCGCCGGCTTCCCCACCGGCATGAAGTGGGGCTTCCTGCCACCTCCGGACGGCGGCCCCCGCTATCTCGTCGTCAACGCCGACGAGTCCGAGCCGGGCACCTGCAAGGACATCCCGCTGCTCATGGCGGCGCCCCACTTCCTGATCGAGGGCGTCGCGATCACCTCCTTCGCGATCGGCTGCAACCACGCCTTCATCTACCTGCGCGGTGAGGTCGTCCACGTCTACCGCCGGCTCATGCGCGCGGTCGAGGAGGCCTACGCGGCCGGCTACCTCGGCAAGGACATCCTCGGGACCGGCTTCGACCTGGACGTGACCGTCCACGCCGGTGCCGGTGCCTACATCTGCGGCGAGGAGACGGCTCTGCTGGACTCCCTCGAAGGGCGCCGTGGCCAGCCTCGTCTCAAGCCCCCCTTCCCCGCGGTGGCCGGTCTCTACGCCCGCCCGACGGTCGTCAACAATGTCGAGTCCATCGCCTCGGTCCCGGCGATCATCAAGCAGGGCGCCGAGTGGTTCTCCGACATGGGGACGGAGAAGTCGCAGGGCTTCGGGATCTTTTCCCTGTCCGGGCACGTCAAGAACCCGGGCCAGTACGAGGCGCCGCTCGGCATCACGCTGCGCGAGCTGCTCGACATGGCCGGTGGCATGCGCGACCCGGGTCACCCGCTGAAGTTCTGGACCCCGGGTGGCTCGTCGACGCCGATCTTCACCGACGAGCACCTCGACGTGCCCCTGGACTTCGAGTCCGTCGCGGCCAACGGCTCGATGCTCGGTACGCGTGCGCTGCAGATCTTCGACGACACCGTCTCGGTCGTGCGCGCCGTGAGCCGCTGGACCGACTTCTACATGCACGAGTCCTGCGGCAAGTGCACCCCGTGCCGCGAGGGCACGTGGTGGCTCGCCCAGATCCTGCAGCGGATCGAGCGCGGCCAGGGCACCCCCGAGGACATCGACAAGCTCGTCGACATCTGCGACAACATCCTCGGACGGGCCTTCTGCGCCCTCGGTGACGGCGCCACCAGCCCGATCACCTCTGCCGTGAAGTACTTCCGTGAGGAGTTCGAGGCCGGGTGCCACACCCCGGCCGCGGAGCTCTTCCCGCCCGCCGCCTCGACGCTCTTCGCCAAGGAGCAGAACACGATGGTGACCGCATGAGCGTCACGAGCGACAAGAACCCGACGTCCGACGAGGTCAAGCCCGACCTCATCGGCGTGACCATCGACGGCATCGCCGTCTCGGTCCCCAAGAACACCTTGGTCATCCGGGCCGCGGAGGAGGCGGGGATCGAGATCCCGCGCTTCTGCGACCACCCGCTCCTGGAGCCGGTCGGCGCCTGCCGCCAGTGCCTCGTCGAGGTGGCGACGCCCGACCGCGAGGGCAATGTCAAGCCGATGCCCAAGCCGCAGGCGAGCTGCACCATGACGGTCAGTGAGGGCATGCAGGTGCGCACGCAGCACTCCTCGCCGGTCGCCGACAAGGCGCAGCAGGGCATCATGGAGATGCTCCTCATCAACCACCCGCTCGACTGTCCGGTCTGCGACAAGGGCGGGGAGTGCCCCCTGCAGAACCAGTCGATGAGCAACGGCCGGGCCACCTCGCGCTTCGAGGACGTCAAGCGCACCTACCCCAAGCCGATCAACATCTCCTCCCAGGTGCTCCTCGACCGTGACCGGTGCGTGCTGTGCGCGCGCTGCACCCGCTTCTCCGACCAGATCGCCGGCGACCCCTTCATCGCGCTCGTCGAGCGAGGTGCCCTCCAGCAGGTCGGCATCTACGAGGACCAGCCCTTCGAGTCCTACTTCTCGGGCAACACGGTCCAGATCTGCCCCGTGGGCGCGCTCACGGGGGCGGCCTACCGCTTCCGGTCGCGTCCCTTCGACCTCGTCTCCACCTCCGACGTCTGCGAGCACTGCGCCGACGGCTGCTCGATCCGCACCGACCACCGCCGCGGCACGGTCCTGCGACGGATGGCGGGCAATGACCCCCAGGTCAACGAGGAGTGGAACTGCGACAAGGGCCGCTGGGCCTTCAACTCCGCCAGCCTCGGGGACCGCTTCGAGTTCCCGATGGTGCGTGACGCCAGCGGTGAGCTGCGCGTCGTCTCCTGGCAGGAGGCTCTCGTCGCTGCCGCGGAGGGGCTGCGCGCTGCGCAGGGCCACGGAGTGCTCGTCGGCGGCCGGGTGAGCGTCGAGGACGCCCACGCCTATGCGGCCTTCGCCCGCTCGGTGCTGCACACCGACAACATCGACCACCGCGCCAGGCCGCTCTCCGCCGACGAGCGTGACTTCCTGCTGCGGCATGTCGCGGGGACCACGCCGGAGACCGGTGTGACCTTCGAGGAGGTCGGGCGGGCCAGCTCGGTCCTGCTCGTCGGCCTGGAGCCCGAGGAGGAGAGCCCGATCCTCTTCCTGCGCCTGCGCAAGGCCTACCGCGAGGCCAAGACCGCGGTCCACTCCATCGCTCCGCTGGCCACCCGCGGCCTCGACAAGCTCGGTGGCACCCTCATCCCCTCCGCACCGGGCACCGAGACCGAGGTGCTCACGGCGCTGACCGGCGAGGTCGGTCCCGGCGCGGACACCGACCCGCTCATCGCTGCCCACGCCGCGCTGCGCGGCGAGCGGCCGATCATCCTCGTCGGCGAGCGACTGGCCACCGTGCCCGGTGCCCTGCCCGCCGCTGCCGAGCTCGCCCGGACGACCGGTGCACGCCTGGCCTGGATCCCACGTCGTGCGGGGGAGCGCGGCGCCGTCGAGGCCGGCTGCCTGCCGGGCGAGGGTGGTCTCGACACCGCCGGCATCGTCGCCGGCGCGGCCTCCGGCCAGCTCGGTGCGCTCGTCGTCGGTGGCGTCGACGTCCGCGACCTCGGACTCCCCGGAGCGAGCGAGGCCTTCGAGCGCTCCTTCGTCGTCTCCCTCGAGATCCGGCCCAGCAGCGTCACCGAGCACGCCGACGTCGTGCTCCCGGTCGCCCCGCACGCCGAGCGCGCGGGTGCCTTCGTCAACTGGGAGGGTCGCGTGCGGCCCTTCGAGGCGGCCCTGTCGACCAGCGCGCTGCCCGACCACCGCGTGCTGCACATGCTCGCCGACGAGATGGGCGAGTTCCTCGGGACCCGCACCACCGCCGAGGCCCGCGCCTCGCTGGAGACCACACCCGCCCCGGCAGCCAAGGGCTACCCGCCGCGGGTGCGACGCGCCCCGGTGCCCGAGCCCGGTGCCGGTGAGCTGGTCCTGGCCACCTGGCGCCTCATGCTCGACGAGGGGTCGATGCAGGAGGGCGAGCCCTTCCTCGCGGGGACGGCCAAGGCGCCGCGCGCGATCGTCTCCCCGGCGACCGCGCAGGCCTTCGGCCTTGCGGTGGGTGACCTCGTCACCATCCGGGCCGACGACGTGCGGGTGACCGTGCCGGTCCTGGTCCAGGACATGGTCGACCACGTCGTGTGGTTGCCGACCAACTCGAGCAGCTGCGACCTGCGCAGTCTCTCCGGCCGAGCCGGAGCCATCGTCTCCGTCACGAAGGGTGGTGCGGCATGACCGGTCTCTCACTCCTGATCGCCGCTGCGGACAAGCCGGTGGCCGCGGACTTCAGCGACACCCCGCTGTGGCTCTCGCTGGTCAAGGCGCTCTTCCTCTTCGTCTACCTGCTCGTGTCCGTGCTGCTCGTCATCTGGTTCGAGCGTCGCGTCATCGGCCGGATGCAGCAGCGCCCCGGGCCCAACCGCACCGGCCCCTTCGGCCTGCTGCAGACCCTCGCCGACGGCATGAAGTCGATGCTCAAGGAGGACGTGCGGCCCAAGGCGGCCGACGCGCTGATCTTCACGATCGCGCCGGTCATCTTCGCCTCGATGGCCTTCGTCGCCTTCTCGATCATGCCGCTCGGCGGGATGGTCTGGATGTTTGGTCACCACACGCCGCTGCAGCTGACCGACCTGCCGGTCGCCGCCCTTCTCGTCCTCGCGGTCGCCGGTGTCGCCGCCTACGGCATCGTCCTCGGCGGCTGGTCGGCTGGCTCCACCTACCCGCTGCTCGGTGGGCTGCGCGCCACCGCCCAGCTGATCTCCTACGAGATCGCGATGGGCCTGGCCCTGGTCGCGGTCTTCATGTACTCGGGATCGATGAGCACCAGCGAGATCGTCGCCGCCCAGGCCGACCTCTGGTACATCATCCCGGCCTGCGTCTCCTTCGTCATCTACGTCATCACGATGGTCGGCGAGACCAACCGACTGCCCTTCGACCTCGCCGAGGGCGAGGGCGAGATCGTCGGTGGCTACTTCACCGAGTACTCGGGCATGCGCTTCGCGATGTTCTTCCTCGGTGAGTACATCAACATGTTCACCGTCTCGGCCTTGGCCACGACGCTCTTCCTCGGCGGCTGGCAGGCACCTCCCGGCATCGCGGCGATCGGCGACGGCATGCTCAACACCGGCTGGTGGGGCCTGCTGTGGTTCTCGGTGAAGCTGTGGATGTTCATGTACTTCTTCGTCTGGCTGCGCGGCACCCTGCCCCGTACCCGCTACGACCAGTTCATGCGCTTCGGCTGGAAGTTCCTCATGCCCGTCACCGTCGCGTGGGTCATAGCGGTGGCCTTCATCCGCGGCGCCGACGCCGGGTTCTTCGGCGACGGGACCGTGGGCATCCTCGGTCTGAGCTTCCCCGTCTCCTCGCTGATCATCGTCGCGGTCCTGGCCGTGATCGTCCTGGGCTCCACGTGGATCTGGGAGAGCAAGGTCGAGGCCAGGGCCCAGGCCCAGGAGGAGGAGTCCGTCGTGCCCGACGAGATCGACCCGTGGGCCGAGGGCTATCCCGTCCCGCCCATGCCCGGCCAGCGTCTCGTCGAGAGCCGCGGCGCCACCGCGATCGACACCAAGCCCGCGACCACCGGGGCGGCAACGCCGGCCCGTCAGGAGGAGCAGCACCGTGGCTGACGATTCCCAGGGAGGGTTCTTCTCGGACCTCTTCGCCCCCGTAGCCGGGTTCGGCGTGACCTTCGCGACGATGTTCCGCAAGGTCGCCACCCAGGAGTACCCCGAAGTCAAGTGGCCGACCCAGCCACGCTTCCACGGCCGGCACCAGCTCAACCGTCACCCCGACGGGCTGGAGAAGTGCATCGGCTGCGAGCTGTGCGCGTGGGCCTGCCCGGCCGACGCGATCCTCGTGCAGGGCGGTGACAACGACGACGAGCGCGGCCTGCGCTTCAGCCCCGGTGAGCGGTACGGGCACATCTACCAGATCAACTACCTGCGCTGCATCTTCTGCGGGCTGTGCATCGAGGCCTGCCCGACGCGGGCGCTGACGATGACCAACGAGTACGAGCTGGCCGACAACAACCGCGCCGACCTGATCTTCACCAAGGAGCAGCTGCTCGCCCCGATGCAGGAGGGGATGCTCCCGGCGCCCCACCCGATGGTCGAGGGCATGCAGGAGCGCGACTACTACCAGGGCAAGGTCGCCGCGGCCACCGACGCCCAGCGCGAGTGGGTCGACCAGCACGCAGCGGCCACGAGCGACGGCGCCTCGGCCGGCTCGGCGGCGGGCACCACAGCGGACACCACGGAGGAGGTCCGATGACCGGCACCGGAGAAGCCGTCGTCTTCTGGGTCCTGAGCATCATCGCCGTCCCCGGCGCGCTGGCCCTGCTCTTCGCCCGCAAGGCGGTGCACGCGGCCATCGGCATGGTGCTGACGATGATCACCGTCGGGGTCTTCTACCTCCTGCAGGAGGCGGACTTCCTCGGTGTCGTGCACATCTTCGTCTACACCGGCGCCGTGATGATGCTCTTCCTCTTCGTCGTCATGCTCGTCGGTGTCGACCACTCATCCTCGCTCGTCGAGCCGCTCAAGGGCCAGCGGTGGCTCACCGCGCTGCTCTCCCTCGCCGTGATCGCCCTGCTCTTCGGTGCCGTCGGCCAGGTGACCTACACCGGTGACCCGTCGCTGGCGGACGTCAACGCCGACCCCGGCAACGTCGAGGCGATCGCCTACCTCGTCTTCGGCAAGTACGTCTGGCTCTTCGAGGTCACGGCCGCCCTGCTGACGGTCGCGGCACTCGGCGCCATGGTCTTCGCCCACCGCGAGCGGATCATCGCCAAGCCGACGCAGAAGGAGTGGATGGCCAAGCGCTTCCGCGAGGGCAAGAACCTCGCCGGCCTGCCCGTCCCGGGTGTCTACGCCCGCCACAACGCGGTCGACACCCCGGCGCTGCTGCCCGACGGCAGCATCTCCGAGCTCTCCCTCAACCGAGTCCTCGTGGCGCGTGACCAGGTCACCACCCCGACCCGGTACACGCAGCTCGAGGACGCCGAGACCACGACCGAAGGGGGCCTGGAGCGATGAGCCCGATGAACTACATCTACCTCGCGATCATCCTCTTCACGATCGGCAGCGCCACCGTCCTGCTGCGCCGCAACGCGATCATCGTCTTCATGGGGGTGGAGCTCATGCTCAACGCTGCCTCGCTCGCCTTCGTGACCTTCGCCCGAATGCACGGATCGATCGAGGGGCAGGTGATCGCCATGTTCGTCATGGTGGTCGCCGCCGCCGAGGTCGTCGTCGGACTGGCCATCATCATGGCCGTCTTCCGCGCCCGCCGCTCGGCCTCGGTCGACGACGCCAACCTCCTGAAGCTGTAAGGAGCCACCTTGCTCACGGATCTTGCTTGGCTGCTCGTCGCCCTGCCCCTGGCCGGCGCCGCGCTGCTGCTCCTCGGCGGCCGCCTCACCGACTCCTTCGGTCCACTGCTGGCCACCGCCCTGTCCTGGGGTTCCTTCCTCGTGGGCGCGGCGATCTTCGTCTCGATGCTCGGCTCCGACCCGGAGGCGCGCGCGTCCTCGGTCGAGCTGTGGGACTGGGTCCCCGCCGGCAGCATCGACATCGCCGCCGGGTTGCTCGTCGACCCGCTGTCGATGGCCTTCGTCCTGCTGGTGACCTTCGTCGGGTCGCTCATCCACGTGTACTCGCTCGGGTACATGGAGCACGACCCGGACAAGCGGCGCTTCTTCGCCTACCTCAACCTCTTCGTCGCATCGATGCTCCTGCTCGTCCTCGCCGACTCCTACCTGCTGCTCTTCGTCGGCTGGGAGGGCGTCGGCCTGGCGTCGTGGTTGCTCATCGGCTTCTGGAACCACAACCCGGCCTACGCGACCGCGGCCAACAAGGCCTTCATCGTCAACCGGGTCGGCGACGTCGGCCTGCTCCTCGCGATGTCGATCATGCTGGCGACCTTCGGCACCCTCGACTTCGCCGCGGTCGACGGCGCCGTCTCGGGCGCCGGGGAGGGCACCCTGACGGCCATCGGCCTGCTGCTCCTGCTCGCCGCCTGCGGCAAGTCGGCGCAGTTCCCGCTGCAGTCCTGGCTCGGTGACGCCATGGCCGGCCCGACCCCCGTCTCGGCGCTCATCCACGCCGCGACGATGGTGACCGCCGGCATCTACCTCGTCGTGCGCAGCCACACCATCTTCGAGGGAGCACCCAACGCCCAGCTCGCCGTGGTCATCGTCGGTGCGATCACCCTCGTCTACGGGGCGATCGTCGGTTGTGCCAAGGACGACATGAAGAAGGCGCTGGCCGCCTCGACCATGAGCCAGATCGGCTACATGATGCTCGCCGCCGGTCTCGGCCCGGTCGGCTACGCCTTCGCGATCTTCCACCTCATCACCCACGGCTTCTTCAAGGCCGGGATGTTCCTCGGCGCCGGCTCGGTGATGCACGGCATGGACGACCAGGTCGACATGCGCCGCTTCGGTGGGCTGTCCACGGCCATGAAGATCACCTGGGTGACCTTCGGCCTCGGCTGGCTGGCGATCCTGGGGGTTCCCCCCTTCTCCGGCTTCTGGAGCAAGGACAAGATCATCGAGGCCGCCTTCGTCGGCGAGGGCTGGCGCCCGTGGGTCTTCGGCCTGACCGCCCTCATCGGCGCCGGGATCACCGCCTTCTACATGTCGCGTCTGTTCTTCATGACCTTCCACGGCAAGAAGCGCTGGACCGAGGATGTCCACCCGCACGAGTCGCCGCTGACGATGACCATCCCGATGATGGTGCTGGCCGTGGGCTCGGCCTTCCTCGGGCTGGCCCTGGCGACCGTCGCCCCGATCGGCACCTGGCTCGAGCCGGTGTTCGGCCCCGTCGAGCCCCACGAGCCGGTCCTGCCGGTGCCCGTGCTCGTGGCCGCCACGCTCGTCGTGGTCGCCATCGGCGGCATCTGGGCCTGGCTGACCTACGGCCGCGACGAGGTCCCCGTGGTGGCACCGGAGGGCTCGGCGCTCACCCGCGCCGCTCGCCGCGATCTCTACCAGGACGAGCTCAACGCGACCCTCCTGCAGTGGCCGGGCCTGGCACTCACCCGCGGGCTGGTCTCCGTCGACGCCGACGGCATCGACGGTGCCGGGGTCGGCGGGCTGGCCCGTCTGACCGAGCGCTCCTCCTCCTGGCTGCGCCGCGCCCAGAACGGCTACGCGCGCACCTACGCCCTGACGATGCTCTCCGGCGTCGTCGTCTTCCTCGCAGCCCTGTGGGTGAACAACTGATGGACAACATGCCCTGGCTCACCCTGCTCATGGTCGTGCCGCTCGTCGGCTCGATCGCGGTGGCGGCGCTCCCTTCGCGCAGCTCCGCCCTCGCCCGACCCATCGCGCTCGGCGTCTCCCTGCTCACGCTGGTCATCGGTGTCGTCGCCGCGGCGACGAGCTTCACCCGCGGCAGCGACCAGCAGTTCCAGATGGTCGAGCAGCACGAGTGGATCCCGCAGCTCGGCGTCAGCTACGCGCTGGGTGTCGACGGCATCGCGCTGTCGCTCATCCTCATGGCGCTGGTCCTCATGCCGATCTGCCTCCTGGCGGCGTGGGACGACGTGCCCGAGGGCGGCAGCCGGGAGAAGGGCTACTTCGCCCTCCTCCTGCTGCTCCTGCCCTTCATGGTCGGGGTCTTCGCGGCGACGGACGTCTTCCTCTTCTACGTCTTCTTCGAGGCCATGCTCGTCCCGGTCTACTTCCTCATCGGGATGTACGGCGGCGAGCGTCGCCGGGCGGCAGCCGTGAAGTTCCTGCTCTTCAGCCTCGTGGGCGGGCTGATCATGCTCGTCGGCGTCATCGCGCTGTACCTGCAGGGCCCGGGTGGCTCCGACGGCTTCCTCCTCGAGCGCCTCACGGGTCTCGACATCGGCGGTACCACCGAGCGCTGGCTCTTCCTCGCCTTCTTCATCGCCTTCGCGATCAAGGCGCCGATGTGGCCGGTCCACACCTGGCTGCCCGACGCCGCCACGGCAGCCCGCCCCGCGGTGGCCACGCTGCTCGTGGGCGTGCTCGACAAGGTCGGCACCTTCGGGATGATCCGCTTCTGCCTGCAGCTCTTCCCCGAGGCGAGCCGCTGGGCGACCCCGGTCGTCATCACCCTCGCGGTGGTCTCAGTCCTCTACGGCGCGATCCTGGCCATCGGCCAGCGGGACATGATGCGCCTGATTGCCTTCACCTCGATCAGCCACTTCGGCTTCATCGTCATGGGCATCTTCGCCTTCACCTCGGTCTCGCAGGCCGGCAGCAACCTCTACATGATCAACCACGGCTTCGCGACGGCCGCGCTCTTCCTCATCGCGGGCATGCTCGTCGCCCGGCGGGGGAGCAAGCGGATCGACGACTACGGCGGCTGGCAGCGGGCGACCCCGCTCCTCGCCGGCAGCTTCCTGGTCGCCGGCCTGGCGACGCTGTCGCTGCCCGGCCTGTCGACCTTCGTCTCCGAGTTCCTGGTCATCGTCGGCACCTGGTCGCGCTACCCCGTCGCGACGGCCTTCGCCGTCTGGGGCGTCGTCCTCGCCGCGATCTACATCCTGCTGATGTACAAGCGGATCTTCACCGGCCCGCCGCCCGTCGTGGGGACCGACGAGGGGGGGGACCCGGCCGAGTCGTCCGACGCCGACCGGGAGTACCTCGGCGTCGACATCGACGAGGGGCGTCGCCCCCTTCGCCTCACCGCGCCGCTGCGTGACCTCGGCCTTCGCGAAAAGCTCGTGGTCGCACCGATCCTCGCGGTCCTCATCGGTCTCGGCTTCTTCCCCAAGCCCGTCCTGGACACGCTGGGCCCCGCGGTCGAGCGCACCCTCCAGATCGTCGGAGTCTCCGACACCACCCCGTCGGTCCCGGCTGACGCAGGCTCGACCACAGGGAGTGACGACTGATGCCCCCCACCGTCCCCGCGGCCTTCGAGGCCGTCGACATCAGCTACTGGGCGCTCTCGCCGATGATCGTGCTCCTCGTGGGTGCCTTCGTCGGCGTGCTCGTCGAGGCCTTCGTCCCGCGCGGCACGAGGCACCTCGCGCAGGTCGTCGTCGCGGTCGGCTCCATCGTGATCTCGCTGGCCGCGGTGGTCTTCGTGACCGGCGACGAGGCCGGCGTGACCGTGGGCGGCACGATCGCCGTCGACGGACCGACCCGCTTCATGCAGGGCACCCTGCTCGTCTTCGGCCTGCTGAGCCTGCTCGTCATGGCCGACCGGCTCGGCGGCGACACCGCCGATGCCCTCACCCCGATGGGTGCCGCCAGTCCGGGCTCCGAGCTCGAGGCCCAGGCGGCGCGCAAGGGCTGGTCCACGACCGAGGCCTTCCCGCTGGCGCTCTTTGCGATCGCCGGCATGCTGCTCTTCCCGGCGGCCAACGACCTGCTGACGATGTTCGTGGCGCTCGAGCTGCTCTCGCTGCCGCTGTACCTCATGTCGGGTCTGGCCCGTCGTCGTCGCCTGCTCTCGCAGGAGGCAGCGCTGAAGTACTTCCTCCTCGGCGCCTTCTCCTCCGGCTTCTTCCTCTTCGGCGCGGCCCTGCTCTACGGCTACGCCGGGTCGATCGGCCTGCCCGAGATCGCGGCCGCGGCGAGCACCTCGACCGGTGAGTTCGAGGGGCTGCTGCTCCCCGGGGTCGTCCTGGTCCTGGTCGGCGTGCTCTTCAAGGTCGGCGCCGTCCCCTTCCACTCGTGGACCCCCGACGTCTACCAGGGCGCTCCGACGCCGATCACCGGCTTCATGGCCGCGGGTACCAAGGCGGCAGCCTTCGGTGCGCTGCTGCGCCTGATGTACGTCGGTCTCGAGACCACCCGGTGGGAGTGGCACATGGGCGTCGTCGTCATCGCCGCCCTGACGATGGTCGTCGGCTCGGTCCTCTCGGTCACCCAGACCGACATCAAGCGGTTGCTCGCCTACAGCTCGATCGCGCACGCCGGCTTCATCATCGTCGCCCTGATCAGCTTCGACCGCACCGGTGTTGAGGGCGTTCTCTTCTACGTCGTCGCATACGGCATCAGCACGATCGCCGCCTTCGCCATCGTCAACCTCGTGCGAGAGCGTGGCGCCGAGGCGACCCACCTGTCCCAGTGGGCGGGCCTGGGGCGCAAGCACCCGTGGCTGGCCGGTTCCTTCTCGCTCCTCATGCTGGCCTTCGCGGGGATCCCGCTCACCTCCGGCTTCACCGCCAAGGTCGCGGCCTTCATGCCGGCCCTCGAGCACGGCGGCCTCTCGGGCGTCGTCCTGGTCGTCATCGCGGTCCTGATGTCGGGGATCACCGCCTTCGTCTACATCCGGCTCATCGTCCTGATGTTCTTCACCGAGCCGAGCGGCGAGGTCACCGCCGCGGCGCCGGCCACGCTGTCCCTGACTGTGATCACGGTGGGAGTCATCGTTACGATCGCCCTCGGTGTCTTCCCGGGCCCGCTGCTCGAGCTCGCCGAGCAGTCCAGCGTCTTCATCACGAGGTGACCTCTTGACCAGCTCGACCCCGCCGGTCCTCGCACTGCCCCAGGCGAGCGAGGACCTGACCTCGCGCCTGACTGCCGGTCTCGAGCAGGTGGAGGCGCTGATCATCGAGCGCACCCGCAGCGAGGACGACTTCATCACCGAGGCCAGCCTCCATCTGACCAAGGCGGGGGGCAAGCGGTTCCGGCCGATGCTCACGATGCTGGTCGCGGAGCTGGGCGAGGGGATCAACGAGCAGGTCGTGGCCGCCGCTGCCGGTGTCGAGCTGACCCACCTGGCCAGCCTCTACCACGACGACGTCATGGACGAGGCGGACCTGCGCCGCGGCGCCCCGAGCGCCAACGCGCTCTACGACAACTCGACCGCGATCCTCGTGGGCGACCTGCTCTTCGGCACGGCCTCGGACATCATCGCCGACCTCGGCGCCGACGCGGTCAAGATCCAGGCGCAGACCTTCATCCGGCTGTGCTCCGGTCAGATCCGCGACGACCGGCCCCGCCCCGACGGGCAGGACGCGCGCGAGTACTACCGCGGGGTGCTGGCCGACAAGACGGGCGTCCTCGTCGCCACCGCGGCTCGGTACGGCGCGATGTACGGCGGTTGCCGCCCCGAGGTCGTCGCGATGGCCACGGAGTACGGCGAGCACCTCGGTGTCGCCTTCCAGCTCGCCGACGACCTCATCGACATCTCCAGCGACTCCGACGAGACCGGCAAGACGCCCGGCACCGACCTGCGCGAGGGCAAGCGCACGCTGCCCGTGCTCAACGCCCTGGCGTCGAGCGACCCTGCCGACGCCGAGCTGCAGGAGCTGCTGCGCTCCGACCTCAAGGAGCCCGAGCGCGTCGAGCGCGCCCTGGAGCTGCTGCGCCCGCACCGGGCCATGGCCGACGCCCGCGAGGAGACCCTCGCCGTCGGTCGGCAGGCCGTCGACTCGCTCGGCTCGCTGCCCGACAGCGACGCCAAGACGGCGCTCATCGCCCTCATGGAGGGCGTCGTCCACCGCGTGGGCTGAGTCCCCCTTCGCACGTCTCGGGGTCAGACGGGCTCGACCGGCTCCAAGGACGCGCACTCGTCCGGAGCGGGGCGTCGCCGTTGCCGCGCCGTGCGCAGTGAGTCGACCGTCAGGCAGACCAGCGCGACCCACACGATGGCGAAGCCGAGCCAGCGGGCCGGGTCGACGTGCTCGCCGAGCAGGGTGACGCTGACGACCAGCTGGATGACCGGGGTGATGAACTGGATGAGCCCGATCGTCACCAGCGGGATGCGGCGGGCGGCCTCGGCGAAGAGCAGCAGCGGGATCGCGGTGATGACGCCCGCCGACACGAGGAGCAGCGGGTGCCACGGGGCGTCCGTGGTGAAGGTCGAGTCACCCCTGGCCGTCAGCCACCAGACGAGCCCCAGGGCGGGCGGCAGGAGGAAGATCGTCTCCGCTGACAAGGACTGCAGGGCCGGCAGTGTCGCGCCGAGCTTCTTCTTGGTCAGACCGTAGCCACCGAAGCTCATCGCGAGGACGAGCGAGATCCACGGCAGGCCGCCTCCGGCGACCGTGAGGTAGACGGCGGCCAGGGCACCGATCGCGACGGCGACCCACTGCAGAGCGCGCAGCCGCTCACCCAGGACGAGCACGCCCAGACCGACGGTGACGATCGGGTTGAGGAAGTAGCCGAGCGCGGCCTCGTTGGTCTGCCCGATCCCCACGGCATAGACGTAGACGAACCAGTTGATGCCGATGAGGTAGGCGGCGATGCCGACGCCCAGGGCCAGGCGCCCCCGCAGCTGACGCAACAGGGCCACGAGCTCGGTACGCAGCAGCAGCACGACGACGCACAGGACGAAGGTCCAGATGACCCGGTGGGCCAGGATCTCCGTGGCCCCGGCAGGGCGAAGGGCGTGGAAGTACAAGGGGAAGAGCCCCCAGATGCCGTAGGCCAGCCACGCGGCGAGGACGCCACGGGCGTCACGTTGAGGGGTCACGTCGCGAGGCTACTCCGGGCCGAGGGTGGGTCAGGAGGGCAGTTCCGCGACGGCGACGAAGTTGGCCTTGCGGTGGCCGTCGGTGCGGAAGCCCAGCTGGTCGTCGCAGGTCACCAGCACGACCCGGCGGGTGTCGGAGTTGGCGCCCCAGACCTGCGCGCTGGTGGTCAGCTCGTCCTTGTCGACGATGTCGGTGCTCGTCACCTCGAAGCGCAACGTGGCCCCGCCCGGGTAGGACAGCAGCACGCCGTCCCCCTTGGTCAGCTGCTCGAGCGCGGCGAAGGAGTCGGGCTGGCCGCCCGAGATGACGTGACCGGCGATGACGCTCGTGCCCGTGGCGCCGGGACGCACCCGGTCGTACCCGGTGAACCAGATGACCTGGCCGGGATCGGGGTTGACCTTGCCGCCCCGCAGACCCTGCGCCTCGAGCGAGGTGGACAGCCCGACGGCCGGGATGCTCAGGTTGCTCGCGGGGCTCGTGGCGTCCGCGGCGCCGAGGCCCGCGGTGCGGGCTGCAGCCGACTGGGGCGAGTCCTTGGCCGAGGAGACCGAGACGGTGGGGTCGGGCTCGTTGGTCGAGCTGCTCGACGAGGCCGTGGCGCGGGGGGTCGAGGTCAAGGCGCGGGGGGTCGAGGTCGTGGCGGACGCGGCCGGGCCGGTCGGCGCCCCCGAGGACGAAGGGGAGGTCCCTCCCGGGGTCGTGGGCTCCCCGGACCCGCACGCGGCGAGCGCCAGGACGAGGGCGGTCACCGCGAGGCTGCTGCCTGACCGGCGGGGGAGGGGCATGTCGTCACCTTGTCACGGGAGGTGGGCCGCCCGCGAGAGATGTCGCGGACGGCCCACCGGTTGCTGCCGGTCGCTCAGCGACCGGTCGTGGCCGTGCTCTGGCTCTTGCCCTTGCTCGCGGCCTTGCTCGACCCCTTGCCCGGACCGCCCTTCGCCTCGGGCCAGACCATGATGACCGCGGGCCGGGGCTGCGTGTTGCCCTGGTAGGGGAAACGGCTGAGCACGTTGGTCGTGCTGGCGCCGGTCTCCTCACCGGGGTGCTGGATGGCGGCGAAGACCACCCGGTCGTCCCACTCGACGAGCGGGCCGCAGCACTCGGAGAACGCGGGCACCGAGAGGAACTGCTGGAGGTGCCCCTTGTGCTCGCCCTCGAGCGGCATGAGGTACATGCCGTCGCAGTGGCCGAGCGCGTTGCCGTCGGTGGCGATCCACAGGTTGCCGGCCGAGTCGAAGGCGACGTTGTCGGGGCAGGAGATCGGGCTCACCTGGGACTTGTCGTACCCGTTGAAGTAGGTCTCGGGGTCGTCGGGGTCGCCGCAGACGAGGACGAGCTTCCAGTCGAAACCGGTCACCGTGTGATCGCCGGAGCTGGGGGTGATCTCCAGGACCTGGCCGTGCTTGTTGCTGGCGCGGGGATTGGCCTCGTCGAGCTGGGCCGGGGTGCGCCTGGAGTTGTTGGTGAGCGCGGCGTAGACGCGACCGTTGACGAGGTTGACCTCGACGTCCTCGGGCCGGTCCATCTTTGTCGGGCCCACCTTGTCGGCGGCCAGACGGGTGAAGACCAGGACCTCCTCGAGGGTCATGCCCTCGACCGTGGACTGACCGTCGACGACGAGCGGCAGCCACTCGCCGGTGCCGTCGTGCAGGCCGTCGGCCGACCCGTCACCCGAGAACTTGGCGACGTAGAGGTCGCCCTCCTCGAGCAGGGTGAGGTTGTTGGCGAGGTCGCCCTCGACGTAGGTCCCCTTGGAGATGAACTTATACATGTAGTCGAAGCGCTCGTCGTCACCCATGTAGGCGACGACCCGGCCGTCGGACGCGACGACGACGTTGGCGCCCTCGTGCTTGAGGCGGCCGAGCGCGGACAGCTTGCGCGGGGCGGCGCTCGGGTCGAAGGGGTTGACCTCGACGACCCAGCCGTGGCGGTGGGCCTCCTGCGGCTCCTTGGTCAGGTCGAAGCGCTCGTCGAGGCGGTCCCAGTCGTGCTGGGCGGAGCTGCCGCCGGCGAGGCCGTAGCGGGCAGCGCCCTGGCCGGCGAGGTCCGTGCCCGGCGCGGCCGGCTGCGTGAAGTAGCCGTTGAAGTTCTCCTCGCCCGACAGGATCGTGCCCCACGGCGTGGTGCCCCCGGCGCAGTTGCCGAAGGTGCCGACCGGGGTGGTGCCGGCGGGGTCGGCGGAGGTCTTGACGAGGTCGTGCCCGCGGACGGGCCCGACGAGCTCGAAGGGGGTCTGGGCGGTGATCCGGCGGTTGAGCGGGGCGCCCTTGGTGTAGACCCACTTGCTGTTGGGGTTCTTGCGGGTCATCTCCACGACGGTCATGCCGTGCGCGTTAATCGTGATCTCGACCTGGTCGTC
Organism: Janibacter limosus; assembly: GCF_004295485.1. Taxonomy (NCBI): domain Bacteria; kingdom Bacillati; phylum Actinomycetota; class Actinomycetes; order Micrococcales; family Intrasporangiaceae; genus Janibacter; species Janibacter limosus. The sequence continues at coordinate 2,629,463 of NZ_CP036164.1, read as the reverse complement.
GGTCATCGACGTGGCACCGGCGTAGTCGTGGAACATCAGGTCGTTGTTGGTGTACTCGTTGTTGACGACGAGCACGGCCTGGTTGGCGCTGCCGTTGCGCACGACGCCGACGTAGTCGCAGTTGTAGCCCATCTGACCGGCCTGCGCGGCGGCGGTCTGGCGGTCGAAGTCGAAGGCGGGCGCGCCCGCGAGGATCGGGTCGCCCCAGGCGATGATCGGGGCCCACTGGAAGCCCTCGGGGACGACGACCTTGTCCGTGCCGGCGGCGACGGGGTCGATGCCGGTGAAGCCGAAGGGGGCCTTGGGCCCGGGCTTCGAGGCGGCGGCGGCGGCCGCGGGCTCGGCGAGCGCGGCACCGGCGGCGGTCGTGAGGCCGGCCAGCGCAGCGGCGGCGCCGCCGGCCTTGAGCACGGAGCGGCGCGAGGCGGCGACGACGTCGCCGAAGTACTCGTTGTCAGAGGTGTTGGGCACCGGCTTGCTGCAGGCGTCGTTGCACTTCCAGATGCAGGTGGCGGCCGAGCGGCTGCCGTCGCGGTGACCCGTCGCGAGGGGGAGCATGGTGCGGTCGTTGCGGGGTGGTGTCATGTCGTTCTTCCTCCGAGGGGCCCGGGTGCGGGCGGAGTGGCGCAAGGGACCTTCGCAACGTAGGGAGGCGAGGCTCACGCCGGGCGGCGCTCAGGTGACGAGGAGGTGACGCCCGGTCGAACACCGGTCAGATGACCCACGAGTAACGTGGGCGCCGTGAGCAGAGCCGATGTGTGGGACCGGGCGACGAAGGGGAGGTCCGCCCCCTTCGCCGTCGTGGACCTGGATGCCTTCGACGCCAACGCCGCTGACCTCGTGCGCCGGGCGGCCGGCCGGCCGATCCGGGTGGCGAGCAAGTCGATCAGGGTGCGGCACCTGCTCGAGCGGGCCCTGGCGACACCGGGCTTCGCCGGGGTGATGTCGTACTCGCTCCCCGAGGCGCTCTGGCTCGTCGGGCAGGGCGTGCGCGACGTCTTCGTCGCCTACCCGACGACCGACCGCGAGGCACTCGCCGCGCTCGTCGCCGACGAGGTCGCGCTGGAGCAGGTGAGCGTCGTCGTCGACTCGATCGAGCACGTCGACGCCCTACGGCAGTGGTTGCCGAAGGGAGCGCCCGTGCGGGTGGTCGTCGACGTCGATGCCTCCCTGCGCATCGGTCCGGCGCACCTCGGGGTGCGGCGCAGCCCGACCCGCTCACCGCGGCGAGCAGCCAGTGTTGCCAAGGCTGCTCGCGACGCCGGCCTGCGGGTCGTCGGCCTGATGTTCTACGACGCGCAGATCGCCGGGCTGCCCGACAGCTCGGCAGCGATCCGCCTGGTCAAGGCCCGCAGCGACGCCTCGCTGCGGCGTCGTCGCTCGGCCGTGCGGTCGAGCGTCGAGGCCGTGGTCGGACCGCTCGAGATCGTCAACGGCGGCGGGACGGGGTCCCTGCACCTCACCGGCAGGGACGCCTCGCTCACCGAGCTGGCGGCCGGGTCGGGCCTGGTCGGACCGACGCTCTTCGACGGCTACGACGACTTCACCCCGCAGCCGGCGGTGGCCTTCGCCCTGCCGGTCGTGCGGCGCCCGGCCAGGGACGTCGTCACCTGCTTCTCCGGCGGCTACATCGCCTCTGGCCCCGCTGGCGACTCACGCGTGCCCATGGTGCACCACCCCGCCGGCCTGCGGCTGATCGGGACCGAGGGCGCCGGCGAGGTGCAGACCCCCTTGCGGGGCAAGGCCGCTCGCGATCTGGCCATCGGCGACCGGGTGTGGTTCCGCCACGCGAAGGCCGGCGAGCCGGCCGAGCGCTTCGACGAGTACGTCGTCATCAGCGGCGACGAGGTGGTCGACGTCGTGCCGACCTACCGGGGCGAGGGGAAGAACTTCGGATGAGCCGGTCCTCCACCGCATGGTCCAACTGGGCGGGCAATGTCACGGACGACGCGACGGTGCTGCGGCCCCGCACCCCTGGGGAGGTGGCCGAGCAGATCCGCTCCGCGGCGGGCGAAGGGAGGCGCGTGCGGCCCGTCGGCAGCGGCCACTCCTTCACGGCGATCGCACAGGCTGACGACCTGCGACTGGACCTGACCGGGCTGAGCGGGATCGTCTCGGCCGACCGGGGGAGCGGCCGGGTGCGCGTGCTGGCGGGGACCCCCCTTCGCGTCCTCAACACCGCCCTCGACCTGCTCGGTCTGGCGATGCCCAACCTCGGCGACATCGATGCCCAGACGCTCGCCGGCGCCACGTCGACGGGTACTCACGGCACCGGCGCCGGGCTGGCCGGGCTCGCTGCCGGCATCGTCGGGCTGCGGCTCGTCACGGTCGACGGCAGCGAGCGGTGGGTCGACGAGAGCGACCCGGAGCTCTTCGGTGCGGCCCGCGTGGGGCTGGGCGCGCTCGGGGTCATCACCGAGATCGAGCTGGCCTGCCTGCCGGCCTACCGGCTGCGTGCGGTGGAGCGACCGGACTCGCTCGACGTGGTGCTGCCGCGCATCCAGGAGCACTTCGATGCGCACCGGCACTTCGAGATGTACTGGTTCCCCGGGACCCGTCGCGTGCAGACCAAGGCCAACGACCTGGTCGACGACGACGTGCACGAGCCGCTGGCACCGTGGCGCCGGCGGCTGGACGACGAGCTGCTGTCCAACACGGTCTTCGGCGCGGCCAACCGGGTGCTCACCAAGGCGCCGCGAGCAGTGCTGCCCTTCAACGCGATCGCGGCGCGGGCGCTCACCGAGAGGTCGTACACGGCGGCCTCCCACGAGGTCTTCGTGACGCCTCGCACCGTGCGGTTCGTCGAGTCGGAGTACGCGGTGCCGCGCGAGGCGGTGGGCGACGTGCTGGCCGATCTGGTCGCGTGGGTGGAGCGGCGCCGCGAGCCGATCTCCTTCCCCGTGGAGGTGCGGGTCGCCGCCGCTGACGACATGTGGCTGTCCACCGGGTACGACCGGGCCAATGCCTATGTCGCGGTGCACCAGTACCACCGGGGAGACCACCGGGCCTACTTCGCGGCCTTCGAGGAGATCGTCGCCGCGCACGCCGGCCGTCCGCACTGGGGCAAGCTGCACACGCTCGGCGCCGAGCAGCTCGCCCGGCTGTACCCACGACACGGGGACTTCGTCGCCCTTCGCGATCGCCTGGACCCCGACCGGGTCCTGACCAACGACTACCTCGACCGCGTCCTCGGCCCCTGAAAACCGCATCTCCTTAAGGAGATGCGCGGTGGGTGCGTACGACCTTAAGGAGATGCGCACCCGAGGCCGTACGACCTTAAGGAGATGCGCACCCGAGGCCGTACGACCTTAAGGAGATGCGCAGTGGGTGCGTACGACCTCAAGGAGATGCGAAGGGGGGAGGGTGAGTCAGCCCTCGACGGTCCAGGTGTCCTTGCCGTTGAGGAGGGACTGCAGGTCGTCGTCGGTGGCGGGGCCACCGGCGAGCTCGACGGCCGCGTCGACCTGGGCGCGGGTCAGGTCGTCGTAGGTGGGGCGGTCGACGGCGCGGAAGATGCCCATCGGCACGTGCGTCATCGACTCGGAGTCCAGCCGGCTGATCGAGAAGGCCTGGCTGGGGTCGGTGAGGGTGACGTCGTGGACGACGACCTGGTCGGCCAGGCCCTGCGCGGAGACCTCGGCCTCCGGCACGAAGCGGACGGACCCCCCTTCGCCCCGGACGAGGAGCTCGCGCTCGTCGTCCTCGCCGATGGCGATCGCCTCGCCGTCGCGCAGGTGGACCAGGCGGGCCTTCTGCTGCTCGATGTCCTTGATCAGCTCGAAGGCGCCGTCGTTGAAGATCGGGCAGTTCTGGTAGATCTCGACGATCGACGTGCCGCGGTGCGCCGCAGCGGCCTTGAGGACCTCGGTCAGGTGCTTGCGGTCGGAGTCCATCGTGCGGGCGACGAAGGTGCCCTCGGCGCCCAACGCCAGCGAGATGGGGTTGAAGGGGGCGTCGACGCTGCCCATCGGCGAGGACTTGGTGACCAGACCGGGCTGCGACGTGGGGGAGTACTGGCCCTTGGTCAGCCCGTAGATCCGGTTGTTGAAGAGCAGGATCGTCATGTTGACGTTGCGGCGCATCGCGTGGATGAGGTGGTTGCCGCCGATCGACAGGGCGTCGCCGTCGCCGGTGACGACCCACACCGACAGGTCGGGGCGGCTGGTCGCCAGGCCCGTCGCGATCGCCGGGGCGCGCCCGTGGATCGAGTGCATGCCGTAGGTGTCGAGGTAGTACGGGAAGCGCGAGGAGCACCCGATACCGGAGATGAAGGTGATGTTCTCCTTGCGCAGGCCCAGCTCGGGCAGGAAGCCCTGGACCGCGGCGAGGATGGCGTAGTCACCGCAGCCGGGGCACCAGCGCACCTCCTGGTCGGACGCGAAGTCCTTGCGGGTGTGCTTCTCGCCCTCGGGGAGGGTGGGGACCCCGTCGGTGCCGGAGGCGACCGTGGGGATGCCGAGATCGATGCTCATGCTCAGACCTCCTGGAGGGCCGTGTCGATGACCTCGGCGAGGTCGGCGACCTTGAAGGGCAGACCGCGCACCGAGGTGTGGGAGCGGACGTCGACGAGGTACTTCGCGCGCAGCAGCATCGCCAGCTGTCCGAGGTTCATCTCGGGGACGATGACGCGGTCATAGCGGCGCAGGACCTCACCGGTGTTGCTCGGGAAGGGGTTGACGTGGCGCAGGTGCGCGTGGGCGACGGACTTGCCGTCCGCGCGCAGGCGGCGCACGGCGGCCAGGTTGGGGCCGTAGGTCGAGCCCCAGCCCAGGACGAGGACCTTGGCGTCGCCGCTCGGGTCGTCGACCTGCAGGTCACCGATCGTGGCCGCGATGCCGTCGACCTTGGCCTGACGGGTGCGGACCATGAGGTCGTGGTTGTCGGGGTCGTAGGAGATGTTGCCGGTGACCGCGTCCTTCTCGATGCCACCGACGCGGTGCTCCAGACCGGGGGTGCCGGGCACGGCCCACGGCCGGGCGAGGGTCTCCTCGTCGCGCACGTAGGGGTGGAAGACGGGGTTGCCCTTGGCGTCGACGCCGTTGGGCTCGGTGGCCAGCTCCACGGGGAAGGACGGCAGGTCGGCGACGGCCGGGACCTGCCAGGGCTCGGAGCCGTTGGCCAGGTACCCGTCGGAGAGCAGGAAGACCGGGGTGCGGTAGGTCGTGGCGATCCGCACGGCCTCCATGGCCGCGTCGAAGCAGTCGGCGGAGGTCTGCGGCGCGATGATCGGTACCGGCGACTCGCCGTTGCGGCCGAACATCGCCTGCAGCAGGTCGGACTGCTCGGTCTTGGTCGGCAGGCCCGTGGAGGGTCCGCCGCGCTGCACGTCGACGATGACCAGCGGCAGCTCGAGGCTGACGGCCAGGCCGATGGTCTCCGACTTCAGGGCCACGCCGGGCCCGGAGGTGGTGGTCACGCCGACCGACCCGCCGAAGGAGGCACCGAGCGCGACGCCGATGGCGGCGATCTCGTCCTCTGCCTGCACGGTCGTCACGCCGTGCCGCTTGTAGTTGGACAGGGCGTGCAGGACGTCGCTGGCCGGGGTGATCGGGTACGAGCCGAGGACCAGGGGGCGGGTCGCGCGGTGCGCGCCGGCGACCAGGCCGAGCGCCAGGGCCGCGCTGCCGGTGATGTTGCGGTAGGTGCCCGGCGGGGTCTTGGCGGCGGCGACGGTGAAGGGCACCGCGAAGTCCTCGGTGGTCTCCCCGTAGTTCCACCCGGCGCGCAGCGCGGCGAGGTTGGCCGCGAGGATGTCCGGCTTGGCGCCGAACTTGCCGGCGAGGAAGTCCTCGGTCGAGGTGGTGGAGCGTGAGTACATCCACGACAGCAGGCCGAGGGCGAACATGTTCTTCGCCCGCTCCTTCTCCTTGCGGGTCAGGGAGTCGAACTCCGCCAGGGCCGCGACCGTGATCGAGGTCAGCGGCAGGGCGTGCACGTGCCAGGACTCGAGGGTGTCGTCCTCGACCGGGTTGCTGGTCCAGCCGACCTTCTTCAGGCTGCGGGTGGTGAACTCGTCGGTGTTGACGATGATCGTCGCGCCCCGCGGGACGTCGCCGAGGTTGGCCTTGAGCGCCGCGGGGTTCATCGCCACCAGGACGTCGGGGGCGTCGCCCGGGGTGAGGATGTCCCAGCTGGCGAAGTGCAGCTGGAAGGAGCTGACGCCGGCCATCGTCCCCTGGGGCGCGCGGATCTCCGCCGGGAAGTTGGGCAGCGTGGACAGGTCATTGCCCAGTGCCGCACTGTCGGCGGTGAACCGGTCACCCGTCATCTGCATGCCGTCGCCGGAGTCGCCGGCGAAGCGGATGATGACGCGATCCTTGGCCTGGGTCGTCGCTGTGCTGCTCATGGTGGGTGGTCGTGCCCCTCGCAGGTCGGTCGTGCCGCGGGAGACCCCCGGGGCGTCCTTCCATGTTAGGTCGCCCTGATTCCTGTGATCCAGTCGGTCACGTTATGAGATGGATAACTCAGGGTTATGGATCGCGCGCCGAGCGGCCCGTCAGCCCGCGCGGCCGAGCCGGGCCTGGCCGCGCGCGACCTCCAGCTCGAGCACCTCGCCGGCAGCGAGGCCCGGCAGCCGCGGCAGCAGCAGCTCGACGATCGTCGCGGGCTGGTGGTGCATCGGCTTGGTCTCCGGGTGGGGCACGTAGACGAGCCCCTCGACCCGCTCGTCGCCGCGGGTGACCGCGCACCCGACGAAGGAGAAGGTCTCCGGCGGGTGCACGTCCGTCCAGTCGACGTCCGCGAAGGTCCACCGCGGCTCCTCGAGGACGAGCCGCAGCGGGGCGAGGTCGAGGTTGACCGTCGCCATGACGAAGGGGGACAGGTCCAGCCCTCGGGCCGCGAAGTGCGGCGCCTGCAGCGCGATCGTCCCGGCGGCGAAGGGGGAGTCGCTCGCCCTCCCGGAGGCGACCCCGTGGCCGGCGACGACGACCCCCGTCGCCGTCGTGGTCACCGGACGATCTGCGGGGTCATCGGCGGCTGCCACCACTCACCGTTGTTGGCCTTGACCGCACCCATGATGTGGATGACGGTCGCGACGATGATGACGAGCGGGTAGGCGATGAAGCCGATGAGCACGAGCATCAGGACGCTCGAGGCCACCAGCAGGATCGCGGTGATGATCTGCACGTTGAGGCTGTTGGCCGCGTGCTGGCGTACGAAGGGTCCGCGGTCCTTGTACATCAGGTAGATGACGAGCGACCCGACGAAGCCCAGGGTCCCGGCACTCAGCGGCAGCAGGACGGCCGGCACGAGGTGGGCCACCATGCCGAGGTTGCGCTCCTCCGTCGGGGACAGCGCCGCCGGCGTGTAGCCGGGCGGCAGCCCGGCTCCCGGTGGCGGCTGCGGCGGCGTCTGGCCGTGGGGCTGGGACGAGGGCTGCGGGGGCGGTGCCGGCTGGGATTGGTGCGGGAGCTGCGGGTGCTCGCTCATGTGTTCCTCCTGTGGTCTCAGCACGACTCTGCCCGCTCGGCGGCGGCGAGCCAATCCGGGCGGCCTCCGCAGGCGAAGGGGGGACATCCCCCCTTCGCCCGTGGGCACGACGAGGGGGACGTCCCGCAGGACGTCCCCCTCACCGGTACGGACCGCATTGCCCTGGGGCAGTGCGGATGGTCAGGCTGCCTCGACACCGTCCGGGAGGACGGTCGGTGCGGGCTGCCCGCTCTTGCCACGGCTGGACTTGCCGTTGATCGCCTTCGTCGACTGGGCGAGCGTGATCGTCGAGTGGGCGATCGCGTCGCTCATGATGTCGAGCGCGTCCATGTTGATGTTGGTGATGTCGTCGGCGGGCGTGTGGTAGTTGGGGTCGTAGGTGATCCCCGCGGTCCCGCCGAACTTCTCGACCTCCTCGGGGGTCTTGGTCCCGTCGGCGCCGGTGAAGAGCCCGGAGGCCGGGACACCCGCGGCGATGAAGGCCGAGTAGTCGCTGCGACCGGAGAACTCGGTGTCCACCCACGGCTGGTCGATGCCGTCGAAGTAGTCGGTGAAGACGTCCTCGGTCTCGGCGGAGCCCGCCGGGACGTCGACCGGGGCCTCGTAGGTCGACTCGTCCGCGTCGTACACACCGATGATGTGGTTGGGCGAGCCGATCATGTCGAAGTTGAGGTAGGTCGCGATGTCGTCGAGCGCGGCCGGGTCGTTGTCCTGCAGGTCGGCGACGTAGTGGTCGGAGCCGAGCAGGCCGAGCTCCTCCGCGCCCCAGAAGGCGAAGCGGACCTTGTTGTTGAGCTTGTTGACCTTGCCCAGCTGGACGGCCGTCTCGAGGATCCCGGCGGAGCCGGAACCGTTGTCGTTGATGCCCGGCCCGTCGCCGACGCTGTCGAGGTGCGCGCCGAGCATGACGACGTTGTCGTCACGGCCGGACTCGGTCTCGGCGATGACGTTGAAGGTCTCGCGCTCCTCCATCGTCTTGGTGAGGACGAGCTTCATCGTCACCGGGCCGGCAGCCATCTTGGCGAGCAGGGCCTGGCCCTCCTCCTGGGTGACGCCGGTGGCGGGAGCACTGTCGGGCTCGACGCCACCGAGCGTGCCGTTGAGGGCGCCCGTCGTGTTGTTGTAGATGATGACGGCGTCGGCACCGGCCGCCTTGGCAGCGATCGCCTTCTCGCCGAAGGAGCACTCGCCGCGACTCACGAGCGCGATCTTGCCGGCGACGTCGGCGCCGGCGTAGTCGCCGGCGGTGCAGCCGATGGCCGTCGTCGGGGCGGCCAGCTCGGCGGTGACGCCCTCGGCGGGGGTGGGCTGGCTGTAGGACATCGGGATGCCGTCGACCGTGCGGGCGTCGGGGGAGACCTCGGCGAGGCTGGACTCGTGGACCTCCTCGTAGATGAAGGAGAAGTCCTGCCGCTGGGTCGTGTAGCCCGCGTCGTGCAGCGTCTTCTCGACGTACTGCGCGCTGGCCTCGTAGCCGGACGTGCCGGCGCCGCGGTTGCCGTCGTTAGCGTCCGCGATGTCCTGCAGGGCCTGCAGGTGCGCGTGGACGTTCTCCACGGTGACGGCCTGCGTCATCTTCTTCGAGTTGTTGGGGTTGTTGGCCTGGGCCGGGCCACTGGCAAGGGTGGTGAGTGCCAGGGCCGCGGTCGCGGCGGCCGCGGTAGCGGCTGCGGTACGTGATCGCACGATGATTCCTCCAGAGGGTGACCGGATGGGCCCCATTGCCCAGCCGGTGACCGACGAGGCTATTGGCTGCGAGACGAACCTGCAGGGTGAGAGCGATCCCGCTCAGCAGGTGCTCGCGCGGATAGGGTGCCGAGCGTGGATGGTTACCTCGTCGTCGCAGGCACGCTCGTCGCGGGCGTGCTCCTCGTCGTGGCCGCCTACACCGCCAGGCGCCTGCTCGCGCCCGCTGCGCCGACCCACGCCAAGCTGACGACCTACGAGTCCGGCGTCGACCCCGTCGGGCGCGACTGGGCGCAGACCCGGGTGCGCTACCTCGCCTACGCCTTCCTCTACGTCGTCTTCGCGGTCGACGCCGTCTACCTCTTCCCGTGGGCGCTCGTCCTGCGCACCGACCTCGGCCCGGTGAGCCTGCTCGAGGTCGCGATCTTCATCGGGGTGGTCCTGCTGGGCCTCGTCCACGCGCTGCGCCGCGGACTGCTGCGGTGGACCTGATGGGAGCGACGCGATGACCACCGACCTGCCGATGCCGCGCGTGGGGCCCGTCGGTGCCCACGCACCCCAGCCGATGAAGGTCGTCCTCAATTGGGGGCGGCGCTACTCGCTGTGGGTCTTCAACTTCGGCCTGGCCTGCTGCGCCATCGAGTTCATCGCCGCGTCAATGGCCCGGCACGACTTCATCCGGCTGGGCGTCATCCCCTTCGCGCCCGGCCCGCGGCAGGCGGACCTCATGGTCGTCTCGGGCACGGTGACCGACAAGATGGCGCCGGCGATCCGCCGGCTCTACGACCAGATGCCCGAGCCCAAGTACGTCATCTCCTTCGGCGCCTGCTCCAACTCCGGCGGCCCCTACTGGGACAGCTACTCGGTCACCAAGGGCGTCGACCAGCTCGTCCCCGTCGACGTCTACGTGCCCGGCTGCCCGCCGCGCCCCGAGGCGCTCCTGCACGGGATCCTCACCCTGCAGGACCGCATCGCCGCCGAGTCGCTGTCCACCACGACCCTGCGGGCACGCTACGCCGGTCACCGGACCGCCGAGGCGGGCGAGGTGCGCCGCGGCCTCCTGCGACGACCGACGAAGGGGGCGTGACATGCCCCAGCAGGGCCTCACCGTCACTCCGCCGGAGTGGCTGCGCGCGGCGCGCGACGCCCACGCGGACGGCTTCACCTACTTCGACTGGCTGAGCGCCGTCGACGAGAGCGACCGCGAGGACGCGCCGGGCCTGGACATCGTCTGCCACCTGATCGACCCCGTCCCGACCCCGGAGCGCGACCAGCGCACGCTGCTCATGCGTACGCGAGTCCCCTTGGGGGAGAGCGTGCAGAGCATCACCGGTGTCTTCGCCGGTGCTGCGTGGCACGAACGCGAGACCCACGAGATGTTCGGTCAGGACTTCGAGGGCTTCGTCGACGGCACCGGGCTGGGGCTGCGCCCGCTCCTGCTGCCCGACGGCTTCGAGGGGACGCCGCTGCGCAAGTCCTTCGTCCTCGCGGCCCGCGCGACCCGGCCCTGGCCGGGCGGCAAGGAACCCGGCGAAGGGCACTCGAGCAAGTCGCCGAGCCGCCGCCGCGTGGCGGCGCCTGGGGTGCCCGGGCCCGAGTGGGGGCCGCGAGAGCCATGAGCCTGCTCGAGATCTCCCTTCGCTCGCTCGCCGCGCTCGCAGCGGTGCTCGTGCTGCCGCTGGTCGCCGGCCAGGCCGAGCACAAGGTCATGGCCCACATGCAGGGCCGGCTCGGCCCGATGTACGCCGGGGGGGTCCACGGCTGGGCGCAGCTCGTCGCCGACGGCGTGAAGTTCGTGCAGAAGGAGGACATCACTCCCGCTGCCGCGGACCGGTCGGTCTTCCGCCTCGCGCCGGCCGTCGCGCTCATCCCCTACGTCATCGCCGTCGCGCTGCTGCCGATCCACCCCGGGTTGTCCGCGGCCGAGGTGCCGGGCAGCGTGCTGCTCGTCCTGGCCGTCATCGGTGTCGGGGTGCTCGGCACGCTCATGGCCGGGTGGGCGAGCGCCAACAAGTACGCGCTGGTCGGTGGGATGCGCTCCGCCGCACAGCTGCTCGCCTACGAGCTGCCCCTCGTGCTGTCGGTCGCGTCGGTCGCCATGGCTGCCGGGACGCTCTCGCTCGCCGGCGTCGTCGAGGCATGGTCCCCCTGGTGGCTGCTCTGGCAGCTGCCCGGCGGCCTCGTCTTCCTCGTCGCCGCGACCGCGGAGCTGCAGCGGGTCCCCTTCGACGCCCCGATCGCCGACAGCGAGGTCGTCATGGGTCCGTGGACCGAGTACACCGGCCTGCGCTTCGCCTTCTTCATGCTCGCCGAGTACGCGGGCATGGTCGTCATGAGCCTGCTCTTCGGCATCCTCTGGCTGGGCGGCTGGCAGGGACCCTTCGCCGACCAGCTCGGCTGGCTCTGGACACTGCTCAAGGGAGCGTTGATCGTGCTGCTCATCATCTGGATCCGGGTCTCCTGGCCGCGGATGCGCGAGGACCAGCTGCAACGCCTGGCGTGGACCGTCCTCGTGCCCCTCGCGCTGGCCCAGCTGGCGCTCACCGCAGTCGGAGTGGTGGTGACGGCATGAGCAAGGACTTCATCCCCGGGCTGGTCAAGGGCATGGCGACGACCGCGCGCCAGATGATGAGCCCGCCGCACACGGCCGAGTACCCCGACGTCGCGCCCGAGCTGCCGGCCCGCTCCCGCGGGGTCATCGCCCTCGTCGAGAGCAACTGCACCTCGTGCATGCTCTGCGCCCGCGAGTGCCCCGACTGGTGCATCCACATCGACTCGCACAAGGAGGAGGTGCCTCCCGCCAAGGAGGGCGGCCGTGCCCGGCAGCGCAATGTCCTCGACCGCTTCGCCATCGACTACTCGCTGTGCATGTACTGCGGCATCTGCGTCGAGGTGTGCCCCTTCGACGCGCTCTTCTGGAGCCCTCAGTTCGAGTACGCCGAGACCGACATCCGCGACCTCCTCCACGAGAAGGACCGCCTCGGCCAGTGGGTCGCCGACGTCCCCGCGCCGCCCGAGCTCGACCCCGCGGCCGCCGAGGCGCCCGAGGTGACCGCTGCCAACAAACCAACACGCGGGGGGCCCCGCCCCCCGCGTCCCCCCCGAGAACCTGACTCGCGCGGAGAGTCACGATGACGGGACTCGACCTCGCCTTCGCCGCGACCGGCCTGATCACCGCGGCCGCCGCCGCGCTCGCCGTCACCACGCGGCAGGTCGTGCACTCCGCGCTCTGGCTGGTCGTCGCGCTGCTCGGCCTCGCCGGCTGCTACCTCGTGCTCGGGGCCGAGCTCGTCGCCCTGGTGCAGCTGCTCGTCTATGTCGGGGCCGTCGTGGTGCTCATCATCGTCGCGCTCATGCTGACCCGGGCGCCCATCGGACCGCGCGCGGAGCACTCCACCGGGCGCGCCCACCGGGTGCTCGCCGGGTGCGTCGGCGCCGGGACCGGTGGGCTGGTCGCGGCCGTGCTCCTGCCGACCGCCACCCGCGCGCAGGTGCGCCCCGCGGGGAGCGAGGAGCTGGCCCGGCAGATCTTCTCCACCTGGGTGTGGCCCTTCGAGCTGCTCTCCCTGCTGCTGCTCGCGGCACTGGTCGGCGCCTTCGCCGTCTCCGGCCTGACGACCGCTGACACCTCGGGGGAGGACGCGCGATGATCCACACCGCCGGGCCCCAGCTCCTGGCCAGCCTGCTCATCGGGCTCGGGCTCTACGGGATCCTCGCCCGTCGCAACGCCGTGCTCATGCTCGTGGGCGCCGAGCTGGTGCTGGCCGGTGGCGGGCTGCTGCTCGTCACGGCCGGTGCCGTCGGTCGCGACCCGTCGTGGTCGGGACAGGTGCTGACCCTCTTCGTCATCACCATCGCAGCCGCCGAGGTCGTCGTCGCCCTCGCCGTGATCGTCGCGGCCTACCGACGGCGCGGACACATCGACCTCTCCGGGGACGCCGGCTGATGGCCTGGGCGATCCTCGCGCTGCCGTGCCTGACCGCAGCCCTGGCCCTCGGCCTGGCGCGCCGGGGCTCCCTCGCGGCCCTCGTCGCCGTGCTGGGCAGTGCCGTGACCCTCGTCCTGTCCGTCGTCGCGCTCGCTGGCGCGCCGACCGGGGCGCGAGGGGCTCCCTTCGCCGAAGCGCTGGGGACGGGACCGGGCGCACCCCTCGGGGGGATCGACCTGCCGCTTCACCTGTCGCTCTCGGCGACCAGTGCCTTCCTCGTCCTCGTCGTCGCGCTCGTCACCGCGCTCGTGCAGACCTACTCGGCCTGGTACCTCGCCGCCGACGACCGCCGTGGCGTCTTCCACGCGAGCATCGCGCTCTTCGCCGCGGCGATGCTGATGGTCGTCCTGTCAGCGGACCTGGTCCTGACGGTCGTCGGGTGGGAGGTGATGGGCTGGTGCTCCTACCTGCTCATCGGGCACTGGTCGCGTCGGGAGGCCCCACGACGGGCCGGGCACACCGCCTTCATCGTCACCCGCATCGCCGACATCGGGCTGCTCCTGGGCGTCAGCGTGCTCATCGCCGGGGCGGGCACCAGCGGTCGGGCCGAGGTCATCGAGCACTGGACCTCGGCCGCTGCAGACCCGGCGACCCGCTCGGTCGCGCTCGTGCTCGTCGTCATCGGTGTCCTCGGCAAGTCGGCACAGCTGCCCTTCCACGACTGGCTCCTCGACGCCATGGAGGGACCGACCCCCGCCTCCGCCCTCATCCACGCCGCGACGATGGTCGCCGCAGGCACCGTCGTGCTCGCCCAGCTCCTGCCGCTGCTGCTGCGCGCCGAGCCCGCGCGGGCGCTGCTCGGCATCTCCGTCGCGGCCACGATGGTGCTGGCGGCGATCTGCGCGCTGGTCGAGCCCGACCTGAAGCGACTGCTCGCCTGGTCGACGATCAGCCAGGTCGGCGTCATGCTCGCGCCGCTCGCCGCGGCGGGCACCGGACCCACCACGGGGGCCGCGCTCGGGCACATCTACGGCCACGCGATCTTCAAGGCCCTGCTCTTCCTCACCATCGGGTGGCTCGCCATGACCCGGGGGTCCACAGCGGCCAGCGCGCTCGTCGGGAGCGGACGCTCGCACCCGGTGGCCCTCGTCGCCTGGGGAGCCGGGCTGGTCTCCCTCGCCGGCGTGCCGCTCGTCCTCGGTGGACTGACCAAGGAGCACGTGATCGCGGCCGTCGGCGAGGACGTCGGCGCGCGCGGACCCGTGGCCCACCTCGTCCTGGGGTCGCTGCTCGTCACCGCGGTGCTCACCGCCGCCTACGCCACCCGGGCGCTCCTCGTCGTCGCCCTCGGCAGCGACGAGCGCGTCCGTGCCCGGGCCGTCATGCCGGCCGCCGTCAGCGCGATCCTCGTCGTGCTCGCGGTGACCAGCATCCTGGGCGGCCTCGCACTGGGAGGCCGGCTGCCCGACGCCGGCCACGTGCCGCTCGGGCTCTTCGTGCTGGTGCTCGCGCTGGTACTGCTCGGTGTCGCCGTCGGCTACGCGCTGCACCACCTCGGGGTGCAGCGGCGGCTCGTCGACGGTCGCGCCGGGCGAGCGGTCGGCGTCGGGCTGGGCGTCGGGGCGCTGCAGCGGCTCGTCGTCGTGCGACCCGTGACGTCGCTGGCCCGTCTCGTGGCCTTCCTCGACCGCGAGGTCATCGACACCTACGTGCGGGCCGCCGCGTGGGGCGTGCTCGGGCTGAGCGACGCCGGCGCCACCGCGCACCGACGCTCACGACCAGCCTCCGGGCTCGCCCTTCTCGGAGGTGGCCTGCTGGCCGTCGCCGTCGTCACCGCCCTCGTCCTCGTGGGGTCCTCGTGATCGGCCTCGCCTGCGTCCTGCCCCTCCTCGTCGGCACCGTGCTGCTCGGCGGTGGCACCGAGCTGTCGGCCAGGACCGCCACCCGCACCGGCGTGGTCGGCGCCCTGGCGACCCTCGTGCTCCTGGTGGTCGCGTGGTCGACCCAGGCCGTCGTCGACATCCCGTGGCTGCCCTCCCTCGGTCTGCGCATCCACCTGGGGCTCGACGGCATCAGCGGCCCGCTGGCGGTGCTCGCCGCGGCCGTCACCGCTGCGGCCTGCCTGACGACGTGGGGCGAGCGTCCGCGGAGCGGGAGCCAGGCCACCTTCGTCGGCTGCCTGCTGATCACGCTCGCGGGAGCGGTCGCGACCTTCGCCGCGCGCGACGCGCTGCTCTTCGTCGTCGCCTTCGAGCTGGTGCTCGTCCCGATGTGGGTGCTCATCACCCGGTTCGGTGATGAGCGCGACCCGCAGGCGCGTCGGGAGGCCGGTGCCCGATTCGTCCTCTACACCGGCCTCGGGTCGACCCTGATGCTCCTCGGCGTGCTCCTGCTCGTCAGCAGCGCCGGCACCGCCGACCTCCAGGCACTGGGCGCGGCCCGGGGCGAGGGCCTCAGCGCGGCGACCCAGGTGACCATCGCCGTCCTGCTGACGCTCGGCCTCGCGGTCAAGGTGCCCGTCTGGCCGCTGCACTCCTGGCTGCCACTGGCGCACACCACCGCACCGACCGCGGGCTCGATGCTCCTGGCCGCGGTCCTGCTCAAGATGGGCACCTACGGCCTCGTGCGGCTCCCCCTGGCGACCGTGCCCGACGGGTTCGCCACCATCGCCCCGGTGCTCGCCGTGTGCGGCAGCATCGGCATCATCTGGGGCGGCCTCGTCTGCCTCGTCGAGACCGACCTCAAGCGACTGATCGCCTGGTCGTCCATCGCGCACATGGGCTTCGTCGCCCTCGCCCTGGCCACCGGGTCGGACACCGGTGTCGCCGCCGCCCTCTACGCCAACATCGCCCACGGGGTCATCTCCGCGCTGCTCTTCCTCGTGGTCGGTGGGCTGAAGCACCAATGGGGCGACGACGACCTGAGGACCCCGCGAGCAGCCCTGCGCGAGGGCGCCCCCGTCACCGGGCTGCTCCTGCTCGTCGGGCTCGCAGCCGGCCTGGGGCTGCCCGGGCTCGCCGGCTTCTGGGGGGAGTTCACCGCCGTGATCGCTGCGCTCTCCCCGGCAGCGGACCGCTCCGGCCCGCTCTTCGTCGGCTGCGCGGTCGCCGCGGCCGTGGGTGCCGCGCTCGCCGCCGGGTACTCCCTCCGGGTCGCGCGACTCGTCTGGCTGGGGGAGGACCACCCCGGTGGTGACGCCGCGCCGGCCGCAGAGCTGCGGCGCACGGACCTGCTCGCGGGTGCCCTGCTCGCCCTCGCGGTCCTCGTGCTCGGCGTCGTGCCCGGGCTGCTGCTCGCCGTCACCGACCCCGCGCTCGTGGGAGTGGTGACCCGATGAGTGCCCCCACCCTCGACCTGGTCGTCGCAGCACCCGTCCTGGCTCCCGCGCTCGGCGCGGTCGCCGCGCTGGCGGTCGACGCCATCGCCCCCAGGCGGCAGGTGCCCGCTCCCGTCATCGGTGCCGTGGCCCTCCTCGTCGCGCTGGTGGGCGCCGTGGTCCTGCGGCTGCGCGCGCACGGCGGTGGCGAGGTGTCGACACTGTGCCTGTCGGGCGACCCGGCGCTGGCCGTCACCGATGCCCCCGGCGTGGTCGCCAGCGACTGCCTCCTGCGGGTCAGCGCCTCCGGTGCCCTGCTCCAGGCCCTCGCCGCCGGCGCCGGTCTGGCAGTGCTGGTCCTCCTCGCACGTCGTCGCGGCAGCCCGCCCGAGAGCCCTGACTCCCCGGGCGCCCGACCGGTCGCCGACCCCGGCGTCGAGGTCGCCCTGCTCCTCGCCACCGTCGCCGGGGCCGCCGTCGTGGCCGTGGCCCACGACCTGGGGACCTGGCTCGTCGGGCTCGAGCTGGCGACGCTGCCCGTCGTCGCGCTCGCCGTCATGCGTGGCGCACCCCGCGACAGCGGCGCCCTCAACCTCATCACCACCTCCGTCACCTCCTTCGCGATCGCCGTGGTCGGCGCCGGCCTGTGGGTCACCGCGACCGGCAGCCTGCGGCTCGGCGGCGTCGCGTCCTGGGCCCCCGGCCAGGAGGCGGCGATGCGCGCGGTCCTCACGCTCGGCATCGTCCTGCTCCTCGTGGCCGTCGCCTTCAAGCTCTCGCTCATCCCCTTCCACGCCTGGGCGCCGACCACCTACCCGCGCGCGGGCGCCGAGGTCGCGATGCTCCTGGCGAGCGTGTCGACCGTGGCCGCGCTCGGCGGCATGATCGCCGTCGTCAACGGGTCGGTCAGCGTCCACGCGGCGATCCAGCCCGCGCTCTCGGTCCTGGCCGTCGTGTCCATGGTGGTCGGTGCCGCCCTCGCGCTCCGGGCGAGCGACCCCCTTCGTCTCATCGCGTGGTCCGGCGTCACCCAAGGTGGCTGGGTGCTGGCGCCGCTCGTCGCCGGTGACGTCGATGCCGCCGTCGGCTACCTCGCCGTCTACGTCGTCGCGGTCGTCGCTGCCCTGTCCGTCGTGGCGGCACTCGGCGTCGACGGGCCGCGACGTCTCGAGGACGACCGCGGGCTGCTGCGACGCCGCCCCCTCCACGCGGCCGTCCTGGGGCTGGCCCTGCTGACCTTCGCCGGGCTCCCGCCGGGAGTCGCCGGCCTGCTCGCCAAGTTCCTCGTCCTGCGTCCGCTCGCGGCCCAGGGACTGTGGTGGGTGGCACTGCCGGCCGTCGTCGCCGTCGTCATCGGGCTGGCGGCCTACCTGCGCTGGGTGGCGCTGCTGCTCCTGCCGGCCCCGGACGAGCGCACCCCCGAGCCGGTCGACCCCACCGCCACGAGGGTGGCGCTCGTCGCCGGTCTGGTGCTCCTCGCCGCCACCGTGGTGCCCGTGCTGCTCCTCGGCGCGGGAACGACCTGAGCCTCCCCGGCGTTGGACGGGACATGCACAACCACTTCAACGGGCTGAAGACCGCAGCGCTCTTCGGCGCGATCTTCACCCTGCTGCTCCTCGTCGGCTATGCCATCGGTGGGAGCACCTACCTGTGGCTCTTCGGCCTCGCCGGCGTGGCCATGACGGCCTACGGCTACTGGAACTCCGACAAGCTGGCCATCAAGGCGATGCGCGCCGTGCCGGCCGACCCGCAGCAGTTCCCGCAGATGTACCGGATCGTGCAGGAGCTGAGCCAGAAGGCGGGCCAGCCGATGCCCGCGCTCTTCGTCTCGCCGACCGCAGCACCCAATGCCTTCGCCACGGGCCGCAACCCCGAGCACGCGGCCGTCTGCTGCACCGAGGGCATCCTGCAGCTCCTCGACGAGCGCGAGCTGCGCGGCGTGCTCGGCCACGAGCTCATGCACGTCTACAACCGGGACATCCTCACCGGGTCCGTCGCCGGCGCCATCGCCGGGATCATCTCGTCGGTCGCCTCGATCGCGCTGTGGTTCGGCGGACGGGACCGCAACCCGATCGCGGGCATCGCGGTGGCGCTCCTGGCCCCCTTCGCCGCGATGGTCATCCAGATGGCGATCTCGCGCACCCGCGAGTACGACGCCGACGAGGACGGGGCGTCGCTCACCGGTGACCCGCTGGCGCTCGCCTCGGCGCTGCGCAAGCTCGAGACGGGTGTGCAGAACGCCCCGCTCGAGCCCACGCCGGAGCTGCAGAACGCCAGCCACATGATGATCGCCAACCCCTTCAGGGCGCGCGACGTCTCCAAGCTCTTCTCCACCCACCCGCCGATGGCCGAGCGCATCGCGCGTCTCGAGGGGATGGCCGGGGGACCGCGCCTGTACTGAGGCCACCTCGCGACACACGAAGGGCCCGACACCGCTGGGGTGTCGGGCCCTTCGCTCGTGCTCGGGCGCGGGTCACATGCGCTGCTCGCCCGTACGGATCGCCTGCCGGATACGCGGGTAGGTCCCGCACCGGCACAGGTTCCTGATGCCGTCGAGGTCGGACTCGGCGATGGCGCGACCCTCCGCCTTGACCTTGTTGACCAGGGCCACGGCGGCCATGATCTGACCGGGCTGGCAGTAGCCGCACTGCGCGACATCGTGCTCGATCCAGGCGTCCTGCATCGGGTGCAGATCGGTGTCCACGGTGTCGGCGAGGCCTTCGATCGTGGTGATCTCGTCGTCGGCGGACAGCTCGCTCACCGGTACGGAGCACGGGTTGAAGGCCTTGCCGTTGATGTGCGACGTGCAGGCCTTGCAGACGTTGATCCCGCACCCATACTTGGGGCCGGTGACGCCGAGGACGTCACGCAGCACCCACAGGATGCGCACGCCGGGCTCGACGTCGACGGTGACCTTCTCGCCATTGAGGACAAAGGTGTGACTGGACATGGCGTGCTCCTCAGTAGGTGTGGTCTAGGCCGTCAGTCGGCGACTGGACCACCGAAGGGGTGAAGGGCTTGGGCTCGAAGGCGAGCTCGTCGGCATGGTTGATCGGGAACTCCGTGGGCATCTTCCCGGTGGCCCGTGCATAGGCGCAGGCGATGGCGGCGAAGCTCGCGGCGACCCCTGCCTCACCGGCGCCACCGGGCTGACCGGCGTCCGAGGGCATGATCTCGACGGTGATCTCCGGAGGGACATTCCACTGGCGGGTGTAGAAGTAGTTGTCCCAGCTCGCCTCGAGGAAGTGTCCGTCCTCGAAGTGGCAGCTCGAGGTCAGCGCGAGCGCGATGCCGTCCATGACCCCGCCGAGCATCTGTGCCTCCAACCCCGTGGGGTTGATGACCAGACCGGCGTCGACGGCGAAGAAGGCCTTGGTCACGCGCGGCCCGGTGACGGCGTTGCGCACGTCGCGCTCCACCGTCTGGGGGCGGGTGTCGAGCTCGACGAGGCAGGCGGTGACGCCCTTGTACTCCTTGTGGATCGCCACCCCCTGCACGACCCCGTCGGGGAGCCTGCGTCCCCACTCGCCCAGCTCGGCGACCTTGTCGAGGGCGGCCTTGGCCGCGCTGCTGCGCAGGAACTTGCGGCGGAAGGCCACCGGGTCCTTGCGCATCTTGCGGGCGAGCTCGTCGACGACCAGCTCATTGGCCGTGCGCACGTCGGGGGAGTAGATGTTGCGCATGCTGCCGGTGTTGAAGCGGTCATCGGTCTCGCTGAGCAGCTGGGTGACGGCGCCGAAGTTGTACGGCACCTCTTGGGTCAGCGTGAAGATCGTCTGCGCGAAGGAGAGGTTTCCTGCCACGGGCAGCTTCGCCGCGTGGTTGGTGATGATGTCGCCCAGGCCGTGGCCGAAGTCGGTCTGGACGCTGGTGTGCCGTTGCTCGAAGGAGAGCACCTCGCCCAGCAGGTGGGTGGCCCGCACCCGTGAGGTGGCCAAGGGGTGCAGGCGCCCCTGACGGGGCTCGTCGACCCGGTGCCACATGAGGCGCACCGGCTTGCCCATGGCCTTGGAGATCCGGGCGGCCTCCAGCGCGGCGTCGTGGAAGAGCTTGCGGCCGAAGGACCCGCCGCCCTGGGCCACGTTGACGGTGACCTTGGAGACCGGCAGCCCGAGCTCGCCGGCGATCTCCTCCTGGGCCACGACCGGAGACTTCAGGGAGGCCCAGATCTCGGCGGAGCCGGCACGCACGTCGGCGATGGCGCAGTTGGGCTCGAGGGAGGAGTTGCTGCGGAAGCGGAAGGTGAACTCGGCGTCCACCCGCTGGGTCAGCACCGGCACCTTGGGCACGACCATGGGCAGCTGGGCCTTCTTGACCTTGGCCAGGATGCTCGCGTCCGACTCGCCGGCGAGCTTGCCCCCCTCCCACTCGATGTCCATCTCCCTGATGGCGTCGATGCACTGACCGAAGGTCTTGGCCCGCACCGCGATGCCGGTCGGGACCTGGGCGACGTCGGTGACACCGGGCAGATCGAGCACCGCGGCCTCGTTCTTCAGCCGGACCGGCGTGCCGTTGTGGGTCGGCGGGCGGGCGACCATCGTCGGCAGGGCGTCGGCCACGTCGAGGTCCATGGCGAACTTCTTCTTGCCCGTGACGGCGTCGCGTGCGTCGGTGCGGCCCTGCGGGGTGCCGATGACGGTGTGCTGCGCGCGGGTCTTGAGGGTGACCTGTGCGCGCACGGTGTCGGTCACGGAGGCCCTGACGGCGAGATCGCCGTAGCTGATCTGACCGGACGGACCGGTGATGACGCCGCTCTTGGCGACGAGCGCGTCCACGGTGTCGCCAAGCACGACGGCAGCTGCCCTCAGGAGCTGCTGCTTGGCGAGCGCGGCCGCGACCCGGATCGGGGTGTAGGTCGAGATCGTGGTGTTGGAGCCGCCGGTCAGCTGGTTGAACATCAGCTCGGGGCGGGCCTTGGCCAGGGTCACGTCGATCTTGTCCAGCGGCAGGTCGAGCTCTTCGGCGATCATCATCGTCGACGAGGTGATGATGCCCTGCCCCACCTCGGCGCGGGGGAGGGCGAAGGAGGCGCGGCCGTCGGTGCCGATCTTCACGGTGATCAGGTTGGCGGTGGGCGCGGCGGCCAGGGTGAGCAGGTCGTTGAGGTCGAGGATCTCTGCCGGACCCGGCACCGTCGGGATGACCGCCTCGGCAGGCTCGCTGCCGAGGGTCATCTCCGCACCGGTCGCGAGGGTGGCGCCGGCGATGACGTAGCCCATGAAGCTCCGTCGACTCGGGCCAGAGCGGGAGTCGAGGTGCTCTGTGGGGGGCATATCGGTCATCGTCAGCTCCGGGGTCGACGGCGTTGTCAGGACACGTACATTGGACCTTCCAGCCGACCTCCCGCGCAATGCGAGCCTGCCCACGCTCCGGTACGCGCGGTTGTGCAGCACGCACAGGAGGTGTGTCGGTCGGGTGGATCAGCGCAGGCCGGCCGCGTACGCCTGCAGCGCAAGTGCCAGACCTGTCGGCGGTGGCCCGTCCAGCAGGTGCTGCTGGGTGATCGTCGAGACCCGGACCAGTCGGTTGAGGACCGTGTTGCGGTGGCACGGGATCACCGTGGCGGCACGGCTGGTCGAGCCGCCGGCGGCCACCCATGCGAAGAGCGTGTCGAGCAGCTCCGCGGACTCGGCCTCGGGCAGGGCGAGGAGGGGGCCGAGCCAGTGGTCGACAAGCTGTCGGGAGATCTGGGGAGAGCTGAGGAGCAGGGCCGGGACGAGCCGGTCGTCGTGCGAGCGCAGGCCCGCGCCGTCGAGACCGGCCGCCGCCATCCGTGCCTGTTCGAAGGCCTCGTCCACCTCGGCGAGCCCACCGCAGCGCCCCGAGACGCCGCCACGCAGTCCGGTGCTCTCTGCCGCGTCGACGAGCGCGGCGACCACCCGATGGTGGCCAGCTTCGTCGGGAAGGGCGAGGACGCCGACGACGTCACCGTCGGCACGGGTTTGCCATGCGGTGAGGAGGTGGTGCTCCTCGACGACGTCGGCCAGGGCATCAGCAGCGTCCTCGGGAGTCGTGCAGCGCAGCAGCACGAGCAGCAGTGGTGCGTGGGCCGGCAGGTCCATCGACCGGGAGGCCTCTTGGGCGAAGGCCTCCTCTCGTGCTCGACCGCCGAGCAGGCCCTCCCACAGCGCCGCCATCCGCTGGGTGTCGGCGCGCAGGAGTCGTTGCTCGGTGCGCCGATAGGCGCGGGCGACCTCGGCGGAGGACGTGTCGACGCTGGACCACAGCCAGACGCCGAGGTTGAGGAAGCTCTCCGGGTCGAGCGGTGGATCTGATCGGGTGACGAGGTCCTCCCAGATGAGCCGGCCACCGATGCGGTACGAACGCAGGACGTCGTCGAGGGGCAGGCCCTGCTCGGCGCGACGTCCGCCGGTCGCGCGGGCCGCGTCGAGAAGCTGGTCGAGGTCGTCGACCGGGGAGAGGCTGCCGTCAGGCTGAACGGACAGGACGAGCATCTCGAGCACGCGCTCGACGTTGTCGTGGCAGGAACGCCACAGGTCGTCGCCGGGCACGACGCCCGTGGCGTCGTAGGCATTGTTCTCCCGCGAGATGGAGGCGACGAGTCGTCGCGTGATCGGCTCCACCCGCTGGGCGCGGGCGCGAACCAGCAGCAGGGCCAACAGCCCGGGTTCGCGAGTGGGCAGGTCGCCCGCTCCTCGGCTCATCCCGCTCCGTCCTTCACGTCGTCTTCGTCGCAGCCAATCAGTCTAGGACCCCGAGGCGACCCGTCCCGTCGCGGCTCACGGACTGACGGTGACAGGATGCGGGGGTGCCTTCCCTGACCCGTGACGAAGCCGTTGCCCGCGCCGACCTGCTGTCCGTGACCCGGATGGACGTCGCGCTCGATCTCGATCGTGGGCCGCAGACCTTCCACTCCCTGACCCGCATCCACCTGACCGCGACCGGCGACGGCGACACCTTCGTCGACGTCAAGCCGCGCGAGCTGCACCGGGCGAGCCTCGACGGGGTGGACCTGGACGTAGGCCTGCTGGCCGAAGGGAGGTTGCCGCTGGCGGTGACCGCCGGCGAGCACGTCGTGGAGGTCGAGGCGACGATGGCCTACAGCCACGACGGCGAGGGGCTGCACCGTGCGACCGACCCCGCCGACGGCGAGGACTACGTCTTCAGCCACCTCTTCCTCGACGCCGCACCGGCGGTCTTCGCGTGCATCGACCAGCCGGACGTCAAGGCGCCGTACGCCGTCAGCGTCAAGGCGCCCGCCGACTGGCACGTCATCGGCAACGGCTCGGGCGAGATCGGTGACGGGGGCGTGTGGCAGCTCGCCGAGACCAAGCCGCTGTCGACCTACTTCGTCGCGCTGTGCGCCGGGCCCTACGTCTCGGTGACCGACGAGCACGACGGCATCGCGCTGGGCATGTGGGCCCGCCGCTCGCTCGCCGATCAGCTGCAGGAGCACGCCCCCGAGATGCTCGAGGTGACCAGGCGCAGCTTCGACTACTTCCACTCGATCTTCGGGATCCGCTACCCCTTCGACGACTACGACCAGGTCTTCGTGCCCGAGTTCAACGCCGGTGCGATGGAGAACCCCGGGTGCGTCGTCATCCGTGACTCCTACCTCTTCCGCGGGGCGGTGGGCCGCGACGAGCTGCTCACCCGGGCCAACACGATCAGCCACGAGATGGCGCACATGTGGTTCGGCGACCTGGTCAGCCCGCAGTGGTGGGACGACCTGTGGCTCAACGAGTCCTTCGCGGAGTACATGGCCCACCGCTGCCTCGTCGAGGCCACGGAGTACACCGAGGCCTGGGTCGACTCGACGATGTCGCGCAAGTCGTGGGGCTACGGCGCCGAGCGGGCGCCCTCGACCCACCCTGTTGCCGGCTCGCCCGCGCCGGACGCCAAGTCGGCGCTGGCCAACTTCGACGGGATCTCCTACGCCAAGGGTGCCGCGGTCATTCGCCAGCTCATCGAGTTCATCGGTGACGAGGCCTTCCTCGAGGGCATCCGCCAGTACCTGGGCGACCACTCCTTCGGCAACGGCACGCTGGCCGACTTCCTCGGTGCGATGGAGCGCTCGAGCGGCACGCAGCTGTCCGAGTGGAGCCGGGGCTGGCTCCTGACCGCCGGGGTCGACACGATCGCCGTCGACCGGGCCGGCAGCGTCACGCGAGAGGCGCCGGCGGACCACCCCGCAGACCGCCCCCATGCCTTCGACATCGCGACCTACACCGAGGGGGCGCAGACCTCCCGGCAGGCCCTGACCCTCGACGCGGACTCGGCACCGCTCACCGGCCTGGACCTCGACGCGGCGCTCGTGCTGCCCAACGCCGGTGACCTGACCTGGGCCACGCCGCTGCTCGACGAGGCATCGCTGGCAGCGCTGCCCACCGAGCTGCCGCTCATCACCGACGCGCAGGCGCGCGCGGTCGTCTGGGTCGGCCTGCGCGACGCCGTGGCGCTGGCCCGGGTCGACCCCCGCCTGCTCGTCGACCTCGGCGAGGCGGCCCTGCCGACCGAGACCAACGACTCGATCTTCTCCCGTGCCGGCATGCACCTGACCGGCCGCGTCGTCCGCGTGCTGCTGCCAGAGGATGAGCAGGACGCCGCTCGTGCCCGTCTGACCCGCGTCGGCGAGCAGGTCCTCGCGAGCGCAGAGCCCGGGTCCTCGATGGCCCTGCACGCCGCTCGCCTGGTGGCCCGCACGACCGACGACGTCGAGGGCCGGCTCGTGCCCTGGTCGCAGGGGCGTGACCTGCCGTCCGGCCTCGATGGTGACGCCGACTTCCGCTGGATCCTGCTGGGTCAGCTGACCCGTCGCGGGGTGATCGGTGCCGCCGAGATCGACGAGGCGCTCGCCCGGGACCAGACCATGAGCGGTCAGCTGGGCGCACTCACCGCGAGGGCGGCCATCCCGACGGAGCAGGCCAAGGCTGATGCGTGGGCAGACCTCACGACCAACCGCGAGCGGAGCAACTACGAGCTCATCGCGATCGCGGCCGGCTTCTGGGGGCCACAGGACCTCACGCTCGTCGAGCCCTATGTCGCGAGGTACTTCGGCGACGTGCCCCCGATGACGGCCTGGCTCGGTGAGGACGCCCTGTCACGGGTGGCGTCGATGGCCTACCCCTCGCGCTTCGTCAGCGCCGAGACGCTCGAGCTCTCCCGCGCAGCGCTGGCCGGCGACCTCCAGCAGGGGGTGCGCCGCTCGATCGTCGACCAGCAGTCCGAGCTCGAGGAGGCGCTGGCCTCGCGGCGGGCCTTCCCGCAGGCCGGCTGACCCCCCTTCGCCCGCACGACCTCAAGGAAATGCGCACCCGGACCGCATCTCCTTAAGGTCGTGCGCACCTGGGGCGCATCTCCTTAAGGTCGTGCGCACCTGGGGCGCATCTCCTTAAGGTCGTGCGCACCGAGGGCGCATCTCCTTAAGGTCGTGCGCACCGAGGGCGCATCTCCTTAAGGTCGTGCCCGCCCAGGGCGCATCTCCTTAAGGTCGTGCGCGCCCAGGGCGCATCTCCTTAAGGTCGTGCGCACCTAGGGTGCATCTCCTTGAGGTGGTGCGGTCTAGGCAGAGGCGGTGACGACGATGCGTCCGGTGCTCGAGCCACCGGCGATGCGGGTCAGCGCGGCCGGGACCTCGTCGAAGTCGAACCGCTCCGCCACGAGCGGCTCGATCTGCCCCGCGTCGGCGAGGCGGACGAGGTCGGCATGGCAGGCGCGCATCGACTCCGGCTCATGCTGCTCGTAGAGCCACAGGTGCAGCCCGAGGATCGAGTAGTTCTTCACCATCGCGTGGTTGAGCCGCGGCTCGGGGATGCGCCCACTGGCGAAGCCGACGACGACGATCCGCCCCTCGAAGGCGATGCACTTCGTGCTCGCGGTGTACGACGGCCCGCCGACCGGGTCGTAGACGACATCGGCGCCACGCCCGTCGGTGACCTCCTTCACGCGCGTGATGATGTCCTCGACCTTGCGGTCGATGACGACGTCGCAGCCGAGCCGCTCGGCGATCTCGACCTTGTCGGCGCCGCCGACGACGCCGATGACGCGCGCACCGGCGGCCTTGCCGAGCTGGACGGCAGCCGACCCGACGCCACCGGAGGCGGCGTGGACGAGGAGGGTCTCCCCTTCGCGCAGTGCGGCTCGTCGGTGCAGGCCGAACCACCCGGTCTGGTAGCTGATCATCAGCGCGGCGCTCGCCGCGTCGTCGAGCCCCGTGGGTGCCGGGAAGGTCCTCGCGCCCTCCATGAGGCACTCGCTCGAGTACCCGCCGTGCGGCAGCGCGGTGCCGCCGAGCACCCGGTCGCCGACCGCGACGTGGGTGACGTCCGCACCGACCTCGAGCACGTCACCGCAGACCTCCATGCCGGGGACGAAGGGAGGCTCCGGCCGGACCTGGTACTCGCCCTTGCACAGGAGCGTGTCGGCGAAGTTCACCGCGCTCGCCCGCACGCGCACCCGCACCTGCCCCGGGCCGGGCGTCGGCTCGGGTGCGTCGACGAGGGTGAGGACGTCGGCGGCCTCGCCGAGCTGCTGGACCTGCCATGCGCGGATGCTCATGGAGCAGGACAGTACCGATCTCACACATCCGGGTCCGGACGCGTCTATGAGACATGATCGACATCATGACGACCCGGCACGCGCGGCTCCCGACCCGCCTCGGTGAGCTCACCGCCGTGCTCGACGAGGCATGCACGGGCGAGGGGCCGGTCCTCATCGGTCTCTACTTCCCCGGCCACTGGACGCTGCCGGAGGGCGCCGACCACGGACCCGAGGTCGCCCCGACCGCCGAGCCGGTGCTGGGCAAGCTCGCCGCCCAGCTCGAGGAGTACCTCGCGGGGGAGCGGCGCGACTTCGACATCCCGATCGAGCTGCGCGGCGGCGAGCACCACCAGCACGTCTGGGCGCTGCTCGAGCAGATCCCCCACGGCGAGACGGTCAGCTACGGCGACCTGGCCCGCGAGACCGGGAGCGCCGCCCAGGCCGTGGGCCGCGCGGTCGGTGCAAACCCGATCTCGATCCTCGTGCCCTGCCATCGGGTCATCGGGGCGGACGGCTCGATCACCGGCTACGCCGGCGGGCTCGACCGCAAGCGCGCGCTGCTCGCCCTCGAGGAACCACCCGCAGAGGACCGCGGTGCCCTCTTCTGAGCGGCCCCGGGTGGGCCTGCCTCCCTTCGAGCAGGTGGTGCAGGAGCACGGCCCGCGGGTGCTGGCCCTGTGCCGGGCCCGGGTCGACCCGGCAGATGTCGACGACGCGTGGAGCGAGACCTTCCTCGCCGCGCTGTCGGCCTGGCCGGACCTGTCGACGGACCTCGACGTGACGGCCTGGCTGACCACCGTGGCCCGCCGCAAGTGCATCGACATCCATCGGTCGCGGGCCCGCCGGCGCACCGACCCGGTCGCCGAGGTGCCCGAGGTCGTCGCGGCGGACGCCGAGACCGACGACGAAGGGGTGTGGCGTCACGTCGCCGGCCTGCCCGACAAGCAACGGCAGGTCATCACCTACCGCTACCTCGGGGGGCTGTCCTATGCCCGGATCGTCGGCCTCGTCGGTGGCACCGAGGCGGCCGCCAGGCGCGCTGCCAGCGATGGGCTGAAGTCCCTGCGAGAGAAGGAGATCCGATGACCACAGAGACCGCTGACCTCACCCGACTGCGCGCCGGGCTGGCTGCCCGCGCCGACGACGCCGGGCTGCTGGACATCGCCTACCGGGTCGTCGACTCGCCGCTGGGTGCGCTGCTGCTGGCCGCGACCGAGCAGGGCGTCCTGCGGGTCGCCTTCGCCAGCGAGGGGCACGACGCGGTCCTGACCGACCTCGCCGACCGGGTCAGCCCCCGGGTCCTGGCGGCGCCGCGCCGGCTCGACGAGGCCGCCCGTGAGCTCGACGAGTACTTCGCCGGGCGCCTGCGGGAGATCACGGTCCCGATCGACCTGCGTCTGCTCACCGGATACCGGCGGGAGGTCGTCACCGCCCTGCCTCGGGTCGCCTACGGGCACACCGCGTCCTATGCCCAGCTGGCGGCCCTCACCGGCCGGCCCCGGGCGGTACGGGCCGTCGGCAGCGCCTGCGCCCACAACCCCGTGCCCCTGCTGCTGCCCTGCCACCGGATCGTCCGCAGCGACGGTGGAGCGGGGGACTACCTCGGCGGGCCCGACGCCAAGCGGGCCCTGCTGCGGCTCGAGGGCGCCGGGGCGGGACGTACGGTCGGCCCATGACCAGCAGCCCCTCACGCTCGGACCGCCTCGGCGCGCTGCCCTACACCCGCAGGCACACCAGGCTCCTCGTCGGGTCGGGCGCCGGGTGGGCGCTCGACGCCATGGACGTCGGGCTCATCTCCTTCGTCATCGTCGTCCTGGCGCAGCAGTGGGGGCTGACCACGAGCGAGCGGTCGTGGATCGTCACCATCGGCTTCATCGGCATGGCCGTCGGCGCGACGCTCGGTGGCCGGCTGGCCGACCGCTTCGGTCGCCGGACGGTCTTCGCGGCGACCTTGGTCGTCTACGGTCTCGCCACCGGTGCATCGGCCCTCGTGGGCGGGCTGGCGCTCTTCCTCGTCCTGCGCTTCTTCGTGGGGCTGGGGCTCGGTGCCGAGCTGCCGGTTGCCTCGACGCTCGTCAGCGAGCTGTCCCCGACGCGCATCCGCGGTCGCCTGGTCGTCGTGCTCGAGTCCTTCTGGGCACTGGGCTGGATCCTCGCCGCCGTCATCGGCTTCTACGTCGTCCCGCGTGGCGAGGACGGCTGGCGCTGGGGTCTGGCCCTCGGGCTCGTGCCGGCGGTCTACGCGATCGTCGTCCGGCTCGGTCTGCCCGAGTCCGCGGTCTGGCTCGAGCGGCGTGGGCGGTACGACGAGGCGGAGCAGGTGGTGCGCGGCTTCGAGGAGTCGGCCGGCCGGGCGCCCGCTTCCCCGATGGCGAAGGGGGAGCCCGCTGCGGTCGCAGGGACGCGCGCGATGGTCACGGCCCCGGGCGCGACGGCCACGGCCCCGGGCCCGACGGCCAGGCCGGGACTGTGGTCCGCGGCCCTTCGCCGGCGCACCCTGGGCATCTGGCTGGTGTGGTTCGGGGTCAACTTCGCCTACTACGGCGCCTTCTTGTGGATCCCGTCGCTGCTGGTGGCCCGCGGCCACGACGTCACCACGTCCTTCGGCTACACGCTGATCATCACGCTGGCGCAGCTGCCCGGGTACGCACTGGCCGCAGTCCTCGTCGAGGTGTGGGGCCGACGCTCCACGCTCGCGGTCTTCCTCATCGGCTCGGCGATCGCGGCGTGGTTCTTCGGGCAGTCGGACTCACCGACGTCGATCATCGTCGCGGGCAGCGCGCTGTCCTTCTGCAACCTCGGCGCCTGGGGTGCGCTCTACGCGATCACGCCGGAGATCTACCCGACGACCGTGCGCGGGTCCGGGGCCGGTGCGGCCGCAGGCTTCGGCCGGCTGGCCTCGATCGCCGCGCCGCTCACCGTCCCCGTGCTGCTCGAGCGAGGCGGCGCCGACGGCGATGTCGTCGTCTTCTCCCTCTTCGCCGTGGCCTTCGTCGTGGCTGCGGCGGCCGCCTTCCTCCTGCCCGAGACACGGGGTCGCGAGCTGCCCGACTGACACTTGAGTCTGGGTTCAGGTAGGACTAGGGTCGCAGGCACCGACTCGAAGGAGAGTGCGCCGTGGTGGCTGTACCGACCGTGACCGGGAGTGTCGACTCCGCCGACCTGGGGCGCGTGCTCGCCCACGAGCACATCTTCGTCCTGGGGGAGGAGTACCGGCAGAACTTCCAGGCCGACTGGGACGAGGACGCCAAGGTCGCCGAGGCGGTCGCCGAGCTCGCGGCCCTGCCGGGCCTGGGCATCGACACGATCCTCGACCCGACGGTCCTCGGCCTGGGTCGATACCTCCCGCGGGTGCAGCGCGTCGCCGCGCAGGTCGACCTCAACATCGTCGTCGCGACCGGGGTGTACACGTACAACGAGATCCCCTTCCAGTTCCACTACACCGGCCCCGGCCTGCTCTTCGACGTGCCCGAGCCGCTCACCGAGCTCTTCCTCAAGGACCTCACCGAGGGCATCGCCGACACCGGCGTCCGCGCGGGCTTCCTCAAGTGCGCCATCGAGGAGCAGGGCCTGACCCCCGGGGTCGAGCGGGTGATGCGCGCCGTCGGTGCGGCCAGCGCGCAGAGCGGTGCGCCGATCACGGTGCACACCAACCCGCACACCGGCTCCGGGCTGGTCGCGCAGAAGGTCCTCGCCGAGGAGGGCGCCGACCTGACCAAGGTCGTCATCGGGCACTCCGGCGACACGACCGACGTCGACTACCTGTGCGCGGTCGCCGACGCCGGGTCCCTGCTCGGCATGGACCGATTCGGCCTCGACGTGCTCCTGCCCTTCGAGGACCGGGTCGCGACCGTCCTGGAGCTGCTGCGTCGCGGGTACGCGGAGCGCATGGTGCTCGCCCACGACGCCTCGTGCTTCATCGACTGGTTCGACCCCGAGGCCAAGCGGCAGGTCGTGCCGCGGTGGAACTACCGGCACATCAGCGAGGACGTCCTGCCCGCGCTGCTCGAGGGCGGCGCCACGCAGGACGACATCGACACCATGCTGGTGCACAACCCGCGCACCTATTTCGAGCGGTAGCCAGCCCTCGAGCGCTGCCGACCTCCGAGCGGTGGGTCAGCCCACTGCTGCGACGAACTCGAGCATGCGCCGGGTGAAGATCTGCGCCTCTGCGGGCTGGTACTCGGCCCGCAGGCTCGGGTCGGTGAAGCTGTGCCCGCTGCCCTGGTACTCGACGAAGGTGTACTCGCCGCCGGCCTGCTCGACGTCGTCCTGGAGGTACTCGTCGACCATCGGGTCGAACTGCTTGTCCTCCTCGTGGAAGGGGTCCTCGGAGGTGACATGGACCTGCCCGGGCACGCCGGACGGCCAGGTCGCCTCGATGAAGCGCATCGGGATGCCGCCACCGACCATGACGACCCCACGCGCGGCCTCGGGCAGCTGTGCGGCGACCCACTCGGCCGTGGCCGCACCGACGGAGAAGCCGATGGCGACGAAGGGGGCGTCGACCCCCTGCGCCGCGGCCAGCGCCCGGGCCTGCAGCGCCTCGTCGCCGATCGCCTTGGTGGCGGCCATGCCGCTCGGGTAGTCGTCGAAGGTCTCGCCGTCGAAGGGGTCGAGCGTGGTGACGTCGTGGCCGGCGTCGGTCAGGGCGTCGGCGAGGTCGGTGATGCCCTGACGGACACCGAGGACGGAGGGGAAGAGCAGTACGTGAGCCATGTCACCAACCTACGACCGCACCCCGACAGCCGTCAGCGGGCGAAGACCGGCGGCCGCTTCTCGACGAAGGCGCGCGCGGCCTCGACGTGGTCTGCCGTGAGGCCGCACGCCTTGTGCCGGGGCACCTCGGCGGCCATCGACTCGGACAGCGTCTGGTGGGGCGCCTCGCGCAGGTTGTGCTTGATGCTCGCCAGGGCGAGGGCGGGACCCGCGGCGAGCTGGGCCGCCACCGCGCGGGTGCCGTCCACGAGCTCGTCCTCGGGCACGAGGCGGCTGAGCAGACCGAGGTCGAGGCAGGCCTGCCCGTCGAGGCGGGGGCCCAGCAGCATCAGCTCACGGGCGCGCGCCGGCCCGACGAGCCGGTCGAGCAGCCACGCCACCCCGAAGTCCCCGGACAGGGCGACTGCGGCGAAGGCCGTGGCGACGACGGTGCGCGGCGTGCCGATGCGCAGGTCGGTCGCGAGGGCGAGGCCCAGACCGGCGCCGGCGGCGGCGCCGGGGAGCGCCGCGATCGTCGGCTTGGTGAAGGCGTGCAGGCGGCCCACCGTCAGCTCCTGGTGACGCAGCTGGTCGGCGACGCCAGCGGGGTCGACCTCGGTGGCACCACCCCCTTCGCCGCCGTCGGCGTCGAACTGCTGGACGTCGCCGCCGGAGCAGAAGGCGCGCCCGGCGCCGGTGAGGACGAGGACCCGCACGTCGGGGTCCTCGTCGGTCTGGGCGAGCAGCTCGCCGAGCCGCTCGATCATCGGGACCGACATCGCGTTGCGCCGGTCGGGCCGGTTGAGGGTGATGGTCGCGATGCCGTCGCTGAGGTCGTAGAGGACGTGGTCGGTGTCGGTCACGGGATCTCCTGGGGTTGGGGATGGGGAGCGGGAAGGGGGCGGAGGAAGGCGAGCGCGGCGGTCGCCGGGAGGACCGCGACGACGAGGAGGGCCCGCGGCAGGCCGATGACCTCGCCGAGCCCGCCGACCGCTGCTGCTCCCATGCTGCCGCCGAGGAGGAAGACGAGGGTGAGCAGGCCGAGGGCGCCGCCGCGGGTGTGCGCCGGGACGGAGTCGGCGACGAGCGCCGTCATGGCCGGCTGGCCGAGGCCGAAGGACATCATGAGGATCAGACTCGCCACGACGAGCATGGCCGCGTCGACCCGGGCCGCGCCGAGCGCCGCGAGCGCGACCGCGGCTGCCGTGCCGGTCGTCGCGATGAGCTGGCTGCGGGCAGCGCCGAGGGCGATGAGGGCGGGCCCGGTGACGCGGGGGGCGATGACCCCGAGCGCCGCGCAGGGCAGGAGGAGCATCCCGACCCCGGTGCCGGACCAGCCGCTCTCGGTGAGGACGACCGGGACGGCGACGAGGATCCCGAACCAGGCCGACGGCAGGCTCGCGGCGGTGAGCAGGCTGCGACGGGCGGCCTTGTCCCGCACGAGTGACGCGGGGACGACGCCGTGCGGTCGCCGGCGCGACCGCAGGACCGCCGCCGGGGCGGTCACCACGAGCAGGACGAGCCCGGCGATGGCGGTGGCCCCGCCCAGCGTGGCGGCCTGCAACGAGAGGACGGCACCGATCGCCGCTCCGCCCACGAGCAGGGCGCCGACGGGGTCGAGGGTCGCGCCGGTCTGGCGTCGGGTCGGCAGGTCGCGCCAGACGAGCGGGATCGCCGCCAGCGTGGCCAGCGGGATCGCCACCACCGGACGCCAGCCGAAGGGGTCGACGAGCAGGGCTCCGACGACGGGACCCAGCGCGTTGACCGTCGCGCCCACCCCCGAGTACGTGGCCATGGCCCGCGCGCGGCCGTCCCCGGCGAAGAGGGCCTGGATCGCGGCGAGGGTGAGGGCCGGCACGGCCGCGGCCCCGAGACCCTGCAGCGTGCGCGTGGCGATGAGGGCGGGAAGGGAGTCGACGAGGGCTCCTGCGCAGGCGGCGGTCACCATGACCGAGATCCCGATGAGCAGCGGCAGCCGGATGCCGAAGAGGTCACCCAGCCGCCCGAAGACCGCGCTGCCCACGGCGAGTGCGAGGGAGTAGCAGCTGACGACCAGGGCCGCGCGACCGGTGGTCAGGTCGAGGTCGTCCGCGAGGGCGGGGAGGGCGACGGCGACGGCCGCGCTCCCGAGCCCGGTCACCCCGAAGAGGATCGCGAAGGCGGTCGCGAGCGCCCCGCGGTGCGGTGCCGGTGACAGGGTGGCACTGGAGATGGTGGCTCCTGGGACGTCGTCGTCGCGGATGAGGCACTAGGACTTGAATATGAATCTGAGTTCAAGTATACCTATGGCGAGGCAGAAGACCACAAGGAGTGCCCATGACGACGACGTCACCCGACTCGCCCCAGGCCGACGCCGGCCCCGCGTCGGCCCTGCTGATCGACTTCGGGGGAGTGCTCACGGCCCCGATCAGCGCCGCCTTCGGGGCGCTCGGCGCCGACGCCGGCCTCGCTCCTGACGAGGCCCTGCGGGTCCTCGCCACCCACGAGGGGGCCCGCGCGGCGCTGTCCGAGCACGAGACCGGACGGCTCGACGACGAGGGCTTCGAGGATGCCTTCGCCGCCGCCCTCGTCGAGGCGGGCGGCATCGTCGAGCCCCGTGGCCTGCTCGCTGCCCTGGCCACCCACATGGACCTGGACGAGCCGATGATCGAGCTGGTCCGTCAGGCCCGGGCCGCCGGTGTCCCCGTCGCGCTCGTCTCCAACTCGCTGGGCCGCGACTGCTACGCCCGCGTCGACCTCGACGAGCTCTTCGACGTCACGGTCATCTCCGCGCAGGTCGGCGTGCGCAAGCCCTCCCGCGAGATCTACCGGATCGCCTGCGAGCGACTGGGCGTCGACCCGACCGAGTGCGTGCTCGTCGACGACCTCGAGCACAACCTCGTCGGCGCCGCGCGCCTCGGCATCCGCGGCGTGCTGCACCGCACCGCCGACGAGACCGTGCCCCGCATCCGCGAGGTGCTCTCCCTTCCTGCCCCGACGCCGACCGCGCGTTGACCCCCCTTCCCACCCCACGACCCAAGGACGACACGATGTTCGAACTCAGTGAACGCGGCCAGGACTACCGCGACCGCCTGCTCACCTTCATGGACGAGCACGTCTACCCCGCGGAGAGCGTCTACCGCGAGCAGATGCGTGCCTCCGGCAACCCCAACCACCACCCGCAGGTCCTCGAGGACCTCAAGGCCGAGGCGCGCAGTCAGGGCCTGTGGAACCTCTTCCACCCGCACCCCGAGTGGGGGCCGGGGCTGACCAACCTCGAGTACGCCCACCTCGCGGAGATCACCGGGCGGAGCATCGAGATCGCCCCCGAGGCGATCAACTGCAATGCCCCGGACACCGGCAACATGGAGGTGCTCACCCTCTTCGGCACCGACGAGCACAAGGAGAAGTACCTGAAGCCGCTGCTCGCGGGCGAGATGGCCTCGGCCTTCGCCATGACCGAGCCGGCGGTCGCCAGCTCCGACGCGACCAATGTCGAGACGCGCATGGAGCGTGACGGCGACGAGTACGTCATCAACGGCCGCAAGTGGTGGACCTCCAACGCGCTGCACCAGAACTGCAAGGTCCTCATCGTCATGGGCAAGACCGACCCCGACGCCCCGACCCATCGCCAGCAGTCGATGATGGTCGTGCCGATCGACGCCCCGGGCGTCACGGTCGAGCGCGGCCTGCCGGTCTTCGGCTACATGGACCGCGAGGGCCACGCCGAGGTCAGCTTCACCGACGTGCGGGTGCCCGTCGACGCGCTCCTGGCCGGGGAGGGTGACGGCTTCATGATCAGCCAGGCCCGCCTCGGGCCGGGCCGCATCCACCACTGCATGCGCGCCATCGGTGTCGCCGAGCGTGCGCTCGACCTGATGATCGACCGGGCGCAGTCCCGGGTGACCTTCGGCGAGCCGGTGGCCAACCGGTCCAACATCATGGACTGGGTCGCCGAGGCCCGCATCGAGATCGAGATGGTGCGCCTGCTGACCCTCAAGACCGCGCACATGATGGACACCGTGGGCAACAAGGTCGCGCGCACCGAGATCGCGGCGATCAAGGTCGCCGCCCCGCAGATGGCGCTGAAGATCATCGACCGGGCCATCCAGGTGCACGGCGGCGGTGGCGTGAGCGACGACTTCCCGCTGGCCATGTGGTACGCCCACATGCGCACCCTCCGTCTGGCCGACGGCCCCGACGAGGTGCACAAGATGACGATCGCGCGGCGGGAGTACCGCCGTCGCAGCCCGGAGTGGGGCAAGAAGTGATCGAGGGCGTCGACACGGCCGCGATGACGGCGTGGGTCAGCCCGCGGGTCGACGTCGAGCTACCGCTGGCCTACGAGCGGGTGGGGTTGGGCCAGTCCAACCTCACCTACCTCGTCACCGACGCGAAGGGGGCCCGCCTGGTCCTGCGGCGCCCCCCGATGGGCGAGCTGCTCGCCTCGGCCCACGACGTGGCCCGGGAGCACCGGATACTCTCCGCGCTGCAGGGGAGCGACGTCCCCCTTCCCGTCGTGCACGGGCTGTGCGAGGACCCGGCGGTCGCCGACCGGCCAGTGCTCGTCGTCTCCTTCGTCGACGGGCTCGTCCTCGACGAGCGCGGCGACGCGGAGGGCCTGCCGCCGGCCGCCCGGCATGCGGTCGGCCTCTCCCTCGTCGACACCCTCGCCCGGATCCACGCGGTCGAGCTGGACCGGGTGGGGCTCGACGACCTCGCGAGCCACAAGCCCTACGCCGCCCGGCAGCTCAAGCGGTGGGCGGGGCAGTGGGAGCTGTCGCGCACGCGCGACCTCGGCGAGCTCGACCGGCTCACCGGGCGGCTGCACGAGCGCGAGCCCGGGGCGGGCGAGGTCACCCTCGTCCACGGGGACTGCCACCTGCGCAATGTCATCATCGACCCCGACGACGCGCAGGTGCGGGCGATCCTCGACTGGGAGCTGGCCACGCTCGGCGACCCGCTCGCCGACCTCGGGACCGCGCTCGCCTACTGGCCCCAGGCCGGGGACCCGCCGACGATGCGCTTCGACGCCTCCACGGTGGCGGGCTTCGCCACCCGGACCGAGCTGGTCGAGCACTACGCCGAGGTGTCCGGCAGGGACGTCTCCGCCGTCCCCTTCTGGCACGGGCTGGGGCTGTGGAAGCTCGCGATCATCCTCGAGGGCGTCCGCCGCCGTCAGCTCGACGACCCGCGCAACCTCACCGCCATGGGGTCGATCCCGCCCGACGCGGTCGACCAGCTCGTGGCCGCGGCGCACGTGGTGCTGGACGAAGCGGTTTAGCATGGCGGCCATGCCCAGCGACAGCGAGACCACGAGCGAGGTGCCCGACCTCGTCGACGCCGCCAAGCTCGGCACCCAGCCGCAGACCGCGCGTGGCCAGCGCACCCGTGACGCGCTCATCGCCGCGGCCCGCACCGTCTTCGAGCGGGACGGCTACGTCGACTCCCGCCTCGTCGACATCGCGGCCGAGGCCAAGTGCTCGATCGGCAGCTTCTACACGTGGTTCGACAGCAAGGACGAGGTCTTCGCCGCCGTCCTCCACGAGGCGCAGAGCGACATGCTGCACCCGGGCACCACCTCGATGGAGCGCACCGACGACCCCATCGAGATCATCGCGGCGAGCAACCGGGCCTACTTCGAGGCCTACCGGCGCAATGCCCGGCTCAACCAGCTGCTCCTCCAGGTCGCGGCGGTCGATCCTCGCTTCCGGGAGCTGCGGCAGGCCCGGGCCAATGCCTTCGTCGTCCGCAACGGCCGGGCCATCGCCGACCTGCAGTCCCGCGGCCTCGCCGACCGCGGCATCGACGCGATGACCGCGGCCATGGCGCTCTCGGGCATGGTCTCGCGACTGGCCCAGGACGCCTTCGTCAACGACTTCCTCCTCGTCCCCGTCGACGAGCTCGTCGACGGCGCCACCCGGCTGTGGACCAATGCGCTCGGGCTCACCACGCCTGAGCTGCGGGCGGACTGAGCCGCCTCCCCGGACCGGCGCGGTCGGTCACCCCACCACGCAGAACTCGTTGCCGCCGGGGTCGGCCAGGCCCTCAGCGTCTGCGCAACCGGCCGCGACACGCGAGGCCCCGAGTGCCAGCAGGCGCTCGACCTCGTCGTGGCTGCTCGACCCGTCGCAGGGCGTGAGGTCGAGGTGGAGCCGGTTGCGCCCACCCTTGCGGTGCACGGGTTCGCCGCCCCAGGTGAGCTTGGGACCGCCGGCGGGTGACTGGATGGCGGTCTCGCCGTCCTGGTCCCAGACCACGTCCCAGGCGAGGGCGTCGCGCCAGAAGTGGCCGACCTGCGCGAGACCGTCGCCGGACAACGAGCTGAAGAACGGGCAGCCGGCGAGGAAGCTGCCGCCGGGCTCGAGCACGCACAGCTCGTTGCCGTCGGGATCGGCGAGGACGACGTGGTCGGCGTCCCCCTGGCCGACGTCGAGGTGGCGGGCCCCGAGCCGGAGGGCTCGCTCCACCGCGGACGCCTGCTCGTCGAGCGAGGTCGGCAACAGGTCGGGGTGCATCTGGTTCGGTCCCCACCTCTCGTCAGCCATCGGCACGAACCTGAGGCTGAACCCCACCTCAGGATGCGGCGTCAGCGCTGGTGCGGCGCGCTCGGTCGTGACGGACTGGCCGAGCAACTCACCCCAGAAGAGCGCGGGACGCCGAGGGTCGGGGGTGCCGAAGGTGAGGGCGGTCAACTCGGAAGCCATGACGGCAATCCTCCACCCGCGCGCGCCCCTGTCCAACCGATTTCGCGGCGACGTCAGCGGGCGATGGTGACCCCGCCGTCGACGGTGAGGGTGCTGCCGACGACGTAGTCGCCGGCGTCGGAGGCGAGGTAGACGGCTGCGGCGGCCATGTCCTCGGGGCGGCCGATCCGGCCGGAGGGGATCGCGGCGGAGATCTCGTCGCCGTGGTCGCGCGCCTCCTTGTTCATGTTCGAGGCGAAGGCGCCGGGGGCGATCGCGCTGACGACGATGCCCTCGGGGGCGAGCGTCACCGCCATCCGCTTGGTCAGGTGCACGACGCCCGCCTTGCTCGCGTGGTACGAGTACGTCTCCATCGGGTTGAGCGAGAGCCCGTCGATGGAGGCGATGTTGATGACCTTGGCGAGGTGGCCACCGCGCTCACGGCCGGCGAGCAGCAGGCCCTTGGCGGCCTGGGTGAGGAAGAACGGCGCCTTGACGTTGAGGTCCATGACCTTGTCCCACCCGCTCTCGGGGAAGGTGTCGAAGGGCTCGCCCCAGGCCGCCCCCGCGTTGTTGACGAGGATGTCGAGGTGGCTCTCGTGCTGGCCGAGGTCCTCGAGCAGCGCGGCGATGCCGGCGGTCGTCGAGACGTCGCCGGGCAGCGCGACACAACGCCCTTCGCCGAACTGCTCGGACAGCTCGGCGGCCGTCGCGCGGCAGGCCTCCTCCTTGCGGGCGGTGATGTAGACCGTCGCGCCCTGGTTGAGCAGGCCCTCGGTGATCATCCGGCCGATGCCGCGGGAGCCGCCGGTCACGAGGGCGACGCGTGCGTCCAGGGAGAAGAGGGCAGGGATGTCCATGGTGGTCCTTCGCTCGGTGGGTGTTCCCCTGACGGTAGCCGCACTTGAATCAGGGTTCAAGAGTAGTTGAACCCTGATTCACGTTGTGGGATGGTGGCCACGTCAGCGCCGACCCGAGTACAGGAGCACCCCATGACCCGGACCTCGCAGGAGATCCGCCTCGCCGCCCGCCCGCAGGGCCGCCCCGACGCCAGCACCTGGGAGCTCGCGACGACGGAGGTGCCCGACCCCGCTCCGGGGGAGTTCCTCGTCGAGATGCAGCAGGTCTCCCTCGACCCGGCCATGCGTGGCTGGCTCAACGACGTGCGCTCCTACCTCCCGCCGGTCAAGATCGGCGCCGTCATGCGTGCCTTCGGTGCCGGGACCGTCATCGCCTCGCAGCACGACGACTTCGCCGTCGGTGACGTCGTGAGCGGGACCTTCGGCGTGCGTGAGTACGCCATCTCCAGCGGGAAGGGGGTGGAGCGCCTCGACCTCGACGTCGCCCCGATGAGCACCTGGCTCGGTGCCCTGGGCATGCCGGGCATGACCGCATGGTTCGGCCTCGAGGACGTGGGTCGGGCCAAGGCGGGGGACACCGTGCTCGTCTCGGCCGCTGCCGGCGCCGTCGGCAGCACCGTCGCCCAGCTGGCCAAGGCCAAGGGCTGCCGGGTCATCGGCGTCGCCGGAGGCCCGGACAAGGTCGCCTGGCTGCGCGAGCTCGGCCTCGACGAGGTCATCGACCGTCGCGAGGGCGACCTGCTGCGGCAGGTGCGCAAGGCCGCGCCCGACGGGGTCGACGTGTACTTCGACAATGTCGGCGGCGAGCTGCTCGACGCCGCCCTGGCCAACCTCGCCCACGGCGCCCGGGTCGTCGTCTGCGGCGCCATCTCGACCTACAACGACGAGACGCTCGCCGAGGGCCCGCGTCGGTACATGGCCCTGCTCGTCTTCCGCGCCAGCATGCAAGGCTTCGTCGTCATGGACTACGCCGACCGGTACCCCGAGGCGATCGCCGGTATCTCCGAGCTGATCGGGGACGGCCGCCTCGAGGCCACCGAGACCATCCTCGAGGGCGGCATCGCCGCCTTCCCCGACGCCCTGCTCGGCCTCTTCGACGGGGTCAACACCGGCAAGCTCCTCCTCCAGCTGTGACCCACACGAAGGGAACCACCATGCGCGCCATCCACATCTCCTCCCTCGACGGCCCCGAGGCGGTCGAGGTCGTCGAGATCGCCGACCCCTCCGACGACCGGATGGTGACGATCGACGTCAAGGCCGCCGGGGTCGCCTTCCCCGAGCTGCTGCAGACCCGGGGGCTCTACCAGCTGAAGCCGGACCTCCCCTTCGTCCCGGGGGCCGAGGTCGCCGGTGTCGTCTCCGCCGCCCCCGAGGGCAGCGGTCTGTCCGTCGGTGACCGGGTCGCCGCGCTGAGCCTCCTCGGTGGCTTCGCCGAGAAGGCGCTCGCCCGACCCGACCTGACCTTCGCGCTGCCCGACGAGGTCTCCTTCGAGGAGGCTGCGTCCTTCACCTTCAACTACGCGACCGTCTACTTCGCGCTCGTCGAGCGGGGTGGCCTGGTCGAGGGGGAGACCGTCCTCGTCCACGGCGCTGCCGGTGGCATCGGGACCGCGGCCATCCAGATGGCCAAGGCCTTCGGGGCGAGCAAGGTCATCGGGGTCGTCTCCACCGAGGCGAAGGGGGAGATCGCCCGGGCCGCAGGTGCGGACGAGGTCGTCATGGCCGACGGCTTCCTCGAGGCGGTCGGCAAGGCCAGCGTCGACATCGTCGTCGACCCGGTCGGCGGCGACCGCTTCACCGACTCGCTGCGGACCCTGCGCGAGCACGGCCGGCTGCTCGTCATCGGCTTCACCGCCGGGTCGATCCCGGAGGTCAAGGTCAACCGGCTGCTGCTCAACAACATCTCGGTCGTCGGCGTCGGGTGGGGAGCCTTCGCGATGTCCCGTCCCGGCCACGTGGGCAAGGAGTGGGCGGCCATGCTGCCGCACCTGCGCAGCGGAGCGCTGCGGCCGATCGTCGGCGCCACCCACCGACTCGAGGACGCCGCCACGGCGATCGCCTCGCTCGAGGGGCGCACCGTCACCGGCAAGGTCGTGCTGGTGCCATGAGCGTCGAGCAGCTCCCCGGCGTCGAGGAGATCGCGCAGGTCCCCGCGGCGCTCCAGGTCGTCGCCGGCCCCGAGTGGGAGGACGGCAACGGCCACGTCAACGTCGCCCACTTCTACGGTCTGCACCTGCGCGCGGCCGAGGCGGCGCTGCAGCGGATCGGGGTGGACGACGACTACCGCACGAGCCGTCGCCTGGGTGTCTTCAGCATGGAGCAGCACCTGCGCTTCCTCCACGAGGTGCACATCGGCGAGGAGCTCTCGGCGCACGTGCGGTGGCTGGACCGTGGGGACAAGGTCTTCCACGGCATCTCCGTCGTCGTCAACCGCACGACCGGGCAGATCGCCAACACCCTCGAGGTGCTCGAGGGACACGTCGACCTCGTCGCGCGGCGCGCCACCCCCTTCCCCGCGGACATCGCCGATCGCATCGACGAGGCGGTCGCCGCCCACCGCGGCCTGTCCTGGCAACTGCCGCTGAGCGGCGCGATCGGCGTACGCCGCTGACGCACTGCCCCCCTTCGCGCAGCCGGGGGCATCCCCCGGGACCGGACCCACAAGCATCTGCCCAGGCACCCTCGCTGCGACGCGAGAGTGCCTGGGCAGATCGGTGCCAGGGGTCAGACGCTGAATCGGCCGATCGAGTTGGCCACCACGATCGGCTTGTCGATGCCGTCGGCCTCGACGGTCAGCTTGGTCACGACGTTGACCTGGCCGGGGGAGGTCTCCTCGACCTGCGTGACCTCGGCGCGCATGCGGATCCGTGAGTCGACCGGCAGCGGGTGGATGAAGCGGATGCGGTCGTAGCCGTAGTTGAGCGAGTGGGTGAAGCCGTCGAAGGCCATCAGCTCCTCGAAGAAGGCGGGCGTGCGCGAGAGGCTGTAGAGCCCGTGCGCGATCGTCGAGCCGAAGGGGGAGTCCGCCGCCTTGGCGGGGTCGACGTGGATCCACTGGTGGTCGCCCGTGATGTCGGCGAACCCGTCGATCGCGGCCTGGTCGACGACATGCCACTGCGTGGGTCCGAGCTCGACGCCGACGAGGTCCTTGAGGTCCTGGACGGAGGTGGGGCGGTGCTGTGCGGTCTGGGTCACGATGAGCTCCTTCGGTCATGTGCGGATTGCCTCGAACCTAGTTGAACTTGAAGCCGGGTTCAAGTATGTTCGAAGCGTTCCGGCAGTCGAGATCACAGGAGCTCTCACATGACCACTGACCAGCAGCGCGTCGCCGTCGTCACCGGCGCGGCCCGAGGCATCGGCGCGGGTGTCGCCCGCCGTCTCGCCGCCGACGGGATGGCCGTCGCCGTCCTCGACCTCGACGAGTCGGCCTGTGCGCCGGTCGTCGAGGAGATCACCGCGGCCGGGGGCCGGGCCCTCGCGGTCGGCGCCGACGTGTCCGACGCCGAGCAGGTCGAGGCGGCCGTCCGGCGGATCGCCGACGAGCTCGGCGCGCCGACCGTGCTGGTCAACAACGCCGGCATCATCCGCGACAACCTCATCTTCAAGATGAGCGTCGAGGACTGGGACGCCGTCATGGCGGTGCACCTGCGCGGCGCCTTCCTCATGACCAAGGCCTGCCAGGCATTCATGACCCAGGAGCGGTACGGCCGCATCGTCAACCTGTCGTCGACGTCGGCGCAGGGCAACCGCGGCCAGACCAACTACTCGGCCGCCAAGGCCGGCATGCAGGGCTTCACCAAGACCCTGGCCATCGAGCTCGGCAAGTTCGGCGTGACGGCCAATGCCATCGCCCCCGGGTTCATCGAGACCGAGATGACCGCCGAGACCGCGGCCCGCATCGGCATCAGCTTCGAGGAGCTGAAGTCGGCTGCCTCCGCGCAGGCAGCCGTGGCCCGCACCGGGCGCCCCGAGGACATCGCCCACGCCGTGTCCTTCTTCGTCAGCGAGGGCGCCGGCTTCACGACCGGTCAGGTGCTCTACGTCGCCGGCGGGCCCTGCGACTGATGGCCACCGCGATGCAGGTCAAGGACAAGGTCGCCGTCGTCACCGGCGCTGCCGGCGGCATCGGCGCGGCGCTCGCGGAGGCCCTGCTCGAGGCGGGGGCCCGGGTCGTCGTCTCCGACATCGACGAGCAGCGCCTGACGGCCACCGCCGATCGGATCGGCGCCGTCGCCGTGGCGGGGGATGCCTCGAGCGAGGAGTGCATCGCCGCGATGATCGCGGCCGCCGAGGAGCACTTCGGCCCGGTCGACATCTTCTTCGCCAACGCCGGCGTCGGCGACGGCGCCGGCCTCGCGGCCACCGACGACCAGTGGCAGCTCGCCCTGGACGTCAACCTGCTCGCCCACGTGCGCGCGGCCCGCCAGCTCGTCCCGGGCTGGGTCCAGCGGGGGAGTGGCTACTTCGTCTCCACCGCCTCTGCCGCAGGCCTGCTGACCCAGATCGGCTCGGCCACCTACTCGGTGACCAAGCACGGCGCGGTCGGCTTCGCCGAGTGGCTCGCGGTCACCTACGGCGACGACGGGATCGGGGTCAGCTGCCTGTGCCCGATGGGCGTCGACACCGACATGCTGCGCTCGGGCATGACCTCCGGGGGTGGCGAAGGGGGCAAGGTGGCCGCCGCAGCCGTCACCCAGGCAGGCGAGGTGCTCGCCCCGCGCGATGTCGCCGACCAGGTGCTCGCCGCCGTCGCCGAGGGGACCTTCCTCGTCACGCCGCACACCCACGTGCGCGAGTTCCTGCGCCGCAAGGTCGACGACCAGGACCGCTGGATCCACGGCATGCAGCGCTACCAGCGCCAGCTGAAGGGGGACGTGCGATGACCAACGGCACCAGCCTGATCTGGCGCTGGGCCGACGAGACGCCCGACGCGCTCGCCCTGCGCGAGGGGGAGCGCTCGTGGACCTTCGCGCAGCTGCGCGACGACATCCGCGCCGCTGCCGCGCAGCTGGCGGGCCGCGGCGTGCGTGCGGGCGAGCGCGTCCTCGTCGTCGTGCCGACGAGCGCCGAGTTCGTCCTGACCTACCACGCGGTCCTTGCGCTCGGTGCGACCGCGGTGACGGTCAACCCGCTGTGCACCCGACGCGAGCTCGAGCACTTCGTCCGTGACGCAGGCTGCTCCTTCGCGCTCGGCTGGCACGAGGGCTCCGAGGCCGTCACGGCCACGGCCGCGGCGGAGGGCTTCGACGTGTGGCTCCTCGAGCCCGGCTGCGTCGCGCCCGGTGACGGACCCGAGCCGGTCGCCGTCGACACCGACGATGCGGCCGTGCTGCTCTACACCTCCGGCACCACCGGCGCACCCAAGGGCGCGGTCCTCACCCACGGCAACCTGCTCTCCTGCGGTGAGGCCCTGGCCGAGGCGCTCGACCTGACGCCGCAGGA
Source organism: Janibacter limosus (assembly GCF_004295485.1). Lineage (NCBI taxonomy): Bacteria > Bacillati > Actinomycetota > Actinomycetes > Micrococcales > Intrasporangiaceae > Janibacter > Janibacter limosus. The sequence continues at coordinate 2,584,937 of NZ_CP036164.1, read as the reverse complement.
CCGGATGGGCACCGCCCTTCCCCTCTTCCACGTCTTCGGTCAGTCGGCCGTGATGTTCACGGCCTACAGCGCCGGCGGCTCGCTGTCCCTGCTGCGTCCCTTCGACCCGGACGCGCTGCTGCGGATGGCCGCCGAGCAGCAGCTCACCGGGCTCGCGGGCGTGCCGACGATGTGGAACGCCATGCTGCACGCCGACACGGACGTCACCGCGGAGGACCTCTCGCACCTGCGCCTGGCCTGCTCGGGCGGCGCCGCCCTTCCCCTGCAGATCGCCAAGGCCTTCCGCGAGCGCTTCGGCGCCCTCGTCCTCGACGGCTACGGCCTGAGCGAGACGGCGGGCGCGTCGACCTTCAACCGGGCGATCTTCCCCCGCAAGGAGATGAGCGTCGGGCGGGCCCTGCCCGGCAGCAAGCTGGCGATCCTCGACGAGGACCGCGCCCAGCTGCCACCCGGTGAGGTCGGCGAGGTGGCGATCAGCGGCCCCTTCGTCATGCGTGAGTACTGGAGGCGGCCCGAGGCCACCGAGGCCGTGCGCCACGGCGAGTGGTTCCTCACCGGCGACATCGGCCGGATGGACGAGGACGGCGACCTGTGGATCGTCGACCGGATGAAGGACCTCGTCATCCGCGGCGGCTACAACGTCTACCCGCGTGAGATCGAGGAGGTCCTCTACAGCCACCCCGACGTCCGCGAGGTCGCCGTCATCGGCGTCCCCGACGAGCGGCTCGGCGAGGAGATCGCTGCCGTCATCACGCCGCAGCCCGGCACGACCGTCGAGCCGACGGTGCTGCGTGCCTGGCTCGAGGAGCGGCTGGCGGCCTACAAGGTCCCGCGGATCTACCGGCTCATGGAGGAGCTGCCCAAGGGACCGACCGGCAAGATCCTCAAGCGCGGGATCGACCGGAGCGACATCGCGAGCACCGGTGAGCGGCCCACCCGGGCCGCCACCCCCACCACCTGAGCGAAGGGAGCAACCGTGGACTTCACGACGGACGCCAGGACCGCGCAGCTGCAGGAGCAGCTCACCGCCTTCATGGCCGAGCACGTCTACCCCATCGAGGAGCAGTACTGGGCCGAGGTCGAGGCGGCTCCCGACCGCTGGTCCCCGCCGCCGGTCATCGAGCAGGTCAAGGAGGCCGCCCGCAGCCAGGGGCTGTGGAACCTCTTCCTCCCCGGCGAGGACGGCGCCGGCCTGACCAACCTCCAGTACGCCCCGCTCTGCGAGATCCTCGGGCGCAGCCTGCACATCGCGCCGGTCGCGACCAACTGCGCCGCGCCCGACACGGGCAACATGGAGGTGCTGCACATGTTCGGCACCGTCGAGCAGAAGCAGCGGTGGCTCGAGCCCCTGCTCGACGGACGGATCCGCTCGGCCTTCGCCATGACCGAGCCGCGCGTTGCCAGCTCCGACGCGACCAACATCGAGACCTCGATCGTGCGCGACGGTGACGAGTACGTCATCAACGGCCGCAAGTGGTACATCTCGGGCGCGATGAGCCCGCAGGCCGAGGTCCTCATCGTCATGGGCAAGACCGACCCCTCGGCCGATCGCCACAAGCAGCAGTCGATGATCCTCGTGCCGCGGGACACCCCGGGTGTCGACGTGCGTCGGGGGATGAAGGTCCTCGGCTACGACGACCGCGACCACGGTGGCCACGCCGAGATCGACTTCGTCGACGTGCGCGTCCCGGCGAGCAACCTCATCGGCGAGGAGGGTGCCGGCTTCGCCATCGCCCAGGCCCGCCTCGGCCCGGGCCGGATCCACCACTGCATGCGACTCATCGGCATCGCCGAGCGCTCCCTCGAGCTGATGGTCGCGCGCGCGGCCAGCCGGGTGGCCTTCGGCAAGCCGCTGTCGGAGCAGGGCGTCATCCGCGACTGGATCGCCGAGTCCCGGGTGCGGATCGAGCAGCTGCGGCTGCTGACCCTCAAGGCCGCGTGGCTCATGGACACCGTGGGCAACAAGGGCGCGCACACCGAGATCCAGGCGATCAAGATCGCCGCCCCGGCGACTGTGGAGTGGATCGTCGACAAGGCGGTCCAGGTGCACGGCGCCGGCGGCCTGAGCCAGGACTTCCCCGTCGCGGAGTGGTACGCGCAGGTGCGCACGCTGCGCTTCGCCGACGGCCCCGACGAGGTGCACAAGAACGCCCTCGCCCGTCACGAGATCCGGAGGATGACCCAGCATGCCTGAGCTCCAGCAGCGGGTGGAGGAGCTCCTCGCGAGCCACGACCCCGGCACGACGTCCCCGGCGGACTTCCTCGGCGCCCAGTTCGACGCGGGCCTGGCCTGGGTCCACTTCCCGGAGGGGAAGGGGGGACTGGGCATCGCGCGCGGCCGCCAGCTCGAGGTCGACGCGCTGCTCGACGTCGCGGGCGCGCCGCGCCCCGATGTCGGCCGCAACAGCATCGGCCTGGGCATGGCCGCCCCGACGATCCTCGCCTTCGGCAGCGCGGAGATGCAGCAGCGCTACCTGCGGCCGCTCTTCGCGTGCACCGAGATCTGGTGCCAGCTCTTCAGCGAGCCGGGCGCCGGGTCGGACCTCGCGGGTGTCGCCACCCGTGCGGTGCCGGACGGTGACGAGTGGGTCGTCGACGGGCAGAAGGTGTGGACCTCCGGCGCGCACAACGCCGACTTCGCGATCCTCCTGGCCCGCACGGACACCTCGGTGCCCAAGCACGCGGGCATGACCTACTTCGTCGTCGACATGACCGACCCCGGGGTCGAGGTGCGCCCCCTTCGCCAGATCACCGGTGAGGCGGAGTTCAACGAGGTCTTCCTCAGCGGGGTGCGGGTCCACGACCGCAACCGCGTCGGTGCGGTCGGCGAGGGCTGGAAGGTCGCGACGACGACGCTCAACAACGAGCGGGTCGCCATCGGCGCGGGCAACGACCGCGAGGCCGGCCAGATCGGTCTCGTGACCGAGCGGTGGCGCACGGACCCCTCCGTGCGCACCCCCGGGACGCACACCGAGCTGATGCGCTGGTGGGTGGAGACCGAGGTGACCCGGCTCGCCGGCGAGCGCCTGCGCCAAGGGCTCGAGGCCGGCCAGCCCGGCCCCGAGAGCTCGGCGATGAAGCTCGCCTTCGCCCAGCAGGCGCAGCAGGTGAGCGGCTTCGCGCTCGAGCTCGCGCCCGAGGAGGGCCTGACCTACCACGACTGGACGATGGTCCGCCCCGAGGGCGGCTCCTTCCTCGGCCACGGCCCCGGCTACCGCTACCTGCGGGCCAAGGGCAACTCGATCGAGGGGGGCACGAGCGAGATCATGCGCAATGTCATCGCCGAGCGGGTGCTCGGCCTGCCCCCGGACCACCGCCCCGACAAGGGGATCGCCTTCAAGGACGTGCCGCGATGACCGACCTGCTCTACACCGATGTCGAGGAGTCGCTGCGCTCCAGCGTCCGCTCGACACTGCAGCGTGCCCTCGACGACGGGCTCCCCGCCCGCCTCGCCGACGAGCCCGACGCCGACGTCAGCGCCCTGTGGCGCGCGCTCGCCGAGCAGCTCGGCCTGGCCGGGCTGCTCGTCCCCGAGTCCCTCGGCGGCGTCGGCGCGAGCGCCCGGGAGGCGGCCGTGGTCCTCGAGGAGCTCGGCCGTACGGTCGCCCCGACGCCCTTCCTCACGAGCGCCGTCATCGCGACGACCGCACTACTGGCCACTGGCGACGAGCAGCACCTGCCGGCGCTGGCCTCGGGCGAGCGCACGGCCACGCTCGTCCTGCCCTGGACCGCCCGACGCGGCGCCTGGTCGCCGGTGGACGGCAGCGCGGAGCCGGTCGCCGGCGCGTTGGGCGCGGACCTCTTCCTCGTGCCGACCCGGGGCGAAGGGGGAGGGACCTCCCTTCGCGCGTACGGCCGCGACGAGGTCGACCTCGAGCCGATCGTCTCCCTCGACATGACCCGGCCGCTCGCCCGCGTGACCCTGACGGGCGCCGGGAGCGAGATCGCCTCCGGCGCAGCGGCGGACGAGGCCGTCGACGCGGCGCTCGCGTCGGGCGCCGCGCTGCTCGCCTCCGAGCAGCTGGGCCTGGCCCAGTGGTGCCTCGAGACGACGGTGGAGTACGCCAAGACGCGGGTGCAGTTCGCCCGGCCGATCGGCTCCTTCCAGGCGATCAAGCACCGGCTGGCGGACCTCTACCTGCTCCTCGTCAACGCCCAGGCGGCGGCCCGTCACGCGGCCGGCACGCTGGCCGACGGCGACGACGACCAGCTCGTGTCCCAGGCCACCGCCCAGGCCTTCTGCTCCGACGCCGCGGTCCACGCCGCCGAGGAGGCCCTGCAGCTGCACGGCGGCATCGGGATGACCTGGGAGGCACCGGTGCACACCCGCCTCAAGCGGGCCAAGGCCGACCAGCTCGCCCTCGGCACACCCGACCGGCACCGCAGCGACCTCGCGGTCCTCGTGGACCTGCCCGCCAGCTGACCGACAGACTCGACCCACCCCCTTCGACCACCAGGAGTGACCATGCGCGAAGCAGTCATCGTCTCCACCGCCCGCACCCCGATCGGCCGCGCGTACCGCGGCGCCTTCAACGACACCCAGGCCCAGGAGCTCATCGGCCACGCCGTGCGGCACGCCGTCGAGCGTGCCGGCGTCGAGGGCGAGCGCATCGAGGACGTCGTCATCGGCGCCGCCATGCAGCAGGGCTCGACCGCGATGAACATCGGACGCCAGGCCGCGCTGCGCGCCGGCCTGCCGGTGTCGGTCGCCGGCATGTCCGTCGACCGCCAGTGCGCGAGCGGTCTCATGGCCATCGCGACCGCGTCCAAGCAGGTCATCTTCGACGGCATGGACGTCGCCGTCGGCGGTGGCGTCGAGTCGATTTCGTTGGTGCAGAACGAGCACATGAACACCTACCGGGCGCAGGACCCGTGGCTCGTCGAGCACGTGCCGGCGACCTACATGTCGATGCTCGAGACGGCCGAGGTCGTCGCGCAGCGCTACGGCATCTCCCGGGAGCGGCAGGACGAGTACGCCCTCGAGTCGCAGCGCCGCACCGCGGCCGCGCAGGAGGCCGGAGCGCTCGACGACGAGATCGTGCCGCTGACCACGACGATGCTCACCAAGGACAAGGCCACCGGCGAGGTGGGCTCGCAGGAGGTCACCCTCACCAAGGACGAGGGCAACCGTCCGAGCACGACGCTGGAGAGCCTCTCGGGGCTGAACCCCGTGCTCGCCAAGGACGGTACCGAGGGCTTCTCGATCACCGCCGGCAATGCCTCGCAGCTGTCCGACGGCGCCTCGGCCGCGGTCGTCATGGAGGCGTCCGAGGCCTCCCGCCGGGGCCTGACCCCGCTGGGCGCCTTCCGCGGCATGGCCGTCGCCGGCTGCGAGCCGGACGAGATGGGCATCGGCCCGGTCTTCGCCGTGCCGAAGCTGCTGAAGCAGCACGGCCTGAGCGTCGACGACATCGGCCTGTGGGAGCTCAACGAGGCCTTCGCGGTCCAGGCGCTCTACTGCCGCGACACGCTCGGCATCGACCCGGAGCTCTACAACGTCAACGGCGGCGCGATCTCGATCGGGCACCCCTACGGCATGAGCGGTGCGCGGATGGCCGGGCACGTCCTCATCGAGGGCAAGAAGCGCGGCGCGAAGTACGGCGTCGTCACCATGTGCATCGGCGGTGGCCAGGGAGCCGCTGGCCTCTTCGAGATCTTCTGACCCGCCACCCCCGAGCACCAACCACGAGGAGCACCCGTGCCCGAGTCCGTCTTCGTCGCCAACCGTGGTGAGATCGCCGTCCGCATCGTGCGGGCCGCCCGGGAGGCCGGCCTCGACGTCGTCGTCGCCGTGACCCGGGCGGAGGCCGACTCGTCGGCGGCGCGCCTGGCGACCGGCGTCCACGTGCTCCCCGGCGAGGGGGCGGCGGCCTACCTGGACGCCGCCTCCCTCGTCGCGGGGGCGACGGAGCACGGGTGCGGGCTGCTCCACCCGGGCTACGGCTTCCTCAGCGAGAGCCCGGTCCTCGCCCGGGCCTGCGTCGATGCGGGCGTGGTCTTCGTCGGCCCCGACGCCGACCTCCTCGAGCTCTTCGGCGACAAGGGCAGCGCCCGCGCGGCGGCCGAGCGGGCGGGCGTGCCCGTCCTGCCTGCCACGTCCGTCGGCGTCACCGAGGAGGAGGCTGCCGCGTTTGCGAGGGAGCAGCTCCCGGCCGGCGTGATGGTCAAGGCGGCAGCCGGCGGTGGCGGCCGGGGCATGCGCGCGGTGCCGGCCGGCGCCTCGCTCACCGAGCCGTGGGAGCGCGCCCGCTCCGAGGCGGAGCGCAGCTTCGGCTCCGGTGATCTCTTCGCCGAGCTGTACGTCGAGCGGGCCCGGCACGTCGAGGTCCAGGTCGCGGCCGACGCCAGCGGGGCGGTCACCCACCTCGGCGAGCGCGACTGCACCGTCCAGCGGCGCTTCCAGAAGGTCCTCGAGATCGCCCCCGCGCCCGACCTGCCGGAGGCCGTGCGCGCGGACCTGCACACCGCAGCCGTCCGTCTCGTCGCCGGCAGCGGCTATCGCGGGCTCGCCACCGTCGAGTTCCTCCTCGACGCCGACGACCCGACCCGCTGGTGGTTCATCGAGGTCAACCCGCGCCTGCAGGTCGAGCACCCGGTCACCGAGATGGTCACCGGCGTCGACCTCGTCCTCACCCAGCTGCGGATCGCGCAGGGTCACCAGCTCGCGGACCTCGGCCTGGGCACGCCGCCGGCCGTCACCGGCTGCGCCGTCGAGCTGCGCATCGCGGCCGAGCGCCAGGGCAGCAGTGGCGAGGCCCTGCCGGCCCACGGTGTCGTCGCCGGGCTGGCCCTGCCGACCGGCCCCGGGGTCCGCGTCGACACCCATCTCGTCGAGGGCACCCGCGTCGACGGGTCCTTCGACTCGCTCGTCGCCAAGGTGATCACCCACAGCCACGGCGGGCTCACGGCTGCCCTCGACAAGGCTCGCCTCGCCGCCGCCGAGTGCAGCATCGGCGGGGTCGAGACCAACCTGCCCGTGCTGCGGGCAATCCTCGAGCACGAGGACCTCGCGGGCTGGCAGCTCACGACCCGGTGGTTCGACGACGCCGGCCTCACGCAGGCCACGACGCCGACCGACGACCAGGGCGGTGAGGTCCGCGCCGAGATGGCCGGCAGCGTCGTCGCCGTGCTCGTCGAGGAGGGCCAGCAGGTCACCGCCGGCACCCCGCTCGTCGTCGTCGAGGCGATGAAGATGGAGCACCTCGTCCCGGCCCCCGTCTCCGGCACCGTCACGTCCGTGCGGACCCGACCCGGGGCAAGCACCGCGCCGGACGACCTGCTGGTGCGGCTGCTCCCTTCGTCGGAGCAGGAGTGCGCCGGTGCGGTCGACGACGGCCCCGACCTCGACGCGGAGCGCCCCGACCTCACCCGCCTGCTCGAGCGTCGCGATCGCCGGCTCGACGAGGCGCGCCCCGAGGCGGTGGCCAAGCGCCATGACCGCGGGCACCGGACGGCACGGGAAAACATCGCCGACCTCGTCGACGAGGGCAGCTTCGTCGAGTACGGAGGCCTCGCGGTCGCCGCGCAGCGGGCCCGCCGCAGCGAGGAGGAGCTCATCGCCACCACCCCGGCCGACGGCATCGTCACCGGCATCGGGCGGATCACCTCGGTGCCGGCGGAGGACACCCGGTGTGCGGTCCTGGCCTACGACTACACGGTCCTGGCGGGCACGCAGGGCTACCTCAACCACAAGAAGACCGACCGCCTGCTCGAGATCGCCGAGCAGCAGCGCCTGCCCGTGGTCCTCTTCGCCGAAGGGGGTGGAGGTCGCCCCGGCGACACCGACACGACGGTGGCCAGCGGGCTCGACGTGCCGACCTTCGCGACGATGGGCCGGCTCAGCGGGCTGGTGCCGACCGTGGGCATCGCCGCGGGGCGCTGCTTCGCGGGCAACGCGGCGCTGCTCGGCTGCTGCGACGTCATCATCGCCACGCGTGACTCGACGATCGGCATGGGCGGGCCCGCGATGATCGAGGGGGGCGGCCTCGGCGTCTTCGCCCCCGAGGAGGTCGGCCCGATCGACGTCCAAGGGAGCAACGGCGTCGTTGACGTCGTCGTCGACGACGAGGCCGAGGCGGTCGCCGTGGCCAGGCGATACCTCGGCTACTTCCAGGGCGTCCACGACGAGTGGACCGCGGCCGACCAGCGGGCACTGCGCCACGTCGTGCCGGAGAGCAGGGTGCGCGCCTACGACATCCACGCGGCGATCGACACGCTCGCCGACGAGGGCTCGGTGCTCGAGCTGCGCGCGGGCTTCGCGCCCGGCGTCGTCACCGCGCTCGTGCGGGTCGAGGGCCGCCCGATGGGCCTGGTCGCCAACAACCCGCGCCACCTCGGTGGCGCGATCGACGCCCCGGCGGCCGACAAGCTCGCCCGCTTCCTCCAGCTGTGCGACGCCCACGGGCTGCCCGTGGTGTCGCTGTGCGACACCCCGGGGTTCATGGTCGGTCCCGACCACGAGCGCACCGCGACGGTGCGCCACTTCGCCCGGCTCTTCGTCATCGGCGCGCACCTGCAGGTGCCGATCGTCACCGTCGTCCTGCGCAAGGCCTACGGCCTGGGTGCGCAGGCCATGGCGGCGGGCAGCTTCCACCGGCCCGCTGCGACGCTGGCCTGGCCGACCGGTGAGGTGGGCGGCATGGGTCTCGAGGGTGCGGTCCGGCTCGGCTTCCGCCGGGAGCTCGAGGCGGTGGCCGACCCGACGGAGCGTCGTGCGCTCGAGCAGCGGCTGCTCGACGACCTCTACGAGCGGGGCCGCGCGGTCAACGCCGCCGCGGTCGTCGAGCTCGACGACGTCATCGACCCGGTGGACACCCGCCGGTGGATCCTCACGGCCACGGCGGGCACGGCCTCGACCGGGCGACCGGCCCGCTACATCGACACCTGGTGACGCAAGGGAGCGCACATGGACCTGACCCAGCACCTCGACGAGATCCGGCGACGGCAGGAGCGGGTGCGTCCCGCGGGCCTGCCGCGTGACGTCGTCCACCCCCTCGGGGAGCGCGCCGTCCCGGAGTACGTCGACGAGTGGGCGCGGCGGCAGCCCGAGCGTGCGGCCGTGGTCCACGACGACGTCGTCATCGACTACCGCGAGCTCGCCGACCGCCACGCGCGGTGGGCCGGCTGGCTGAGGGCGAAGGGGGTGGCCCCCGGCGAGCGCGTCGGCATCCACCTGGGCAACGTCCCCGAGTTCGTCATCGCCTTCCTCGGCACCCTGCGGGCCGGGTGCGTCCATGTCCCGGTCAACCCGATGTTCCAGCACGCCGAGCTCGTGCACGAGCTCGGCGACAGCGACGCGAGCGTCGTCGTCACGAGCGCCCCTCTGGCGCAACGACTCTGCGATGCGGCGGTGCAGACGCGGGTGCGCACGGTCGTCGTCCTGGGAGGCGAGGGGGACCCCCTTCCCTCCGTCGAGGGGATCGAGGTGGTGCGCTGGTCCGACACGGTGACGGCGCACCCACTCGCCGAGCCGGCCCGTGACCTCGAGGCGCTCGCCGCGCTCAACTACACCGGCGGCACCACCGGTCTGCCCAAGGGCTGCGAGCACACGCAGCGGCACATGGTCTACACGGCGGTCAGCGCCGCGGGGGCCAACGGGCTCGTCGGCGCCGAGATCGTCTCGCTGTGCTTCATCCCGGTCTTCTGGATCGCGGGGGAGGACCTGGGCATCCTGATCCCGCTCGTCATGGGTGGCACGACCGTGCTCCTCGAGCGCTGGGAGGCGGCGACCGTCGTCGACCTCGTCGAGCGCCACCGGGTGACGATGACCGCGGCCACGGTCGAGAGCTACCTCGACATCCTCGCGCTGCCGGGGATCGCCGAGCGCGACCTCTCCTCCTTCACCGCGCCCATGGCGATGTCCTTCGTCCGCAAGCTCACCCCCGACGTGCGGCGTCGCTGGTCGCAGGCCGTCGGTCCGGGGTCGGTCCTGCGTGAGGGCTCCTACGGCATGACCGAGAGCCACACCGTCGACGTCGTGCCGTACGGCTTCCACGACGGCGACCACGACCTGCTCAGCGAGCCCGTCTTCTGCGGCCTGCCGGTGCCCGGCACCGACGTGGTCGTCGTCGACCCGGTGACCGCCGAGCCGATGGGCTTCGGCGAGTCCGGCGAGATCCTCCTGCGCAGCCCGTCGATCATGACGCGTTACTGGCGCAACCCGGCCGCCACCGCCGAGCAGCTGCGCGACGGCTGGCTGCACACCGGTGACACCGGCTACCTCGACGACGACGGGTGCCTGCACTACCTGGCGCGCAGCAAGGACCTGATCAAGGTCAAGGGGATGAGCGTCTTCCCGGCCGAGGTCGAGATGATCCTCGCCGGCCACCCCGACATCGCGTCCGTCGCGGTGGTGCCCGCCGAGGACGAGGACAGCGGGCAGCGACCCGTCGCCTTCGTCAGCCTGGCCGAAGGGGGCGCCACCCCCGCCGACCTCGAGGCCTGGGCCCGCGGGCAGATGGCGGGGTACAAGGTGCCGCTCGTCGAGGTGGTCGAGGACTTCCCGATGACCGACACGGGCAAGATCCGCAAGGCGGAGCTCCTCGGTCGTGCCGGCGAGGTCGTCGCGGCGCGACGCTGACGCGGGCCCGGTCAGACGAGCGAGGCGATGAGCAGGTCGCCGTAGGCGCTCGCGACCTCGTCCGGGGTGCGGGGGCCGTCGTGGGTGAACCACACGGGCAGGTACCCGATGGCGCCCATGAAGTTGAACATCACGAGGTCCACCGACAGGTCCTCGCGCAGCTCGCCGGCGGCGATGCCCTCCCGGACGACGTCCTCGAAGGTGCGCCGGAAGGTGCGTCGCTGCTCGCGGATCGTCGTGCGCGAGGGGGCCCTGAGCAGGTGCATCGAGTTGTGGAAGGCCGTGGCCCGCTCGAGCTCGGCCACGGTGGTGAGCACGAGGTCCTCGGCGATCAGCCGCAGGCGCTCGACGACGGGCAGGTCGCGTCCCGAGATCTCGACGACGTGCTCCAGCTGCCGGTCGAGCAGCTGGCCGTAGCTGGCCGTGAGCAGCTCGTCCTTGGACGAGAAGTAGTGGTACATCGCGCCCTTGGTCACGCCCGCGGCGTCGACGATCTGCTGCACGGAGGTGGCCTCGAAGCCCTGCTCGGCGAAGAGCCGCGTGGCGGCGGCGAGCACGAGGTCCGGGACGGTCGCACCCGAGATGCGGGTCCTCGGCTGCGTGGGCATGGGGTGGAGTCTACGAATCGGTCGTCGCGTAGAGGGCATCGAGGACGTGCGCGTAGCGGGACTCGACGACCGACCGACGCAGCTTGAGGGTCACGGTGAGCTCGCCGGTCTCGGGGGAGAAGTCCGTGGGCAGGACCGCGAAGCGCTTGACCTGCTCGACGCGGGCCAGGTGCGCGTTGGCCGCGTCGACGTCCGCCCGGATGCGCTCCAGCAACCTCGGGTGCTCGCTGAGCGCGGCCGGGTCGTCGGGCAGGCCCTCCTCGCGCGCCCACGGACCCACCTGGTCCTGGTCGAGGGTGATCAGGGCGACGGGGTAGGGGCGCCGGTCGCCGTGCATGACGACGTGCGACACGAAGGGGGACTGCCGCAGCTCGTTCTCGAAGACGGCGGGCGCGATGTTCTTGCCACCCGAGGTGATGATGATGTCCTTGATCCGACCGGTGATCCGCACGTAGCCGTCTGCGTCGATCTCACCGATGTCGCCGGTGCGCAGCCAGCCGTCGTCGGTGAAGGAGGCGGCCGTCGCCTCGGGGTTGCGCCAGTACCCGGCGAAGACGTGCGGCCCGCGCAGCTGCAGCTCGCCGTCGTCGGCGACCCGCACCTCGCCGAAGGGCATGGGACGGCCGATCGTCCCGAGGCGGGTGGCATCCGGCAGGTTCACCGTGCCGAAGGCGGTGGACTCGCTCAGGCCGTAGCCCTCGTACACGGGTACCCCGGCCGCGTGGAAGAACTCGAGGACCTCGCCGGCGATGGGGGCCGCACCCGAGATCGCCACCCGGATCCGGCCGCCGAAGGCGCCGCGCACGCGGGCGAGGACCTCGTCGGTGCGCGGTGCCCCGGCGAAGGCGGCGTGGACCTTCTCGTAGATCCGCGGGACGGAGGGGAAGCAGGTGGGCCGCACCTCGGCGAGGTCCTGCATGACCTGCGCGGGACCGGCGGAGGCGTAGGAGACGCAGCTGCCCAGGGCGTGCGCGGTGACGTTCTGCGTCTGCGCGTAGACGTGCGCCAGCGGCAGGAAGAGATAGGTGGAGTCCTCGCTCGTCACGATGCCGAGCTCCACGCTCTGCCGGGCGCAGGACATGAGGTTGTCGTGGGTGAGCACGCACCCCTTGGGACGGCCCGTCGTGCCCGACGTGTAGATGATGACGGCGACGTCGTCCGGGCTCACGGCATCCGTCCTGGCCTCGCGCTCGGTCGCGGGCACCTCCTGCCCTCGGGCCCGCAGGCCCGCGAGGTCGATCTCGCCGGGGACCGGCTCGATGGTCAGGAGGTGGGTGAGCGCGTCGAGGTCGTGGGCCACTCCCCGCACCTTGGCGATCTGGGCGGCGTCCTCGCAGACGGCGATCCGCACTCCTGCGTCCTCGAGGACCCAGTGGCACTCCTCGGGGCTGTTGGTCGCGTAGATCGGCACGATGATCCCGCCACCGGCGGCGATCGCGTAGGCGACCTGCATCCACTCCGGTCGGGTGTCGGCGAGCACGGCGACCCGGTCGCCGGGGGCCATGCCCAGCCCGACGAGCCCACGGGCCAGCTCGTCGACGACGGTGCCCATCTCGCGGAACGAGACGGTCGGCCAGGTGCCGTCCGCTCGGCGGGAGGCCTGGGCGGGCGCCTCACCGAAGGCGGCGGAGCAGGCGAAGGGCAGTGCGGACAGGGTCCTCGGGGTGGTCGCGTCGGCCATTGGTGCAGGCTACCGACCAACCGGTCGGAATGTGGCCCTTGACACGTATATGAATCCAAGTTCAAATATGACCTGAATCGTCATTCAAATATGGGAGACCCAGATGACCTCACCGACAACGGCGTCGGACCGCCTGCACGCCCGGGCGACGAAGAAGGCCTTCGTGCGCCTCGTGCCACTGCTCATGGCGGCCTACTTCATGGCCTTCGTCGACCGGACCAATGTCGGTCTGGCCAAGACCTCGCTCGAGCTGGATGCCGGCATCGACGCGGCCGCCTACGGGCTCGGGGCAGGTCTGTTCTTCATCACCTACGCCGCGCTGGAGGTGCCGAGCAACCTGGTGCTGCACAAGGTCGGGGCGAAGGTGTGGATCAGCCGCATCGCCGTCACCTGGGGCCTGATCACGATGGCGATGATGTTCGTCTCCAGCCCGACGGTCTTCTACGTCCTGCGCCTGCTCCTCGGCGCGGCCGAGGCAGGCCTCTACCCGGGGATCATGTACCTCATCACGACGTGGTTCGCCCAGAAGGACCGCGCGACGGTCGTCGGCCTCATCCTCACCGCGTCGTCGGTGGCCTTCATCGTCGCCAACCCCATCGGTGGCGCGCTGATGAAGCTGGACGGCATCGGCGGGCTCCACGGCTGGCAGTGGCTCTTCGTCCTCGAGGGCATCCCGACAGTCCTGCTCGGTGTCCTCATCTTCTTCGTGCTGCCCAACTCGCCGGCCAAGGCGACCTGGCTCGACGCCGACGAGGCCGCCGAGCTCACCCGCCGCGCCGTGGGCGAGGAGCCCGAGGAGTCGCGCCCCGGCGCGATCATCCGCAATGCGATGTCCAAGCCCTTCTTGCTGACCATCGCCGCGATCTACTTCATGAACCAGATCGCCACCTACGGCGTCATCTTCTTCGTCCCCTCGATCGTCGAGGCGATGGACGTGACCGACAGCTTCATGATCGGGCTCATCTCGGGCGTCGTCGGCATCGGTGCCGTCGTCGGTGTCCTCGTCGTGCCGCGGATCCTGCGGCGCAGGCCGGGGAGCGAGGTGCCGCTCATCGGCATCACGACGGCAGCGGCCATCGTCTTCGCGCTCGTCTTCATCGCGGTCGACAACCCGGTGGCCAAGATGGTCATCCTCAGCGTGACGATGCTCTTCATCGTCGGGGTGCAGCCGCTCTACTGGTCCGTGCTCATGGCACGCCTCGGTGGTGTGGCGGCCGCGGCCGGGCTGGCCTTCGTCAACACCATCGGGCTGACCGGTGGCTTCGTCGGGCCCTACGCCTTCGGCCTGACGGAGGAGGCGACCGGATCACCCTCGTCCGGGCTGTGGGTCCTCGTGGCCGCCACGACCCTGGGCCTGGTCCTCGTGCCGCTGCTGAGCAAGATGCTCGTCCGGCACGACCGCACGCGCGATGCGGCGGAGCCGGAGGTCGAGGCGGTCTTCGCCGTGTGACGACGGCCTGCTGGCGCGGGGTAGCCGGAACGACGAACCGGCCGTGGTGACCACGAGGTCGCCACGGCCGGTTCGTCGTCGGTCAGCGGTAGTTGACGAACTGCAGCGCCACGTCGAGGTCCTTGCCCTTGAGCAGCGAGATGACCTCCTGGAGCTCGTCGCGCGACTTGCCCGTCACGCGCAGCTCGTCGCCCTGGATCTGGGGCTTGATCCCCTTGGGGCCCTCGTCGCGGATGATCTTGGAGATCTTCTTGGCGTTGTCCTGGTCGATGCCCTCCTTGGTGGGGCCAGAGAGGACGTACTCCTTGCCGGAGACCTGCGGCTCCTTCTCCCCGAAGTCGATGTTCTTCAGCGAGACACCGCGACGGATGAGCTTGGACTCGAAGACGTCGAGCACGGCCAGGACCCGGTCGGCGCTGTTGGCCTTGATGACGACGTTGTCGCCGCTCCACTCGATGGACGCACCGACACCCTTGAAGTCGTAGCGCTGGGTGACCTCCTTGGCGGCCTGGTTGAGCGCGTTGTCGACCTCCTGGCGGTCGACCTTGCTGACGATGTCGAAGCTGCTGCTGGCCATGTGCTGGTGGCTCCTTCGGGGAAGTTGGTGCCGGAATTGCGTTGGAGGGGGATCGGCTTGCTATCCTTCCAGACGCACACGGCAGGTTGTCCGAGCGGCCAATGGAAACGGACTGTAAATCCGTCGGGTTATCCCTACGAAGGTTCGAATCCTTCACCTGCCACCCACGTGCACGAAGGCCCCCGGGTTCACTCCCGGGGGCCTTCGTCATGCGATCTCCGACCGTGGTCGCCGGGGAACGAGGGTGCCTCAGTTGGCGACACCACCGCACAGCACGGGCATGGTCGCCTCGAAGGGGACGCCCGACCCGGGCACGAGGGGAGCCTCGCCCGCACCGGCGAGGTCGTAGGTCCCGCTGCCGTTGACGTCGATGCCGTGGACGACGACCTGCACCGTGTCGGCGTTGGCCAGCGCGGACTCGTTGGTGAAGGTGCGGCTGTACTTCAGGTGGCCGTCGGCGTCAGCGGTTGCGAAGTGGGCCAGGTCCAGGGCGTGGCCGGCATCGGTCGGACCGCTCGTGGTCAGGGAGGCGAGGATGCCGCCGTAGAAGGGCGCCCCCTCGGACACGGAGACGTACCCGTCCCCGTCGGCGTCAGCCGCCGGGCCGGGGCAGGCCATGTCCTTGGCGGGACCGTCGACGCCGTGCAGGTGCATGGCGTGGGGCAGGCCCGGGGCCAGGCCCCAGGCCTCGACCTGGACACGGACCTTGCCGTTGGGCAGGGACGTGATCCGGGTGCTGCCCTCGGCCGCGGAGCCGGGCACGCTGGCGGCCTGGACGGCGGTCAGGCCGTAGGAGTACGAGGCGACCTTCGCGGACGGGTTGGTGTCGTGCGCGGCGACGGCCGCACCCGAGGCGGCGAAGGTCGAGGCGGTGACGATGGCGGCCAGGCCGAGCAGACGGAACTTCATGGCGGACTCCCTTGTCGCTGATCCGTGTGCCGGACCGATGACTGTGGTTCGTCGCCGACGGCGAGGACGGATTGGTCAGGTCACACCCGGGCCGGCTCCGCGGTCATGGCCGAGGGTCACTTCAGGCGCTTGCGCGCCTCGCGCCACAGGTCCTGGTAGGCGATCGCCGCAGCCGAGCGCGGCTGCCACTGGACGATCGGAGCACGGTGCACGCCCATCTGCTCCACCGCGCTCGCCGCCGGGATGAAGGTCTTGGCGACATCAGGGCGTGAGCCGGGGAGCTCGTCGACGAGGTCCTTGTGCAGACGCCGGCGGCGGTCGACCATCGACAGGAAGGCGAGCAGCTTCGGCGACTTGCCCTTGGTGTCGCCGATGAACTCGCGCAGCTGGTCCAGGGTGCGCATCGACAGCGGCGAGGGCATGACCGGGGCGAGGACGAGGTCGGCCGCGCGGACGATGCTCTCCGACACGAGGGAGACGCTCGGGGCGCAGTCGAGGATCACGATGTCGTACTTCTTGGACAGGCCGTCGAGGAGCTGGCCCAGCGTGCGGGTCGGCTTCTTCTCGGCATCGAGCAGCAGGTCGAGGTTGCGGTAGGAGAAGTCGGAGGGCAGCACGTCGAGGTTGTCGAAGTCGCTCGACCTGATCGCGTCGGCCATGTCGAGCTTGCCGGCCACGAGCGCCTCGCCGCCCCCCTTCACCTTGGCCTTGACCTTGAAGAGCCAGGTGGCGCCGCCCTGCGGGTCCAGGTCCCACAGCAGGACGCGTCGTCCGTCCGCGGCAGCGAGCCAGGCGAGGTTGGCCGCGGCGGTGGTCTTACCGACCCCACCCTTGATGCTGTACGAGGCGATGATCTTCATGACCGTCATGCTGTCACCCGAGCCGTCGCAGTGCGGCACGATGCAGGCATGGATGTGGTCATCGGTGAGGACGGGCTGGCCCGGCCGGCATGGGCTGACGGGCGCGGTACCCATGGCGACCTGATGCGCGAGTACTACGACACCGAGTGGGGCATGCCGGTGCGCGACGAGCGAGGTCTCTTCGAGCGGCTGAGCCTCGAGGCCTTCCAGTCCGGGCTGTCGTGGGCGACGATCCTGGCCAAGCGGGAGAACTTCCGGGCGGCCTTCGACGGCTTCGACCCCGACCGGGTCGCTGCCTACGGAGCGCGCGACGTCGAGCGGCTCATGGCCGACGCAGGGATCGTGCGCAACCGGGCCAAGGTCGAGGCGACGATCCGCAATGCGGGCGCGACCATCTCCCTTCGTGACGGTGGTGGGCTGGCGGACCTCGTCTGGTCCTTCCGTCCCGAGCGCACGCCCATGCCACGGGCCGTCGCCGAGGTGCCCACGACCTCGGACGAGTCGAAGGCATTGGCCCGCGAGCTCAAGCGGCGCGGGTTCGCCTTCGTCGGACCGACGACCGCCTTCGCGCTCATGGAGGCGGTCGGCATCGTCGACGCCCACCTGCTCGACAGCCACCGCCGCGGCTCGTCGGGTCTGTGGCGGGCGGACGGGACCCCGGTGGAGGATGGCCCACGTGAGTGAGACCTTCGACCGCGCCCGCTACCCGCACTGGGTGACCGTCCCGACGCGCTGGAGCGACAACGACCAGTTCGGCCACGTCAACAACGCCGTGCACTACTCGGTGATGGACACGACGATCAACAACTGGCTCAAGGCGCACGACTTCGACGTCGCGCAGGGTGGTGACACGATCAACCTCATCCCGGAGACCGGCTGCCGCTACCTCGCCGAGATCAGTTACCCGGACGCCTTCGAGGTCGGCCTGCGGGCCCTGTCGGTCGGCCGGTCGAGCGTGCGCTGGGAGTGCGCGCTCGTGCGGCAGGGCGACGGAGCGCTCGTCGCGCTCGCGACCTCGGCACACGTCTTCGTCGATGCCGTCACCCGGCGCCCCACTGCGGTGCCGGACGCCCTCAGACCATCTCTGGAGGAACTCGTCGCCGACGATTAAGGCGTCGTTCATCCGGACGTCGCCGGGGTGGGCGGGCGCGCTGCCTAGGTTCCGGGCATGCACACCCCTGTCACGCGCCCCCGCCGCGCTGCCCTCACCCTCGCCCTGTCCGCCGCCCTCGTCGCCCCGCTCGGTGCCGGGCTGGCCGCCGCCGCTCCCACGGGCGACGTCACGCTGAGCCCGCTCGGCACCTACGCCGCCGGCGCCTTCGACGAGGGCGCCGCCGAGATCGTCGCCCACGACCCGGGCACCCAGCGCGCCTTCGTCGTCAACGCCCTCGCCGGGACCGTCGACGTGCTCGACATCTCCGACCCGAGCGCGCCGACCAAGGTCGACACCCTCGAGACCCCCGGCGCCAACAGCGTCGCCGTGGCCAAGGGCGTCGTCGCCGTCGCGCAGCAGGCCGACGACAAGCAGCAGCCGGGCTCCGTCTCCTTCTTCGACGCCCGCACCCTCGAGGCGACCCGCACGGTCACCGCGGGTGCGCTGCCCGACATGGTCGCCCTGAGCGACAACGGCCGGTACGCCGTCGTGGCCAACGAGGGGGAGCCGGAGGGCTACGAGGAGGGCCAGGTCGACCCCGAGGGCAGCGTCTCGGTCATCGACGTGAAGAAGGGCACCGTGCGCACCGCGGACTTCACCGCGTGGAACGGCAAGGCCGACGAGCTGCGCGCCGACGGCGTGCGGATCTTCGGCCCCGGTGCCACCGTCGCGCAGGACCTCGAGCCCGAGTACGTGACGATCAGCGGCAACGGCCGCACCGCCTGGGTCACCCTGCAGGAGAACAACGCGATCGCCACCGTCGACCTGGCCAGCGCCACGGTCACCGACATCGACGCCCTGGGCACCAAGGACCACTCCGTGGCGGGCTTCGGGCTGGACGCGTCCAACAAGGACGACGCCGTCAACATCGCCACCTGGCCGGTCAAGGGCGTGTACATGCCCGACGGTGTCCAGTCGTTCCGCGCCGGCGGCAGCGAGTACCTCATCACGGCCAACGAAGGTGACGCCCGTGAGTACGACGGCTTCGAGGAGGAGCTCGAGGTCGGCGACGTCGAGCTCGACCCCGAGGTCTTCCCCAACGCCCAGGAACTGCAGGAGAACGAGAACCTCGGCAAGCTGAAGATCACCTCCACCTCGCCCAAGGGCGAGAACGGCTACACCGAGCTGCACTCCTTCGGCGGGCGCTCGGTCACCATCCGGGACGCCGCCACGGGTGAGCTCGTGTGGGACTCCGGCGACTCCTTCGAGCAGATCGTCGCCGAGCAGGCGCCCGAGCTGTTCAACGCCGACAACGCCGAGAACGGCGCCGACGACCGCAGCGACAACAAGGGCCCGGAGCCCGAGGGGGTCGAGATCGGTCGGGTCGACGGACGCACTCTCGCCTTCGTCGGCCTCGAGCGCACGAGCGGCATCATCACGATCGACGTGACCGACCCGCACGCGCCCACGATCGTCGACTACACCCACAACCGGGTCGTCGACGGTGACCCGGAGGCCGGCACGGCCGGCGACCTGGGTCCGGAGGGCCTGCACTTCGTGTCCAAGGGTGACTCGCCGACCGGCTCCCCGCTGCTCATCGTGGGCAACGAGGTCTCCGGCACGGCGACGATCTGGCAGGTCGGCACGCACTGAGTGACCCGCACCGACGGGTGATCGGGGGCCGGGCCGCGGGCGGTTCGGCCCCCGATTTCATGTCCACGGCATCTGCCGTGTAATCTCTCCCGAGGTTGTCCACCGGATCGCTTCGGTCCGGAGGGTTCCCGCCCCCTTAGCTCAGTCGGCAGAGCGTTTCCATGGTAAGGAAGAGGTCGTCGGTTCGATTCCGACAGGGGGCTCTCGTTCGACCGACGCCTGGCGTGGGTCGTCCGTCACGGCGGGGTAGCTCAGCTGGTTAGAGCGCACGACTCATAATCGTGAGGTCGCGGGATCGAGTCCCGCTCCCGCTACGCAGTCCCGCGGAGTGCCGCCGATTTCCGGTCGAGGCATCCCGTGGACTATTCTTGTGCGTCGCTGTGTTGTGCCCACTGGGCTGCAGCACCACACGCACCTCCCGCCCAGCGCAGACCGGCGCAGGCGAGTACCACCCGAAGTGTCTGAGAGCAGGTTCTTACCGTGGCATCCAAGAGCGCCGACGTCCGCCCCAAGATCACCCTGGCGTGCACGGAGTGCAAGGAGCGGAACTACATCACCAAGAAGAACCGCCGCAACACCCCGGACCGCATCGAGCTGTCGAAGTTCTGCAACCGGTGCCGTGCGCACACCCCGCACCGCGAGACCCGCTGAGTCTCCAGTACCCCAGCACCGCCACGACGCGGCCGCCGAGCATCTGCTCGGCGGCCGCGTCGTCGTCGCGCCTGCCTACACTGGCCCCATGGCCGTGAACGAGGACTTCCAGGGGCGCAGCTACGACCCCACCCCTCCCTTCGACGTCGGGCGTGAGCACATCCGCGACTTCGCCGCCGCGGTGGGTGCCACCGACCCGATCCACCACGACGTCGAGGCCGCCCGTGCGGCCGGCTACGCCGACCTGGTGGCCCCGCCCACCTTTGCGGTGATCCCCGGCCAGCGCACCGACGCCCAGTTCGTCGCGGACCCGCAGGCCGGTGTCGACTACACGCGCGTCGTCCACGGCGAGCAGCGCTTCGTCCACCACCGCCCGATCGTGGCCGGCGACGAGCTGCGTGGCGTGCTGCACATCGATGCGATCCGTGCGGCCGGCGGCCACCAGATGGTGACCATGCGCAGCGAGATCATCGACGCCCAGGACCAGCCGGTCGCGACGAGTCTGTCGACGATCGTCGTGCGAGGAGGGGAGTGAGCATGAGCGAGCAGACCGTGCGTCAGTTTTCACAGGTGAGCGAAGGGGAGACCCTCCCCGAGCGCTCCATCCCCGTCACCCGGGCCCACCTCGTGCACTACGCGGGCGCCTCCGGCGACCGCAACGTCATCCACTGGGACGAGCGCACCGCGCAGGCCGTCGGGCTGCCCGATGTCATCGCCCACGGCATGCTGACCATGGGCGCCGCGGTCCAGGTCGTCACCGACTGGGTCGGCGACGCCGGCCGGGTGATCGACTACGGCACCCGCTTCACCAAGCCGGTCGTCGTCCCGCACGACGGGGGCGCGGTGCTCGATGTCGCGGGCAAGGTCACCACGATCGACCCCGAGAGCAAGCAGGCGACCGTCGAGCTGACCGTGACCTGCGGTGGCGACAAGGTCCTCGGGCGCTGCCGCGCCGTCGTCCAGCTCGATTGATGGCGGCGGTCTCCCACGGTGCCCCGCTGGCACCGCTCACCACCATGCGCGTCGGCGGTCCTGCCGACACCCTCGTGACCGCCGTGACCGCCGACGAGGTCGTGGACGCCGTGCGTGCCGCGGACTCGGCGGGGACCCCCCTTCTCGTCCTGTCGGGCGGCTCCAACCTCGTCATCGCGGACGAGGGCTTCCGCGGGACCGTCGTGCGGATCGCGACGAAGGGGGTGCGCGTCGAGTCCCAGGACGACGAGCGCGTCGTCGTCACGGTCGCGGCCGGCGAGGTGTGGGACGAGGTCGTCGCGCGCGCCGTCGCCAGCGGGTGGTCGGGCATCGAGGCCCTGTCCGGGATCCCCGGGCTCACCGGGGCGACCCCGGTGCAAAATGTCGGCGCCTACGGGCAGGAGGTCGCGCAGACCATCACCCGGGTGCTCGCCTGGGACCGTCAGGAGCACCGGCAGGTCACCTTCGACAACGCGCAGTGCGAGTTCACCTATCGGCACTCGCTCTTCAAGCAGTCAGGGCGCCACGTCGTCCTCGAGGTGACCTTCGAGTTGGGGCGTGGTGGGCTCTCCGCGCCCGTGGCCTACGCGGACCTGGCCCGCCAGCTGGGCGTCGAGCAGGGGGAGCGGGTCCCTCTCGCCGCGGCCCGTGAGGCCGTGCTCGTCCAGCGCGGCAACCGCGGCATGGTCCTCGACGAGGGCGACCACGACACGTGGAGCTGTGGCTCCTTCTTCACCAACCCGATCCTCCCGACCACACAGATGGATGCCCTCGTGGAGCGCGCCGCCCAGCGGCTGGGGCCCGACGGGCCGGTCCCGCCGATCTTCCCCGCGGGCGATGGCAGGTCCAAGACGAGTGCCGCCTGGCTCATCGACAAAGCGGGCTTCGGCAAGGGGCACCGGATGCCCGGGCCGGCTGCGTTGTCGACCAAGCACACGCTCGCGGTGACCAACCGTGGCAGCGCCACGGCCGCCGACGTCGCCGCGCTCGCCCGCGAGGTGCGCGACGGGGTGCGTGAGGCCTTTGGCGTCGCGCTCGTCAACGAGCCCGTCTTCGTCGGTCACGAGCTCTAGCGGTCGGGCGACACGACGACGAGGGCCCACGATCGGCATGATCGTGGGCCCTCGTCGTGCGTGGTGCAGTCGGTCAGCGGACCGCCGCGTAGGCGTCGACGATGCCGTCCCCGTAGTAGGAGTTCTCCTGCGGGGTGCCGACGCACTCGGCGCCGCGGGTGGTCGTCGAGCACGGGGTGTCCGTGGCCTGCGCGCGCAGCTCGCTGATCATCCTGTCCGGGCTCCACGTCGGGTGGGCGGACTTCATCAGTGCCAGCACACCGGCGACGTGCGGCGACGCCATCGAGGTGCCGCTCTTGGTCCCGTAGCCGTTGTCGCGGACGATGGTCGACAGGATCGAGCTGCCGGGTGCCGCCACGTCGATCGAGCCGAGGCCGCGGTTGGAGAAGGACGACAGCTTGCCCGCACGGTCGATCGACGAGACGGTCACGACGCCGTCCAGCTCGGTCGGGATGTCCTTGCACGAGCTGTTGATGACCCGGTCGGTGGGCACCTCCGCGTCGTTGGGGCTCGAGGCGTTGGTCGTCTTGTCCGACAGGTCGTAGGCACTGTTGCCCGCGGCCGCCGCGTGGACGGTGCCCTGGGCAGTCGACCACTCGACGGCGCGACGCACGGCCTCCAGGGCGGGAGCCTGCTCCGGCTGGTCACCGCACCAGAACTCGAAGGGGTCGACGTAGTAGCTGTTGTTGGTGACGTCCATGCCCTTGAGGCCGGCCTCCATGAATCCGCAGACCGCGTACTCGGGGTAGATGAACCCGTCGTCGTTGACCACCTTGACCGAGGCCATCTTGGCCCCGGGTGCGATCCCGACGATGCCGACGCCGTTGCGCTCGGCCCCGATCGTGCCAGCGACGTGGGTGCCGTGGTCACTCGTCGTCGGGGCCCACGCGTCCTGGCCGGTGACCGGTCGACCGGCGTCGGTGCAGCCGACCGACTTGGCCCGGTCGATCTGGTTGACCAGGTCCGGGTGGTCGGGGTCGATGCCGGAGTCGAGGACGCCGACGGTGACGTCGGGGGAGCCGGTCGTGATCGTGTGCGCCTGCGGCACGTTGATCATCTGCATGTCCCACTGGTCGCCCTCGCGCGGGTCGGTCGTGGTGGCGGCCGTGCCCTCGGAGATGTCGCGCTTCTTGGTGGCCGGCCGCAGCTGGCCCTTGCCCGGGCCCCACGGGGCCTGCACGCCGTCGGGGGTGCCCTCGCTGACCGCGACGGAGCGGGTCGGTCCGACGGACTCGATGGCGTTGTTGGCCTTGGCGGCCACGGCGGTGCGGAAGTCGGCCATCGTCGAGTGGGCGACGACGACGCCGATCTGCGGCCAGGACTGCACCACGACGCCGCCGGTGGCGGTCACCGCCTGCTCGGCCTTGCGGACCTGACCGGGGTTGGCGGTCTTGGTGTTGATGACATAGCTCGACACCTGGCCGTCCGGGGTCGAGATGGGGACGGGCGTCGAGGTCGGCTCGTCCTGGGTGGCGCCGGTGGCGGACTGGGCGCCGATCACGCCGAGCCCGAGGATCGCGGCGGTGGCTGCGAGACGGACCGTGCGTGGGCCCATGCGGGTGGTCATGTGCACTCCTTTGTGCCTGGGTGAGGGTGACGCGGCGGCAGGTGATCCGCGCGCGTTGGCCCGATGCTGGCAGAAGGATCGCCGACGTGCAGGGTGAACGCCCGACGATCTGCGGTCTTGCCGCTGATGTGCCGGACGGGGCGGTCAGGCAGGTGCCGAGAGCCAGGCGTCGATGTCCGCGAGAGCCGTGTCGACCACCTCTCGTGGCGCCCGGCTGGCCCGGAAGGAGCCGCGGGCGAGCTCGGCGATCTCGGCGTCGTCGAGCCCGTGGACCGTGCGCGCCGTCTCGTACTGGTCGAGCAGCCGCGAGGCGAAGAGAAGCGGGTCGTCCGCGCCGAGGGCGATGGTCGCGCCCGCCTCGACGAGGGTGCGCAGGGGGACGTCGGGGTCCTCGCGGTAGACGCCGAGGGAGACATTGGACCCAGGGCATACCTCGAGGGCCACGCCGGCCTCGACGATCGCGCCCAGGACGCGCGGGTCCTCGACGCTGCGGACACCGTGGCCGAGCCGGTCGGGCCGCAGTGCCTCGAGGGTCTCGGCGACCGAGTCGGGGCCGAGGAGCTCACCGGAGTGGGGGACGAGCGCGAGTCCCGCCCGCTCGGCGATGCGGAAGGCCGGCGCGAAGTCCGGGGTGTCCCCCCTTCGCTCGTCGTTGGACAGCCCGAAGCCCACGACGCCCTCCGGGCCGCGGCCCGCGTACCGCGCGGCGAGCCGGGCGAGCGTTCGGGCCTCGAGCGGGTGGCGGATGCGGCTGGCGGCCATGAGGACCCCGACCCGCGCGGAGCCGGTCTCGTCGGCCGTCGCGTTCACCGAGCGCGCCTCGTCCAGCACGATCTCCATCGCGGGGGTGATCCCTCCGACGAAGGGGGCGTACGACGTCGGGTCGACCTGGATCTCCAGCCACCGTGACCCCTCGGCGCCGTCGTCGAGCGCTGCCTCGCGCACGATGCGCCGCATGTCCGCCTCGCCGCGCACGCAGTGCCGAGCCGCGTCGTAGAGGCGCTGGAAGCGGAACCAGCCGCGCTCGTCGGCGGCCGACAGCCGTGGGGGGTAGCTGCCGCGAAGGGAGTCCGGCAGGCGCATCCCGTGGCCGAGCGCCATGTCCCGCACGGTCTCGACCCGCATCGAGCCGGTGAAGTGCAGGTGCAGGTGGGCCTTGGGCAGCGCCCTCAGGTCACGGCCCGAGGTGCTCAGGCGTCGTCCTCGACATCGGCGCCGCCGTTGCCGTCGTTGCTGATGACGTGAACGGCGGCCTCCTCGGCAGACGCGGCGCCACCGTCGACGCCGACGTCACGGCCCCAGGCCTGGTCGTCGCGGTCCTCGTGACTGCCCTCGTCGGGGCTCACGAGCCGGCCCGCCCGGGCGTCGCCGACCTCGCTGTCGCCGATCCAGTCGTCCTCGGCAGCGATGGAGTCGGGGTCGTCGCCGCCGACCCGGTCGGAGCCACGGCGGCCCGGGTCCTCGTCGGCGGCCGCGAGGTCCGGCTGCTCCTGCTTGAGGCGCTCGTCGATCGTCTCGTTGACCCGCTGCTCCTGCGCGGTCACGCCGTGCGCGTAGGAGCCACGGGCGGAGTCCGGCGGCGAGTACCCCGCGTCGAGCGCGTCCTCGCCGCCCGTGCCGTCGCCCATGAGGCTGTCTTCGGGCTGCAGCTGGTCCTCGTCGTCGAGGCTGTAGCTGGTCAGGTCGGTGTCGAGGTTCTCCGGCTCGGACATGGTCACTCCTTGGTGGGGGTTCCGCCCAGCTTCTCGGCCGCGGCGATCAGGACGCACGTGGCGACCGTCTCCATGGCCTCGGTGAGCTCGGACATCGGCGGCATGGTCGGCGCCAGTCGGATGTTGGTGTCCTGCGGGTCGTCGCCGTGCGGGAAGGAGGCGCCGGCCGGCGTCAGGGAGAGTCCGGCCTCCTTGGCCAGCGCGACGACGCGCGAGGCGGTGCCCGGCAGGACGTCGAGGTTGACGAAGTAGCCCCCGGTCGGTCGGTTCCACGTCGCAATGCCGAGGCCGCCCAGCTGCTCGGTGAGCACCCGGTCCACCTCGGCGAACTTGGGGGCGATGATCTCGGCGTGCCGGCGCATGTGGGCGCGCACACCCTCGGCATCGCCGAAGAACTCCACGTGGCGCAGCTGGTTGACCTTGTCCGGGCCGATCGAGCCCTTGCCGAGGTGCTGCAGGTACCAGGCGACCTGCTCGACGGAGGAGGCCAGGAAGGCGACGCCCGCGCCGGCCCAGGTGATCTTGGAGGTGGAGGCGAACATGATCGCGCGGTGCGGGTGCCCGGCACCGGAGGCGAGGCTGATGACGTCCGCGCTCTTGGCCTCGTCCTCGGTGAGGTGGTGGACCGCGTAGGCGTTGTCCCAGAAGATCTTGAAGTCGGGGGCCGCGGTCTCCATCGCGGCCAGCCGGCTGGCGATCTCCTGGGTGACGACGGAGCCGGTCGGGTTGGCGTAGGTCGGGACGATCCACATGCCCTTGATCGACGGGTCCGACGCGGCGAGACGGGCGACCTCGTCGGCATCGGGGCCCTCGTCGGTCATGGGGACGGTGACCATCTCGATGCCGAGGTCCTCGAGGAGCCCGAAGTGGCGGTCGTAGCCGGGTACCGGGCAGATGAAGGTGACCTTGTCCTCCTTCGCCCACGGGCGGGGGGAGTCGATCGCGCCGAAGAGGAGCAGGTCGACGAGGACGTCACGCATCATCGTCAGCGAGGAGTTGCCGCCCGCGACGATCTGCTCGGGCTCGACCCAGAGCAGCTCGGCGAAGATCTCGCGCAGCTCGGTCAGGCCGGACAGGCCGCCGTAGTTGCGCACGTCGGTGCCGGCCCGGTCCTTGGTCGCGGAGGGGAGGGAGAGCATCGCGTCGGCGAGGTCGAGCTGGGCAGCGCTGGGCTTGCCCCGCGTGACGTCGAGCTTGGTGCCCTTGGCGGCCTGGGCCGCGTGGGCCTCTCGTTGGGTGGACGCGAGGGCGTCGAGCTCCTCGGCGCTGAGGTCGGACAGGGGGCGAGCGGCGTTCGTCGAAGTCACGGGCACAGTCTTCCACCTTCGGCTGGTTCGCGGTGTGCGCCCTTCGTGACGTAGAGTGGCTCCTCGGTTGACTTCGACCAGACTCTCCGTCATGCCCGCATGTGGGAGACGAAGGGGGAAGACGACCCGGGAAGCCGCCCCAACAGGGCTTCCCGAAGGGCAGTGGCTCAATTGGTAGAGCACCGGTCTCCAAAACCGGCGGTTGGGGGTTCGAGTCCCTCCTGCCCTGCGTTGCACGACACCCGTTGCGCAGCCAGGTGATCCCGGATGAGAAGAGACGACGTGAGCCAGCTCGGAGCGCAGCCGACCAACGCGCGGCGCGGACCGAAGAGCGGCAACCCGATCTCTCGCTTCTTCGGGTCGATCGGCCTCTTCCTGGCCCAGGTGCTCGACGAGCTCCGCAAGGTCGTCCGACCGACGCGGTCCGAGCTGATCAACTACACGCTCGTCGTCATCGTCTTCGTGGCCGTGATGATGCTCATCGTCGCCGGCCTGGACGCCGTCTTCACCCGTGGCGTGCTCTGGGTGTTCGGCGGCTGACGCCGCCGTACCAACCGCAGTCCGGGCGCGCACCTGCGCCGCCGTAGTAGTCGAAGTGAGGAACCAGGTCATGTCCGAGCAGGCCCAGACCCCCGAGCCCCAGGAAAATGAGGGCACCTCGAGCGTCGTCGCCGCCGAGCAGGCCGAGCACGCCGCGCAGCCGCCGGCTGACCTCCCTTCTGCCCAGGAGGCCGACGACGCCCGCGCCGCCGACGAGGCACTCGCGGAGGCGGCCGCCGAGCAGGCCGCTGCCGAGGACGCCTCCGAGGTCGACGCTGACGCGCAGGCCGACACTGACGACACGGACGACACGGACGAGGACGGCGACGTCCTGCCCGAGGACTCCGAGGACCCGGTCAAGGCGTTCAAGGACGACCTGGCGAGCAAGTTCGGCGACTGGTACGTCATCCACACCTACGCGGGCTACGAGAACCGCGTGAAGCACAACCTCGAGACCCGTGTCGCCAACCTCGACATGGAGGAGTACATCTTCGAGGTGGCTGTCACCATCGACGAGGTCACCGAGATCAAGGCCGGCCAGAAGAAGGTGCGCAAGCAGCCGCGCATGCCCGGTTACGTCCTCGTGCGCATGGACCTGACCGACGAGTCCTGGGGCGCCGTGCGCCACACGCCCGGTGTTACCGGCTTCGTCGGCAACGCCCACGACCCGGTGCCGCTGAGCCTCGACGAGGTCTTCACGATGATCAAGCCGACCGACCTCGAGAAGCCCGCCGCTGCCGCCACCGGTGGTGGCGCGCCCGCGCAGGCTGGTTCGTCCAGTGCGATGGACGTCGACTTCGAGATCGGTGAGTCGGTCACGGTCATGGACGGCCCCTTCGAGACGATGCCCGCCTCGATCTCCGAGATCATCCCGGAGAGCCAGAAGCTGAAGGTCCTCGTCTCCATCTTCGGCCGGGAGACCCCGGTCGAGCTCGGCTTCCACCAGGTCGCCAAGATCTGATCCCTCGGGGCTCACGGTCGCTGCGCGACCTGCGCCCCGAGCCCCCCGAACTCCCCGCATGGTCGGGTTGGTCACAACTTAAGAGCACCAACCACGAAGGCTTCGCCTTCGTGATGCAACCGGGTCATCGCCCACGGCGTCGGCCCACCAACAGGAAGTAGGAACACCGCATGCCCCCCAAGAGCAAGAAGGTCTCCGGCTACATCAAGCTCCAGATCCAGGCAGGCGCCGCCACCCCGGCCCCGCCCGTCGGCCCGGCCCTCGGCCAGCACGGCGTCAACATCATGGAGTTCGTCAAGGCGTACAACGACGCCACGGCGGACATGCGCGGCAATGTCGTGCCGGTCGAGATCACGGTCTACGAGGACCGCTCGTTCACCTTCATCACCAAGACCCCGCCGGCCTCCGAGCTGATCAAGAAGGCCGCCGGAGTCAAGAAGGCATCGGGCGAGCCGCACAAGGTCAAGGTCGCCTCGCTGACCAAGGACCAGGTCCGCGAGATCGCCGAGACCAAGATGCCTGACCTCAACGCCCACGACATCGACGCCGCGATGAAGATCATCGCCGGCACCGCTCGTCAGATGGGCATCGAGACCCCGGGGATCTGACCCGAAGCACCACCCGTGGGAGGGCCAGCGCTGGTCCGCACCACGACTCCACCACCACCAAGGAGCAGCACATGAAGCGCAGCAAGAGCTACCGCGCCGCGGCAGAGAAGATCGACCAGGACCTGGCCTACGCCCCCCTCGAGGCCATCCGCCTCGCCAAGGACGGCGCCAAGAAGTCCTACGACGAGACCGTCGAGGTCGTCTTCCGTCTCGGCATCGACCCCCGCAAGGCCGACCAGATGGTCCGCGGCACGGTCAACCTGCCCCACGGCACGGGCAAGACCGCCCGCGTCCTCGTCTTCGCCAACGGCGACAAGGCCGACGCCGCCCGTGAGGCCGGCGCCGACTTCGTCGGCTCGGACGACCTGCTCGAGAAGATCCAGGGCGGGTGGATGGACTTCGACGCCGTCGTCGCCACCCCGGACCTCATGGGCAAGGTCGGTCGTCTCGGCAAGGTCCTCGGTCCCCGTGGTCTCATGCCCAACCCCAAGACCGGCACGGTCACGATGGACACGGCCAAGGCCGTCACGGACATCAAGGGCGGCAAGATCGAGTTCCGCAACGACAAGCACGCCAACCTGCACTTCATCATCGGCAAGGTGAGCTTCGACGAGACCAAGCTGGTCGAGAACTACCAGAGCGCGCTCGAGGAGATCCTCCGCCTCAAGCCCTCCGCCTCCAAGGGTCGCTACATCACCAAGGCCGTGCTGAGCACGACCATGGGCCCGGGCATCCAGCTCGACAGCACCCGCGTGAAGAACCTGCTCGACGAGGCCACCCCGGTCGCCGCCGACCAGGTCACCGGCGCCTGATCTGACGATCACCCAGCACCACGCTGGCTGAGGAGCTTGCGCAGCAAGCATCTCGAGGCCGAGGGGGCTGCTTCCCGCGAAGGGGGGCAGCCCCCTTCGTCGTCCACGATTTGGTCGGCGAGGTGTGGCTGCCGTACGCTGACCAACGACCATTGACCGCCGGTTGTCATCACTGCTCGCAGGGATGACTGAAGGTTCCGCGAGAGCGGGCGACCAGCGCAGGACACTGACACCGACGCTTCCCCTCGTGGAGGCGTCCCGGAGTCCCGTGCCTGCGCGGGGCTCCCTTTTTCGTCTCGGGCCCCGGTGGTACCACACGAGAAGGGAGGCCCGCATGGCGAACGCCGAGAAGGACGCCGCTATTGCCGACATGGCGGACAAGTTCCGCACGTCGACCGCGGCCGTGATCACGGAGTACCGCGGTCTGACCGTGGCGCAGCTCGGAGAGCTGCGGAGCAAGCTCCGTGGCAACGCGACCTACTCCGTGGTGAAGAACACGCTGACCGAGCGCGCTGCCAAGGAGGCGGGCGTCGAGTCCGCCTTCGAGGGCCAGCTCGTCGGACCCAACGCGATCGCCTTCGTCGAGGGCGACCCCGTCGAGGCCGCGAAGGGTCTGCGTGACTTCGCCAAGGACAACCCCCTCCTGGTGATCAAGGGTGGGCTCCTGGACGGGAACCCGCTCACGCCGGAGGACATCGAGAAGCTCGCGAAGCTTGAGTCGCGCGAGGTTCTCCTGGGCAAGCTTGCTGGGGCCATGAAGGCTCAGCTCACCCAGGCCGCTTACCTCTTCAACGCGCCGCTCGCGCAGACGGCTCGCGTCGTCGACGCGCTGCGCGCGAAGGTCGAGGAGCAGGGCCCGGTTTCGACCGACGCCCCGGAGGACGCAGCCGAGGCCGCGCCCGCCACCGAGTCCACCCCCGAGGGTGGCGACGAGGCCTGAGGCAACCCGCCTCGGACCGCAGTACACACACGCCACTCACGGCACAAACGTTTGCGAAAGGACGCCCATCATGGCGAAGCTCAGCACCGACGAGCTCCTTGAGGCCTTCAAGGAAATGACCCTCATCGAGCTCTCCGAGTTCGTGAAGCAGTTCGAGGAGACCTTCGAGGTCACCGCCGCGGCCCCGGTTGCCGTCGCGGGTGCCCCCGCCGCTGGTGGTGGCGAGGCCGCCGCCGAGGAGGAGCAGGACGAGTTCGACGTCATCCTGACCGCCGCTGGCGACAAGAAGATCCAGGTCATCAAGGAGGTCCGCGCGCTCACGAGCCTCGGTCTCAAGGAGGCCAAGGACCTCGTTGACGGCGCCCCCAAGCCCGTCCTCGAGAAGGTCGACAAGGACGCTGCCTCGAAGGCCAAGGAGGCCCTCGAGGGCGCTGGCGCCACCGTCGAGCTCAAGTGATCTTCGCCCGTCTCTGACGGGCACTGATCTGCCGAAGGGCGGGTCGCACCTCACGGTGCGACCCGCCCTTCGTCGTGCGGGCCTCTCACGCGCCCTGAGGAGGCGCGCCAGCGCCGTCTCGAAGGGCCGTCTACAGCAGCGGGCGCCAGGGGGAGAGAATCCCCTCGGAGACGCGAGCGGCGAGCGGGCGCCGCGTCCACTCGTCGAGCGTCAGCTCGGTGCAGTTGCCGGAGTCGAGGTCGAAGATCTCCTCCATGCGTCGGGCGACGTCGGCGTCGAGGATCTCCATGTTGACCTCGTAGTTGCCGGCCAGGCTCAGCCGGTCGATGTTGGCGGTGCCGATCGTCGACCAGATGCCGTCGATCGTGGCGGTCTTGGCGTGCACCATGGCGTTCTCGAAGCGCAGCAGCCGCACGCCTCCCTGCAGCAGGCGCTCGTAGGTCACCCGGCTGAGCCAGTCGGCGACGATGTGGTTGCTGAAGTGGGGGACGATCAGCCGGACGTCGACCCCGCGCTGCGCGGCCTGCACGAGGCTGCGGACGAAGGCGTCGTCGGGGATGAGGTAGGCGGTCGTGAGCCAGACGCGGGTGTCGGCGCGGTCGATCGCCTCGAGGTACATGTTGCGGATCGGGTAGACCATGTCGGCGGGCAGGTTGCGGTGCACCCGCATCTCGCGGCTCCAGGTGCGCCGGGCCGGCTGGGGGAGCGCGGGCCGGCCGCCGTAGTGGTTCCAGTAGTCGACGAAGGCATTCTCCAGCTCGACGACCATGTCGCCGCTGTAGCGCGCATGGGTGTCCCGCCAGCGGTTGGCGTAGTCCTGGCCGATGTTGTAGCCGCCGAGGTAGGCGGCCGTGCGGTCGACGACGAGCAGCTTGCGGTGGTTGCGGCCCCAGTGGCTCGGGAAGAGGAACTTCGCGCCACCGGTCACGAGGGGGTGGCGCCTGACGTGGATGCCCGTCGGGAGGCCCTTGTAGAAGTCCTTGGGCACGACGAGGTTGGCGAAGGTGTCGAAGACGATGTAGACGTCGACACCGCGCTCGTGGGCGTCGACCAGCGCCTGGCGGAAGCGTCGCCCCACGGCGTCGCCCTTCCAGATGTAGGTCTCGAAGTAGATGCGATCGGTCGCCGCCTCGATGTCGGCGAGCATGTCCTCGAAGAGGTGCTCGCCGAAGGTGTAGATGCGCACCTCGCCACCGTCGACCGGCACGGGCTCGCCGAGACGGTGGGGGAACTCCCGGTCGGGGCGGTCCTTGCGTCGCACGCTGTCGAAGACGAGCAGCCCTGCGACAGTGGCCAGCTGGGTGGTCAGCGCACCGGCGGCGGTCCGACGCACCATGCGACGGACGTCGCGGCGGCGACGACGGCGACGGACGGCACGGATCTCCATGGACACACCCTAGGACGAGACGAAGGGAGGTCCACAGGGCCGGATGAGGTTGCGACCCGCCGAGTGGGGGCCTTGACGTCGTCCGTCTCGTGATCCATTCTCATGGCGTCGATTGATCCGGCACCGTCACCACCCGTGACGAGGGGCCGTTGACCACCGTCGCGCCGTCGGCCCGACCGGGTTGGACACTTGTGTGTTTCTGGGACTATGCTGTCGCTTTGCGCTGCCTTAGTCCTGCCGTGACTCCGTCTGATCGCTCGAATCCCCTCAGTGCCGAGGTGTGTTGAGTGCCCGTCGGAGTGCGACCGGGAGCCCCGCAGCGCCGCCCGACCCTCAAGGCCCGTGGAAGGATCCATCCTTGGCTGCCTCGCGCACCGCTTCCCCGATGTCCACCGCACGGACGGCTTCTGGCCGTCTGTCCTTCGCGAAGATCCGCGAGCCTCTGGAGGTCCCCGACCTCCTGGCCTTGCAGACCGAGAGCTTTGACTGGCTCCTCGGAAACGAGAAGTGGCAGGAGCGCGTAGCCGCTGCTCTGGATGCCGGTCGACGTGACGTCCCCGAGCGTCCTGGACTGGAGGAGATCTTCGAGGAGATCTCCCCCATCGAGGACTTCTCCGGCTCGATGAGCCTCTCCTTCAGGGAGAGCCGCTTCGAAGAGCCCAAGTACTCCGTCGACGAGTGCAAGGAGCGGGACCAGACCTACTCCGCGCCCCTCTTCGTCACGGCCGAGTTCATGAACGCCGAGACCGGCGAGATCAAGAGCCAGACGGTCTTCATGGGCGACTTCCCGCTCATGACCGAGCGCGGCACCTTCATCATCAACGGCACCGAGCGCGTCGTCGTCTCGCAGCTCGTCCGCAGCCCGGGCGTCTACTTCGAGCGCAGCGCCGACAAGACGTCCGACAAGGACATCTACTCGACCAAGGTCATCCCGAGCCGCGGTGCGTGGCTCGAGTTCGAGGTCGACAAGCGCGACCTCGTCGGCGTGCGCGTCGACCGCAAGCGCAAGCAGTCGGTCACCGTCCTGCTCAAGGCGCTGGGCATGACAACCGCCGAGATCCTCGAGGAGTTCGGCGAGTACGACTCGATGCGCGCCACCCTCGAGAAGGACACGGTCGAGGACCAGGACGCCGCGCTGCTCGACATCTACCGCAAGCTGCGCCCCGGCGAGCCGCCGACGCGTGAGGCCGCGCAGAACCTGCTCGACAACCTCTACTTCAACCCCAAGCGCTACGACCTGGCCAAGGTCGGTCGCTACAAGGTCAACCGCAAGCTGGGCCTCGAGGCCGACCTCAGCTCCTCCGTGCTCACGCTCGAGGACATCGTCGCGACCCTCAAGTACCTGGTCGCGCTGCACGCCGACCAGCGCACCCTGCCGGGTGTGCGTGACGGCGAGCCCTTCGAGGTGCCGGTCGAGACCGACGACATCGACCACTTCGGCAACCGCCGGGTGCGCAGTGTCGGCGAGCTCATCCAGAACCAGGTGCGCACCGGGCTCTCCCGCATGGAGCGGGTCGTCCGCGAGCGGATGACCACCCAGGACGTCGAGGCCATCACGCCGCAGACCCTGATCAACATCCGGCCGGTCGTCGCCTCCATCAAGGAGTTCTTCGGCACCAGCCAGCTGTCGCAGTTCATGGACCAGAACAACCCTCTGTCGGGGCTGACGCACAAGCGTCGCCTCAACGCGCTGGGCCCGGGTGGTATCTCCCGTGACCGCGCCCAGATGGAGGTCCGTGACGTCCACCCGTCGCACTACGGCCGCATGTGCCCGATCGAGACCCCTGAGGGTCCCAACATCGGTCTGATCGGCTCGCTCGCGTCCTACGGGCGGATCAACCCCTTCGGCTTCATCGAGACCCCGTACCGCAAGGTGGTCGACGGTCGCGTCACCGACGACATCGACTACATCTCCGCGGACGAGGAGGACAAGGTCGTGGTCGCCCAGGCCAACGCCGTCCTGCTCGACGACGGCAACTTCGCCGAGGAGCGCGTCCTCGCCCGCACCAAGGGTGGCGAGGTCGACCAGATCCCCGCCGAGGACGTCGACTACATGGACGTCTCGCCGCGCCAGATGGTCTCGGCCGCGACGGCGATGATCCCCTTCCTCGAGCACGACGACGCCAACCGTGCGCTCATGGGCGCCAACATGCAGCGTCAGGCCGTGCCGTTGGTCCAGGCCGAGGCCCCCTACGTGGGCACCGGCATGGAGTACCGCGCCGCGCTCGACTCCGGTGACGTGGTCCGTGCCGAGAAGGCCGGCGTCGTCACCGAGGTCTCTGCCGAGCTCGTCACCGTCACGCAGGACGAGGGCGGCAGCAAGACCTACAAGATGATGAAGTTCACCCGGTCCAACCAGGGCAACAGCTACAACCAGCGCGTCATGGTGTCCGAGGGACAGCGTGTCGAGGCCGGTCAGCTCATCGCCGATGGTCCCGCCACCGACGGTGGCGAGATGGCGCTGGGTCGCAACCTGCTCGTGGCCTTCATGCCGTGGGAGGGCTACAACTACGAGGACGCGATCATCCTCAGCCAGCGTCTGGTGCAGGACGACGTCCTCTCCTCGATCCACATCGAGGAGCACGAGGTCGACGCCCGCGACACCAAGCTCGGCCCGGAGGAGATCACCCGGGACATCCCCAACGTCTCCGAGGAGGTCCTCGCGGACCTCGACGAGCGCGGGATCATCCGCATCGGCGCCGAGGTCCGCGACGGCGACCTTCTCGTCGGCAAGGTCACGCCCAAGGGCGAGACCGAGCTGACCCCGGAGGAGCGCCTGCTGCGCGCCATCTTCGGTGAGAAGGCCCGCGAGGTCCGCGACACGTCGATGAAGGTGCCCCACGGCGAGACCGGGACCGTCATCGCGGTCAAGGTCTTCGACAAGGACGAGGGCGATGAGCTGCCCCCGGGCGTCAACCAGCTCGTCCGCGTCTACGTGGCCAACAAGCGCAAGATCACCGACGGTGACAAGCTTGCCGGCCGCCACGGCAACAAGGGCGTCATCTCCAAGATCCTCCCGGTCGAGGACATGCCCTTCATGGAGGACGGCACGCCGGTCGACGTCATCCTCAACCCGCTCGGTGTCCCCGGTCGAATGAACATCGGCCAGATCATGGAGCTGCACTTGGGTTGGGCAGCCAGCCGCGGGTGGAAGATCGACGGCAACCCTGACTGGGCGGCGATGATCCCGCAGGACGCGCGTGAGGCTCCGGCCGACACTCGTGTCGCCAGCCCCGTCTTCGACGGTGCCGACGAGCACGAGATCGCGGGTCTGCTGGACTCGACGACGCCCACGCGTGACGGTGTCCGCCTGATCGACCGCTCCGGCAAGGCCAACCTCTTCGACGGCCGCACCGGTGACCCGTACCCGGCCCCGGTGTCCGTCGGCTACATGTACATCCTGAAGCTGCACCACCTCGTGGACGACAAGATCCACGCGCGCAGCACCGGGCCGTACTCGATGATCACCCAGCAGCCGCTCGGTGGTAAGGCCCAGTTCGGTGGTCAGCGCTTCGGCGAGATGGAGGTGTGGGCCCTCGAGGCCTACGGCGCCTCCTACGCGCTCCAGGAGCTCCTGACGATCAAGTCCGACGACGTGACCGGTCGCGTCAAGGTCTACGAGGCCATCGTCAAGGGCGAGAACATCCCGGAGCCCGGCATCCCTGAGTCCTTCAAGGTGCTCATCAAGGAGATGCAGTCCCTCTGCCTCAACGTGGAGGTCCTCAACTCCGAGGGCGGCACCATCGAGATGCGCGACAGCGAGGACGATGTCTTCCGCGCGGCGGAAGAGCTCGGCATCGACCTGTCCCGGCGCGAGCCGAGCAGCGTCGAGGAGGTCTAACGGTCCGGGGGGCTCGCGGGCACTGCCCCGCGAGCCCCCGGTCCGCTCCTCCCCACGGTCCGTGTGCTGGCGCATCGCCGCCGCACGGACAACAGAACTTATCGAGTCATCCTCGAGAACGAGAGAAGGAAGCACATCGTGCTGGACGTCAACTTCTTCGACGAGTTGCGCATCGGCCTGGCCTCCGCGGAAGACATCCGCAACTGGAGCCACGGCGAGGTCAAAAAGCCTGAAACCATCAACTACCGCACCCTGAAGCCCGAGAAGGAGGGCCTCTTCTGCGAGCGGATCTTCGGCCCCACCCGGGACTGGGAGTGCTCCTGCGGCAAGTACAAGCGGGTCCGCTTCAAGGGCATCATCTGCGAGCGCTGCGGCGTCGAGGTCACCCGCGCCGGCGTTCGCCGTGAGCGCATGGGTCACATCGAGCTCGCTGCGCCCGTCACCCACATCTGGTACTTCAAGGGCGTCCCGTCGCGCCTTGGCTACCTGCTCGACCTGGCGCCGAAGGACCTCGAGAAGGTCATCTACTTCGCCGCCTACATGATCACCAGCGTCGACGTGGACCAGCGCCACACCGACCTGCCCTCCCTCGAGGCGCAGATCGACGCGGAGAAGAAGGAGCTCGAGAACCGCCGCGACGCGGACGTCGAGACCCGCGCGCAGAAGCTCGAGAAGGACATCGCCGAGCTCGAGGCCGAGGGCGCCAAGTCCGACGCCAAGCGCAAGGTGCGTGACTCCGCCGAGCGCGAGATGAACCAGATCCGCAAGCGTGCCGACCTTCAGGTCGAGCGTCTCGCGCAGGTCTGGGACCGCTTCAAGAACCTCAAGGTCCAGGACCTCGAGGGCGACGAGGTCCTCTACCGCGAGATGCGTGACCGCTTCGGTCTGTACTTCGAGGGCGGCATGGGTGCCGCGGCGATCCAGAAGCGTCTGGAGACCTTCGACCTCCAGGCCGAGTCCGAGAAGCTGCGCGAGATCATCGCGACCGGCAAGGGGCAGAAGAAGACCCGCGCGCTCAAGCGCCTCAAGGTCGTCACCGCCTTCCTCACCACGGACAACAAGCCCGCGGGCATGGTCCTGGACGCCGTCCCGGTCATCCCGCCGGACCTGCGCCCGATGGTCCAGCTGGACGGTGGCCGCTTCGCGACCTCCGACCTCAACGACCTGTACCGCCGTGTCATCAACCGCAACAACCGTCTCAAGCGACTGCTTGACCTCGGCGCGCCCGAGATCATCGTCAACAACGAGAAGCGGATGCTGCAGGAGGCCGTCGACAACCTCTTCGACAACGGTCGTCGCGGTCGTGCGGTCACCGGACCGGGCAACCGTCCGCTGAAGTCGCTCTCCGACATGCTCAAGGGCAAGCAGGGGCGCTTCCGCCAGAACCTCCTCGGCAAGCGCGTCGACTACTCGGGCCGTTCGGTCATCGTCGTCGGCCCGCAGCTGAAGCTGCACCAGTGCGGTCTGCCCAAGGCCATGGCGCTCGAGCTCTTCAAGCCCTTCGTCATGAAGCGGCTCGTCGACCTCGACCACGCCCAGAACATCAAGTCGGCCAAGCGCATGGTCGAGCGTCACCGGTCCGTGGTGTGGGACGTCCTCGAAGAGGTCATCACCGAGCACCCGGTCCTGCTCAACCGCGCGCCCACGCTGCACCGTCTGGGCATCCAGGCCTTCGAGCCGCAGCTCATCGAGGGCAAGGCCATCCAGATCCACCCGCTCGTCTGCACCGCCTTCAACGCGGACTTCGACGGTGACCAGATGGCCGTGCACCTCCCGCTCAGCGCGGAGGCCCAGGCCGAGGCCCGGATCCTGATGCTCTCGAGCAACAACATCCTCAAGCCGGCTGACGGTCGCCCCGTCACGATGCCGACCCAGGACATGATCATCGGTCTCTTCCACCTCACCTCCGAGGTGCCGCTGGAGACCGAGCGTCCCCGCTCCTTCTCGTCGACGTCCGAGGCCCGCATGGCCTTCGACGCCGGTGAGATCAAGATCGGCACGCCGATCCGGGTCCGCCTCGAGGACATCGTCCCCCCGGCCGGCCAGCTGCCCGAGGGTGCCGAGCCCGACGAGCAGGGCCTGATCAAGCAGTGGACGGCCGAGACGACCCTGGGTCGTGCGGTGTTCAACGGCACGCTGCCGGAGGACTACCCCTTCGTCAACGAGCCGGTCGACCGCAAGCGTCTGTCGACGATCGTCAACGACCTCGCCGAGCGCTACACCAAGGTGCAGGTCGCAGCCTCCCTGGACGCCCTCAAGGAGGCCGGTTTCCACTGGGCCTCCCGCTCGGGCACCACGGTCGCGCTGTCCGACGTCGTGACCCCGCCGCGCAAGCCGGAGATCCTCGCGGTCTACGAGGAGAAGGCGACCAAGGTCCAGAAGCAGTACGAGCGCGGTCTGATCACCGACGACGAGCGTCGTCAGGAGCAGATCGAGATCTGGACCCAGGCGACCAACGAGGTCTCCACCGAGATGCAGGAGAACTTCCCGAAGGACAACCCGATCTATCGGATGGTCAGCTCGGGTGCTCGTGGTAACTGGTTCCAGCTGCGCCAGATCGCCGGTATGCGTGGCCTCATGGCCAACCCGAAGGGCGAGATCATCCCTCGCCCGATCCGCACGAACTTCCGTGAGGGTCTGTCCGTCGTCGAGTTCTTCATCTCGACGCACGGTGCTCGCAAGGGTCTGGCCGACACCGCCCTTCGTACCGCCGACTCCGGCTACCTGACGCGTCGTCTCGTCGACGTCTCCCAGGACGTCATCGTCCGCGAGGACGACTGCGGGACCGAGCGTGGTCTGACCATGCCGATCGCGCAGCACGACGAGCTGACCGGCACCCGTCGTATCCACGACGAGGTCGAGTTCACCGTCTACGGCCGGTGCGTCGCCGCTGCGGTCGAGCACGAGGGTGCAGTCCTGGCCGAGGCCGGGTCCGACCTCGGTGACGTCGTCATCGACCGGCTCTACCAGGCCGGCGTCGACGAGGTGAAGATCCGCTCGGTGCTCACCTGCGAGTCCAAGGTCGGCACCTGCGCCAAGTGCTACGGGCGCAGCCTGGCCACCGGTCAGCTCGTCGACATCGGCGAGGCCGTCGGCATCGTCGCGGCCCAGTCGATCGGTGAGCCCGGTACCCAGCTGACGATGCGTACCTTCCACACCGGTGGTGTGGCCGGTGACGACATCACGCAGGGTCTGCCGCGTGTCGTCGAGCTCTTCGAGGCGCGTACCCCCAAGGGTGTCGCCCCGATCGCCGAGGCCGACGGCCGCGTCACGATCGAGGAGACCGACAAGGGTCGTCGTCTGCTGCTCGTCGCCGACCGCGACGGCGAGGAGCACGCCTACCCCGTGAGCAAGCGTTCGCGCCTGCTCATCGAGGACGGCGAGCGCGTCACCGTCGGCACCCAGCTGACCCAGGGCGCCATCGACCCCAAGCAGGTCCTGCGCATCCTCGGCCCGCGTCACGCCCAGAAGCACCTCGTCGACGAGGTGCAGAAGGTCTACCGCCAGCAGGGTGTGTCGATCCACGACAAGCACATCGAGATCATCGTGCGGCAGATGCTGCGCCGGATCACGATCCTCGAGGCCGGCGACACCGGTCTGCTGCCGGGCATGCTCGCCGAGCGCGCCCGCTTCGAGATCGAGAACCGTCGCGTCGTGTCCGAGGGCGGTCGCCCGGCCTCGGGTCGCCCGGAGCTCATGGGGATCACCAAGGCCTCGCTGGCCACGGACTCCTGGCTCTCCGCCGCCTCCTTCCAGGAGACGACCCGCGTCCTCACCGAGGCCGCGATGGAGGGTCGCTCGGACCCGCTGCTGGGTCTGAAGGAGAACGTCATCCTCGGCAAGCTGATCCCCGCCGGTACGGGCCTGCCCCGCTACCGCAACGTGGACGTCGAGCCCACCGAGGAGGCCAAGGCCGCGATGTACTCGCTGCCCAACTACGACGAGTACGCGTACCCGGTCTTCGGTCCGGGGTCCGGCGAGGCGATCCGTCTCGACGACCTCGACCTGGACGTCTGAGCCGACTCGCTCGAGGGGGTGTCACCGCGATCGCGGTGGCACCCCCTTCGTCATGCTCCGACATCGCCGGGTGGTGCCAACGTGACGGATGTGGTCAATTTGGTGGCCGCACGCCGAAGATCGCCGGAAAATCAAGGGAAACACGCCGAGGTTCAAGTCGACGATGGCCCCGTGTTCGTGG
Source organism: Janibacter limosus (assembly GCF_004295485.1). NCBI lineage: Bacteria > Bacillati > Actinomycetota > Actinomycetes > Micrococcales > Intrasporangiaceae > Janibacter > Janibacter limosus. Next base: position 2,544,501 of record NZ_CP036164.1, on the reverse strand, counting down.
TTGATTGGCCTTGTTCGACCTACGAACTTCACAGATGGAGATCCCACATGAACAAGTCTGAGCTCGCCAGCGCCGTCGCCGAGAAGGCCGGTGTGTCCGCTTCCGCGGCGTCCGAGGTCATCACTGCCCTCCAGGCGGTCCTGTCCGACAACGTTGCCAAGGGCGAGAAGGTCACCGTCCCCGGTTTCTTCAGCCTCGAGCGCGTCGAGCGTGCCGAGCGCAAGGGCCGCAACCCGCAGACCGGCGCCGAGATGACCATCCCCGGTGGCTACGCCGCCAAGCTGTCCGCCGGCAGCGCCCTCAAGGCCGCGGCCAAGGGCTGATCGTCAGCACCAGCACGAAGGGGGTCGGTCGCCGCGATGGCGACCGACCCCCTTCGTCATGCACGCACGAGCGCAACCATGGGAGAGGATGTGCCCATGACCGGGGACCAACGTGACCAGCCGATGTCGGTGCGCGCCACCGCGGCGCGCTGGACGCTGGGCGCGGTCCTGGCCGTCGGGGCGCTGGTGCTGCTGCTGAAGCCCGGTGGTGTGTCCAAGCTGCTGGCGCTGGTCCTCGCGGCCGCCGCGGTGACCACCTTCGCGCGGCGCTCCCGCAGCGACGCCACCATCGTGACCGTCGTCCTGCTCGTGGTGGCCGCGGTCTACCTCGGGGCCTTCCTGAGTGGCAACAGCCACTGGATCACGGACCGGTACTGATGCGCGACGACCTGATCATCCGCCGGGAGAGCCCGCGCGACGCGCGCGCGACCCAGGAGCTGCACGACGCCGCCTTCGGCATTCCACAGGGGCGAAGGGAGTCCGTCGAGCGCGAGTTGATCCGCGGCCTGCGCTCCGACGGCTCGGTCATCGACGAGCTGACCTTCGTCGCCGAGCTCGACGGTGAGATCGTCGGCCACGTGGTCTGCAGCCGCGCGAGCCTCGACGGTGCACCGTCGGTGGGGCTCGGCCCGATCTCGGTCCGACCCGATCACCAGCAGCAGGGCATCGGTGCCGCCTTGGTCATGTCCGTCGTCGCCAGCGCCGAGCAGGCCGCCGAGCCCGTCGTCGTGCTCCTCGGCGACCCGGAGTACTACGGGTTCTTCGGCTTCGTCCCGGCGTCCCGGCTGGGCATCGGCTCCCCGGGGGACTGGGAGGACCGCTACTTCCAGGCGCTGACCCTGCGCGCCTGGCGACCCGAGATGGCCGGCGACTTCAGGTACGCGCAGGCCTTCGACCGCATCGTCTGACGACCGATCGCGCCACCGGGCCGGAGGGGCCCGGGGATACCGATTTGTGACGCTGCGGGGCGCGCCGGTATCGTTGGTCAGCGTGCGTGGCATGGCTGTGCCGTGACGCGCGTCGAGGAGGGTCGCAGATGACCGTTCTCGCACCTCTCGCCGGGCGCCTTGGCGCGATCCAGTTGATCGCGCAGGGGAGTGCAGGGGGGAGCACCACCAGCGACACGCCCGAGTGCGGGGGTCGCAGGTGGCATCCAAGGAGTACCGGTCGGGTCCGCCCGTCCGGTGCAGACAACATCAACGACGTACGGAGACACAGGTTGCCTACCATCAACCAGCTGGTGCGCAAGGGCCGGCAGGACAAGCCGTCCAAGGCCGCCACGCCTGCCCTCAAGGGCTCGCCGCAGCGCCGTGGAGTGTGCACGCGTGTGTACACCACCACCCCCAAGAAGCCGAACTCCGCCCTTCGTAAGGTCGCCCGCGTGCGCCTGACGAGCGGCATCGAGGTCACCGCCTACATCCCGGGCGTCGGTCACAACCTGCAGGAGCACTCCATCGTGCTCGTGCGCGGTGGCCGAGTGAAGGACCTCCCCGGTGTCCGTTACAAGATCGTCCGCGGGTCCCTCGACACCCAGGGTGTCAAGGGTCGTCAGCAGGCCCGCAGCCGTTACGGCGCCAAGAAGGAGAAGAAGTAATGCCTCGCAAGGGTCCCGCCCCGAAGCGGCCGCTCGTCATCGACCCGGTCTACCAGTCCCCGCTGGTGACCCAGCTGGTCAACAAGATCCTCCTCGATGGCAAGAAGTCCATCGCCGAGGCCATCGTCTACGACGCCCTCGAGGGTGTCCGTGAGAAGACCGGCACCGACCCCGTCCAGACGCTCAAGCGCGCCCTGGACAACGTCCGCCCGTCCCTGGAGGTCAAGTCCCGCCGTGTCGGTGGCGCGACCTACCAGGTGCCGATCGAGGTCAAGCCGGGCCGCGCCACGACCCTGTCGCTGCGCTGGCTCGTCGGGTACTCGCGTCAGCGTCGTGAGAAGACGATGACCGAGCGCCTCATGAACGAGATCCTCGACGCGAGCAACGGCCTCGGTGCCGCGGTCAAGCGTCGCGAGGACACGCACAAGATGGCCGAGTCCAACAAGGCCTTCGCGCACTACCGCTGGTGACAGCAGGTCGGGGCCGCCATCCGCGGTGGCCCCGACCCCACCGCCCTCCCGGGCAGACACGACCGCAACGAGCGAGATGAGATAACGAGTGGCACAGGACGTCCTGACGGACCTGACCAAGGTCCGCAACATCGGCATCATGGCGCACATCGACGCCGGCAAGACGACGACGACTGAGCGCATCCTTTTCTACACCGGCGTCAACCACAAGCTGGGCGAGACGCACGACGGTGCCTCCACCACGGACTGGATGGAGCAGGAGAAGGAGCGCGGCATCACGATCACGTCCGCCGCGGTCACCTCCTTCTGGGATGACACCCAGATCAACATCATCGACACCCCGGGTCACGTCGACTTCACGGTCGAGGTCGAGCGCTCCCTGCGCGTCCTCGACGGTGCCGTCGCCGTCTTCGACGGCAAGGAGGGCGTCGAGCCCCAGTCGGAGACGGTCTGGCGTCAGGCGGACAAGTACGACGTCCCCCGCATCGCCTTCGTCAACAAGATGGACAAGCTGGGCGCCGACTTCTACTTCACCATCGACACGATCAAGGACCGCCTCGGTGCGGAGCCCCTGGTCATGCAGCTGCCGATCGGTGCCGAGAACGACTTCATCGGGGTCGTCGACCTCATCCAGATGAAGGCGCTCGTGTGGCCCGGCGACGCCAAGGGTGACGTCACCCTGGGTGCGTCCTACGAGGTTCGTGAGATCCCCGAGGACCTGCAGGACAAGGCCGTCGAGTACCGCAACGCCATCATCGAGCGCGTCGCCGAGTCCGATGACGAGCTCATGGAGAAGTACCTCGGTGGCGAGGAGCTGACCAACGACGAGCTGAAGGCGGGCATCCGCAAGCTCACGGTCAACTCGGAGCTGTACCCGATCTTCTGTGGTTCCGCCTTCAAGAACCGTGGCGTCCAGCCCGTGCTCGACGCGGTGCGCGACTACCTGCCCAGCCCCCTCGACGTCCCCGCCATGGAGGGCCACGCCCCCGGCAACGAGGACGAGGTCGTGCTGCGCAAGCCGAGCACCGAGGAGCCCTTCTCGGCCCTCGCGTTCAAGATCGCGTCGCACCCCTTCTTCGGGACGCTGACCTTCATCCGCGTCTACTCGGGTCGTCTCGACCCGGGCACCCAGGTCATGAACTCGACCAAGGGCAAGAAGGAGCGCATCGGCAAGCTCTTCCAGATGCACGCCAACAAGGAGAACCCCGTCGGTGAGGCCATGGCTGGTCACATCTACGCGGTGATCGGTCTCAAGGAGACCACCACGGGTGACACCCTGTGTGACGTCAACAACCAGGTCATCCTCGAGTCGATGTCCTTCCCCGCCCCGGTCATCCAGGTCGCCATCGAGCCCAAGACCAAGGGCGACCAGGAAAAGCTGGGTGGCGCCATCCAGCGTCTCGTCGCCGAGGACCCGACCTTCCAGGTCTCCCTCGACGAGGAGACCGGACAGACGATCATCGCCGGCATGGGCGAGCTCCACCTGGACGTCTTCGTCGACCGGATGAAGCGCGAGTTCAAGGTCGAGGCCAACATCGGCAAGCCGCAGGTGGCCTACCGCGAGACGATCCGCAAGGCCGTCGTCAAGCTGGACTACACGCACAAGAAGCAGACCGGTGGTTCGGGTCAGTTCGCCAAGGTGCAGCTCACCTTCGAGCCCCTGGAGACGACCGAGGACAACGAGGGCGAGCTCTACGAGTTCAAGAACGCCGTCACCGGTGGTCGCATCCCGCGTGAGTACATCCCCAGCGTCGACGCGGGCATCCAGGACGCGATGCAGTACGGCGTCCTGGCCGGTTACCCCGTCGTCGGTGTCAAGGCGACGCTGCTCGATGGCGCGTACCACGACGTCGACTCCTCGGAGATGGCGTTCAAGATCGCCGGTTCGATGGCCTTCAAGGAGGCCGCCCGCAAGGCCGACCCGGTGCTCATGGAGCCGATGATGAAGGTCGAGGTGCGTACCCCCGAGGACTACATGGGCGACGTCATCGGCGACATCAACTCGCGCCGTGGCCAGATCCAGTCCATGGAGGACGTGAGTGGAGCCAAGGTCGTCACCGGCCTCGTCCCGCTGTCCGAGATGTTCGGCTACGTCGGCGACCTGCGGTCGAAGACCCAGGGCCGCGCCAACTACTCCATGGAGTTCGACTCCTATGCAGAGGTCCCCAAGGCTGTCGCCGAGGAGATCATCAAGAAGATCCGGGGCGAGTGACCGGTAGCATTACCGTCGGTCCCGACACGGAACATCCCAACTACCCCAAAATCGACGCCACCCTGCCGGGATAAGGCGTAACCGAGAAGACGTCCTGAGGAGGACACAACAGTGGCGAAGGCAAAGTTCGAGCGGAGCAAGCCGCACGTCAACATCGGCACCATTGGTCACATCGACCATGGCAAGACGACGCTGACTGCCGCGATCTCCCGCGTGCTGCACGACAAGCTCCCTGACCTCAACGAGGCCTCGGCGTTCGACACGATCGACAAGGCTCCTGAAGAGAAGCAGCGTGGGATCACGATCTCGATCTCCCACATCGAGTACCAGACGGAGTCGCGTCACTACGCGCACGTCGACTGCCCCGGTCACGCTGACTACGTGAAGAACATGATCACCGGTGCGGCTCAGATGGATGGCGCGATCCTCGTGGTCGCCGCCACCGACGGCCCCATGCCGCAGACCAAGGAGCACGTGCTCCTGGCCCGCCAGGTCGGCGTTCCCTTCATCGTCGTTGCCCTCAACAAGGCCGACATGGTGGACGACGAGGAGATCATGGAGCTCGTCGAGATGGAGGTCCGCGAGCTGCTGTCCTCCTACGAGTTCCCGGGCGACGACGTCCCGGTCGTCAAGGTCTCGGCGCTCAAGGCGCTCGAGGGTGACGCCAAGTGGGGCGAGTCGATCATGGAGCTCATGGACGCCGTGGACTCCTACATCCCGGAGCCCGAGCGCGACCTGGACAAGCCCTTCATGATGCCGGTCGAGGACGTCTTCACGATCACCGGTCGTGGCACCGTCGTCACCGGTCGTATCGAGCGCGGCATCCTCAACGTCAACGAGGACGTCGAGATCGTCGGCATCCACGAGGGCCCCGCGGCCAAGACCACGGTCACGGGCATCGAGATGTTCCGCAAGCTGCTCGACGAGGGTCGCGCCGGTGAGAACGTCGGTCTGCTCCTTCGTGGCACCAAGCGCGAGGACGTCGAGCGCGGGCAGGTCATCTGCAAGCCGGGCTCGATCACCCCGCACACCGAGTTCGAGGCGCAGGTCTACATCCTGTCGAAGGAGGAGGGTGGCCGTCACACGCCGTTCTACGACTCCTACCGTCCGCAGTTCTACTTCCGGACCACGGACGTCACCGGCGTCGTCACGCTGCCCGAGGGCACCGAGATGGTCATGCCCGGCGACAACACCGACATGAAGGTCGAGCTCATCCAGCCGATCGCCATGGAAGAGGGCCTGAAGTTCAACATCCGCGAGGGTGGCCGCACCGTCGGCGCCGGTCGCGTCACCAAGATCCTCAAGTGATCCTGGGCTGACCTCGGTCAGCGACCACGAAGGGCCCGTCTCCCCGTCAGGGGAGGCGGGCCCTTCGTCGTGCCGATACCCGCACCCCGCACCCGCTCCCGCACCCGCTCCCGTACCCCCGCTCCCTGAGGAGCTTGCGCAGCAAGCGTCTCGAAGGGAAAGCGTCTCGAAGCCCTCAGGGCCGCCCGGCGTCGATCCACACCTGCTGCTCGAGCGCCCAACCGTCGGCGACCAGGGCGCGGCGCAGAGCAGCCCGGTTGTTGGTCAGGACCCCCGCGGCCCGGTAGCGCGCTCGTCCCCGCTCGAGGTGGCTGCGGATGGTCTCGGTGCGAAGGGAGAGCACCTGCCCCAGGTGCGCGGGGGTGTGGCCGCGGGCGGTGACGTAGAGGGCGAGCACCTGCAGCTCTCGGTCGGTGAGGTGGGCGAGCGGTGGGTCGGCGGGGTCGATGCGCGTGTCAGGTGGCGGGCTGCCGAGCGCGATCTGGCGGATGGCTTCGGCGGTGGCGGCGAGCCCGGCCGTCGGCTCGATCCAGGCCACGGCCCCCTCGGCGCCCGAGCGGCGGGCGGCTGGCAGATCGCGGCCGGGCCCGAGGACGACGGTCTGCGAGCCCAGGCGGGTGAGGGCGCGCACCTTGAGGGGGAGTGGTACGTGGTCGTCGAGCAGGGCGTCCAGCACGACGACCTCACCAGCGAAGTCCCACTCCCGCTGGAAGTCCGACCACGAGTGGACGCTCGTCGTGACGTGGACGGCCTGGGGGCCGGCGCTCAGCGCGTGGCGCAGTGCCGTGGACACCACCGGGGAGGTGTGCACGAGGTCCAGACGCGGGAGGGTGGTCATCGGGCACGATGCTCCCATGCCCCCACCGCCCGCCGTCGCCGTGTGGTCACGGTGGCGCCTGCACGCCGATGCGGTGGCCGTGGTGCTGACGGAGCACGGCATCTCGTCCGAGGTCGTCGACGACCCGGTGGCGACAGCGGGCCTGCTCGTCGCTGAGCTGGTGGCGGTTGGCGACCTCCACGTGCTCGAGGCGAGGCGAAGGGGGGACCGGCCCACCGTGGTCTGGGGCGGCACCCTGCCCGTGCCCCGCGTGGCAGCGCTGAGGGACGCCGGAGCCTCTGCCTATGTCAGCGGACTCCACGCCCCACGAGAGCTGGTGGCCGTGGTCCGCCAGGTGGATGGCGGTCAGCGGGTCGCGTGGCCGGGGGCTGCGGTGCCGGTGGAGGTCCTGACCGGCCGGGAGCGGGATGTGGCTCAGGCGTATCTGGTGCAGTGGGCCGATCGGACCCGAGCCGAGGTGGCGACGCGGCTCGGGATGAGCGAGCGGACGCTCAAGGTGCACATCGCCAACATCCGGGCGAAGGCCGGCCATCGTGGGACGGCGACGCGTGACGGACTCCTGCGGACGCTCACCGTGCGCGGCTGGATCGGCTGATGGTCATCAGCGTCTAGTCCTTTTGCAGGCATCTGGCCGAATTCCGTTCAGGAAACTCTAAGGTCGCTCGTGGCGGGGTCGACAGGGAACCTGCCGCCGGGGAGGACCCGCCCATCGCGTCGCCGCGACAGAGCTCGGCGCACCGTCTGCAGCGCCTGTCCGCAGAAAGAATCGCCTCGTGTCGAAGGACATCACCACCTCGGGCCCGTCCCGCCGCTCCATCGCGAAGGGCGCCGCCTGGGCCGTCCCCGCGATCTCCGTCGCCGCCGCCGCCCCTTCGCTCGCCGCCTCCGACCTCCCGGTCTGCGCGGCCGGCACTGCTCTCGACATCACGGTTGAGAGTTGCGACATCGTGGGCCTGCTGCAGCCGACGACCTACTTCCGAGTCACGAACCCGGCCGATTCCGGTTGCACCCTGCCGATGGGTGTGCCTTTGACGCTCGCCACTTCGGGGGTTGCGGGCATCGACGTTGCTGGACTCACACTCATCAACGCCGACGTGCTGTTCACGTCGACCGGTGCCGCTACGACGCAGAAGGCGCTTGCGCCCGGTGAGTACGTTGATGTTCGAGTCATCACGGCGGGCATCAACGTGAGCTTGCTTGGTCGGTGGACTCTTTCTACACCGGGTTCGGCGCCGGCATCCTTTACGCAGACGGCGAACGTCAGCCTCAGCGGCGAGGCTATCGCGAGCATCTGCGCCACCCTCTGAGCCACGTTCCACCCGCCCGCCCGCCCGCCATTCGCCCACGGATGGCGGGCGTTGGCGTCTTTGGATCCGCTGTCAGAGGGCCAACGGCTGGGTCTGCCTCACACCTCCGAGATCGTCACCCGCGCCAGCCGCCACCCGGCCAGAGCCGCACCAGCCACGAGCACGACCACCGCAGCAACCACCGCGAACCACGCCGCAGGATGCGCCTCCAGCCCCATCGCCGCGTGCGTGACGCTTCCGCCGTACGCCCGGGCTGACAGGTACTGCGCCGGCCGCAGGACCGTGGTGAGCAGCGCCTCCCAGACGAGCCAGTAGAGCAGGCAGCCGGTGACGCTCCGCTTGACCATGATCGCGAGCAGGGTGAAGGCCCCGGTGTACGCCACCGCAGAGGTCGTCCCGCCGAGCAGGGCGCTCCACCACAGCCCGCCGTCGGTGCCCACCATGAGCAGCGCGGCCAGCGCCATGGGGACCACGGCGAAGACGAGCGAGCTGCCGAGGATGACGAGCATCTTGCTGGCGACGATGACCCAGCGGGGGAGCGGCTTGCTGAGCAGGTAGATGATCGAGCCGTCGTCGATCTCCGAGGTGATGAGTGTCGTCGTCCCGATGAGGGTCACGACCGGGACGACGATGCCGATGCCGAAGGTACGCACCAGGTCGAGCGGCGCGCCGGCCGGGTCGAGCGCCCCCGTGGGAGCGAGCCGGATGGCCACGGCGAGCCCGACGAGGGCCAGCGCCATGGCGGCGAGCACGAGGACCCGCGCGCGTCCGAGGAGGGAGCGCACGGCCAGCCGGATGATCGCGGGGCTCATCGGCTCACCAGGTAGCCGAAGATGCTCTCGAGCGACTCGTCCGTCGGTGTCAGCTCCAGGATGCGGATGTCGTGCTCCCGGGCCACCCGGGGCACGATGCGCGCGAAGCCGCCGAAGTCGTCGGCCTCGAGCTCGAGGTGGCGGTCACCGTGCAGCCGCACCCCTCGCACGCTGGCGCCGGCCATGAGCGCGGCCGCCAGGCGGCGGTTGTCGCTGCTGCGGATGCGGTACTGGTTGGGCCGGTCGGTCATCAGCCGCCGGATGGCGGTGCGGTCACCGGAGGCCGCGTGCCGTCCCGAGACGATCACCTCGATCTGCCCGGCCAAGGACTCCACCTCCTCGAGGATGTGCGAGCTGAAGACGATGGTGCGCCCCTGCGTTGCGTAGTCCGCGAGCAGCGTGGCCATGGCGTGCCGCTGGATCGGGTCCATGCCGTTGAAGGGCTCGTCGAGCAGCAGGACCTGGGGGTCGTGCACCAGGGCCGACGCCATCTTGACCCGCTGGCGCATCCCCTTGCTGAAGGTCGAGATCTTGCGGTCGGCGGCCCCGACGAGGTCAACGAGTTGCAGGGCGTGGTCGGTCGCCGCTCCGGCCGAGGGGATCTTGTGCAGGTCGGCGTTGAGCCGCACCAGCTGCCGCGCGGTGAGGAAGTCGTAGACCGACTCCTGCACGGGGACCAGACCGATCTGGCGGTAGACCGACGTGTCCTGACGAAGGGGGTGCCCGTCCAGTGTCGCGGTGCCCGCCGATGGCGACAGCAGGCCCGCCATGATCGACAGGACCGTCGACTTGCCGGCGCCGTTGGGCCCGAGCAGCCCGGTGATGCCCTGCCCCACCTCCATCGTCACGTCGTTGACCGCGACGACATTGCCGTACCAGCGCGACACGGAGTCCAGGCGCAGCGTGCTCACAGCGACGCCACCGATCGGATCCGGGCGACGAGCGCGAGGACCGGCAGGAGGACCCAGGCCACGCAGACGGCCACGGCGAACCCGATGAGCCAGCCGTGGGGCTGGGGGATCGTCGGGTTGACCGGAGGGTCACCGAAGATCCCCGACACGAGCAGGGCGACGGCGGTGAAGGGGTGGGCCGACGCGATGAGCTGGCCGACGCCGTCGTTGTCGAGCTGGGTCGTGATGGCCAGGGCCATGGTGATCATCGCGGAGGGCACCATGAGCACGACGATGATCGCCGCGAGGGCCAGACCCGACTTGGTCGCGAGGGTGGAGACGAGCCCGGCCAGCGCGGCGAGCACCAGCGAGAGCACGGCGACGCCCACGACGGCAGCCCCGAAGCGCTGCGCGTGCAGCCCGCTCTCATGGCCTGTCGAGAGGGCGCAGGCGAACCAGACGAGCATCGGCCCGACGATGACGACGAAGATCGCCGTGGTCAGGGCCGCCAGACGGGTGAGGACGAAGCGAGTGCGCGAGACCGGCCGGGCGAAGTACAGGACGATCGTGCGGTACCGCAGGTCCCGGGCGAAGAGCACCGGGGCCTGGGTCGCCACGAAGATCGTGATGAGCAGCTGGGTCCAGTACGGGTACGCGAAGTAGGTGGACGGCGCCCCCATCTCGGCCTCGGGGGGAGCCTGGCCAGCCTGGATGCTGATGGCGCCCAGCACCACGGCCGGCACGGCCATCAGCAGGATCACCAGCCACGGCATGATCTTGGCCTTGCCCGAGCGCCCGATCCCGAAGGCCTGGGCCACGGAGTTGCGGTAGAGCTCGAGCGTGATGGCGCCGTCGCCGAGCCGGCGGCCGTCGAAGCCCCGGTAGCCCAGGTCGTGGATGACGCCACGCGGTGGGGTGCTCATCAGGGGTGGCCTCCTGCATGCGTCTCGAGGGCGGGGGACGAAGGGGGAGGAAGGAAGACCTCGTCGAGGGTGTGCCGCCGCTCCTGCAGGCGGACGAGCCCCAGATCGAGGTCGACCGCGGCGTCGCGGATCGCGTCCAGGACCTCGGGCCGGTCCACCCGGACCTCGACGTCGCCGCCGACCGGCCAGGCGCCGATGCCCCGGTCGAGGAGCGCCTGCCCGAGGAGGCGGTCGCTGCCCTCGGGCCCGAGCACCTCGACGAGGACGGTGCCGGTGGTCTGGGTGAGGTCCGAGGTGGACGAGGCGCGCAGCAGTCGTCCGCTGTCCAGCACGACGATCCGGTCCGCGGTCCGCTCGAGCTCGCCCAGCAGGTGGCTGGTCACGACGACGGAGATCCCGAAGTCCGTGTGCACGCGGGCGATCAGGTCGAGCATGTCGTCCCTGGCACGTGGGTCCAGCCCGCTGGTCGGCTCGTCGAGGAAGACCAGCGCCGGGTCGTGCACGAGGGCCTGGGCGAGCTTGGCCCGCTGCTTCATGCCCGTCGAGTACCCACCCATGGCCCGGTGGCGCTCCTCGTCGAGGCCGACGTGGCGCAGCACGTCCGATGCGCGCTCCCGGCTGGCCTGCCGCGGGAGGCCGGACATGGTGGCCATGTGCAGGACGAAGTCGGCAGCCGTGACGTCGGCTGGCAGGCAGTCGTGCTCGGGCATGTAGCCGACGAGGGCCCGGATGTCCCTGGCCGACGACCGAGGATCCATCCCGAGTACCCGCACCGAGCCCGACGTCGCCGGGAGCAGCCCGAGCAGGATCTTGATGAGCGTGGACTTCCCGGCACCGTTGACACCCACCACGCCGGTGATCCCCGGACTGATCTCGAGGGAGAGCTCGTCGAGCGCCGTCACGCCGGCGTACTGCTTGGTCAGGCCCTGGGTGGCGACCACCTGCTGATCCGCAGCCACATCCATCCTCCCGCTCGTCCCCCTAGTGTCTGCGCCACACCCTAGGGGGCACTGGCCTAGGGTGTGGACGACAGCCGCAGTCGACCACGGGGAGAGCCCGCCGCATGGCCACCGACGACACCACGCAGAGCGACACCGCACTGGAGGACGCCGGGCTGGACGAGGAGGCCAAGCCCTCCCTTCGCCAGCTCAAGAGGCGCAGCTGGACCTTCGCCTTCAAGCGGGCGCTCAAGGAGTTCAGCGCGGACGGCTGCACGGACCTCGCTGCGGCGCTCACCTACTTCTCCGTGCTGTCGATCTTCCCGGCCATGCTGGCGCTCGTCTCCATCCTCGGTCTGGTGGGGGAGCCGGAGAAGACCAAGACCACCATCCTCGACGTGCTCGAGCAGCTGGGCACGGGCAGCGTCGGCACGACGCTGGAGGGTCCGTTGGACCAGATGGTCAACTCGCCGGCGGCCGGGCTCGGTCTCTTCGTCGGTCTCGCCGGTGCCCTCTGGTCCGCGTCCGGGTACGTCGGCGCCTTCGGCCGCGCTCTCAACCGGATCTACGAGGTGCCGGAGGGGCGCGGCTTCGTCAAGCTGCGCCCGATGCAGCTGGTCGTCACCGCGATCCTGCTGCTGCTGGCCGCGGCCATCATCCTGTCGGTCGCCGTCAGCGGTGAGCTGGCCAGGGCCATCGGTGACGCGATCGGTCTCGGCGACGCGGCCGTCATGACCTGGAACCTCGCCAAGTGGCCGGTCATCCTGCTCGTCGTCATCTTCATGGTCGGCCTGCTCTACTGGGCGACGCCCAACGTGCGCCAGCCGAAGTTCCGCTGGCTGACGCCCGGCGCCGCCGTGGCCATCCTCGTGGCGATCATCGCCTCGGTGGCCTTCGGCTTCTACGTCTCCAACTTCGGCTCGTACAACAAGACCTACGGCTCGCTGGCCGGCGTCATCGTCTTCCTCCTGTGGCTGTGGATCGTCAACAACGTGCTGCTGCTCGGGGCCGAGATCGACTCCGAGGTCGAGCGCTCGCGCCAGCTGCAGGCCGGCATGGCCGCGGAGGAGGAGCTGCTGCTCCCCCTTCGGGACACGACGAAGTCCGATGCGGCGCAGGAGGCGCAGGAGGGCGTGCTCGAGGAGGCCCGCGCGCTGCGGATCCAGGGGCTGCACGACCAGGGCCGCTCCACGGCGGACCTCGCCGACCAGGACTGACGGCCACACCAGGACGAAGGAGGGAGCCTCCCCCCTTCGTGCTCGTGTCAAGCACCGCCCCACCCCGATTTGGACTGGGGCGCCGGCCTCTGGCACACTGTTCAGGTTGCTAGTTGAGCGGTGACGCGACGATCGGCCTTTGCCCCGATTGCTCGCGTTTTCGCCATCCCGATGACAACGCACCGAACCGCTTCAGGCGGGGCGACACATCGGACCACAGCACGATCCGGTTGATCCGGGTCGAAGACCAAGACCGACGACCAGCCATATGGCGTGTCGTCGGGCCGCGGAGCGGGTGCGACACACCCGACCGCGTGGGTCGGAGACCAGGCACTCGACACAGACCAGGCAAGACGGCGAGAGAGAGACGGACACACAGATGGCGGGACAGAAGATCCGCATCCGGTTGAAGTCGTATGACCATGAGGTCATCGACAACTCGGCGCGAAAGATCGTCGACACCGTGACCCGTGCCGGCGCGACGGTGGTTGGCCCCGTGCCGCTGCCTACGGAGAAGAACGTGTTCTGCGTCATCCGGTCGCCGCACAAGTACAAGGACAGCCGAGAGCACTTCGAGATGCGCACCCACAAGCGCCTCATCGACATCATCGACCCGACGCCCAAGGCCGTCGACTCGCTGATGCGACTCGACCTCCCGGCTGACGTCAACATCGAGATCAAGCTCTGAGGCGCATCGAGATGACTACAACTGCCACCAAGACCGTCAAGGGCGTTCTCGGCGAAAAGCTCGGCATGACGCAGGTCTGGGACGCGGAGAACCGCCTCGTCCCCGTCACCGTCATCCAGGCTGGCCCGTGCGTCGTCACCCAGGTCCGCAATGTCGAGACCGACGGGTACGACGCCGTCCAGATCGCCTACGGCGCCATCGACCCCCGCAAGGTGAACCAGCCCAAGAGCGGTCACTTCGCCAAGGCCGGTGCCACCCCGCGCCGTCACCTCGTCGAGCTCCGCACCGCGGACGCCTCCGAGTACTCGCTCGGCCAGGAGGTGACGGTCGACCTGTTCGAAGGCGGACAGGAGATCGACGTCACCGGCACCACCAAGGGCAAGGGCTTCGCCGGCGTCATGAAGCGTCACGGCTTCCACGGCGTCAGCGCCTCCCACGGTGCCCACCGCAACCACCGCAAGCCCGGCTCGATCGGTGGCTGCGCCACCCCGGGTCGCGTCTTCAAGGGGATGCGCATGGCCGGCCGCATGGGCGGCGTGCGCCAGACCACCCAGAACCTCACGATCCACGCGGTCGACGCTGACAAGGGCCTGCTGCTCGTCAAGGGTGCCGTTCCCGGCCCCCGTGGCGGCGTCGTCCTCGTCCGCTCCGCGGTGAAGGGAGCCTGACGTGCCGACCATCGACATCATCAGCCCTCAGGGCGCTGCCACCGGCAGCGTCGAGCTGCCCGCCGAGATCTTCGACGTGCAGGTCAACGTCCCGCTGATCCACCAGGTCGTCGTCGCCCAGCTCGCCGCAGCGCGGCAGGGCACGCACTCGACCAAGACCCGCGCCGAGGTGCGTGGCGGTGGGCGCAAGCCTTACCGCCAGAAGGGCACCGGCCGCGCCCGTCAGGGCTCGACCCGTGCACCGCAGTTCGCCGGCGGTGGCGTCGTCCACGGCCCGCAGCCGCGTGACTACGCCCAGCGCACCCCCAAGAAGATGAAGGCCGCCGCCCTGCGCGGTGCCCTCTCGGACCGGGCCCGCAACGGTCGCATCCACGTGCTCAGCTCACTCGTCGAGGGCGACACCCCGTCGACCAAGACCGTCGCCACCGTCCTCGGTGCGATCAGCGAGCGCAAGAACCTGCTCATCGTCATCGAGCGGGACAACGACTCCGCGTGGAAGTCGGTGCGCAACCTCGCCGACGTGCACGTTCTCGCTGCCGACCAGCTCAACACGTACGACGTGCTGTGCTCGGACGACATCGTCTTCACCCAGGCGGCTCTCGAGGCATTCCTCGCCGGGCCCAAGCCCAAGACCACTGAGGAGACGGGCAAGTGAACCAGTCCATTTCAAGTGCGTCCCAGCTCAAGGACCCGCGCGACATCCTGATCCGTCCCGTCGTGTCCGAGAAGTCGTACGGCCTGCTCGACGAGGGTAAGTACACCTTCATCGTCGACCCGCGGGCCAACAAGACGGAGATCAAGATCGCCGTCGAGAAGGTCTTCGGCGTCAAGGTCGACTCCGTCCACACCATGAACCGTGTCGGCAAGACCCGACGCACGCGGTTCGGCACCGGTAAGCGCAAGGACACGAAGCGCGCGATCGTCTCTCTCCGCGAGGGCACGATCGACATCTTCGGCGGCCAGGGCTGACGGAGAGGACAAGGAAGAACCAATGGGTATCCGTAAGTACAAGCCGACAACCCCGGGTCGTCGCGGCAGCTCTGTCGCCGACTTCGTCGAGGTCACGCGCTCCACGCCTGAGAAGTCGCTGGTCCGCCCGCTCACCAAGTCCGGTGGCCGCAACTCCACCGGTCGTATCACCACCCGTCACATCGGTGGTGGCCACAAGCGTGCCTACCGCGTCATCGACTTCCGTCGCCACGACAAGGACGGCGTTCCGGCAAAGGTCGCTCACATCGAGTACGACCCCAACCGCACCGCCCGCATCGCGCTGCTGCACTACGCAGACGGCGAGAAGCGCTACATCCTGGCGCCCAACAAGCTCGCGCAGGGCACGATGATCGAGAACGGCCCGTCCGCCGACATCAAGGTGGGCAACAACCTGCCGCTGCGCAACATCCCCAACGGCACGACGATCCACGCTGTGGAGCTTCGTCCCGGTGGCGGCGCCAAGATGGCCCGCTCCGCCGGTGCCAGCATCCAGCTGCTCGCCAAGGAGGGTCCCTACGCCACGCTGCGCATGCCCTCCGGTGAGGTCCGTCGCGTCGACGTGCGCTGCCGCGCCACGATCGGCGAGGTCGGCAACGCCGAGCAGTCCAACATCAACTGGGGCAAGGCCGGCCGTATGCGCTGGAAGGGCAAGCGCCCGACCGTCCGTGGTGTCGTCATGAACCCGGTCGACCACCCGCACGGTGGTGGCGAGGGCCGGACTTCCGGTGGCCGTCACCCCGTCTCTCCCTGGGGCAAGCCCGAGGGTCGTACCCGGCGTCCCGGTAAGGCGAGCGACAAGCTCATCGTCCGTCGTCGCCGCACCGGCAAGAAGCGCTGATAGGAGCCTCAAGGACATGCCTCGTAGTTTGAAGAAGGGCCCCTTCATCGACGACCACCTTCAGAAGAAGGTCGACGTCCAGAACGAAGCGGGCACCAAGAACGTCATCAAGACCTGGTCGCGTCGTTCGGTGGTCTCACCGGACATGCTCGGCCACACCTTCGCCGTCCACGACGGCCGCAAGCACGTCCCGGTGTTCGTCACCGAGGCGATGGTCGGCCACAAGTTCGGCGAGTTCGCACCGACCCGCACCTTCCGCGGTCACGTGAAGGACGACAAGAAGGGACGTCGTCGCTGATGCCTGCAACCGAGATCACCGAGCAGGAGACGCTGGCTGCCCGCGCCTCGGCGCGCAACCTGCGCGTCACGCCGCAGAAGGCCCGTCGCGTCGTCAACATGATCCGTGGCAAGGACACGCAGACCGCGATCGCGACCCTGCAGTTCGCGCCGCAGGGTGCGGCCGAGCCCGTCCTGAAGGTCGTCCACAGCGCGATCGCCAACCTTCGGGTCAAGGCGGACGAGGCCGGGGAGCCCTTCGACGAGCGCAACCTCGTCATCTCCACGGCATTCGTCGACGAGGGCCCCACGATGAAGCGTTTCCGTCCGCGGGCCCAGGGCCGCGCCGGCCGGATCAACAAGCGCACCAGCCACATCACCGTCCTCGTGACGAGCAAGCCTGAGAAGGCCGCGAAGGGAGGGACCCGCTGATGGGTCAGAAAATCAACCCGCACGGCTTCCGTCTGGGCATCACCACCGACCACAAGAGCCGCTGGTTCGCCGACTCCAACAAGGAGGGTCAGCGCTACCGCGACTACGTCAAGGAAGACGTCGCGATCCGCAAGCTCATGTCCACGGGCATGGAGCGCGCCGGTATCGCCCGCGTCGAGATCGAGCGGACCCGTGACCGCGTGCGTGTGGACATCCACACCGCGCGTCCCGGGATCGTCATCGGTCGCCGTGGCGCCGAGGCCGACCGCATCCGCGGCGAGCTCGAGAAGCTCACGGGCAAGCAGGTGCAGCTGAACATCCTCGAGGTCAAGAACCCCGAGATCGAGGCTCAGCTGGTCGCCCAGGGCATCGCCGAGCAGCTCGCTGCTCGCGTCACCTTCCGTCGCGCCATGCGCAAGGGGATGCAGTCCTCCCTTCGCGCCGGTGCCAAGGGCATCCGGATCCAGTGCTCCGGCCGCCTCGGTGGTGCCGAGATGTCCCGCTCCGAGTTCTACCGTGAGGGCCGCGTTCCGCTGCACACCCTCCGCGCGAACATCGACTACGGCTTCTACGAGGCCCGCACGACCTTCGGCCGCATCGGCGTCAAGGTCTGGATCTACAAGGGCGACATGACCGAGAAGGAGTTCGCGGCCCAGCAGGCGACCGCAGCTCCCCGTGGTCGTGGTGGCCCGCGTCGCGACCGCGACGACCGTCCCGCCCGCGCCCGTCGTGGTGGCGACCGCAACGAGGCTCCGGCTTCGGCCGCGGCCCCCGCTGCGGAGGCTCCCGCCGCTTCGGCGCCGGCCAAGACCGAGGGAGAGTCCTGAGATGTTGATCCCCCGACGGGTCAAGCACCGCAAGCAGCACCACCCCAAGCGTTCCGGCATGGCCAAGGGCGGCACCACCGTCGCCTTCGGTGACTACGGGCTCCAGGCACTCTCGCCGGCCTACGTCACCAACCGTCAGATCGAGGCCGCTCGTATCGCCATGACGCGCTTCATGAAGCGTGGCGGAAAGGTCTGGATCAACATCTACCCGGACCGTCCGCTCACCAAGAAGCCGGCTGAGACCCGCATGGGTTCCGGTAAGGGCTCGCCCGAGTGGTGGGTGGCCAACGTCAAGCCCGGCCGGATCATGTTCGAGATCTCCGGCGTGGACGAGGAGACCGCTCGCGAGGCCATGCGCCTGGCGATGCACAAGCTGCCGATGAAGTGCCGCTTCGTCGTGCGTGAGGGTGGTGGCAACTGATGGCAGTCGGATCCAAGGACCTGACTCCGGTCGAGCTGCGTGAGCTGACCGACGACCGTCTGGTCGACGAGCTGCGCAAGGGCAAGGAGGAGCTGTTCAACCTCCGGTTCCAGTCGGCCACCGGTCAGCTCGAGAACCACGGCCGCCTCCGTGCGGTCCGCAAGGACATCGCCCGGATCTACACCGAGATGCGCGAGCGCGAGCTTGGCATCGGGAGCAGCATCGGTTCAGGTGAGGCGAAGTGAGCGAGAACGTGAAGGAAGACACCGTGACCACCCGTAACGACCGCAAGTCGCGCCGCGGCTACGTCGTCAGCGACAAGATGGACAAGACCGTTGTCGTCGAGGTCGAGGACCGCGTCAAGCACGCGCTGTACGGCAAGGTCATCCGCAAGACCTCCAAGGTCAAGGCGCACGACGAGGACAACGCTGCCGGTATCGGCGACCACGTCCTCATCATGGAGACCCGACCGCTGTCCGCCAGCAAGCGCTGGCGCATCGTCGAGATCCTCGAAAAGGCCAAGTAAGGCCACCCCGGAGCGAAGGGGGCACACGCCCCCTTCGCCCGCGTAGACCACATCAGTTCGGCCAGGCTCGCCCTGAGCGAGAACCAGCACGACGACAGGAGTGAGAAGTGATCCAGCAGGAGTCGCGACTGCGCGTCGCCGACAACACCGGTGCCAAGGAGATCCTGTGCATCCGTGTGCTCGGCGGCTCCGGCCGCCGGTACGCCGGTGTCGGTGACACGATCGTCGCCACCGTCAAGGACGCCATCCCCGGCGGCAATGTCAAGAAGGGTGACGTCGTCAAGGCGGTCATCGTTCGCACCAAGAAGGAGCGCCGTCGCAACGACGGTTCCTACATCAAGTTCGACGAGAACGCTGCCGTCATCCTCAAGGCTGACGGCGAGCCTCGCGGGACCCGCATCTTCGGCCCGGTCGGTCGCGAGCTGCGCGACAAGAAGTTCATGAAGATCGTCTCGCTCGCACCGGAGGTGATCTGATCCATGGCAAAGCTCAAGATCAAGAAGGGTGACCTGGTCCAGGTCCTGTCCGGCAAGGACAAGGGCCTTCAGGGCAAGGTCATCTCGGTCAACACCGAGACCCAGCGCGTCGTGGTCGAGGGTGTCCAGCGGGTCACCCGCCACACCAAGGCCGGCTTCGGCGGTCAGGCCGGCGGCCTGGTCGTCTCCGAGGCGCCGATCCACGTGAGCAACGTGGCCATCGTCGACCCGGAGGACAACAAGCCGACCCGCATCCGCACCCGCGTCGAGACCGTCGAGCGTGACGGTCGCACCAAGGCGAGCCGTACCCGCGTCGCGGGCCGCTCGGGCAAGGACCTCTGAAGTGACTGACACCATCGAGACCCCCGCCGTCGAGGCCCCGCGCCTCAAGGCCAAGTACGCCGACGAGATCGTGCCTGCTCTCCGGGAGCAGTTCGACTTCTCCAACGCGATGCAGGTTCCCCGCGTCGTCAAGGTCGTCGTCAACATGGGCGTCGGTGACGCCGCCAAGGACAGCAAGCTGATCGAGGGCGCCATCCGCGACCTCACGGCCATCACCGGTCAGAAGCCGCAGGTGACCAAGGCTCGCAAGTCCATCGCCCAGTTCAAGCTGCGCGAGGGCATGCCGATCGGCTGCCACGTCACCCTGCGCAATGCGCGCATGTGGGAGTTCCTCGACCGGCTCACGTCGGTCGCGCTGCCCCGCATCCGCGACTTCCGCGGCCTGAGCCCGAAGCAGTTCGACGGCAACGGCAACTACACGTTCGGCCTGAACGAGCAGTCGATGTTCCACGAGATCGACCAGGACAAGATCGATCGCGTCCGGGGCATGGACATCACCGTGGTCACGACCGCGAAGAACGACGACGAGGGCCGCGCGCTGCTGAAGCAGCTGGGCTTCCCCTTCAAGGAGAACTGACATGGCGAAGACCGCCCTGGTCAACAAGGCCAACAAGAAGCCGAAGTTCAAGGTCCGCGGTTACACGCGGTGCCAGCGTTGCGGCCGGCCCCACTCGGTCTACCGCAAGTTCGGCCTGTGCCGTGTGTGCCTTCGCGAGATGGCCCACCGCGGCGAGCTCCCCGGCGTGACCAAGTCCAGCTGGTAACCACCTTTTTCAACACCACGACACCGAAGGTCCTGATGGAAACCGCGGTGAGAAGGGGCAGGCAGAGCCCATGACCATGACCGACCCGATTGCGGACATGCTGACCCGCGTCCGGAACGCCAACTCGGCGCACCACGACGAGGTCTCCATGCCGTACTCAAAGCTCAAGTCGCACATCGCGGAGATCCTCCAGGCGGAGGGTTTCATCGCGGGGTGGGAGGTCGCAGAGGCGACCGTTGGCCAGACGCTGACGATCAACCTCAAGTACGGCCCCAACCGTGAGCGCTCCATCGCGGGCGTGCGCCGGGTGTCCAAGCCCGGTCTGCGCGTGTACGCGAAGTCCACCAACCTTCCGAAGGTTCTCGGCGGCCTCGGCGTGGCGATCATCTCCACGTCCTCTGGCCTCCTGACCGACCGGCAGGCCGCAACCAAGGGTGTGGGTGGGGAAGTCCTCGCCTACGTCTGGTAAGGGGAAGCAGACATGTCGCGTATTGGACGACTCCCGGTCGCCATCCCCAGCGGTGTCGACATCGCCATCGAGGGCCAGACCGTCAAGGTCAAGGGTCCCAAGGGCGAGCTGCAGGTCATCGTGACCGAGCCGATCACGGTCGCCAAGACCGAGAACGGCGTCGAGGTCTCCCGCCCCAACGACGCGCGCGAGTCGCGGTCGCTGCACGGCTTGACCCGCAGCCTCATCAACAACATGGTCATCGGTGTCACCGAGGGCTACGAGAAGAAGCTCGAGATCCACGGCACCGGTTACCGCGTGCAGAACAAGGGCGGCTCCCTGGAGTTCGCTCTCGGTTACAGCCACCCGATCGTGATCGAGGCCCCCGAGGGGATCAGCTTCAATGTCGAGAATCCGACGCGCCTGAGCGTGGCCGGCATCGACAAGCAGCTCGTCGGCGAGACGGCTGCCAACATCCGCAAGCTCCGCCGGCCCGACCCGTACAAGGGCAAGGGTGTCCGGTACGAGGGCGAGCACATCCGTCGCAAGGTCGGAAAGGCTGGTAAGTAAGCCATGGCCAAGATCATCAAGCGTGCCAAGGGCAAGAGCGCAGCGCGCGGTCGTCGCCACCTGCGTCTTCGCAAGAAGGTCAGCGGGACCGCTGTGCGGCCCCGTCTGGTCGTCAGCCGCAGCAGCCGCCACGTCTTCGTCCAGGTCGTCGACGACACGGTTGGCAAGACCGTCGCGTCCGCGTCGACCATGGAGGCCGACGTGCGTGCCCTCGACGGTGACAAGACTGCCCGGGCCAAGAAGGTCGGTGAGCTCGTCGCCGAGCGCGCCAAGGCCACTGGCGTCGAGGCCGTCGTCTTCGACCGGGGTGGCAACCGCTACCACGGTCGCGTCGCCGCCATTGCGGATGGCGCTCGTGAAGGGGGTCTGACCCTGTGATGCAGGCCCAGAACGTTGAGAAGAGGAACATCTGATGCCCGGACCACAGCGTCGAGGCGCAGCCGGTGCCGCAGGCACCAACGAGCGCTCCAGCAACAACCGTGGCGACAACCGCGGTGGCCGTGACAACCGCGGCGGTGGCCGCGACCGCAACGAGAGCCAGTTCATCGAGCGCGTCGTGACCATCAACCGTGTCTCCAAGGTCGTCAAGGGTGGTCGTCGCTTCAGCTTCACCGCCCTGGTCGTCGTCGGTGACGGTGACGGCACCGTGGGTGTCGGTTACGGCAAGGCCAAGGAGGTGCCCGCGGCGATCGCCAAGGGTGTCGAGGAGGCGAAGAAGAACTTCTTCACCGTCCCCCGCATCCAGGGCACCATCCCGCACCCCATCCAGGGTGAGGCCGCCGCCGGTGTCGTCATGCTTCGTCCGGCCTCCCCGGGTACCGGTGTCATCGCCGGTGGTCCGGTGCGCGCCGTCCTCGAGGCCGCTGGCATCCACGACGTGCTGTCCAAGAGCCTCGGCTCCGACAACGCGATCAACATCGTCCACGCGGCAGTCGCGGCCCTGCAGGGTCTCGAGCGTCCGGAGCAGGTCGCGGCTCGCCGCGGTCTGCCCCTGGACCAGGTCGCTCCGGCAGCCATGCTGCGCGCCCAGGCAGCTGGTCGCGCCGAGGCCGCCGAGAAGGCAAAGGCGGGTGCGTGATGGCTCGACTGAAGGTTGTCCAGACCCGTTCCGAGATCGGCGGCAAGCAGAACCAGCGCGACACGCTGCGCAGCCTCGGTCTGAAGCGCATCGGCGACGTCGTCGTCAAGGAGGACCGCCCGGAGATCCGCGGCATGGTCCAGACGGTTCGCCACCTGGTGACCGTCGAGGAGGTTGACTGATCATGGCTGACTCCAAGGCCAACGCCACCGACGAGCAGGGCAAGACCCACGCTCTGAAGGTGCACCACCTGCGTCCCGCCCCGGGTGCCAAGACCGCGAAGACCCGTGTGGGTCGCGGTGAGGGCTCCAAGGGCAAGACGGCCGGTCGCGGTACCAAGGGCACCAAGGCCCGGTACCAGGTGCCGGAGCGCTTCGAGGGTGGTCAGACGCCGCTGCACATGCGTCTGCCCAAGCTCCGCGGCTTCAAGAACCCGTTCAAGACCGAGTACCAGGTCGTGAACCTCGACCGCATCTCCTCCCTCTTCCCCGAGGGCGGCGCTGTCGGTGTCGAGGAGCTCGTCGCCAAGGGAGCCGTCCGCGACGGCCACCCGGTCAAGGTGCTCGGGTCCGGCGAGATCACGGTCAAGGTGGACCTCACGGTCGACGCCTTCTCCGCGAGCGCCAAGGACAAGGTCGAAGCGGCCGGCGGCAGCATCACTGCCCGCTGACCCTTTGGTCACTGCCTGGAGGCCGTCCCGTTCATCGGGGCGGCCTCGAGGCGTCTGACGACCGTCGTCGTCCTCGAAGGCGACGCGGGTCACGTCGCGACCATGTGGTCGCGGCAGGTATCGTCAATCAGGTTGTGCCGCCAGCAGGCGGCCCCGCCAGCAGCTCACATCTGCACCCCGGCACCGTCCTGGAGGAACCCACGTGCTGACCGTCTTCACCCGGGCGTTCAAGACTCCCGACCTGCGGCGCAAGCTGCTCTTCACGTTGGGCATCATCGTGCTCTTCCGCCTCGGCTCCCACGTGCCGACGCCGAATGTGAACTACAGCGCCGTGCAGGCCTGCATCGCCGGTG
Organism: Janibacter limosus; assembly: GCF_004295485.1. NCBI lineage: Bacteria > Bacillati > Actinomycetota > Actinomycetes > Micrococcales > Intrasporangiaceae > Janibacter > Janibacter limosus. The sequence goes on along the minus strand of NZ_CP036164.1, from coordinate 2,521,302 downwards.
CCCGACAGGACGGCGGCAACAACTTCCTGGGCATGGCCAACCTCTTCAGTGGGGGCGCGCTGCTCCAGCTGTCGATCTTCGCGCTGGGGATCATGCCGTACATCACCGCGAGCATCATCGTGCAGCTCCTCACGGTCGTGATCCCACGCTTCGAGGCGCTGAAGAAGGAGGGGCAGACCGGTCAGGCCAAGATGACGCAGTACACGCGCTACCTGACGATCGCGCTGGCCGTCCTCCAGTCCGCCACCTTCATCACCTTCGCGCGCAACCCTGCGGCGCTGTTCAACAACGCCGACTGCGGACCGATCCTCTACCGCGAGTCGATGTTCTCCATCGTCTTGATGGTCCTGACGATGACGGCCGGCACCGGCCTGATCATGTGGCTCGGTGAGCTCGTCACGGACAAGGGCGTCGGCAACGGCATGTCACTGCTGATCTTCACCTCGATCACCGCGACCTTCCCCAGCTCGCTGTGGGCCATCCAGCAGCGCGACGGCCGCTGGGACCTCTTCCTCCTGGTGATCGCGATCGGGTTCCTCATCATCGCTGCCGTCGTCTTCGTCGAGCAGAGCCAGCGCCGGGTCCCGGTGCAGTACGCGAAGAAGATGGTCGGTCGCCAGATGTACGGCGGGACGTCCACGTACATCCCGATCAAGGTCAACATGGCCAACGTGATCCCGATCATCTTCGCCAGCTCGATGCTGGCCCTGCCGCAGATGCTGGCGCAGTTCCAGTCCGACCCCGCGGGCAACAACCCCGCCTGGGTCGACTGGATCAACACCTACCTCGTGCGCGGTGACCACCCCATCTACATGGCGGTCTTCACCATCCTGATCCTCTTCTTCACCTTCTTCTACGTCTCGATCACCTTCAACCCCACGGAGGTCGCTGACAACATGAAGAAGTACGGGGGATTCATCCCCGGTATCCGCGCCGGGCGACCCACGGCCGAGTACCTCCAGTACGTGCTCACCCGCATCACCGTGCCGGGAGCCATCTACCTCGCTCTGATCTCGTTGATCCCGCTGATCGCATTCGTGTGGATCGGGGCCAACCGGGACTTCCCCTTCGGCGGTGCGTCTATCCTCATCATGGTGGGCGTCGGTCTGGAGACGGTGAAGCAGATCGAGTCCCAGCTCCAGCAACGCCACTACGAAGGATTCCTCCGCTGATGCGTCTCATCATCTTGGGCCCCCCCGGGGCCGGCAAGGGCACCCAGGCCACTCGGATCGCCGAGCACTACGGCATCCCCGCCGTGTCGACCGGTGACATCTTCCGCGCAAACATCAAGAACGAGACGGAGCTCGGACTCCAGGTCAAGGAGATCCTCGCCACCGGCGGGTACGTCTCCGACGACATCACCAACGCGATCGTCGAGTCCCGGCTCGACGAGGACGACGCTGCGTCCGGCTTCTTGCTCGACGGGTACCCGCGCACCACGGCGCAGGTCACCGCGCTCGACGCGATGCTGGCCAAGAGCGACCAGTCGATCGACAAGGTGCTCGAGCTCGTCGTCGACGACGAGGTCGTCGTGCAGCGCCTGCTCAAGCGGGCCGAGCTCGAGGGCCGCGCGGACGACACCGAGGAGGTCATCCGCGAGCGGATGGCCATCTACCACCGCGAGACCGAGCCGCTGTCGGCCGCCTACGACGAGCGCGGGCTGCTGGTCAAGGTCGACGGCGAGGGCCAGGTCGACGAGGTCGCCGAGCGGATCGTCGCCGCCCTGGGCGCCTGACCTCTTGTCACTCTTCGCACGCGAGCGGGTCCGCCCGCGCACCCCGGACCAGCTCCGGGCGATGCGCGTGGCGGGCCTTCTCGTTGGTCAGACCCTGGAGATGCTGCGCGCGCAGGTGCGTGCCGGCGTCACGACGGGCCAGCTCGATGCCCTCGCTGAGGACTTCATCCGCAGTGGCGGCGGCATCCCAAACTTCCAGCTCGTGCCGGGCTACGTCAACACCCTGTGCACCTCCGTCAACGACGAGATCGTCCACGGGATCCCCGGGGACCGGGTCCTGCGCGACGGCGACCTGCTGAGCATCGACTGCGGCGCCGAGGTCGACGGGTGGAACGGCGACTCCGCCATCACCCTCGTCGTCGGCGGCGACGAGGCCGGCGACCCGGCCGCGGTCCGCCTGTCCGAGATCACCCGGCGCTCCCTGTGGGCGGGGCTCGCCGCCCTTCGTCCCGGGGGAGACCTCAACGACATCGGTGGGGCGGTCGAGGACTCGATCCGTGCGGATGCCCGCGCCGACGGCGTGGCCTACGGCATCGTCGAGGACTACACCGGTCACGGCATCGGCGAGCACATGCACCTGCCGCCCAATGTCCCCAACTACCGGGTGCGCGGCCGGGTCCCGCAGACCCCGACCGGCGCCACCCTCGCCATCGAGCCGATGGTGACGCTCGGCGACCAGGCCAACCACGTCCTCGACGACGACTGGACCGTCGTCACCGACGACGGTGCCCCCGCAGCCCACTGGGAGCACTCCGTGGCCCTCACCGAGCACGGGATCTGGGTGCTCACCGCGCTCGACGGCGGCGAGGCCGAGCTGACGGCGCGCGGCGCTCCCTTCGGCCCCCTGGTCTGAGCCGGCTGCCCCCCTCACCCTGTAGCGCCCCCGGGGCAATGCAGGCGATGTGGCGCACGTGACGTGGACGCCCCCTTCTCCTGCCGTGGACGCTCGGTAGGGTGCGAGGTCAGTCATGCCGTCGGCCTGCGCCGGCGTCCGGGTCGATGAGGAGCGCTACGAGGATGACCCTTCCCCCTGCCGAGCACGAGACGATGGGACTGGCTGCGGGATTCCCGCGGACGAGCCCCGACGAGTGGGCGCAGCTGGCCGCTGGCGTGGTCAACAAGTCGCGACCCGAGGACCGCAAGGTCGACGCGGCGGGTGCCCGTGAGGCACTGACCAGCCACCTGCCCGGTGGCGTCGACATCGACCCGATCTACTGGCCGCAGCCGGGGACCGCGCTGGGCCTGCCGGGCGCGATGCCCTTCACGCGCGGCCGCGGCCCGCGCAACCCGGACCTGCCGTGGGACCTGCGCCAGCTGCACGACGACCCGGACGCGACCGTCAGCCGCACCGCGGTCCTCGCCGACCTCGAGCGCGGGGTCAGCTCGGTCTGGCTGCACGTCGGCGCCGACGGCATCGCCGCAGCCGACGTCAGTGAGGTCCTCACCGACGTCCAGGTCGACCTGGCGCCGGTCGTCGTCAGCTCCGTCGACGACCAGCCCGCAGCCGCTGCGGCCCTCGTCGCGGCCTGGGAGGCGAAGGGGGTCGACCCCGCCGTCGTGCGCGGCAGCCTCGGCCACGACCCCATCGGCCAGGCGGCGGTCCGCGGCGGCACGCCGGACCTCGGTGCGCTGGCGGGCGCCGTCGCCACCTGTCGCGACCGCTTCACCGGCGTGCGGGCCATCACCGTCGACTCGCGGGTACACCACGACGCCGGGGCGAGCGACCAGGACGAGATCGCGCTGGCCCTGGCCACCGCGCTGGAGTACGTGCGCCACCTGTCCGATGCCGGCGTCGAGCCGGCCGAGTCCTTCCGCCGCATCGCCTTCCGCGTCGCTGCCACGGCCGACCAGTTCGCCACGATCGCCAAGCTGCGCGCGCTGCGTCGCACCTGGGCGCGGATCGGCGAGGTGCTCGAGGTGCCCGAGGCCGACCGCGGCGCGTGGATCCACGCCGTGACGTCCTGGCGCATGCAGACCCGCACCGACCCGTGGGTCAACCTGCTGCGCGACACGATCGCCTGCTTCGGCGCGGCCGCCGGCGGCGCCGACGCGATCACCGTCCTGCCCTACGACCACGCGCTGGGGCTGCCGACGGCCTTCTCCCGCAGGGTCGCCCGCAACACCCAGTCGCTGCTCGCCTCCGAGTCCAATGTCGCCAGGGTCGCCGACCCGGCGGGCGGATCGGCCTATGTCGAGTCCCTGACCGACCAGCTGGCGCGGGCCGCCTGGAGCTGGTTCGGCGACCTCGACGCTGCCGGCGGGGCCACCGCCGGGCTGGCGTCCGGTGCGATCGCCGAGCGGCTGGCCGCCACCCGCGCCGAGCGCGACGAGGCGCTGGCCACGCGCGCGCAGCCGATCACCGGCACGTCGACCTTCCCCCTCGCGGGGGAGACCCTGCTGGAGCGCACCGCTCGCGCCCAGCTCCCCGGCGAGGGGCTCCCGCGCCGTCGCGACGCCGAGGTCTTCGAGGCGCTGCGCGAGCGGACCGCCGCCGGCGACGTCAGCATCCCCGTCCTGGCCCTCGGCGCGGCCCGTGAGCACACCGCCCGGCTGGGCTTCGTCAGCAACCTGCTCGGCGTCGCCGGCATCCGGCCCGACGTCGTCGAGGTGACCGACGCCGACGCGATCCCCGCGCAGAGCGGCCCGGTCGCGATCATCGCCTCCTCGGCCAAGGGGTACGCCGCCCTCGCGGAGGCGAGCGTCGCCTCCCTTCGGGCAGCAGGCGTGGAGCGCATCCTCGTCGCCGGCTCCGCCAAGGAGCTCGGCGACACCACTGTCGACGCAGAGGTGCGCGACGGCATGGACGTCGTCACCTTCCTCGACGACCTCCTCACCACACTCGGTGCACCGCAGGCAGGAGCCCAGGCATGAGCACGCAGATCCCCACCTTCGACACGGTCGACCTCGGCGAGGGAGCCCCCGCCGCCGACGGCGCCGCCCTGTGGCAGGAGGCCCTCGCGGCCGTCCCCGGCGCGGCCGACGGCTGGGAGACGCCCGAGGGCATCGACGTCGCCCCGGTCTACACCGAGGCCGACACCGCAGACCTGGACTTCCTCTCCACGGCCCCGGGGGCCGCTCCCTTCCTGCGTGGTCCCTACCCGACCATGTACGTCAACCAGCCGTGGACGATCCGGCAGTACGCGGGCTTCTCGACCGCAGAGGAGTCCAACGCCTTCTACCGGCGCAACCTCGCGGCGGGGCAGAAGGGCCTCTCGGTGGCCTTCGACCTCGCGACCCACCGTGGCTACGACAGCGACCACCCGCGCGTCTCCGGTGACGTGGGCATGGCCGGTGTCGCCATCGACTCGATCTACGACATGCGCACGCTCTTCGGCGGCATCCCGCTGGACCGGATGAGCGTGTCCATGACGATGAACGGCGCGGTCCTGCCGATCCTCGCCCTCTACGTCGTCGCGGCCGAGGAGCAGGGGGTGAGCCCGGAGCAGCTGAGCGGCACCATCCAGAACGACATCCTCAAGGAGTTCATGGTCCGCAACACCTACATCTACCCGCCGACGCCGTCGATGCGGATCATCTCCGACATCTTCGCCTTCACCAGCCAGAAGATGCCGCGCTTCAACTCCATCTCGATCTCCGGGTACCACATGCAGGAGGCCGGGGCGACGCAGGACCTCGAGCTCGCCTACACCCTCGCCGACGGCATCGAGTACATCCGGGCCGGCAAGGAGGCCGGCATGGACGTCGACTCCTTCGCGCCGCGACTGTCCTTCTTCTGGGCCATCGGGATGAACTTCTACATGGAGGTCGCCAAGCTCCGGGCCGCGCGCCTGCTGTGGGCCCGCCTGGTCAAGGAGAACTTCGAGCCGACCAACCCCAAGTCGCTCTCCCTGCGCACCCACTCGCAGACGTCGGGCTGGTCGCTGACCGCCCAGGACGTCTACAACAACGTCTCGCGCACCTGCATCGAGGCGATGGCCTCGACCCAGGGGCACACGCAGAGCCTGCACACCAACGCCCTCGACGAGGCGATCGCGCTGCCGACCGACTTCTCGGCGCGCATCGCCCGCAACACCCAGCTGGTGCTGCAGCAGGAGTCCGGCACGACCCGCGTCATCGACCCGTGGGGCGGCAGCGCCTATGTCGAGCGGCTGACCCACGACCTCGCGCAGCGGGCCTGGGCCCACATCGACGAGGTCGAGAAGGCCGGCGGAATGGCCAAGGCCATCGAGGCCGGCATCCCCAAGATGCGCATCGAGGAGGCGGCCGCCCGCACCCAGGCGCGCATCGACTCCGGCAAGCAGCCGGTGATCGGCGTCAACACCTACCCGGTCACCGAGAGCACCGTCGACGAGGCCATCGAGATCCTCAAGGTCGACAACGCCGCGGTCCGCGCCTCGCAGATCGCCCAGCTCGAGCGGCTGCGGTCCGAGCGGGACGAAGGGGAGGTCCGCGCGGCCCTCGCAGCCCTCACCGAGGCGGCCCGGGCCGAGGGTGGCTCCATGGAGACCAACCTGCTCGCGCTCGCGATCGACGCCGGCCGGGCCAAGGCGACGGTCGGTGAGATCTCCTCGGCGCTCGAGGAGGTCTACGGCCGCTACACCGCGCAGATCCGTACGATCTCCGGTGTGTACCGGGACGAGGCAGGCAAGGGCGGGGCCGTGGACGAGGTCCTGGCCAAGGTCGAGGAGTTCGAGCAGGCCGAGGGCCGGCGACCGCGCATCCTCGTGGCCAAGATGGGCCAGGACGGGCACGACCGCGGGCAGAAGGTCATCTCGACCGCCTTCGCCGACCTCGGCTTCGACGTCGACGTGGGTCCGCTCTTCCAGACCCCCGGCGAAGTCGCTCGCCAGGCCGTCGAGGGCGACGTCCACGTCGTCGGCGTGTCCTCGCTCGCCGCGGGTCACCTGACCCTCGTGCCGGCACTGCGGGCCGAGCTCGACGCACTCGGGCGCGAGGACCTCATGATCGTCGTGGGCGGGGTCATCCCCGACCAGGACTTCGAGGAGCTGCGCGCCGCTGGCGCAGACGACATCTACCCGCCCGGCACCGTCATCGCCACGGCCGCCGGTCGCCTCGTCGACCGGCTGCGGGAGCGGGCCGCCGGCTCCGATGGCTGAGTCGGTCGCCGACCTCGCGCAGGGGATCCGTGATCGCTCGAGGGCGCACGTCGCCCGTGCGATCACGCTCGTCGAGTCCTCGCGCCCCGACCACCGGGAGCGGGCCCGCGAGCTGCTCGCGCTCATCGCGCCGGACACCGGTCACGGGCTGCGCGTCGGCATCTCGGGCATCCCGGGGGCCGGCAAGTCGACCTTCATCGACGCCCTCGGGACACGGCTGATCGAGCAGGGGCACCGGGTGGCCGTCGTCGCGGTCGACCCGAGCAGCTCACGCACCGGCGGGTCGGTCCTGGGGGACCGCACCCGGATGGCGCAGCTGACGGCCAGCGAGGACGCCTTCGTGCGTCCCTCGCCCTCGGGCGCGCACCTGGGTGGGGTCGCCCGCGCGACCCGCGAGGGGATGCTCGTCCTCGAGGCGGCCGGCCACGACGTCGTGCTCGTCGAGACGGTCGGTGTCGGTCAGTCCGAGGTCGCCGTCGCCGAGATGGTCGACACCTTCCTGCTGCTGGCGCTCGCCCGCGGTGGCGACCAGCTGCAGGGCATCAAGCGCGGCATCCTCGAGATGGCCGACATCATCGCGGTCAACAAGGCCGACGGTGAGCACGCGGGCGATGCCCGGGTCGCTGCCCGCGAGCTCTCCGGAGCGATGCGGCTGATGAACTCCGACCCCGACGCCCGCCGCCCCCCGGTGCTCACCTGCAGCGCGTACACCGGTGACGGCCTCGACGACGTGTGGGCGGCCGTGCTCGAGCACCGCGCCCACCTCGAGGAGCAGGGGTCGCTGCAGGGGCGCCGCGCGGAGCAGCAGCGAGAGTGGATGTGGGCGATGGTCGACGCCGAGCTGCGCGACGCCGTGCGGCGCTCGCCGCGCGTGCGGGAGCTGCTCGGTGGGCTCACGCCGCAGGTGCGCTCCGGGGAGGTCAGCGCCGTCGACGGCGCGGCCCGGATCATCCAGTCCTTCTCCGCCGACCTGAGCGAGCGGTTGGGCGACTGAACCCCACGCCCACCTGAGTCGGTCAGGTCACGCCCGACGACGCGGACGCAGCACGAGGAACCCGGCATGGGCCGCCAGCCCACCCAGGGCCACCGGGCCGACGGGGGAGTGCTGGGCCGGACCGTCCGACTGCACGACTGCACGACTGCACGACTGCACGACTGCACGACTGCACGACTGCACGACTGCACGACTGCACGACTGCACGAACCACGGGCGTCGCGGCGCCGGAGATGCCGGGGATCGTCACCCGGTCCTGACCCAGGCCACACAGGTCCACGACGGTGGGCGCCGTGGGGATGCAGGGCGGGCTCGTGCCACGCCGGCTGACGGGGGGCCGGGGCTCGAGTGGCGGAGCGTCTGCAGTCAGACCTCGGTACCGGGTGCTCGGATCATAGGGGGTTGGGGTCGCATTGACCACACCCGTCCCTCACCGCTGCGTCGCGGGCACCTCGGCAGAGAGCGCCGGGGCGCCGAATGCCTTGGGCGCGATGCCCGAGCGCCGCGCCAGCCACAGCAGGACCGCCGTCATGATCGCGGTCGCGACCACGCTCAGCCCGGCTGTGCCCAACGTGCTCGTCGTCTGGTCGGTGACGTAGGCGTCCTGGATCCCACCGAGCAGCGTCAGCCCGATGGTGATGACCATGTTGTTGACGACGTGCAGGACGATCGCGGCCTCGAGCCCGCCGGTGCGCCAGGTGAGGTAGCAGCACGCGACGGCCATGGTGGCCAGGTCGAGCAGCACCCACGGGTCGAGCGAGGTGTGCGCGAGGGCGAAGGTCGCTGCCGACAGCACGGTGCTCACCACGAGCGCGAGGACCGGACGCCTGATCCACGCGCCGACGCCCTGCATGAGCCCCCCGCGGAAGGCGACCTCCTCACCGGCGGCCTGGAGGGGAGTGGTGAGCACGGTGATGAGGAGCAGCCAGCCCCAGTGGTCGGGGCGCGCGGTGGGTTGCTCGCCCGACAGCACCCACGTGAGGGCGAGGTAGGTGCCCCACAGCAAGGTGGTGACGAGGGCCGCCCGGGTGAGCCAGCCCCAGCGGATGCGACCCGCCACCGACCAGATCTTGCCCATCGGTCGCCAGTGCCCGATCCGGGTGGCCACGAGGGTGGCGGGGATGAGCGCGGCCAGCATGAGGTTGCCGATGAGCATCGTCACCGGGTCGACCGGGTCGAAGTCGGACGCCTCGGTCATCTCCAGGGCCGACGGGTCCAGCACGAACCACAGCAGGCTCAGCACCAGCATGAGGGTGAGGAAGGTGGCGGTCCCCATCACGAGCGCCAGCACGGGGCGCCACCAGCGGCTCCGGGCCGTGCGCATCTGGTGAACATAGCTGCGCGGCCGGTCGTCGGCGAAGGGGGTGAAGGTGCCCCCGGTCGTGGGGGCCGGGTGCCGGCGGGCGCTCGCGTGGTGGCGCGCCGCGTCGACGAGGCCGATCGCCGCGGGGTGGATGCCGGCCGCGGACGCCAGGGGCAACACCGACAGGACCGCGAAGGGAGAGCCCCCGGACCGGATCGTCGTGTCACCGGCGGTGCCGGTCGGGCGGTCCGTCGACCACGTCGTCCCGGGAGCGGTGAGGAAGTCGTCGGCCGGGCGGGCACCCCCTTCGTCATCGGCGAGGGGTCCGATCACCGGCAGGCCGTGGTGGAGGGCCCACGAGATCGTCGGGTCGTGGACGGTGCCCGGGTGGCCGGCGGGCGCGCGCAGGACCCAGACCCCGTCGAGGTCAGGGGTGGGTGCCGACCCGAGCGGCAGCTCGACCACCTGCGCGTCGGGGGCCAGCGCGGCCAGGGCTCGTCGGGCGTGGCGGGCGTCAGGCAGGTCCGACGCTCCGACGAGTGCGATCCTCAGGCCGGTCATGGGGCGAGCCTACGAGCCGTTGGCGATTTCCCTCCGGGCGGGCCCGGGCGGTATCGTTGATCGTCGGTCACGTGTGTGCTGCCTTCCCGGTCTCCGGGGAGGCGACTTCGCGTGCCGCCCACGGTCGCTTCCACCCAGGAGGCGACCACCAACGGATTGAGAGGGTATGGCCAAGAAGGACGGTGTCATCGAGGTCGAGGGCACGATCGTCGAAGCGCTCCCGAACGCAATGTTCCGGGTTGAGCTGACCAACGGTCACAGGGTTCTCGCCCACATCTCGGGCAAGATGCGGCAGCACTACATCCGGATCCTCCCCGAGGACAAGGTTGTCGTGGAGCTCAGCCCGTACGACCTGACCCGCGGCCGGATCGTCTTCCGTTACCGCTGATCGAGGAGGTCGCCGCTTGCCGGCGACCGACGAGAGAAGCACTCACAGCACGACTCGTCGCCCACATCCGGGTGGCGGGACAGATCGAGAAGATGCGAGACGGCAATGAAGGTTCAGCCGAGCGTCAAGAAGATCTGCGACAAGTGCAAGGTGATCCGCCGCAACGGTCGGGTCATGGTGATCTGCGAAAACCTGCGCCACAAGCAGCGCCAGGGCTGATTCGCAGGCCATCACGGCCACGTACGGCGGGGACCCGGGTTTTGTCGCCCAGATCCTCGAGCAACGCCAGCAGACGAAGTACGCACCACCCGGCCCTTGCCCCTTCGGGAGCAGGACGTCACCCCCGGCTCGGAGGCCGGGGACCGAGCGGCCCGTTCACCTGATCGGGAGCAACCGCCGGACCGGTGGTGCACCAGACCTCCGAGTACATGAAGAGGAAGCCAGCACATGGCACGACTTGTTGGAGTCGACCTGCCGCGCGAGAAGCGCGCCGAGGTCGCCCTGACCTACATCTTCGGTGTGGGACGCACGACCGCACAGAAGGCTCTCGCCGCCACCGACATCGACTCGAGCGTCCGCGTGAAGGACCTGAGCGACGAGCAGCTCGTCGCCCTTCGCGACTACCTCGAGGCCAATGTCCAGCTCGAGGGTGACCTCCGCCGCGAGGTCGCTGCCGACATCCGCCGCAAGGTCGAGATCGGTACCTACGAGGGCCTGCGGCACCGCCGTGGTCTCCCGGTTCGCGGTCAGCGCACCAAGACCAACGCTCGGACCCGCAAGGGCCCCAAGCGCACCGTCGCAGGCAAGAAGAAGGCCTGAGACACCTCGGCATCGCACGCGTGTCACATCACGCGTCGTGATCACCACACACCGAAGAACTTCGTAGGAGAAACATGCCCCCCAAGACCCGCACCGGCGCCAAGGTGCGCCGCAAGGTCAAGAAGAATGTTGCTGTGGGCCAGGCCCACATCAAGAGCACGTTCAACAACACGATCATCTCGATCACCGACCCCACCGGTGCCGTGATCTCCTGGGCCTCCGCCGGCCAGGTCGGCTTCAAGGGTTCGCGGAAGTCCACCCCGTACGCCGCCCAGATGGCTGCCGAGGCCGCCGCGCGTCGCGCCATGGAGCACGGCATGAAGAAGGTCGACGTCTTCGTCAAGGGCCCGGGTTCCGGTCGCGAGACCGCCATCCGCTCCCTGACCGCCGCTGGCCTCGAGGTCGGCGCCATCCAGGACGTCACGCCCAGCCCGCACAACGGTGTCCGCCCGCCCAAGCGCCGTCGCGTCTGAGCAGCAGAGATACGGGAGACAGATAACACATGGCTCGTTACACCGGCCCCATCACCAAGAAGTCCCGCCGCCTCAAGCTCGACCTCGTCGGCGGCGACAAGAACTTCGAGCTCCGTCCCTTCCCGCCCGGCCAGCACGGCCGTCGGCGGATCCAGGAGAAGGAGTACCTCACCCAGCTGCAGGAGAAGCAGAAGGCCCGCTTCACCTACGGCGTCATGGAGAAGCAGTTCGTCCGGTACTACAAGGAGGCGGCCAACCGCCCCGGCCAGACCGGTCACAACCTGCTGACCATCCTCGAGTCGCGCCTCGACAACGTGATCTACCGTGCGGGCCTGGCCCGCACGCGTCGTCAGGCTCGTCAGCTCGTCACGCACGGTCACTTCGAGCTCAACGGCGTGCGCATCGACGTGCCCAGCGCCCGCGTCTCGCAGTACGACATCATCACCGTGCGCAAGCAGTCGGTCGAGGCCTTCCCGATCCAGGTCGCCCGCGAGTCCTTCGGCGAGCGCATCGTCCCGGCGTGGCTGCACGTCATCCCGGGCAGCCTGAAGGTCCTCGTGCACCAGCTGCCGACCAACGAGCAGATCGACAGCCCGCTCAGCATGCAGCTGATCGTCGAGCTCTACTCCAAGAACTGATCCAGTTCTGCTGAGGGTGGCTCCCGCGGACCGATGCGGGAGCCACCGTCGGGGTCACACCCCGGCACCTTCACGAGGCGTCATATAGCGGTCGCCCGTGGGAAGGAAGAATCACCGTGCTCATCGCACAGCGTCCCAACCTCAGCGAAGAGGTCCTCGCCGACAACCGCTCGCGGTTCGTCATCGAGCCCCTCGAGCCTGGCTTCGGCTACACCATCGGCAACTCCCTGCGTCGCACCCTGCTCTCGAGCATCCCGGGCGCCTCGCTCACCTCGATCCGGATCGACGGAGTGCTCCACGAGTTCTCCACGGTCCCCGGGGTCAAGGAGGACGTCACCGAGATCATCCTCAACATCAAGTCCCTCGTCGTCTCCAGCGAGAACGACGAGCCGGTCGTGATGTACCTGCGCAAGTCGGGTGCCGGCGCGGTCACCGCTGCCGACATCAACCCCCCGGCCGGTGTCGAGGTCCACAACCCGGACCTGCACATCGCGACGCTCAACGACAAGGGCTCCATCGAGATGGAGCTGACCGTGGAGCGTGGCCGTGGCTACGTCTCCGCGCAGCAGAACAAGTCCGGTGACCAGGAGATCGGCCGCATCCCGGTCGACTCCATCTATTCGCCCGTGCTGGCCGTGACCTACAAGGTCGAGGCCACCCGTGTCGAGCAGCGCACCGACTTCGACCGCCTGGTCGTCGACGTCGAGACCAAGAACTCGATGCCTCCCCGCGACGCGCTGGCCTCGGCCGGCAAGACGCTCGTCGAGCTCTTCGGCCTGGCCCGTGAGCTCAACGTCGAGGCCGAGGGCATCGACATGGGCCCGTCGCCGACCGACGCCGCCATCGCGGCCGACCTGGCGCTGCCGATCGAGGACCTCGACCTGACGGTCCGCTCCTACAACTGCCTCAAGCGCGAGGGCATCCACACCGTGGGTGAGCTCGTCGGTCGCAGCGAGGCGGACCTGCTCGACATCCGCAACTTCGGTGCGAAGTCGATCGACGAGGTCAAGGCCAAGCTGCACGAGATGGACCTGGCCCTCAAGGACAGCCCCCCCGGGTTCGACCCGACGGCCATCCCCGGCTACGGCGAGGACGACTACGACGAGTCCGGCGACGAGGATGCCTCGTTCGCCGAGGACGAGCAGCTCTGACCCACCGCTTCACGACCTGACCGCTGACGCGGTGAGGTCAGAACTTCCAAGGAGAACACCATGCCCACCCCCACCAAGGGACCCCGTATCGGTGGCGGCCCGGCTCACGAGCGCCTCATCCTCGCGAACCTGGCCACCGCGCTCTTCGAGCACGACCAGATCACGACGACGCAGGCCAAGGCCAAGCGTCTGCGTCCGCTGGCCGAGCGCCTGATCACCTTCGCCAAGCGGGGTGACCTGCACGCTCGTCGCAAGGTCATGACGACCATCCACGACAAGGGTGTCGTCCACCGTCTCTTCGTCGAGATCGCGCCCGACGTGGCCGACCGTCAGGGCGGTTACACCCGGATCACGAAGATCGCGCCGCGCAAGGGCGACAACGCCCCCATGTGCGTCATCGAGCTCGTGCGTGAGCCGGTCAATGCCAAGCCCAAGCGCGCCGTCGTCGCCGAGGCGGAGGCCGCCACCAAGCGCTCCGCCAAGGACGAGGCCGCCGAGGCCCCGGTCGAGGAGACCACCACCGAGGCTCCGGCCGAGGAGACCTCCGAGGCCGCTGCTCCGGCAGCCCTCGCCGACCTGCCCGAGGGTGCCGTTGCGGCGCTCGAGGACGGTGCGGCTCCGAGCGACGAGTACACGGTCAAGGGCAACCGCGACTCGAGCAAGTACCACGTCGCCGGCTCGCAGTGGTACGACGCCACCGTCGCCGAGGTCTGGTTCAAGTCCGTTGACGACGCCAAGTCCGCAGGCTTCGAGCCCGCGGGCGGCGAGGCCAAGCAGCAGGTCGACGAGGCCTGAGCGCCCGTACCGACTGACGAAGGGAGTCGCACCCATCACGGGTGCGGCTCCCTTCGTCGTCGCCGGGCGGTGGGGAGGGCCGGCCCCGCGAAGCCAACCGTGGGTCAACCAGTGCCGCCCGAACGCGAATCTGCCCGGGCACGTTCGGACAGGCGCGAATCTGCCCGCGCACATGGGTCGCCTACGCTGACCGGCATGCGGCTGCGCCTCGACCTCGCCTACGACGGGACCGACTTCCACGGGTGGGCGATGCAGCCGGGCGGACTGCGGACCGTCGAGGGTGAGCTGAGCGCGGCGGTCGCGACCGTCCTGCGGCTGGACGAGCCCGCGAGGTTGACCGTGGCCGGGCGCACCGACGCCGGGGTGCACGCGATGGGCCAGGTCGTCCACGTCGACCTCGACCCCGAGGACCTCGCCTCGGCACGGGGCCGCTCCGACCGCACGCCGGAGCAGGCCCTGCTCACCCGTCTGCGGGGGGTGCTTCCGCCCGACGTGGTCCTCCACCGGGTGGCCGAGGCCCCCCACGGCTTCGACGCGCGCTTCTCGGCGCTCAGCCGGCGCTACCGCTACCTCATCAGTGACGACCCGGCGCGGCTGGACCCCCTTCGTCGTCGCGAGGTCGTCACCCTGCGCACGCCACTCGACGTCGACGCCATGAGCTCCGCGGCCGAGCAGCTGCTCGGCCTGCGCAACTTCGCGGCCTTCTGCAAGAAGCGGGAGGGGGCGACCACCACGCGCACGCTGCTGCGCTACGACTGGCGCCGCCGCGGCGACGGTCTGCTCGAGGCGACGGTCCTCGCGGACGCCTTCTGCCACTCGATGGTCCGCGCGCTGATCGGCGCGCTCGTGCCCGTGGGGGAGGGGCGCCAGGGGATCGGGTTCCCGGTCGAGGTGCTCACCGCGCGCTCGCGCGACCCCCGCGTCAAGGTGATGCCGGCCCATGGGCTGTGCCTCGTCGAGGTGAGCTACCCACCGAGCGATGCGCTGGCTGCCCGCGCGCTGGAGGCGCGGGCCCGTCGGGAGGAGTGACCAGCTGGGAGGAGTGATCAGCTGGGAGGAGTGATCAACTGCGTTCGGCGCTGCCGGGCGGGAGCGGCCACCACCGCCAGCCGAGCGTCCCGACCACCTGGTCGAAGCGGACGAAGCGGGGGGTGCAGCTCGTCCCGGACAGGCCGCGGCACCCGGCGACCGAGTCGGAGCTGTTGGCCCGGTTGTCACCCAGGACGAGGTAGGAGCCGGCAGGGACGGTGATCTCGGCGAAGCAGCGGGTGCTCGGCGTGCCGCCGTCGCACTCGGAGCCGGCGGGCATGGGCAGGTCGTTCTTGACATAGGGCTCGTCGATCGGTGCGCCGTTCACGAGCAGCCGCCCCTGGGTGTCGCAGCAGGAGACCGTGTCGCCGGGCAGGCCGATGACCCGCTTGACCGTGTGCGAGCGATGGCTGGGGCCGGTGCCGAGCACGTCCCCGACGTAGCGCAGCGCATTGGCGACCGGGTTGGGCTCGTCGATCGTCGCGTCGGCCCACGTGGCCCCGTGGCCGAAGACGACGATGTCACGGCGCTCGAGGTTTGCCTCGTCGACGCCGATGACCTTGGCGAAGACCCGGTCGCCGGTCATCAGCGTGGGCTCCATCGACCCCGACGGGATGACGAAGGGGCGCACGAGCGTGTGCGTGATGAGGGCCAGGACGGCGAAGGCGATGAGGATCCGGGCGATGATCCCCAGGATCCAGTGGCGCTCTGGGCGCCTGTCGGGAGTGCTCACCGGCACAGCCTAGGTCCGGGGCGGGGGTCTACGACCGCCGAGGAAGGGGGGTGAGCGCCACGACGGCAGTCACGCGTCGGGCGCCGGGCGTGCCGGCACCACGCCGCCGGTACCGGTCGAGCACCGCGCCCAGCTCCGCGCGCAGGGCGGCCAGCTGGGTCTCGTCGACGAGGACCTCGCGGTCGTCGATGCCGCACTCCTCCTGCCACACGAGCGGCCAGGCCACCTGCGCGTCGATCCAGCCGTGCTGGCGCTGCGCATGGTGGTCGACGACGTCATGAGCCAGCCAGAGTGCGTCGGCGAGCTCGTCGGCGTCGTCGATGGCGCTGACGGCGACCGAGGTGTCCACGCCGTCCCGATCGTCCGCCTGGGCAGCGGCCCACACGCGTGAGCGCCCGTCACCCAGGCCGGTGTCCTCGACCAGTCCGGCCTGCGCGAGGACGCGCGCGTGGTAGCTCGTGGCGCCGGTGTTGGTGCCCAGCGCGCGGGCGAGCTCCGCGGCGGTCGAGCCCCCGTGCAGGCGCAGGTGAGCCAGGATGCGCGAGCGAAGGGGGTGCGCCAGGAGTCGCCAGGTCGCCGGCTGTGGTGTCTCGGTCACCCGACCACGATTGCACAAGTATTGTGCAATCGTCACGCTGGTGGCGCCGACGGTGAGGTTGTGGGTCCCGAGATCCCCGGTCTCCCAACGGTTTTGGCGGGTCCGTGCCGATTTCGGGCACCCGGGTGCGCTTCCGTAGAATGGATCCCAGCGGCGCCCCGTCCACGAGGATGAGCGGCGCCACCCCTTCGCTCCCGAAGGGGTCAGTCATCACGACGAGCAGTAAGGCTTCACACATGCGTACGTACACCCCCAAGGGCGGTGACATCACCCGTCAGTGGCACATCATCGACGCCACGGACGTCGTGCTCGGCCGCCTTGCGAGCCAGACCGCCATCCTGCTGCGGGGCAAGCACAAGACGACCTTCGCCCCCCACGTGGACATGGGCGACTTCGTCATCATCATCAACGCGGACAAGATTGCGCTCACCGGCTCCAAGGCCACCAAGAAGCTCTCTTACCGTCACTCGGGCTTCCCGGGCGGTCTGTCCTCGATGAACTACACCGAGATGCTGGCCAAGCACCCGACCCGCGCGGTCGAGAAGGCCATCCAGGGCATGCTCCCGCGCAACACCCTCGGTCGCCAGCAGCTGAGCAAGCTGAAGGTCTACGTCGGCACCGAGCACCCGCACGCAGCCCAGCAGCCCGTCCCCTACACGATCTCGCAGGTCGCGCAGTAAGCGCGGCGAGAAGAAACTGAGGCAATATCGTGGCTGACACCACCGACAACACCGAGGTCCTCGAGGGCGACGAGCCCGAGCTGAGCTCCTACACCTCCGAGTCCGACGGCCCCGTCGCCGACTCCACCGGCGAGCCCGTCCGTCGCCCCTCGGCTTCCGCCCCCGGCGCGGCCACCGGTCGTCGCAAGCAGGCCATCGCCCGCGTCCGGATCGTCCCGGGCACCGGCGAGTGGAAGGTCAACGGGCGCACGCTCGAGGAGTACTTCCCCAACAAGGTCCACCAGCAGATCGTCAACGAGCCCTTCACCGTGCTCGAGCTCGACGGCGCCTACGACGTGCTCGTGCGCGTCCACGGCGGTGGCCCCTCCGGCCAGGCCGGCGCCGTGCGCCTCGGCGTCGCGCGCTCGCTCAACGGAGTCGACGAGGAGCTGAACCGCGCCACGCTGAAGAAGGCCGGCTTCCTCACCCGTGACGCCCGCGTCCCGGAGCGCAAGAAGGCCGGTCTCAAGAAGGCCCGCAAGGCTCCGCAGTACAGCAAGCGCTGATCCAGCCACCCGCTGGTCCGGTCCCACGTTCGCGTGGGCGGAGCTTGCGCAGCAAGCGTCTCGAGACCACGAAGGGCGGTGCTCACCTCACGGTGGGTACCGCCCTTCGTCATGTCCGGAGCCTGGGTGGAAGGGGGCTCGCCGGCGAATCGTCGGCGGGTTCACCTCCACCCGGGGCGGGGCGGGGCGGGGCGGGGTCGAGGTCAGGGGAGGGGGAGCGGGTGGCCGGCGCGCATCTCGGCCACGAGCGAGCGGGCCACCTCGACGAGGTCGCCGCCGTGCTGCGTCGCGACGGCCTGCTGGCGCTGGTAGCTGGCGCCGACGCGGATGATGTCCTCGACCTGGCGCAGCTCGCTCTCGCAGCCCAGCCGTCGGGCGATCGGCGACAGCCGCTCGAGCAGGTCGTGCAGCTCGTCGGTGACGAGGCGCTCCCGGTTGCGCCCGTCGAGGATGATGATCGCGTCCATGCCGTAGCGGGCGGCGCGCCACTTGTTCTCCTGCACGTGCCACGGGGGGAGCGTCGAGATCGTGCCGCCGTCGGTGAGGCGGTCGTCGAGGTGGACGAGCAGGCACTGGGTGAGGGCGGTGAGTGCGCCGATCTCGTGCAGCGTCGGCACCCCGTCGCAGACCCGGACCTCGAGGGTGCCCAGGTGGGGCGCCGGGCGCAGGTCCCACCGCACCTCCTTGAGCTCGTCGATGACACCCGTGACGAGCAGGTCGTCGACATAGCCCTCGTACTGGGCCCAGGTGTCGAACTGGAAGGGCAGGCCGGCCGTCGGCAGCTGCTGGAACATCTGCGCGCGGTTGCTCGCGTAGTCGGTCGGGACGCCGCCCCACCACGGGGACGACGCGGACAGGGCCTGCAGGTGGGGCGCATAGGTGAGCATGCCCGAGAGCAACGGCAGGACCTTGTCGCGGTGGGTGACGCCGATGTGGGTGTGCACGCCGTAGATGACCATCTGCCGGCCCCACCAACGGGTGCGGTCGATGAGGGTGGCATAGCGTGCGCCCTCGCTGACCTGCTGGGTCTCCCACCGGGCGAAGGGGTGGGTGCCGGCGCTCATCAGCTCCAGACCGAGGCCGTCGGTGATCCCCCGCAGCCGCGAGAGGCTCTCGGACAGGTCGGCGACGACCTCGGGGACGTCGCGGCAGATGCCGGTGACGATCTCGACGGTGTTGGTGAGCAGCTCGCGGTGGACCTTGGGCGCCAGGCCCTCGTCGGCCGTGAGCGGCTCGACCACGCTCTCGGCGAGCGGTACGAGGTCCTGGGTCCGGGCGTCGACGAGGGCCAGCTCCCACTCGACACCCAGCGTGGGCCCGTCGGACGGGCTGAACTCGATCATGATGGCCTCTCGACGCCCGTACCTGCGGTGTCACAGCCTAACCAGCCGGTATCGTCACTGGCGCCCGTCCTGCATGCGACATGCGGTCGGTCCCAAACGGAAGGTTGCTTGACCCATGTCCCGACTCTTCGGCACCGACGGTGTCCGTGGCCTCGCCAACGGCGACGTCATCACTGCTGACTTCGCCCTACGACTGGCCCAGGCCGCGGCCGGCGTCCTGCGCGATCCCGAGGGCACCGAGGGGCGACGCCCCGTGGCCGTCGTCGGGCGCGACCCGCGAGCCTCCGGCGAGTTCCTGTCGGCGGCAGTCGTCGCCGGCCTCGCGAGCAGCGGCATCGACGTGCTCGACGCGGGTGTCGTGCCGACCCCGGCCGTCGCCTTCCTCACTGCCGAGGTCCACGCCGACTTCGGCGTGATGCTCTCCGCCTCGCACAACGCGATGCCGGACAACGGCATCAAGTTCTTCGCCAACGGCGGGCACAAGCTGCCCGATGTCGTCGAGGACGCCATCGCCGCCGCCATGGACGAGGAGCCGACGCGTCCGACCGGTGTCGACGTCGGTCGCGTGACGGTGATGGACGACGCCGGCACGCGCTACGTGCGCCACCTCCTCGACGCGGTGGAGCCGCAGCTCGAGGGTCTGACGCTCGTCATCGACGCCGCCCACGGTGCCGCCAGCGAGGTCTCGCCCGAGGTCTTCCGTCTCGCCGGGGCCACAGTGCACGTCATCGGCGCCCGGCCCGACGGGCTCAACATCAACGACGGCGTCGGCTCGACCCACCTGGGCCCGCTCAAGGAGGCCGTCGTGGCCCACGGCGCCGACCTCGGCATCGCGCACGACGGTGACGCCGACCGGTGCCTCGCTGTCGACGCCGACGGCAACGAGATCGACGGTGACCAGATCATGGCGATCCTGGCCGTGGCGCTCAAGGAGCACGGCGAGCTCGTGGACGACACGCTCGTCGCCACGGTCATGAGCAACCTCGGTCTGCTGCGTGCGATGGAGGCCGCGGGGATCCGGGTCGTCCAGGCCGGGGTGGGGGACCGCTACGTCCTCGAGGAGATGCGCAAGGGCGGCTTCAGCCTCGGTGGCGAGCAGTCGGGGCACGTCATCCTCTCCGAGCACGCGACGACCGGCGATGGCGTCCTCACCGGGCTGATGCTGGCCGCGCGCGTCGCCGAGACCGGTCGCACGATCGCCGAGCTCGGCGCCGTCATGACCCGCATGCCGCAGGTGCTCATCAACGTCCAGGGCGTCGACAAGAACCGCGTCGAGGGTGACGAGGGCGTCCAGGCAGCGGTCGGCGAGCTCGAGACCGCGCTGGGTGACCAGGGCCGGGTCCTGCTGCGCAAGTCGGGTACGGAGCCGGTCGTGCGCGTCATGGTCGAGGCCGACACCCACGAGCGCGCCCAGGCGTCCGCCGAGAGCCTGTCGATCGTGGTCAAGGAGCGCCTGGCCCTCTGAGTCACACCCCCCTCGCATCTCCTTGAGGTCGTGCGCCTTTTATGAGGTACCCCCCTTCGCATCTCCTTAAGGTCGTGCGCTTTTTTTGAGGTACGACCTTAAGGAGATGCGATTCCTGAGGTACGACCTTAAGGAGATGCGGTTTCTGGAGCACGACCTCAAGGAGATGTGATGTCTCGACGGCCCCGGGTCACACGGCCGGGGTGTCGAAGAAGGAGTGCCGGGTCACGGCCTGCTCCTGCTCGTCGAGCACCCAGAAGTCGGCGAACCCGACCCGGGCGGCGCTGCCGTCCTTGAGCGTGCCGACGAAGCGCCCGTGCACCGCGACCCGGGAGCCGTCGACGACGACCTCGTCGAGCTCGTGCCGACCGTCGGCGATCACCCGCTCGCCGCCGTAGAAGTCCGTGAGGGCCGCGCGCCCGGCCATCTGCTCGTAGCCGGGCCGGTGGTAGACGGCGTCGTCGGCGAAGCACGCCACGACGCCCGCGACGTCCCCGGCGTCGACGAGGTCGTAGTAGTGGCGCACGGCCGTCTCGCTGCTCACGCCGAGATCTCCCGGCCGAGGACCGTGGAGGCCCGCTGCAGGGCGGCCGCGAGCGGGGTGATCCCGTGCTCCTGCGCGCTCTCGAGCAGGCCGGTCACCCGCCCGCCGATGCGGTCGACCGCCGCGAGGGTCTCCTCGTCGCTCCATCCGACGACACCGCCGTGCACCTGGATGACGCCGCCGGCGTTGGCGACGAAGTCGGGCACGAAGGTGATGCCGGCCTCGCGCAGGGCCTCGGCGCAGCCGGGGTCGTCGAGGGTGTCGTTGGCCGCGCCGGCGATGATCCGTGCCGGGATGCGCGCGATGTTGTCGTGCGTGACGACGCGCGCGATCGCGCAGGGGGAGAAGACGTCAGCCTCGTGGAAGGCCGCCTCGTCGGCAGCGACCGTGTCGCCACCGAGCTCGCGGGCGAGCTCCTGCGCGCGGGCCGTGTCGACGTCGGCGACGGTCAGCCGCGCGCCGTCGGTGTGCGCGAGCCGGGCGACCTCCGCGCCGACGCTGCCGACGCCCTGGACGACGACGTGGAGGCCGGCCAGGCCCCCTTCGCCGTGGTGGTGGACTGCGGCCGCCCTCATGGCCTGGTACACGCCGCGGGCGGTGAAGGGGGAGGGGCTCACCTCGTCGCAGAAGGCCCGTGCCCCACCGTCGTCGCGGATGGTCTGCATGTCCTCCAGCAGGGTGCCCATGTCGACCCCGGGCACGTAGTAGCCGGCGGTGCGGGCGATCATCTCGCCGAAGCGGGCGAAGAGCGCGCGCCGCTGCGGGGAGCCCGGAGCGGGGGCGGGGCCGTCGAGCATGACGACGGACTTGGCGCCGCCGTAGGGCAGCTCGGCCAGCGCGTGCTTGAGGGTCATCGCGGCGGCGAGGCGCTGGGCCTCGCGCGCGGCGGCCTCGGTGGACGGGTAGGTGCGCAGGCGCACCCCGCCGAACCCGGGGCCGAGCGTCGTGTCGTCGATCGCGATGACGGCACGCAGGCCGACGCGGTCGTCGCGGCAGGTGATCGTCTGCTCGGTCGCCCAGGGTTCGGCGATGGAGTCGGACGGGACAGGGGTAGTGACTGTAGTCATCCGCCCATGGTGACAGGGGTCGTGTGACCCCCGTCACCGGGGTGGGGCCTCAGAACTTCTGGTCGAGCAGGCCCGTGTCGACGTCGTAGACGAAGCCGCCGACCTTGGCGCGGTCGGCGATGAGCGGGTGCGTGCGCACGGCCGCGATGTCCTGGCGGAGGGCGTCGAGCTGGTCGTGCACGACGTGGAAGCCCTGCCACGACGCGTCCTGGCCGGCGGAGGCGCCGACCTTGGCGCGGAACTCGTCCTCGGTGGCGCTACCCATGGCGCAGCGGGTGTGCGGGATGACCAGGATGCGCTCGACCTCGAGCAGGTGCACGCCGAGGACGAGCGCCTCGAGCGCGGCGGTCGTGATGCGGCCGCCGGGGTTGCGGAAGGTCTTGGCGTCGCCGGGCTTGAGGCCGAGCATGCCGAGGGGGTCGATGCGGCTGTCCATGCAGGTGACGATGGCGACGCCCGCCCGGGCGATGCCGTCGAAGCCGCTGAGGGCGAAGCTCTCGGAGAAGGTCTGGTTGGCTGCCAGGAGGTCGGCGAAGTCCTCGGGAGCGGATCGGGTAGCGGGCATCAGGGTCCTTTCGATGTGGTTCTTGCAGATTAGCCCCGAGCCTGCGGCCCCCTTCGTCGGCGTCCGTGAGCGGTCGATCACGCAGCCTGCGACCACGCTGCCGATCACGAACCGGTCGCGACACGAAGTCGTGGGCCCGTATGTGTGTCATGGACCACATCCGCGGTGTAGACAGACCATTGGGAGGCGACGTCGGCGACCCCGCCTGCGTCGCGTCCTCGGACGAAGGGAGCGACGTGGAGACACGACGACGACGGCGGATCGCCTTCATGGCGGCCGCGGCGACTGCCGCCAGCCTCGGTCTGGCGGCGTGCGGTGACGGTGGCACGGGCGACAGCGCGTCCCAGCTGACGTGGTACATCAACCCCGACGGTGGCGGCTCCGACCCGGCGGGTGGCGGTCAGGCCCAGCTGGCCAAGGAGTGCTCCGACGCATCGGGTGGCGCGTACACCATCGGTGTCCAGCTCCTGCCCAACAGCGCCAGCGACCAGCGCCAGCAGCTCCTGCGACGTCTGGCGTCCCAGGACAAGGGCGTCGACATCATGTCGATCGACCCGGTCTTCGTCGCGGAGTTCGCCGAGGCCGGCTTCCTCGCCAAGGTCCCGGCCGACAAGAAGTCCGAGCTCAGCGGTGACGCGGTCGACCCGGCCGTCACCAACGCGAGCTGGAAGGGCGAGATGTACGCGGCTCCCTTCTGGGCCAACACGCAGCTCCTCTGGTACCGCAAGTCCGTCGCCGAGAAGGCCGGGCTCGACATGACCAAGCCGGTCAGCTGGGACCAGGTCATCAAGGCCGCGCAGAAGACTGACACCGACATCGGCGTGCAGGCCTCGCGCTACGAGGGCTACATGGTGTGGATCAACGCGCTCGTCGAGGGCGGCGGTGGCCACATCGTCGAGAACCCCGGAGCCGATGGCAAGGAGCTGAAGTTCGGCCTCGACTCCGAGGGCGGCAAGAAGGCCGCCGCCATCATCCAGTCCGTCTCCAAGGACGGCGTGGGTGGTCCCGCGCTCGGCTCGACCGACGAGACGACGACGCTCGACATGTTCCAGAACGAGCGGGCCGGCTTCATGGTCAACTGGCCCTACGTCTACGCGGCGCTCAAGGGCGCCGAGGTCCCCTGGATGAGCGACCTGGCCTGGGCCCGGTACCCGCAGACCACGCAGGGCACCGACTCCAAGCCACCGCTGGGCGGCATCGAGATGGGCGTCTCGGCCTCCTCGACCAAGCAGGACAAGGCCTGGGACGCGGTGGCCTGCCTGACCTCCAAGGAGAGCCAGAAGGCCTACATGCTCGGCACCGGCAACCCGGCCGCGCGCAAGGCCGTCTACGACGACCCCGAGGTCAAGAAGGACTTCCCGATGGCGGCGCTCATCCGTGAGTCCCTCGACGCGAGCGGTCCCAGGCCGCTCACGCAGTACTACGGCGACGTCTCCAGCGGCATCCAGCGGGAGTACAGCCCGCCGGGGGCGGTCAACCCGTCGACGACGCCGCAGCAGACCACCACCCTCCTCCAGGACGTGCTGAAGGGAGATGCGTTGTTGTGAGCACCGTGACCGACTCCCCCAAGACCCCCACGACGAAGGGGGGCAAGCCTCGCCTGTCCGACCGGGCCAAGGCCGAGCAGCGGCTCGGCTGGAAGCTGGCGATGCCCGCCTTCGTCGTCATGCTCCTGGTCACCGCCTACCCGATCCTGCAGGCGGTGTGGAACAGCTTCTTCAACTACCGGCTGACCGACCCCGCCAACAAGGAGTTCGTCGGGCTCAACAACTACATCGTCTCCTTCAGCGACTCCGTCTTCTGGAGCGCGATGTGGGCGACGGTGATCATCACGGTCATCACGGTGGTCGTCGAGCTGGTCCTCGGCTTCATCATCGCCCTGGTGATGCACCGGATCGTCCTGCCGCGGCGCACCCTGCGCACCGTGGTGCTCATCCCGTACTCGATCATCACCGTGGTCTCCGGCTTCACCTGGCTCTTCATGTACCAGACCGACACCGGCTTCGTGAACCGCTGGACCAACTGGATCCCGGGCGTGAGCGACAACTACGACTGGTTCGGCAGCTTCTGGCCCTCGATCTTCGTCATCTGCCTCTCCGAGATCTGGAAGACGACCCCCTTCATGTCGCTGCTCCTGCTGGCCGGTCTGGCGCAGGTGGACACCTCGATGGAGGAGGCCGCCAAGGTCGACGGCGCGTCCTGGATGCAGGTCCTCTACAAGGTGGTCCTGCCCAACATGAAGCCGGCGATCATGGTGGCGCTGCTCTTCCGCACGCTCGACGCCTTCCGCATCTTCGACAACATCTTCATCATGACCGGGGGCGCCAACGGGACCAACTCCCTCTCCGGGCTCATCTACCGGCAGACCATCGACAGGACAGAGATCGGGCTCGGCTCTGCACTGTCGGTGATCCTCTTCCTCTGCGTGCTCGTCATCGCGGCGGTGTTCGTCCGAGGATTCAAGGTCGACCTTACGCAGGGGAGGAGCTGACATGGCCAAGGAGTCGATGAAGGGCACGGGCGTGTGGACCACGCTCGCCGTCCCGATCATGGTCTGGACCGTCCTGCCGTTGCTGTGGATGCTCTCGCTCTCCCTCAAGAGCGCGGACACCCTGGCCAACCCGGACGCGGCGTACTTCGGCAACTTCTGGCCGAAGGACCCGACGCTGGACAACTACCGGCTGATCTTCACCGGTGGGGCGAGCAACCTCTTCATGCCGGCCCTGCGCAACTCGCTGATCGTGTGCGTGATCGCGACCTTCATCTCCGTCGTCCTCGCGATGTTCTGCGCCTACGCGATCTCGCGGCTGGAGTTCCGGGGCAAGAAGATGATCCTCACGACGGCGCTCGCGGTCAGCTTCTTCCCCGTGGTCGCCATGGTGACGCCCCTCTTCGAGGTCTGGAGCAAGACCGGGCTCTTCGACACGATCCCCGGCCTGGTCATCCCCTACCTCGCCCTGACCCTGCCGCTGTCGATCTGGACCATGTCGGCCTTCTTCCAGCAGATCCCGTGGGAGATGGAGCAGGCCGCCCAGGTCGACGGCGCGAGCAGCTGGCAGGCCTTCCGCAAGGTGATCATCCCGCTGGCCACCCCCGGTGTCTTCACCACGGCGATCATCACCTTCTTCACCGCGTGGAACGACTTCGTCTTCGCGATCTCGCTGACCTCCGACCAGGCGCGCACGGTCCCCGCCGCGCTCGCCTTCTTCACCGGAGCCAGCCAGTTCGAGCAGCCGACGGGCGCGATCATGGCGGCCTCGGTCGTCGTCACCATCCCCGTCGTGATCCTCGTGCTGATCTTCCAGCGCCGGATCGTCGCCGGCCTGACCTCGGGCGCCGTCAAGGGCTGACCCCCGCCTCACGATGAACTGGAGAAACTCCCATGGCTGAGATCACCCTCAACAACCTCGTCAAGAAGTACGGGGACGGCTTCCCGGCGGTCAACGACGTGAGCCTGGACATCAGGGACGGCGAGTTCATGATCTTCGTCGGCCCCTCCGGGTGCGGCAAGTCGACCCTGCTGCGCATGGTCGTCGGGCTGGAGGACATCACGAGCGGCGAGCTGCTCATCGACGGCAAGGAGGTCAACGACCTCTCGCCCAAGGACCGCAACCTGTCGATGGTCTTCCAGAACTACGCCCTCTACCCGCACCTGACGGTCTACGAGAACATCGCCTTCCCCCTTCGCCTGGCCAAGGGGAAGTTCACCAACGACGAGATCGACTCCAAGGTGCGCATGGCCAGCACGATGCTGGAGCTGGACGAGCACCTCGAGCGCAAGCCGGCCAACCTCTCGGGCGGCCAGCGCCAGCGCGTGGCGATGGGGCGGGCGATCGTGCGCGAGGCGGACGCCTTCCTCTTTGACGAGCCGCTGTCCAACCTCGACGCCAAGCTGCGCGGGCAGATGCGCACGGAGATCGCGCGCATGCAGCGCCGCATGGGCACGACGACGATCTACGTGACGCACGACCAGACCGAGGCCCTCACCCTCGGTGACCGCGTCTCCGTGCTGAAGAAGGGGGTGCTGCAGCAGTGCGCCAGCCCCCGCGAGCTCTACGACCAGCCGGTCAACCTCTTCGTCGCCGGGTTCATCGGCACCCCGCCGATGAACTTCCTGCCGGCCCAGGTCGAGGGCGACGAGCTCGTGCTGCCCTTCTGCCGCGTCCCCATGCCGGCTGCCGTGCGGGAGCGCGCCAGCGGCAAGGAGCTGCTCATCGTCGGGATCCGGCCGGAGCACATCAAGGACGCCGACCTGGGTGATGTCCCGGCCAACGCGGTCCGGTTCCAGGCGCCCGTGGACCAGGCGGAGTGGCTCGGCAACGAGCAGTACGCCTACGTCCCCTTCGCCGTCGAGGGTGCCGTCAAGGACAAGCTCGACGAGCTCGACAAGGAGCTCGACGGTGAGGGCATGCGCACGCAGATGGTCATCAACCTCGACCCGCGCTCGCGGGTGCGCGAGGGCGATGACGCCAACTTCGTCTTCGATCCCGACACCATGCACGTCTTCGACCCGGAGTCGGGTGACTGCCTGACCCGTGACGATGCCAAGGCGGCCGAGCTCGCCCAGCAGTCCGAGGAGGACCGGCAGCGGGCCCTCGAGCGGGCCCGGGCACGCGAGACGCAGAGCGCGTGAGCCACGCTCCCTGAGGAGCGGACGTCATCTCGAAGCGCCGTCGAGCCGCGCCGACCCTAGAGGTCGGCGCGGCTCGGTGGTTGCGCCCCGGCCCGCGCGACGGTGAAGGAGGCGGCCGCGATGGCGCGCTCGACCGCGGACGTCAGTGCCTGGCCACGGGAGCGGCGTAGTCGGGTCTTGGCGTCGGCGCCACCGAGGAGGCCGGCGTCGAGGAGGCCCGACAGCAGGCCGGACATGAAGGAATCGCCCGCACCGACGGTGTCGACGACCTCGACGGCGCGGCCCGGCAGGGTGACGAGTCGGCCCGAAGGGAGGATCGCCAGCGCCCCTCGTGGCCCGAGCGTGCACACGGCCAGCACGGGGCCGAGGGCGCGCCACGACCGCAGCTGGTCGGCCAGCTCGTCGTCGTCGAGAGGACGGCCCGCCAGCCACTCGAGGTCCTCGTCGCTCGCCTTGACGACGTCGCTGACGGCCACGCGCCGCTCCACCTCGGTGATCGCGGTCTCGCGGTCGGGGAAGAGGTCGGGTCGCACGTTGGGGTCGTAGGAGACCGTGTGGGACCGGGCCGCGCCGGCCATGGCCGAGAGCACGTCGACCCCACCGGGCCGCATGATCGCACCGATCGACCCGGTGTGGAGGTGACCGGGCACGTCGGGCAGCTCGGGCACCCGCCAGGCGATGTCGAAGGAGTACGACGCGGACCCCGCCGCGTCGAGCGTGGCGGTGGCCGTCGAGGTGTCCAGAGCGCTGTCGCTGCCCGGGGTGAGCACGACGCCCGCGTCCGCGAGGTGCTCACCGATGACGGCGCCCCGGGCGTCGCGGGCGAGGTGCGTGGCCAGGCGGACCGGGTGGCCGAGACGCGCCAGGCCGACGGCGACATTGAGCGGGCTGCCGCCGACGTGCTCCTCGCGTGCCCCGTCCGCACCCACGACGATGTCGACGAGGGACTCGCCGATGACCAGAGTGGAGGCCGGTGCGGGGGAGCGGCGGAGCAGGCCCGGCATCGGACTCAGGCGCTCGGCTGGGGGAAGAGCCTCTGGACCTTGGTGAGGTTGTGGTGCGCCTCGACGACTCGGATGGTCCCGGACTTGCTGCGCATGACGAGCGACTCGGTGGTCGCGCCACCGGCGCGGTAGCGCACCCCGCGCAGCAGCTCACCGTCGGTGATGCCCGTGGCGACGAAGTAGCAGTTGTCCGTCGCCACGAGGTCGTCGGTGGTGAGGACCCGGTCGAGGTCGTGCCCCTCGTCGATGGCGTGCTGGCGCTCCTCGTCGTCGCGGGGCCACAGCCGGCCCTGGATGACGCCGCCGAGGCACTTGATCGCGCAGGCGGTGATGATCCCCTCGGGGGTGCCGCCGATGCCGAGGAGCAGGTCGATGCCGGTGCCCGGCCGGGCGGCCATGATCGCGCCCGCGACGTCGCCGTCGGAGATGAAGCGGATGCGGGCGCCGGCCGCGCGCACCTGCTCGGCGAGCTCGTGGTGGCGGGGACGGTCGAGGATGATGACCGTGACGTCCTCGGGCTGCTCGCCCTTGGCCTTGGCGACGCGCTTGATGTTCTCGGCGACGGGCAGGCGGATGTCGACGACGTCGGCTGCCTCGGGGCCGGTCACGAGCTTGTCCATGTAGAAGACGGCGCTCGGGTCGTACATCGAGCCGCGGTCCGCGACGGCGAGGACGGAGACTGCGTTGGTCATCCCCTTCGCCGTCAGGGTCGTGCCGTCGATCGGGTCGACGGCCACGTCGCAGGCGGGACCCTCGCCGTCGCCGACCTGCTCGCCGTTGTAGAGCATCGGGGCCTCGTCCTTCTCGCCCTCGCCGATGATGACGGTGCCGTCCATCCGGACGCTGGAGATCATCGAGCGCATGGCGTCGACGGCCGCGCCGTCCGCGGTGTTCTTGTCACCGCGGCCCACCCACCGGCCACCGGCCAGGGCCGCAGCCTCGGTGACCCGGACCAGCTCCATCGCGAGGTTGCGGTCGGGGTGCATGACCCCGACGCTCGGGCTGGACTGGGACTGGGTCATGGCTCTCCTCGCGTGGCAACGTGCTCGTCGGGCCTGAGCCTATCTGTCGCACCCATTTGCGCGTGCGACCATGTCACCCATGAGTTCCACCCCCGGCGACCAGGCCGAGACCGCATCTCGCACCGCTCCCCTCCGCGAGCCGACGCCCGCCGAGCTGGCGGCGCAGCAGGGTGTGCCCGCGCGTGGCGCCAGCCACTACGCCAAGGGCAGCGCGGCCAACATGGCCCGCTCCATGGCCGTGATCGTCGCGATCGCGCTCGGACTCTTCTTCATCGCCGGTCGGCCCAACAGCACGACGCCGCAGTCGCTCGACGTCCCCGGGACGGCGCAGTTCCGCGCCCAGCAGGCCGGTCAGCCCTTCGCCTACCCCACGGGGCTCCCCGACGGCTGGGCCGCCACCAACGTGCGCTACGTGCGCTCCAAGGGCGATGTCATGGTGTGGAACGCCGGGTACACCACCCCCGACGGTCAGTACGTCTCGGTGCAGCAGGCGCTCGACCCGGGCCAGGGCTGGGTCGACACCCAGACCAACAACGGCGCCCGCGTCGGCACCCTCACCACCGAGGACGGCCGGGTCTGGGCCAAGCGTGACCGCGAGGGCAAGGTCCAGCGGAGCCTGGTCGACGTCCCCAAGGACTCCACGAAGCTGACGACGCTCGTCACCGGGACCGGCTCGTGGGCCCAGCTCAAGCAGTTTGCCGACCGGTTGACCCCGGCCAAGATCACCAAGGCCAGTCCCAGCTCCAACCCCGGCTGAGCCCGAGCACTCGACCAACGGTCAGGTCAGGCGAGGGCGGCGGCGGCGAGATCGCGCAGGGCGGGGTGCGCCAGACGCAGGGCGGCCAGCTCGTCGAGGGTGAACCACCGCAGGTCGTCGTGCTCCTCGGGCGCGAGGTTGGTCGGCGTGCCCGACCACGCCTCGACGACGAAGGCGTGCAGCTCGAGATCGTCGATGCGTGTCGTCAGCGCGAGCCTGGCGTCGGTCACCGCGACGCCGATCTCCTCGTGGCACTCCCGTACGAGCGCCTGCTCGGGCGACTCGCCGGTCTCGATGTGGCCGCCCACGGCGTCCCAGCAGTCGGGGTAGTGCTCCCGCTCGGGATGGCGGTGGCCGAGCAGGACCCGGCCGCCCGCGACGAGGAGCCCCGCGGCGACCCGGTGCGCGGCGCCGTCGTGCGCGGCGCCGGTCACTCGCTCACCCGTCGGCAGAGGCGGACCCGGCCTCGGAGCCGGCCGCGACGTCGCCCGGCCCACCGTCGGGCGACAGGCTCGCCTCGGCCTTGTCCAGCCAGGACTCGCAGTGCGCGGCGAGGGCCTCGCCCCGCTGCCACAGCTGCATCGACTCCTCGAGGCCGGCCTGACCCCCTTCGAGGCGGGCGACGAGCTCGATGAGCTCCTGCCGGGCCTCCTCGTAGCCGAGGTCGGCGACGTCGGTCTGCTCCTGCTCATCTGCCATGGCGCCCACTCTAGGGGCGTCTCGCTCCGGGGCCGGGCTCGGCGCAGGCGCCCGCAGCGCCGACCTACCTGCGGGTACGACGTGCACCTGTCTGCCACGACTCTGGATGAGGCCCGGTAATCCGGGGTTGTCGTGCGCGGAAGCCGGGAAGTGCACGTCGTACCCGCAGGTAGATTCCCGCAGCTCCCGGGGGCGCCCCTTCGAGGCGCTTGCTTCGCAAGCTCCTCAGGGAGCGTCGGGCACGAGTAGGCAGTACGCCGGGTTGGCACGGTGCCACCTGGTCCGCGCTCGGCGCAGGCACCGGCAGCGCCGGTCGTGGGCGATGCACGGCTCGTCGGAGGCAGCGCCGTACTCGATGAGGGCGGCGCTGGCCCCGGATCCCTCAGGAGTCCGTGACCCGGACCGCGAAGTCGCCGTCGGCCACGGTCACCCGCAGCAGGTCCTCGATGGCCAGCCCCTCCCGGGAGGCGATGACCTCGCCCTCGGGACGCTGGACGATCGCGTAGCCCCGCTCGAGCGTCGAGGCGGGGGAGAGGACCCGCGCCTGGGCGCGGAGGTGGCCGATCCGGTCGCGCTCGCGGTGCAGCCGCGCCTCGACCCGTCCGTGGGCCCGGCGCCGCAGCGACTCGACGACCTCGCGCTGGGCACGGACGAAGGCGGTGCGGTCGGCCAGCACCGGCCGGCTCGTCAGGTGGACCAGCCCGCGGCGCTCGCGCTCGACGAGGCCCGCCAGCGCGGCGCGTGCCCGGGCACGCGAGTCGACGACCCCCGCGCGCTCCGCAGCAGCATCGGGGCAGACGAGCTTGGCGGCGTCGGTGGGGGTGGAGGCGCGCACGTCGGCGACCAGGTCGAGGATCGGGGTGTCGACGTCGTGACCGATGGCGCTGACCACGGGTGTGCGGGCCTCGGCCACGGCACGCACCATCGTCTCGTTGCTGAAGGGCAGCAGGTCCTCCACGGACCCACCGCCCCGGGTGACGATGATGACGTCGACGTCGTCCATCGCGTCGAGCTCGCGGATGGCGGCGGTCACGTCGGTGACGGCCGTCGGTCCCTGCACGGCGACCTGCTTGATGGCGAAGGGCAGGCCCGGCCAGCGGCGGTGCGCATTCTCCACGACGTCCCGCTCGGCGGCGCTGGCCCGACCGCAGACGAGCCCGACCCGGCGGGGGAGGAAGGGGAGGGGTCGCTTGCGCGAGGCGTCGAAGAGGCCCTCGGAGCGCAGGTTCTGCTTGAGGTACTCGATGCGGGCCAGCAGCTCGCCGACGCCGACGGGGCGGATCTGGCGCACGTCCATCGACAGCGACCCGCGCTGGGTCCAGTAGCTCGGCTTGGCCTGCACGACGACCCGGGCACCCTCGCCGAGGGGTGCGGCCATCGCCTCGAGGGCGTTGACCCGGACCATGCACGACAGCGACATGTCGACGTCGGGGTCACGCAGCGTCAGCCACGCGGTGCGGGCCCCCGGACGGCGGGTGAGCTGGACGACCTGCCCCTCGACCCAGGTGACCGACATCTTGTCGACGTAGTCGGCGATCTTCATGCTGAGCAGCCGCACCGGCCACGGCTGCTCGGCGGTGGTGTCCGCGGCCTTGTCGGGCAGGGGCGAGGTCATGGGGCCAGCGTACGAGGCACCCCCGACTCGCTGGGTGCCCTTTGACCTCGCTGGGTGCCATCGACACGGCATCGGCCGCGTGCAGCACGGGGGTCAGGGCCCGTACAGGCCGCTCGCCTACGATTGGGGCATGAGCACCACAACGACCCCGTCCGCCGACTCCGACGCCCAGCAGGGCGCCAAGCGCGTCCTGCTCGCGGCCCCCCGCGGCTACTGCGCAGGGGTGGACCGAGCCGTCGTCACCGTCGAGAAGGCCCTCGAGCTCTACGGCCCTCCGGTGTACGTCCGCAAGGAGATCGTCCACAACAAGCACGTCGTGACCACCCTCGAGGGGATGGGCGCCATCTTCGTCGAGGAGACCGACGAGGTGCCCGAGGGCGCGACCGTCGTCTTCTCGGCGCACGGCGTCGCCCCCGTCGTCCACGAGGAGGCCAAGGCCCTCAGCCTCAAGACGATCGACGCGACCTGCCCGCTGGTCACCAAGGTGCACCGTGAGGCGGTGCGCTTCGCCGACGACGACTTCGACATCCTGCTCATCGGCCACGAGGGTCACGAGGAGGTCGTCGGCACCTCCGGCGAGGCGCCGGAGCACATCACCCTCGTCGAGGGCCCCGACGACGTCGCCAATGTCGAGGTCCGTGACCCCGACAAGGTCGTGTGGCTCTCGCAGACCACGCTGTCCGTCGACGAGACGATGGAGACGGTGCGCCGCCTGCGGGAGAAGTTCCCCAAGCTGCAGAACCCCCCGAGCGACGACATCTGCTATGCCACGCAGAACCGCCAGCTGGCCGTCAAGGAGATGGCCAAGGACTGCGACCTGATGCTCGTCGTCGGCTCGCGCAACTCCTCCAACTCGGTGCGCCTCGTCGAGGTCGCCGTCGAGCACGGCGCCCGCGACGGTCACCTCGTCGACTACGCCGACGAGATCGACGAGGCCTGGCTCGAGGGGGTGCAGACCGTCGGGGTGACCTCCGGTGCGTCCGTGCCCGAGATCCTCGTGCGGGGGGTCCTCGACTTCCTCGCCGAGCGGGGCTACGGCGACGTCCGGCCGATCACCGCGGCCGAGGAGAGCCTGCTCTTCTCCCTTCCCAAGGAGCTGCGCAAGGACCTCAAGGCGGCCGGCATGGACGACAAGATGAAGCACGACGCGGGCTCCCTCGAGGACGCGGGCCAGCTGCACTAGCCCATCCAGACGGTCGCTGGACGACCTCCTCAGGGTCCGTCACAACCGCCCAGTCACCAGCTCGGCGGTACGCCGTGCCGCCTGCGCGAGGCGAGCCAGGCTCCCTTCGTCGACCTCGTCGTGTCGGAAGGTGATCGCCACCGCCGCCACGGGGTGCCCGTCCCGGTCGAGCACCGCGGACGCGACGGACGACAGCTCGGGGGAGACGCTCCCTTCCTCCACGGCGTAGCCGCGGGCCCGCACGTCCACCAGCTGGCGCCGCAGGGCCGACGGGGTGGCGGGGCCGTCGCTCACCATGACCGCCGCCGACGGGTAGAGCGCGGTGACCTGCCGGCGCGGCAGGGCCGCGAGCATCGCCAGGCCGCTGGCGGTCACGGTGGCGGGCAGCCGCACCCCCACGTCGGTGACGAGCGAAGGGCGACCCGCTGCACGCTCCTCGATGACGTAGAGGACGTCACGTCCGGACAGCACGGCCAGGTGGGCGTTGTGCGTCGTGCTGTCGACGAGCCGCTCGACGAGTGGGCGGGCGAGCCGCTGCAGCGGGTCCTGGCGCTGGTAGCCGGCGCCGAGCTCGTGCACCGCGGCCCCGATGCCGTAGGTGCGCTCGTCCTCGTAGTGGACGGCATAGCCGTGCTCCACCAGCACGGCGAGCAGGTGGTAGGTGCTGCTGCGCGGCAGCCCGAGGGCTCGCGCGAGATGGGCCGCGGGGATCGGCTCGGCGCGGCTGGCGAGGTGGGTCAGCGCACGCAGGGCGTGGCCGGCAGCGGTGGCATTGGCCATGAGGCTCCTTGTCTGGTATCCGAGACACTACCGTCGGTCAGGTGCTCCCGCAGCGGGGCGAAGGGGGGTTGCATGGAGTCATGAGCACCGCCACCACGACCGACACGACCACCGTCGTCCTCGGCGACCGTCCCCTCACCATCGACGAGGTGGTCGCCGTCGCCCGCCACCACGCGCCCGTCGCCATCAGCGATGCCGCCTGGGAGCGCGTGCGCGCCGCCCGCAGCATCATCGAGGGACTGGCCGAGGACTCCGTGGCGCACTACGGGGTCTCGACCGGCTTCGGCGCCCTGGCCACGACCCACATCCCGCTCGACAAGCGCGCCCGCCTGCAGCGCTCGCTCGTGCGCAGCCACGCGGCCGGGGCCGGCCCCGAGGTGGAGGAGGAGGTCGTCCGCGCGCTCATGCTGCTGCGCGTGCAGACCCTCGCCACGGGCCGCACCGGCATCCGCGAGGAGACCCTGCGCCTCTACCTCGCCCTGCTGCAGCACGGGATCAGCCCCGTCGTGCACGAGTACGGGTCCCTCGGGTGCTCAGGCGACCTGTCACCGCTCAGCCACTGCGCGCTGACCCTCATGGGCGAAGGGAGGGTCCGCGTCGGTGGTGGCGACGAGACCGATGCCGCAGCTGCGCTCGCCGACGCGGGGCTGGCCCCCGTCGAGCTGCACGAGAAGGAGGGGCTGGCCCTCATCAACGGCACCGACGGCATGCTCGGCATGCTCTGCCTGGCCGTCCACGACCTGCGCCACCTGCTGGCGGCCGCCGACATCGCCACCGCGATGAGCGTCGAGGGCCTGCTCGGGACCGACGACGTCTTCGCCGCGGACCTGCAGGCGCTGCGCCCGCAGCCCGGACAAGCGCTGTCGGCAGCCAACATGCGAGCAGTCTTGTCCGACAGCGCGATCCGCGACAGCCACCGCGACCCCGCAGCCTGCACCCGGGTCCAGGACGCCTACTCGCTGCGCTGCGCGCCGCAGGTCCACGGCGGCGCCCGCGACACCGTCGAGCACGCCGCGACCATCGCCGGGTACGAGCTGGCCGCGGCCATCGACAACCCCGTCGTCACCCTCGACGGGCGGGTCGAGTCCAACGGCAACTTCCACGGCGCACCGATCGCCTATGTCCTGGACTTCCTCGCGATCGTCGCCGCGGACGTCGCGAGCATGAGCGAGCGGCGCACCGACCGATTCCTCGACGCCAAGCGCAGCAACGGACTTCCTCCCTTCCTCGCGGAGGACCCCGGCACCGACTCGGGTCTGATGATCGCCCAGTACACCGCCGCCGGGATGGTCTCTGAGATGAAGCGACTGGCCGCCCCCGCCAGCGTCGACTCGATCCCGAGCAGCGCCATGCAGGAGGACCACGTGTCGATGGGCTGGGGCGGGGCGCGCAAGCTGCGCCGCAGCGTCGACGCCCTCTCGCGGGTCATCGGCATCGAGCTCTACACCGCCGCGCGGGGGATCGCGCTGCGGGCCCCCCTTCGTCCTGCGCCGGCCACCGCCGCCGTCATCGCGACGCTCGCCGAGCACGGGGTCGGCGGTCCGGGACCGGACCGATTCACCTCGCCCGACCTCGCCGCCGCCCACCTTGCCGTCGTCGACGGGTCGGTCCGCGCCGCGGCCGAGTCCGTCACCGGCCCGCTGAACTAGTCCAGGACATCGCCCCCGTCGAGACGCCCTTCGAGACGCTTGCAGCGCAAGCTCCTCAGGGATCGTGAAAAGAAAGAGAGTGTGATCACCATGGACGGAGCCCGTCCCGTGCGTGCCCCCCGAGGCACCGAGCTCACCGCCCGCAGCTGGCAGACCGAGGCGCCGCTGCGCATGCTGATGAACAACCTCGACCCCGAGGTCGCCGAGCGGCCCGACGACCTCGTCGTCTACGGCGGGACCGGTCGCGCCGCGCGGTCGTGGGCGGCCTACGACGCCATCGTCGCGACCCTCACGGACCTCGAGGACGACGAGACCCTGCTCGTCCAGTCGGGCAAGCCGGTCGGTGTGCTGCGCACCAACCCGTGGGCGCCGCGCGTGCTCCTGGCCAACTCCAACCTGGTCGGCGACTGGGCGACGTGGCCGGAGTTCCGCAAGCTCGAGGCCGAGGGTCTGATGATGTACGGCCAGATGACCGCTGGGTCGTGGATCTACATCGCGACGCAGGGGATCCTCCAGGGCACCTACGAGACCTTTGCCGCGGTGGCGCGCAAGCGCTTTGAGGGAACGCTCGCCGGGACCTTCACGCTCACCGGTGGTTGTGGCGGCATGGGTGGCGCCCAGCCGCTCGCCGTCACGCTCAACGGTGGCGCCTGCCTGATCGTCGACGTCGACATCACCCGGCTGGAGCGCCGGCGGTCCAAGCGCTACCTCGACGAGGTCGAGACCGATCTCGACGTCGCCCTGGCCAAGGTCATGGCGGCGAAGGGAGAGAGCCGCGCCCTGTCCGTCGGTCTCGTCGGCAACGCCGCCGAGGTCTTCCCCGAGATCCTGCGCCGTCACCGCGCCGGCGAGATCGCGGTCGACATCGTCACCGACCAGACGAGTGCGCACGACCCGCTGAGCTACCTCCCGGCAGAGGTCGCGCTCGAGGACTGGACCCGTGAGGCCGAGGCCGACGAGGAGGGCTTCACCAAGAAGGCGCGGGAGTCGATGGCCGCGCAGGTCCAGGCGATGGTCGAGTTCCAGGACGAGGGCGCCGAGGTCTTCGACTACGGCAACAGCATCCGTGACGAGGCCCGGCAGGCCGGCTACACAAGGGCCTTCGAGTTCCCCGGCTTCGTCCCGGCGTACATCCGCCCGCTCTTCTGCGAGGGTCTGGGTCCCTTCCGCTGGGTGGCCCTGTCGGGTGACCCGGAGGACATCGCCGTCACCGATGCGGCGCTCAAGGAGCTCTTCCCCGACAACGAGCACCTGCACCGCTGGCTCGACGCCGCGGGCGAGCTCGTCGACTTCGAGGGACTGCCCGCGCGCATCTGCTGGCTCGGCTACGGCGAGCGGCAGAAGGCCGGGCTGCTCTTCAACGAGCTGGTCCGTGACGGCAAGGTCAAGGCGCCGATCGTCATCGGCCGCGACCACCTCGACTCCGGCTCCGTGGCCTCGCCCTACCGCGAGACCGAGGCCATGCTCGACGGCTCGGACGCGATCGCCGACTGGCCGCTGCTCAACGCGCTCACCGCTGCCAGCTCCGGCGCGACCTGGGTGTCGATCCACCACGGTGGTGGCGTCGGCATCGGCCGCTCCATCCACGCCGGGCAGGTGGGCGTGGCCGACGGCACCGACCTGGCCGCGCAGAAGCTCGAGCGACTGCTCACCAACGACCCCGGCATGGGCGTGCTGCGGCATGTCGACGCGGGGTACTTGCGGGCAGCGCAGGTCGCCAAGGAGCGCGGCGTGCGGGTGCCGATGGAGCCGAAGATCCGCGACGGCAAGGAGTGAGCATGAGCGCCGCATTCGAGTGGGTCGGTCGTGAGGACGGACCCGGGCCGGAGCACCGGCGGTTCTTCCGCACGGTGAGTGCTCCGGGACCCGGGGTGCGTCCGGATGCGGCGCTCATCGGATTCGCCAGCGACGAAGGGGTGCACCGCAACAAGGGGCGGGTCGGCGCGGTCGACGGGCCGACCGCCCTTCGCTCGGCACTCGCCTCGCTGGCGGTGCACGGCGAGCTCACCGTCGTCGACCACGGTGACATCGCCGTGGAGGGGACCGACCTCGAGGACGGTCAACGCCGGCTCGGGGCCGTCGTCGAGGCCGCGCGCGAGGAGGCCCCTCTGACGGTGGTGCTCGGTGGCGGCCACGAGACCGCCTACGGCAGCTACCTCGGACTCGGCCAGCGACCGAGGTTGGGCGTGCTCAACCTCGACGCACACTTCGACCTGCGGCAGGAGGACCGGCCGACCTCGGGGACCCCCTTCCTGCAGATCGCCCGGGACCGCCAGGCGCAGGGTCTGGACGTGCACTACGCGGTCCTCGGGGTGAGCCGGGCGAGCAACACCGGTGTCCTCTTCGACACCGCGGCGGAGCTCGATGCGCCGTGGCTGCTGGACGACGACTGCCAGGAGGTCGCGGGACCGGTCGCCTTTGTCGAGCAGTTCCTCGCGGGCGTCGATGAGCTGTACCTGTCGATCGACCTCGATGTGTTGCCCGCTGCCAATGCTCCGGGCGTGAGCGCGCCTGCGGCACTGGGGGTTCCGCCCTTCGTCATCCAGGCGGTGTGCGATGCCGTCGCCGACAGCGGCAAGCTGATCCACCTCGACGTCACCGAGCTCAGCCCACGCTTCGACACCGATCAACGCACGGCCAGGATTGCCGCTCGTCTGATCCATCGCGTCATCACCCGCGCTGCTGCACGCAGGAAGGCCTGACCCCATGAGCACTCTCGTCACCAACATCGGTGAGCTCGTCACCTGCGACGGGACGGGCGAAGGGGGAGCCGGCCTGCGGTCCGACATGGCGCTCGTGGTCGTCGGCAACCGGATCGCCTGGGTCGGCGAGGCCTCGGCCGCACCCGCCGCGGACTCGGTGATCGACCTCGAGGGGCGTTGTGTCACACCGGGGTTCGTCGACTCCCACGCACACCTCGTCTTCGCTGGCGACCGGTCGGAGGAGTTCGCCGCGCGGATGGCCGGGCAGGCCTACGACGGTGGGGGGATCGGTGTCTCGGTCGCGGCCACCCGTGCGGCCGATGATGACTGGCTGCGCGCCGCCCTCGCCGCGCGCATCGCCGAGATGCGCGCCCAGGGCACGAGCACCGTCGAGGTGAAGTCCGGTTACGGACTCACGGTCGCCGACGAGGAGCGCGCGCTGCGGCTGGCCGCCGAGGTGACCGACGAGGTCACCTACCTCGGCGCGCACGTCGTGCCGGCCGAGATGCGCGAGGACCGTGCTGCCTACGTCTCGCTCGTCACGGGGGAGATGCTCACGGCCTGCGCGCCGCACGCGCGGTGGATCGATGTCTTCTGCGAGCCGCACTCGCCCCACGCCTTCACCGGTGAGGAGTCGCGGGAGGTGCTGCTCGCCGGTCGGGCCGCGGGACTCGGGCTGCGCGTGCACGGCAACCAGCTCGGGCACGGGCCCGGCGTGCAGCTGGCCTGCGAGCTCGGGGCCGCGAGCGTCGACCACTGCACGTACCTGTCGGCCGCGGACGTCGATGCACTGGTGGGGGCGGCCGGGACGACGACCGCCACACTCCTGCCGGGCGTGGAGTTCTCCACCCGCTCGCCCTACCCGGACGCGCGGGCCCTGCTCGACGCCGGTGTCTCGGTGGCGCTGGCCAGCGACTGCAACCCCGGGACCTGCTACTCCAGCTCGATGCCCTTCGTCATCGCGCTCGCCGTCCGCGAGATGGGGATGACCCCGAGCGAGGCGGTCGTCGCCGCGACCCGTGGTGGCGCCAGCGCCCTGCACCGCGACGACATCGGCCGCATCGAGGTCGGTGCACGCGCTGACCTCACGGTGCTCGAGGCGCCCAACCACCTGCACCTGAGCTACCGGGCCGGTGTGCCGATCGCGCGGGTGCTGGAGGTCTGAGGGGCGGGGGATGAGACGCGAGGCGCGAGGTGTGACGGGTCGAGCGGGAGGGTTGAGGCGCGAGGCGCGTGGGGTGAGGTCAGGCCTGGCGGCGCGCGACCATCAGGCCGATGCTGCCGCGCTGGACGACCACGTCGTCCTGGTTGGTGAGCACGAGGTCACGCTCGAGGATGCCGGCGTCGCCCTTGCTCGTGGCCCGGGCCCCGGTGATGGTGACGGTGCACCGGACTGTGTCGCCGACGACCACGGGAGCCTCGAACCGCCAGCCGTCGATGCCGAGTAGGGCGATCGAGCAGGCCTCGAAGATGCCCAAGCGGGAGAGCAGACCCATCGCGACGGAGAGGCCCAGGACACCGTGGGCGATCGGCTCGCCGAATCGCCCGCCGGCGGCGCTGACTGCGTCGGTGTGCACCGGGTTGGTGTCCCAGCTCCACCCGGCGAAGCTCACGATGTCGCTCTCCGTGATGGTGCGGCCCTGGGTGCGGAAGACCTGACCCACGGCGAAGTCCTCGAAGTACCAGCTGGCCGGTGATGGCATCTCCTGCGTCATGCGTCGATCATGGCGCACGCTCGCGGCCTCACGGAGGGGCTGCCCTGTGGGGGTTGGGAGCCGGAGCGCCCACGCACGGGGGACTCATCGGTCCCAGGGGGTGACCCACTCCTCGTCGGGGTCCTCGCCCACGCGCCCGTCGACGGCCTCGCGCAGCAGGTCGGCGTGACCGGTGTGCCGGCCGTACTCCTCGAGGAGGTCGAGCAGCAGCCGGCGCAGGTTGGCGTGACCCACCTCGGGGATGCCCATGTGCACCGATTGGTCGAGACCACCGTCGGCGAGGGCGGCTGCGTAGCGGCGTCGGGCCGCACCGACCACCTCGTCGTAGAGCGCGTAGAGCTCCTCGGGCGACTCCCTCGGGGTGAAGTCGGAGTCCTCGTCGGCGACGACCTCGTCCCAGCGGGAGTCGAGGGGCGTGCCGGACAGGCGGGTGCTGGAGTAGTAGTCCTCGACGAGGGCGAGGTGCATGAGCAGACCGCCGAGCGTCAGCCGTGAGGCGCCGAAGCGTGACCCCAGGCCCGCGGCGTCGAGGCCGTCGGCCTTCCACCGGAAGGTGGCGCGCTGCCGGTCGAGCGCCGCTACGATCTGCTCGGCGTCAGTACCGGCCAGTGGCGGCTCCCATGAGGGCGGGCGCTCGGCAGCCGCTCCGGGTCCCTGGGAAGCGGTCCCGGGCTCGGTGCCGCGTTCGGTGTCGGATGTCTGGCTCATGACGCCTCCTCGCGTCGGGGATGCTGGCCATCCTGCTCCTGATGAGGTTGACGTGTCAGCCCGAGATCGAGCTCGGGCCGGGCGTGGTCGGCGGCGATGGTGTCGAGGAGCTCGGGCGCGGTGAGCGGCCGAGGAGCGGTCGTCACGGGAGCCACCTCCTCCAGCTCGTCGGGGCTGATCCCGATCTCGCTCATCCGTCGGGCGCTGACGAGCACACGGGACTCGAGCGAGCCGACGAGGCGGTTGTAGTCCTCGACGGAGCGCTGCAGCGAGCGGCCCATCCGGGTGGCGTGCTCGCCGAGCGTCCCCAACCTCTCGTAGAGCTCGCGTCCGATGGTGAGCAGCTCCTGGGCGTCGCGGGTCACGGACTCCTGCTGCCAGGCGTAGGCCACGGTGCGCAGCAGGGCGAGCAAGGTGCCGGGGGAGGCGATCACGACCCGCTCGGCCATCGCCTCCTCGTGCAGCCCGGGCGCGCGGGAGAGGGCGGACGCCAGCGTCGCGTCGGACGGGACGAAGCACACGACCATCTCGGGGGAGGGGTCGAAGGCGGTCCAGTAGGCCTTGCCCGCCAAGGTCGTCGCGTGCGAGCGGAGGGAGGCAGCGTGCGCCTCGAGCAGACGGTCGTGCTCGGACGGGTCGATCTCCTCGGCCTGGGCCTGCAGCCAGTGACTCATCGGTGCCTTGGCGTCGATGACGAGGTGCTTGCCGCCGGGCAGGTTGACGACGACGTCGGGACGCACGTCGCGTCCGGTGGAGGCCTCGCCACGTGCCTGCTCGTCGAAGTCGCAGCGGGCGAGCATGCCGGACACCTCGAGCACCCGGCGCAGCTGCACCTCGCCCCAGGCCCCGCGCACGGAGGAGATGCGCAGGGACGAGGCCAGTGATGATGCCTCGCGCCCCACACGGGTCGTCGAGTCCTCCACGCGGCCCAGCGCGTCACGCACCGAGGCGTACTGGCTCACCCGGTCGCGCTCGAGCTGCTCGACCTTGGCCGAGACCCGGCGCAGGGTCTCGCCGAGGGGCACGAGCGCGGCGGCGGTCCGGTCGTCATCCTCGGTCGCGATCTCGTGGTCCTCGAGCCGCTCGCGCAGGCCGTCGCGCTCGGCGCGCAGACCGGCGACCTCGGCGCGGCCCGCCAGCCAGGCGACCACCCCTGCGAAGAGGGCGCCGACCAGGAGTCCGATGAGCAGGCTCGTGATGTCCATGGCTCCAGACAACCAGCCAGTACCGACAGCGTGGGTCAGAAGGGCGGCAGCTCATCAGTCGTGAGCTCGTTGGTCCCCGTGGATGGGGACGAAGGGGGGCCGCTCGGCTCGTTGGTCCCCGTGGCCGGGGACGATGGGAGGTCTGCCGGCTCGTTGGTCCCCGTGGCCGGGGACGAAGGGAGGTCCTCGGCTCGTTGGTCCCCGTGGATGGGGACGAAGGGTGATCACCATCGTCGTCGACCGCGTGGACGGGGAAGGTGAAGGCCACGGTGCCTCCTGGCGTGACCCATTCGGTGGATCCGTTGGCATCGAGCCGGTGGGTCCACCGACGGGAGTGCTTGACCAGGTGGTGGTGTCGGCACAGGTCCGACAGGTTGCACGGGCTGGTGTCGCCATCCGGCCACGGGATCGCATGGTCCACGTCGGCCTGCCACCCCAGGCGGGTCGAGAGCGCAGGCCGATCGCAGCCCCGCATCCGGCACTTCCCGTCACGGGCGGCGACGAACTCACGCTGCGCCTTGGGGATCGCGTAGCTGGAGGTCGACGTCTCGAGGAGCGTGCCGGTGCGGGCATCGAGCAGGGCCCGGCCCACCTTGGTGTCGAGGCGGCCGATGATCGCCGCCACCACGTCCGGCGGG
The DNA here is from genome assembly GCF_004295485.1 of Janibacter limosus. NCBI lineage: Bacteria > Bacillati > Actinomycetota > Actinomycetes > Micrococcales > Intrasporangiaceae > Janibacter > Janibacter limosus. The sequence continues at coordinate 2,478,488 of NZ_CP036164.1, read as the reverse complement.
ACGAAACCGACCCCTGGGATGGTCGTCCCCGAGACCCACGGGGCGTCGCCCCCTTCGCCCGCGCGGACCTGCGTGGTGACGTCAGGGAGCCACTCCTCCGACAGCACGTCCACCTCGTCCGGGCCCGTTCCGGCGACGATCCGGACGGTCTCCGTCGTCGCCCGCTCGTACTCGACGTCGTCGGCGAGCAGCTCGCGGACCTCGGCATCGGTCATGTCGCGCGGTCCGGTGGACGTCCCTCTGAAGCCGGGGCAGCTCGGCCGCACGGGAGCGAAGGTCAGTCGCGACGCCGCCGAGGCGATCACCGGGATGCCCAGCCGGACCTCTGCCGACACCTCGACGCCGCAGAGTGCGAGGTCGGCCAGACCGAGCGCCCGAGCGGTGCCGACCGGCATCGACGGGTCCGCCTCGAGGTGGGGCTTGGCAGCCGCGTCGACGGCCGCCTTGAGAGCCGCAGCCATCTCGCTCGGCAGGGTCGCCGTCAGATAACTGGTGCCGACCGGCCCCGGCTCCGAGCGGACGTCGAGTCGGGTGGCGCGATTGGCATCCGCGCGCGCCTGCATGAGCTCGGGCTCGAGGCGGTTGATCAACCGACGACAGGTCTTGGCGACCTCATGAGGCTCCATCCCGGTGATGCGGATGGAGCCGGGCTGCCCACGTCGCTCGCCGAGCAGGTGCTCGACCATGGCCTGCGTCGTCTCCGGGTCCGTGTCCCGCGTGTGCTTGCGCACCTGCTCCAAGGCTCGGCGGCTCACGCGACCGCTCGCGAGGAGGGCGGTCAGATCGGCCAGGTCGGTGGAGGCGCGGGCGGCCAGATCGCATCGCCGAGCGGCCTCCGTCGGTCCCACGCCGATCGCCAGCGCCACCGCATCGGGTGCCATGTCGGCCACCTGCCCCTCGGCCAGTCGACGATCGCGATAGAGACCGTCGGCGCCGCGCTCCTCGCCCCGTCGGTTGACCTCGGCAACGAGGGCCAGCTCCAACGCGTCGACGGCGCGACGGGCCGTCTCCGTGGCCCGCAAGCCGCCCTCGAGCTGCGCATCATCACGGGACGCGGCGGAGGCCATCGTCGTGTCACGCGCATGCTGCACGAGGCGGAGTACGTGGCCCAGCACCCCTTCGACCTCGTCGTCGGGCGCTGGGCACCCGGCGAACCTGTCCGTGCACGGCTCCGTCCACCGATCCGTGTCCCTCGCGGTGTCCCGCTCCGATTCGATGACGTCCATGTCATCCCCCTTCGTCCTCATTGACGACCCATGACTCATCCTCTCGTCGACCACTGACAGCGCTGACGGATAGCCTCGAGGCCATGACGAGCGACGAGCCCACCGAGGACCAGGTCAAGGCCTCCACGACTCGGCCCAACCTCGCGACCGAGGCGGGGCGCCTCGCCTTCAACAAGATCCTCAACGCCCGGATGCCCCGCAAGCGCCTCATCGCCCAGGGGATCCTGCGCACCGACGGCGACCGCATCGCCCTGTGCGAGCTGACGTACAAGAAGGACTGGGACCTGCCCGGCGGCATCGTCGACCCGGGGGAGTCGCCTGCCCACTGCGTCGTGCGTGAGGTCAAGGAGGAGCTCGGCCTCGACGTCGCTGTCCGCAGCCTGCTCGCGGTCAACTGGCTGCCGCCCTACCGCGGGTGGGACGACGCGCTGCTCTGCCTCTTCGACCTCGGCCACGTCCCGGAGGACTTCCTCGAGAGGGCTTCGCTCGAGGCCCGCGAGATCAAGGCGGTCCACTGGGCCGACGCAGCGACGGTCGCCGAGCGGGTCGCGCCCTACACCGCCCGCATGGTCGCCGAGGTCCTCGCCCGCGTCGAGGGCACGGTGTACCTCGAGAACTCCGCGGACCCACAGGGCCCGACTGCCGCTGAGGGGCCGTGAGCGACCCCCTCGACGACCTGCGGCTGCCGCGCCGTCGGCCGACCAGCCGGGTCATGCTCTGGTCGATGTGGGGTCGCGAGACGATCAAGGACTTCGCGCTGGTCTTCGCCGCGGTCCCGGTGCTGTGCACCCTGCTCTACGTCCCCGTGCTCGCCACCTCCGGTGGATCGTGGTGGCGCCTCCTCGGGCTGCTCGTGCTCTTCGTCGCGATCTGGTGGTCGTTGCGCCACCTGCTCCGTCGCTGGGTGGCCGCCGGGGACCGGGGCGGGGATCCCCCTTCGCCCGGTTAGACTCTTGTCCCCGTGGCACTCTCCATCGGAATCGTCGGGCTCCCCAACGTCGGCAAGTCGACGATGTTCAACGCCCTGACCAAGAACAACGTCCTGGCCGCGAACTACCCCTTCGCGACCATCGAGCCCAATGTCGGCGTCGTCCCGCTGCCGGACGTCCGGCTGAAGCGGCTCGCCGAGATCTTCGGGAGCGAGAAGATCCTCCCCGCGACGGTCTCCTTCGTCGACATCGCCGGCATCGTCCGCGGTGCGAGCGAAGGGGAGGGGCTGGGCAACAAGTTCCTCGCCAACATCCGCGAGTCGGACGCGATCTGCCAGGTGGTGCGCGCCTTCGTCGACGACGACGTGACCCACGTCGACGGCCGCATCGACCCGGCCTCCGACATGGAGACCATCAACACCGAGCTCGTCCTCGCTGACCTGCAGACCCTCGAGAGCGCCATCCCGCGGCTCGAGAAGGAGCTCAAGGGCAAGAAGATCGACAAGGCCGTCCTCGACACGGCCGTCGCCGCCCGCGAGGTGCTCGAGGCAGGCGACACCCTCTCTGCGAAGGGAGCGGCCGCCGGGGTCGACATGGAGCTGGCCGCGGGGCTGGGTCTGCTCACCACCAAGCCCTTCATCTACGTCTTCAACGTCGACGAGGACCAGCTGACCGACACCGACCTGCAGGAGCGCATGCAGGCGCTCGTCGAGCCGGCCGAGGCGATCTTCCTCAACGCCAAGCTCGAGTCCGAGGTCGCCGAGCTCGAGGACGACGAGGCGCGCGAGCTGCTCGAGTCCGTGGGCATCGACGAGCCGGGCCTGGACCAGCTCGCGCGCAAGGGCTTCAACACCCTCGGTCTGCAGACCTACCTCACCGCCGGCCCCAAGGAGTCGCGCGCGTGGACGATCCACCGCGGGGACAAGGCTCCCCAGGCGGCGGGCGTCATCCACACCGACTTCGAGCGAGGGTTCATCAAGGCCGAGGTCGTCTCCTTCGACGACCTCGACGCGCTGGGCTCGATGGCCGATGCCAAGGCTGCAGGCAAGGTGCGCATGGAGGGCAAGGAGTACGTCATGGTCGACGGCGACGTGGTGGAGTTCCGCTTCAACGTGTAGTCGCGTTTCGGTTCAACGTCTCGTCAGCTCGTGGCTTGGACAACCTGCACCAGGTGGCCGTCCGGGTCCTCGACCCAGACGATCAGTAGACGATCGAGCCAGGGCTCTGGCGACTTGACGGGCGTTGCGCCGAGCTCGATGAGTCGCTCGTAGCCTGAGGGAACGTCGTCAGTCCACAGGATCACCGCTGCCCGCGACCATCGGCGACCGGGTCGAGACCGTGGTCATCGCGGGTGCTGGTTTCGGTGGCGAGGCCGAGCCGGTATCCGTCGAGGACAAGGTCGACGTGGATAGGCGTTCCTGCGCGCTGGTGAGGGCGCGTACCTGCACGGCGAGTCCGTGCTGGCGTTGTTCGGCCTCGCTGATGTGAATCCCCGACGAATCAATGTTGCCGTCCCCAGGCGCGCAAGGCCTAACCTGCCAGCGTTCGTCGAACTGACGCGGGTTCGGGATGCGATGAAAACGACGCCGTACGAAGCGCTCGAGTCTCAGACGGTTGCTGGTCACCGCCGGGAGGCCCATCGATGACGCGGCGAAGCGAGCAGACTGAAGGCAAGTTGGCCGAGACCGGCTTGCTTCCTGGCCGGACGGCGAGGTCGACCTGCGCGGTCGCGCGTGGTGATCATTGAGAGGTTGGTGTCTGCCGGAAATCGGTGGAGTTCCGTTCTGCGCTTCAACCTCTGGTGTCCATTCGCTGGCTCAGGCCATGCCTTCACGCACAGCACGACAGCATCGACGGGTCGGTGGTGAAGGCCTTGGCGGCGATCCGGATGCCTTCAGCCATGGTCAGGTAGGGGGCCCACGCGTCGGCGACCTCGGCGACCTTCTTGCCGAGCACGTGGACCCCTGCGGCGGCGAGTTCCCCGGCGTCCTTGGCGACGGCGGTCATGCCGAGGATCTCGCTCGTGTCGGCGTTCACGACGATCTTGATGAAGCCGCGGGTGTCGCGGTTGACCAGCGCGCGGGGCACGTGGTGCAGGGGCAGGACGCGGCAGTCACAGCGGATCCCCGAGGCGACGACCTCCTTCTCCGTCATGCCGACCGCCCCGATCGCCGGGCTGGTGAACGTCACTCTCGGCAGCCGGGCGTAGTCCACCGCCCGGTCGGCTTCAGCGAAGGCGTTCTCGGCGACCAGGGTGCCGTGGTGGGCGGCGACGTAGACGAACTCGGGGTGCCCCGTCACGTCGCCCGCGGCCCAGATCCGTGGGTTGGAGGTCTGCATCCGGTCGGAGACGACCACCTCGCCGAAGCCGCCGGTCTTCACCCCGACCGGGCCGAGATTCAGCCCGTCGGTGACCGGGCGGCGTCCGAGCGCCACCAGGACCTGGTCGGTGCGGAACTCCTGCTCGCCGCCCGACACGTCTGCGGTCACCAACACCTGCCCGGTCGCTGCTTCCCGGGACACTCGGGTGGGCAGCGCGCGGCGCACCACGCGGATCGCCTCGTCGGCGAACACCTGCTGAAGTGTCCTGGACACCTCTGGCTCCTCCTTCGACGCCAGCCGGGACCGCGCCAGCACGGTGACCTGGGAACCGAGACGCGCGAACAGCTGCGCCTGCTCCAGGGCGACGTAGCCGCCGCCGAGCACCAGCAGCGACTCGGGGACCTGGTCCAGCTCCATCGCGGTGGTCGACGTCAGGTACCCCGCCTCGTCCAGGCCGTCGATCGGCGGAGCCCACGGCCGAGACCCCGTGGCGACCAGGTAGTGCTCCGCCTCGATCGCCTGGACCGTCCCGTCGGTGGCTGCGACCTCCAGCATCGGCGCGTCGAAGGTGCCCGCGAACGCGGCGTCTCCTTGCCACACCGGCCAGCCGTAGGAGTCGGCGACGTCGGCGTACTTCTCGCCGCGCAGCGACTCGACCAGCGACTGCTTCCCGGCAATCAGGGCGGGCATGTCCACCTGCTCCGCGGTCATCGCGATCCCCGGGAACTGGGCCGAGGCGTCCGCGGCGACGTGTCGCGCTTCGGCGGCGGCGATGAGCGCCTTCGAAGGCACGCACCCGGTGTTCACGCAGGTCCCGCCGAGCGTGCCGCGCTCGATCATCACCACTGACTTGCCGAGCGTGGTCGCGCGGATCGCCGCGGCGAACGCACCGCCACCCGATCCGATGATGGCGAGGTCGTACTTCGTAGGCATCGCAGCTCCTGTCAACGCTTGGACTTCTCTTCCTTCTCAGCCATACTGGACCTTCCAGTACAGGGGAAGGTCAAGAGTGCTCCTGACGCATGGATGGAGGCTGCGATGCGCATCGGGGAACTCGCCGAGGCTGCGGGCACGACGGCGAAGACGCTGCGGTTCTACGAGGAGCAGGGCCTGCTGCCCCCGGCCGTGCGCACCCCGTCTGGCTACCGCGACTACGCGCCCGACGCCATCGCCCGGATCGACTTCGTCCACCGAGGGCAGGCCGCCGGCCTCAGCCTCGCCCAGATCCGCCAGATCCTCGACATCCGAGACGGTGGTCACGCGCCCTGCGAGCACGTGCGCGATCTCCTCGACGCACGCCTGGCCGAGATCGAGCAGCAGATCGCCAGGCTCACCGCATTGCATGCCACCCTTGCCGACCTCAGGCGCGACGCCGCGCATCCGGACCCCGACACGTGCGGAGCGGACAGGGTGTGCCGCTACCTGTAATTCGGTATAGCGGGAGAATTCAGAGGTTGGCATCTGCCGGAACTCGGTGGAGTTCCGCTTCAACGTGTAGTCGCTCCCCATTGACTTCTCGCGAGACCACGGAATGTGCTGGAGTTCCTGTTCATCGTCTGAGAATGAGTGCTACAAGAACATGATGCGAACCCGGTGGCCGGCAGCGCTCTCGTGGCAGCTGCGTCAGGGCTCGAAGCAGTTGCGCCCTTGACCCCCGCCACGACGGAGGACCACTCATGAGTCAGAAGATGATGTTGCTCAGTGCCACCTTGAGCAGCGGTTACGGGGTGCAGGGGCAGGCGTGGCGCGCTCCGGAGAACGACACGAGAAACTTGACCGATGTCGAGGTTCAGGTGAAGTTGGCGCAGACCGCCGAGCGGGGGAAGTTCGCGTTCCTGTTCGCTCCGGACTTCCCGGGGGCTCGCGGGGACATGGAGAACCAGGCCCCTGCGTCCACGCTGGATCCGATCGTGACGCTCTCGGTCCTCGCGCACGAGACCACGCGGGTCGGTTTCATCGCCACCGGATCGACGACCTACAACGAGCCCTACAACCTGGCCCGCCAGTTCAAGGCGCTTGATGTGCTCAGCCGCGGGCGCATGGGCTGGAACGCCGTCACCACGAGCGACCCGATTGCTGTGGCGAACTATGGCGAGCAGGTACGGCCGCGTGCGGAACGCTATGAGCGCGCCCACGAGATGATCACCATCGTGCAGGCGCTCTGGGGCAGCTGGGGCGAGGATGCGTGGGTCGGCGATGTCGATACCGGCCAGTTCCTGGACATGGACCAGATCCAGCCGATCAACCTGGGCGGCAAGCATATCGCCTCCCGCGGGCCGCTGGTCATCCCGCCCTCGGAGCAGGGCCAGCCTGTCGTCGCCTCCGCTGGTGGCGGCGAGTACGGCTTAGGGCTTGCCGGCCGCTACGCCAGCGTCGCGGTGGGATCGTCCACGTACGACTTCGCGACCACTCGCCAGGAGCGGGAGATGTACCGATCCGCCGCACACCAGGCTGGTCGCGACGCGGACGAACTGAAGTATTTCACGGGATTCATGCCGATCATGGGCAGCACCGTAGAGGAGGCGATCCGCAGGCGCATGCAGATGGACGAGCACCTCGCGCCGCAGCGGGTGCCGATGCTCGGACAGATGCTCGGTCTGAGCCTGGATGCGTCGCGGGCCGACCAGCCTCTGAGCGGACCGCAGCTCGAGAGTGCGCGGGCGAACCCGGCTGATCCTCGCTCGTCCCGTGCGCTGGAGATTGCGTACCAGGGCTGGACCCCGCGCGAGATCCTGGCCCACGGCGTCATCGACTATGCCCCTAGCCCGGTCGGGCCTCCCGAGGCGATCGCCGACTACTTGCAGGACGCGTTCGAAGCCGGGATCGCGGACGGCTTCTGGCTCCAGCAGGCCACGTACGCGATCGCGGACGACTTCGTCGACGAGGTCGTCCCGATCCTGCAGAAGCGGGGACTTTACCACCGCGACTACCAGGGTTCCACGCTGCGCGAGCACCTGGGGGTGCCGCGGCAGTATGGCCAGGACCCCCGCGTCAGCTGATTCGAGTTCCGCCATCAGAGTCGCTGTCACCAAAGGTTGTTCGGCCACAGAACGCGGTGGAGTTCCGCTTCAACGTGTAGGACACGCATACTGTCCTCCCTCCGCGGCAGCCGGTCAGCCGACGCCGTATGAGGCTTGGCCAGGTAGCTCAAACCGTCGGGCCTCATCAGTTCAGATCGTCGGCGGAACAGCCGTGCTAATCCGCACTCGCAGGTATCCTGACGACATGCCTGAGATCACCATGACACCCGAGACGCTCGCCCTGCGCGAGCTCCTCGACGCGCATCGTGATGAGTTCCTGGCGATCCTGGACCGGTACGGCGCAACCAGCCCGAAGCTGTTCGGCTCCATTGCCCGGGGCACTGCGCGCCCAGGTTCGGACATCGACATCTTGGTCGAGATGGACCCTGCGGAGGGGAATCTGCTCATGCGGGCCTCGGGGCTGATGGAAGACACCCGAGCGCTCTTCGGCCGCGACGACATCGACGTGTTTCCCGTCCAGCTGCTCAAGCGGCCGATTTCGGCCTCGGCACTCATCGACGCGGTCGCGCTGTGAGCCGAGACCCTGCTCAGCGCATCGCCGATGTCCTCGAGGCCATCGAACGATGCCAGCGATATGTCGTCGCTCTTGAGGGCGATGCGGGCACGGTGGAGATGGCAATGGATGCGATCGAGCGCAATCTACAGATCATCGGCGAAGCCGTGAACCATCTCCCTGCCGAGATCACAGATGCGCATCCGGATATCCCCTGGCCGCAGATCCGGGGCTTCCGCAACATCCTCGTCCACCAGTACTTCGGAGTCGCCGCCGATGTCGTCCGCGATGTCGTGGAGACGCATCTCCAGCCGCTCGCCGAGGCACTGCGAAGCCACATCACCACCGACTGATCTCGTCTCGCACGGCCACCGGCGTGCTTGGTGCTCCGACCTGAGGATGGTGCGCAGTCTGAGGACAGTGATGGCCGTGCGTGCCGGAACGTGGTCGGGTTTGGGTTTAACGTCTAGCGTTAATGACGGTGTCCGTTATATGCTGGTCTCGTGATCAGATCGTTCGGCAGCAAGGACACCGAGCGCATCTGGCATGAGCAGTACGTCAAGCGCGTCGACCGGACGGTGCAGAGGGCGACCTTGCGGAAGCTCGAGCTGATTCACGCGGCGAAGGATGTCGAGGACCTCAGGGTCCCGCCAGGCAACCGCCTGGAGCGTCTGGTCGGCGACCGACGCGGGCAGCACAGCATCCGCGTGAACGCGCAATGGCGTCTCTGCTTCGTCTGGAGAGAGGGAGGTGCGGACAATGTCGAACTCGTCGACTACCACTGAGAACGACCTGATCGAGCCGATCCACCCGGGAGAGATCCTGATGGAGGATTTCATCGAGGGCTTCGGGATCACGCAGAACAAGCTTGCCGTGTCCATCGGTGTTCCGCCGCGCCGGATCAACGAGATCGTGCACGGCAAGCGGGGGATCACCGCCGATACGGCGATCCGTCTGGCGCGCTACTTTGGAACGTCCGAGGAGCTCTGGATGAATCTGCAGTCGAACTACGAGCTCCGGCTCGAGCGCCGTGCACTGCGCGACAAGGTTGCCGCGATCACGCCGTTGCATGTCGCATGACGGGGCAGCGTGAACGAAGCCCCGCGTGGGCGGTGTGGGGACCGTCCCGCCCAGCCCGTTCAGGGATTCCCTTGCCGGTCCGGCCGCAGTGCTGACTCCTCGCGGCTGCCCGCGAAGTCGGGGTCCTGCGCCATCGCGTCCAGCGCGGCACGGTCGTGCGAAGGGGGAGCCGCCGGGCTCCCTTCGTCCTCACCGCGGATGACGGCAGCGAAGTACGCGCCGATCTGCTCCGTGTCCCAGCCGTGCGCCTCGCGCAGGCCCTCGGCCAGCATCGCGAGGTAGGCGGGACGCGGCGGCGTGTGGGGTACCGCGGTCAGTCCGTGGGGAGCGGTGAAGGTCAGCATCGGCAGACCGTCGTGCCGGCCCACCTCGATCAGGGTCTCGTAGACGCCCGGGCCTGCCTGGTGGCGGGCACCGTCTAGTCCGTTGAGCAGCACGGCCTCGAGCGGGTCGCCCGGGTCGGGGATGCGGTGCATCTCCTGGGCCGCGATGTCGACGAACTGGCTGACGGTGACCCGGTAGGCGCGGGCCGCGGTGGCGCCGGGGGAGTCGTGGTCGTAGAAGGCGACCCCGCCGCCCCACGTGCGCGACTCGCCCGCGAAGTACAGGCTGCCGGGGAGGGTGACGGCCATGTCGGCGAGCGGCATCGTCGTGTCACGCGCACCGACGTAGGTCACCGCCGAGCCGGGCGGTCGGCCCCCTTCGATGTAGGAGCCCAGCCGCCGACGAGACATGTTGGAGCCATAGGACACGTACCAGAGGTCTGTCGTACTCATTGCGTCCATTGTCCCCCAGCCCGGTGATCGCGTGTCCGTAGGATCCCGGCATGAGCGACCGCAGCGGCGAGCACCATGTCGACGACTCGGCGAGGGTGGTCATCCGCTACGAGTCCGGACGCGCGGCCCGCCAGCTCGTCGGGTTCGGTGTGGCGGCGCTGATCATGATCGCGCTTGCCGCACTGGGCATCGTGATGATCGTCGCGTCCCTGAGGCAGATGGAGCTCGCGGGCAAGGTCATCGGCTGCGGGTTCGGGATCTTCTTCGTCCTGGTCGCACTCGTGAGCCTGGTCAGTGCGGCGGAGGTCCTCACGCGCATTGTCCGGTGGTCGCGTCAGAGCGAGCCGCTCGTGAGCATCGACGACGAGGGAGTCGACGGGCTCTTCGTCGTCGATGGGGCGGTCGGCGCCGGGCAGCCGCACCTCACGTGGAGCGAGATCTCCTCGATGCGACTTGACAGCCATCTCCCTCGGGCCCGCAGGACCAACGCTCTGGCGCAGCTCGACGCCGAGCACCTCGCGCGTCAGGCGGTGCGGCGTGGCCTCGACCGGTCGGCGGGTGTGAAGCTCGGGATGCGCGATGGCCGCCGCTCGATCGGGCTCGAGCTCCTCGATGGGCGCACGGCCCACCGCGACCTCACCCTGCCGCTCGGGCCCGAGTCCTTCGGCGCGGTGGTACCCCGGGTCTTCGACCTCGCCAGCACCCACGGCCTGGACGTCGAGCTCCACGGCACCTCCTCGCCTGAGTCGCGACGCGGCGTCAGGACACCCGAGCAGTCCGGGCGTGGGGGTGGTCGGCCTCGCGACCCTGGAACTCCAGGATGTCCGGGTTCTTGATGACTCCGTCGTGGATCTCGATCGCCTTGGAGATGGTCAGGCTCCTCGACCACGCCGACGGGCCCTCCATCACCGTGCGGAGGAAGGGCAGGAGGGCCTCGCTGATCTCCCAGGTGGCGGAGTTCCACAGGTACGACGGGCTGTGGTCGACGGCGTAGTAGTTCACTCCCTGCCCGACGACGAACATCGGGTCCTCGAACTCCGTGGGCCGCGCCCACTCGAACCCCATCCCCTCGTCGCAGGAGACGTCGATGATCAGGCTGCCCGGGGAGAACTCCTCGAGGTCCACGGTCCGCAGGTAGGTCATCGGTGCCAGTGGGTCCTGGAGGGTGCAGTTGATGACGATGTCGTGCGACGCGAGGAAGGTCGGGAGCAGGACATCGCCGTCGTCCGTGACCACCGTGCTGAGGTGGGTCGGGCCGTCGGCGGTGTTCAGCTGGGTGAGGTGCGCGCTGTGGATCGGCGCGCCGACCGCTGAGGCGCCTCGCTGGGTGAGGACCTGGATGTCGTGGATCCCGTGGGCCTTGAGCGCGGTGACCGCGCCGCGCGCGGTGGCCCCGAACCCGATGACGACCGCACTCATCCGGGGCCCGTAGTTGCCCGTCGACCCGCGCAGGCTGAGCGCGTGCAGCACGGAGCAGTAGCCGGCCAGCTCGTTGTTCTTGTGCAGCACGTGCAGGCTGAAGTCGCCCTGACGGCTCCAGTGGTTCATCGCCTCGAAGGCGATGAGCGTGAGCCCGCGATCGATCGCGGTCTGGGTCATCTGCGCGTCCTGCACGCAGTGCGGCCACCCCCACAGGACCCGCCCCTGCGGGATCGCGGTCACGTCCGCAGCCTGCGGCTTGGGCAGCAGCAGGACGTCCGCGGACTCGATCACCTCGGAGCGATCCGCGACTCGTCCCACCCGCGACTCGATGTACCCGGGCTCCAGCTGGAAGTCCGTGGCGTATCCGCGCTCCACGATCATCTTGGCTCGCAGGTCGGGGTCGATCCGGTCCAGGTGGTGGGGGTGCAGCGGGAGTCGTCGCTCGTTCTCCATCGACGACCCTGCAAGCAGACCGAGGGTGAGGAGCGAGTCCGCAGCGTTCGTGCCTGACGAAGGGGGGACAGCTGAGGTGTGTTGAGCGGTGCCGGACATCCGGACTCCCATGGTTGGGGAACCCGAGTCAGCTCCTCCTTGGACTGTACGCCGAAGGATCTCGTCACCGGTCCGTGTCCACACCGTCGGGTGAGCTCAGCGCCGCGTGCTGCGGCTCTGCTCATCCACACGGCACGTCCCGTCCAAGGGCACGTCCACAGGACGGGTTTCAGCTCTGTGGGACCACGTCGCCGAGACGAGGCTGGCGCCATGGGAATCCGGTACTACGCATTCGCCTTCGATCGTGACCAGACGGAGCAGGCCCTGAGCGACCCCGACAACATCATGTCGGACGATCCGCTGGCCGACGCCTGGGGACTGGTGCCCCGCCGAGCCATGGCCAGCACGATCACCGGGGTTCAGACGCTGCCGCAGCGCGACATGCTCTACCTCGACAAGGCATGGCGGCATCTGCAGGTGCTCACCGGGCAGCTGGACGACTCGGCTGCGCGACCGGCATACCGCATGTTCGAGGGGGAGGTGACCTGGACCGAGCGGGGGCATCGGCGGTGGGTTCGCACGCTCAGACCCGGCGACATCCCCGAGATCGCCCACGACCTGTCGGCCATCGGCGCGGACGAGCTCGCCCGTTTGCCAGAGCTCGGGTTCGGTCATCGCGATCCGCAGGAGGAGATCTCCTACGTCGGTCATTTCCTCGGGCGAGCCCGCGCCTTCATGACCACACTCGCCGAGGACGGGCGCGGCATGGTCTACACGATCGGGTGAGCGCCATCCACCCCGGCCCGGGCGTCACCGCCGGTGGCCATGCCCATGACCACCTGTCATCATGTGGAGCATCAACAGATGCTCATGATGATGTGGAGGCTTCCATGCGCACGACGGTGACGATCGACGATGAGCTCATGGCCAGGGCGACGGAGCTGACGGGGATCGTGGAGCGTTCGGTCCTGCTGCGCGAGGGACTCGAGACGCTCATCCGGGTCGAGAGCGCTCGCCGACTGATTGCCCTCGGCGGTGCAGACCCCCATGCCACGGCGGCCCCACGGCGTCGAGGCGCGCCGGAGTGATCCTGGTCGACACCTCGATCTGGATCGACCACCTCCGTGCGGAGGAGCCCGAGCTCGTCGCGCGCCTGCAGGACGACGCGGTGGGTTGCCACCCCTACGTCATCGAGGAGCTGGCTCTGGGGTCCATCCGAGAGCGTGACCGAGTCGTGGGCCTGCTCGCTGACCTGCACACGTTCCCTGTCGTGACGCACCGCGAGCTCCTCGAGCTGGTGGACAGACGCCGCCTCTGGGGGCGTGGTCTCAGCGCTGTCGACACGCACCTGCTCGGGTCGGTCGCGCTGGTCCCCGGTGGGCGGCTGTGGACTCGCGACCGGCGTCTGCTCGCCGCCGCCCGGGATGTCGGGGTCCGCTGTCACGACACCCTGTGACGTCTCGGCTGTTCACCAGCGCGAGCCACCACCTCATGCCATCCACACCGCGTCAGGCCAACGAGCCCGAGCGCATGAAGTCCTCGAGGCGCCTCTGGAAGGGCGCGATGTCGATCTGCTGCTCCTGCAGCCACGCCGCCGAATAGTACTTGTCGAGATAGCGCTCACCCGGGTCGCAGATCAACGAGACGATGCTCCCCTTCGTCCCTGCCTGCACCATCTCGGAGACGATGCGCAGCGCGGCCCACAGGCTCGTCCCCGTGGAGGCGCCCGCCCGCGTGCCGAGCAGCTGCTCCAGGAGCAGGACCGAGGCGATCGAGGCCGCGTCAGGCACGCGCATCATCCGGTCGATGCTCGACGCGATGAAGCTCGACTCGACCCGCTGCCGTCCGATGCCCTCGATGCGTGATCCCACGTCCGTCGTGACCGTCGGGTCGTGGTCGCGCCACCCCGGGAAGAAGGCCGAGTTCTCCGGGTCGGCCACGCAGATGCCCGTGGACCGTCCGGTGTAGCGGACGTACCGGGCCAGGGTCGCCGAGGTGCCACCGGTCCCGGCGGTCGCGACGATCCAGGCCGGCTCCGGGTGCTCCTCCATCGACATCTGCTCGAAGATCGACTCGGCGATGTTGTTGTTGCCGCGCCAGTCGGTGGCCTGCTCGGCGTAGGTGAACTGGTCCATGTAGTGACCGCCGGTCTCCTCCGCGAGTGCCGTGGCCACCGAGTAGACCTCGTGGGCGTTGTCGACGAAGTGGCAGGTCCCACCGTGGAACTCGATGAGCTCCACCTTCTGCCGACTCGTCGAGCGTGCCATGACCGCGTAGAAGGGGACGCCGATCAGCGAGGCGAAGTAGGCCTCGGACACGGCGGTCGACCCGCTGGAGGCCTCGATGACCGGCCTGCCCGGGTGGATCCACCCGTTGCACAGGGCATGGAGGAAGAGGGAGCGGGCCAGCCGGTGCTTCAGGGACCCGGTGGGGTGCACCGACTCGTCCTTGAGGTAGAGGTCCACGCCCCACTGCGCGGGCAGCGGCACCCGGACCAGGTGCGTGTCCGCCGACCGGTTGGCGTCGCTGCGCACCCTGCGGATCGCCGTCTCGAGCCACTGGCGGTAGTCGGGGTCGTAGCGGTTGACGTCCTCCTCGGCGGCGACGGTGGTCGTGGGCGGAGTGGTGTGACTAACCATGCTCGTACGATGTCACCCGGTCGCAGCCTGCGTCCGCGTGACGGCCCCCAGTGAGGTAGATGTGATGTCTGACGACCAGCTCCCCCCGTGCCCCGAGTGCGCCAGCGACCTCACCTACGAGAGCGGCGGGTTCCTCGCCTGCCCCATGTGCGCCCACGAGTGGACGCCGGGCGCGCAGGACACCGACGCCGCTGACGCCGAGCCGGTCACCCGTGACGCGGTCGGCAACCTGCTCGTCGACGGCGACACGGTGACGATCGTCAAGAGCCTCAAGGTCAAGGGATCGGGCGGCAGCTCGCTCAAGATCGGCACCAAGGTGAGCGGGATCCGGATGATCCCCGACAGCGGTGACGGCCACGACATCGAGGCCAAGGTCGCCGGCTTCGGCGAGATCCTGCTCAAGTCCAGCGTCGTCAAGAAGGCCTGACCGCGGGTCTGCCGTGGGCGGGTGCGTGTGCTTGGCCATGATCGGTGTCGCCCGCTCGGCCACCCATCGCTGCGAGTCCGTGGGTGCGTCGCGAGGGGTGTCCATCCGTCGAATCCACGTGCGGTGCAGAGCCATTGGTTCGCCGGTGGAATGACCTGCCCGACGTGCCTGTTGTCCCCACCATGCGTGCGATGACCTATGACCGGTACGGCGACGACGACGAGCTGCGGATGACCGACCGCCCGGTGCCCAAGGTCGGGCCAGGCGAGGTCCGCATCCGGGTGACGAGGGCGGCGGTCAACCCCGTGGACTGGAAGGTGATGTCCGGGGGCCTCGACGGCCTCATGGACGCGACCTTCCCCGCCATCCCCGGGTGGGACGTCGCCGGCGTCGTCGACGCGATCGGCCCCGACACCCCGGAGTTCACCCCCGGCGACCGGGTGGCCTCCTACGCCCGCAAGCAGGTCGTCTCCGGCGGCACCTTCGCCGAGTACGTGACGGTCATGGCCGACGACGTCGCGGCCGTGCCCGACGGGGTGGGCGACGACGTCGCCGCGGCCCTCCCGCTCACCGGGCTCACCGCCCTTCGCGTCCTCGAGACGCTCGCCGTGACCAAGGGGGACACCCTCCTGGTCCACGCCGCGTCCGGTGGGGTCGGCCACCTCGCCTCGCAGCTGGCCGTGGCCGCCGGAGCGACCGTGGTCGGCACTGCCTCCCCGGCCAACCACGACAAGCTGAGCTCGATCGGCGTGACCCCGGTGGCCTACGGCGACGGCCTGCAGGAGCGCCTGCGCGACGTCGCCCCCGACGGCTTCGACGCCGTGGCCGACCTCGTCGGTGGCGTCCTCGACGTCTCCCTCGACGTCCTGCGCGAAGGGGGCCGGATCGCCTCGATCGCCGACCCGACGGTCGAGGAGCACGGTGGTCGCTGGGTGTGGGTGCGACCCGACGGCGAGCGCCTGTCGCAGCTGCTCGAGGAGGTCGCCGCTGGGCGACTCGAGGTCGAGATCGACCGCAGCCTGCCTCTCGAGCAGGTCGCCGAGGCTTTCGCGCTCAGCCGCAGCGGCTCGGCCAACGGCAAGATCGTCATCGAGGTGACGGCCGGGAGCTGATCGCCACGTCATCGGAGCTCGGTTGGGTCTTGCCAGTGGGAGGCGCGTGCCCGAGGCTGGTCGTCATGGATGAGACGAAGATCGTGAGCGCCAGCACCGTCATCGCTGTCCCTGCGGAGACGATCTTCGAGGAGATCGCGGACCCCGCGCGTCAGCCCGCGTGGGACGGCAACGACAACCTCGCCGAGGCACCCCCGGGACAGCGCGTGCACGCCGTCGGCGACGTCTTCGTCATGGCCCTGACCAAGGACGGCGTGCTGCGCGACAACCACGTCGTCGAGTTCGAGGAGGGGCGGCTCATCGCCTGGCGCCCCTCGGAGCAGGGGAGCCCGCCCCCCGGCCACCTGTGGCGGTGGGTGCTGCGGCCCCTCGACGGCGGGCGCACCGAGGTCACGCACACCTACGACTGGACCGACCTGAGCGACGAGACCCGCCTGCCCCGCGCCCGTCGCACCACCAGCGAGCGCCTGCAGGACTCCCTCGACCGTCTCGCCGCGCTCTTCGGCTGACGGAGGAGACGTCGTGAGCGAGCGTGGCGACCCCGTCGAGGAGGCCATGCGGGCCTGCCCGCGCACGAGGTTCCTGCCGCTCGAGCTGCGCAGCGAGGCGGGCGAGGACGCCCCCGTGCCCATCGGGCACGAGCAGACCAACTCCCAGCCGAGCACCGTCGCCGCCATGCTGCGCCTGCTCGACGTGCGACCGGGCCACCGCGTGCTCGACGTCGGCAGCGGCTCCGGCTGGACGAGCGCGGTCCTCGGCGAGCTCGTCGGGCCAGCGGGCCGCGTCATCGGGGTCGAGCGCGTGCCCGAGCTCGTGGACCGGTCCCGGCGGGCGCTCGCCGAGGCACCACGGCCGTGGGTCGAGGTGCGCCAGGCGCAGGGTGACGTCCTCGGGATGCCCGAGCTCGCTCCCTTCGACCGCATCCTCGTCTCCGCCGCACCGACCGCGCTCCCGCAGGCGCTCGTCGACCAGCTGATCGAGGGTGGCGTCATGGTCATCCCCGTCACCGGCGAGATGCTCCGGGTGACGCGCGGCCCGGACGGCGCGCAGACCACCCGCCACGGCCCCTACAGCTTCGTCCCCCTCGTCGAGGGCTGACCGCACCCTGCCGCCGCGTCCGGCGGTGGCACCATGGCAGGTATGGACGCCACGCCTCCGCCACCTGCCGAGCACGACACCACGGACTGGGCCTTCGTCGTCGACGACGGCTGCGCCGAGTGCGGGTACACCACCCACGACCCGGTCCTGACGAGCGAGCGCCTGCAGGCCACCGTCCCGCGCTGGGCGAGCGTCCTCGAGCGCCCCGGTGCCACGCAGCGCCCGGCGCCCGCGGTGTGGTCGCCGCTCGAGTACGCGAGCCACTCCCGTGACCTCGTGCGGGTGCTCGGCGAGCGCGTGACGATGATGCTCGCGCAGGAAGGGGCTCCCTTCGCCGACTACGACGGGGAGGCCGAGGCCGTCCGCCAGGAGTTCTGGGCCGGCGACCCGCAGACCGTGGCCGGGGAGATCGCGGCAGAGACGCAGCGCACCGTCGACGTCCTGGGCGGGGTCCGGGGCGAGGCCTGGGAGCGCACGGGTCTGCGAGGTGACGGTCAGCCCTTCACGGTCGCCCAGCTGAGCCGCTACCTGCTGCACGACATCGAGCACCACCTGCACGACGTCGACGGATGACTCCCATGGGCCGGATCGGCGCCGCCGTCGCCGGCCTGCCACCGGGGGCCTTCGCCTTCGTCATGGCGACCGGCATCGTCTCGGTGGGGTTGGACCAGCAGGGTCTGTCGGCTGCCTCGAACGTGCTGCTGGTGGTGGCCGTCGTGGCATACGTGCTCCTGGTCCTCGCCCTCGTCGGCCGGCTCGTGGGCCACCGCGAGCGCGCCGTCGCCGACCTGCACGACCCGCGGCGGGCCTTCGGGTACTTCACCGTGGTCGCCGGCTCCGGGGTCCTCGCGGTCCGCCTCCTGGAGGTGCAGCCGACGGTGAGCACAGTCCTCCTCGCCGTCGCGAGCGTGGTGTGGCTGGTCCTCGGGTACGCGGTGCCGTGGGCGGCGGTGCTCTCCCGTGCGCAGCGCCCCGTGCTCACCGAGGCCAACGGCACGTGGTTCATCTGGGTCGTCGCGAGCCAGTCGGTCGCGACGGCGTCCGCGGGTCTGGAGCCGCTCGTCGACACGGGGCAGGACGCGCTCGCGGTCCTCGCCGTCGTCGCGTGGTCGGTGGGCGTCGTGCTCTACGCCGCCTGCGCGGTCTTCGTCGCGCTGCGCCTGGTGCAGTACCCGCTGACGCCGGAGGACCTCGACCCGCCGTACTGGGTGTCGATGGGTGCCGTGGCCATCACGGTGGTCGCCGGCGCCAAGATCGTGGAGATGACCTCGACACCGATGGTCGACGCGACCTCGGGGCTGATCGCCGGCCTTGTCGTCCTGTGCTGGGCCTGGGCCACCTGGCTCATCCCCGTCCTCGTCGCCGTCGGCGTCTGGCGGCATGTCGTGCACCGCCTCCCGCTGCGCTACGAGTCGACGTGGTGGAGCATCGTCTTCCCCCTCGGCATGTACGCCGTCGCCGGGATGTACCTCGGCCGGGCCGACTCCCTGCCCCTCGTCGAGAGGATCGGCTCGGCCTGGCTGTGGGTCGCGGTCGTCGCCTGGGCATGCGCGGCGGCGGCGATGGTGCTCGGCCGGTTGCCCTCCGTCCGGCATACGGTCGAAGCATGAGCACCACGCGACAGGTCCACGTCCGCTCGGTCCGCGACGAGCCGGCGAAGGGGGATGGTCACCGGGTCCTCGTCGACCGCCTCTGGCCCCGGGGCGTGAGCAAGCAGGACGCAGCAGTCGACGAGTGGCTCAAGGAGGTCGGCCCGTCCACGCAGCTGCGGACGTGGTTCGGTCACGACCCGGAGCGCTTCGAGGAGTTCGCCCGTCGGTACGAGCATGAGCTCGAGGACTCCGACGCGTGGCAGCACCTGCAGGAGGTCGTCGCCGACCACGGCCGCGTGACCCTGCTCTTCGGTGCCTCGGACCGGGAGCACAACCAGGCGGTCGTCCTGCAGGCGCTGCTCACTCGCTGACCATGAGCCGCTGAGTGCGATCAGGCGCCCTGGTCGGCCATGCACTGATCGATGGCCATGCCCAGGCCCTCCTCCAGGATCGCGTAGTCGGAGTCCTGCAGGTAGGCGAAGGGCTTGACGGTCTTGCCCTGGTACGCCGCCCCGCTCCCGACGGTCGCCCTGGAGTGGATGAGCGGCTCCGAGGTGGCGCCGGTCTCGGCCATCCAGTGGTCGACGGCGACGGAGGCGTAGCTCGCGCACTGGGGCAGGCCCGCGCCGTCCGGGGCCGGGGCCGAGATGATCATGGCTCCCATGGAGCTGAGCGGCATCCACGCGGTGTTGCCGCTCATGTGGTTGGCATAGGCGTTGGGGTTCCAGTCGACCTTGTAGCAGTGGTGCGCGGAGGCGGCCGTCGCCGCGCCGACGGTCAGCGCAGCCGTGCCGGCGGCGACCGCCAGGCTCCTGCGCCAGATGTGGTGTGCCATGGAGTGCTCCTTCGAGGGGGCCGCCGGCCCGCCCGGCGACGACCCCTCCAGCAGACTCCTGACGGGTGGCCCTCGCCATGCGTAGATCTACCCATGGCGGACGAGCGACGGGGTGTGCTCGAGGAGCCCGATCTCCTGGGCCCTGACGACGGCGCTGAGCCGGTCGCCCACGTCGAGCTTGTCGTAGATGTTGGACAGGTGCCGGTGCACCGTGCGCTGGGAGCACCCGGCGCGGTGGCCGGTGGCGGAGGCCTTGTGCCCGTCCGCGAGGAGCCGGAGCACCTGCAGCTCGCGAGCAGTCAGCTGGGCGATGTGCAGGGAGCTGCGGGGCAGGTCGTGCGGCTCCAGCATGCTGACCAGGCCGGCGACGGCCGGCTGGACGGTGCGCAGCCGGTCCAGGTCGGCATCCGAGTAGTCCGCACCTCGGCGGCCGACGAGGAAGGCGACGAACTGCTCCCCGCTGCGCACCGGCAGCGCCGCGACCTGGTCGATGCCCCAGATGTCGATGCTGCCGAGGCACTTGGCGCTCGCCTGCCAGGCCTCCTGCCCGCCGTAGGCGCGACCGGCGGTGGTCGGCGTGAGGTCACCCGAGCGGAAGGTGTCGAGCAGGGGGTCGGGGCCGGCCGTGATGCGCAGCTCCTCGCTCAGGCGTGACTGCGCGTCGTGGGTGGCCCCGTGGCCGAGCGCACGGACCTCGTAGCCGTCCGGGGCGCCGTGCACCATCAGGCCGGTGGGCGAGTCGAGCAGCTCGATCAGCAGGTCGCTCATGGTGACCAGCCGGCCGTCGACGTGCGCAGGCGCCTCCGCGACCCTCGTGATGAGCTCGACGACCGCGCGATATGGATCCATGCCCTGCCCCGACACGAGCCCCATTGTCCTCCGCGATCAGCGGTTGGCAACCCTCCCGGTCGACAGCGGTGCCTGCCACCGCGACTGCTCGTGGAAGTGGTGCACCGGGCCGGGCCCTCCGCCGATGTCCAGGCTGTCACCGTGGCGCAGTGCCTCGGTGAGCCAGGCCTTGGCCTCGAGCACTGCCGAGAGCCAGTCCTCGTGCCGAGGGCGAAGGGCGGCGATCGCCGAGCTGAGCGTGCAGCCGGTGCCGTGCGTCGAGCTCGTCGCGATGCGGGGAGCCTCGATCGGCACGGACCCGCCCGCGTCGGCCCACAGGTCGACCGACGCGTCGCCCTCGAGGTGCCCGCCCGTGAGCAGCACCCGTCGGGCGCCGAGGTCGAGCAGCCGCTGGGCCTGCCCGCGCAGGCCGTCCACCGTCCCCACGGTGTCCTCGCCGAGCAGCACGGCGGCCTCCGGGAGGTTGGGGGTGATGACGTCGGCCCGGGGCAGCAGGGCCCGCACGGCGGCCACCGCGTCCGGGGCGAGCAGACGTGAGCCCGAGGTCGATACCATCACCGGGTCGAGCACGACCGGCACCGTGGCCAGGGGCCCGGTGACGAGCAGCTCGTGCACCATCTCGACGATCGCTACGGAGGCGAGCATGCCGAGCTTGACCACCTCGACGTGCACGTCCGCCACGAGGGTCTCGACCTGTGCCCGCACGATCTCGGTGGGGACCTCGTGCACATGCGTGACGCCCCGCGTCGACTGTGCTGTCAGGGCCGTGATGACGCATGTGCCATAGGCGCCGAGCGCGCTGCAGGTCTTCAGGTCGGCCTGGATCCCGGCCCCTCCCGAGGGGTCCGACCCGGCGATCGAGAGGACCACGGGTGGACGGGGGAGAGGGGCTGCCATGCCGCAACCGTAGCCATGTGGTTGTATCGGAGGACCCCCACGGGAGCTCGGGCACGAGCTGAGATCGGACTGTTGCCGTCCGGACCGTCTGAACCTGTCCGGATCATGCCGGCGAAGGAAGAGGAGGCGCAGACATGCGCGCTACCCATGAGCTCGAGGTCCACCCCCAGCATCGTCGTGAGGAGCTCGTCGACCCCCACGACCCGTCCGTGCGGGTCCCGGTCACGGCCATCGCGCTGGCCGACAGCCCCGACGGGACTCCCAACGAGGAGGTGCACGTCTACCGCACGATGGGACCCGGGGCGGACCCGCACACGGGCCTCTCGCGTGGACGCGCGGACGGCATCGCCGGCCGTGGTGACGTCGAGACCTATGACGGGCGGCCTCGGGACCTGACCGACGACGGCCGGGCGGCCGTGCGGCGGGGCGAGGCATCGCTCGCGTGGAAAGGGGAGCGGCACGCCCCCCTTCGTGCCGTCGAGGGGGCAACCGTCACCCAAATGCACTACGCGAGGCGGGGGGAGATCACCGCGGAGATGCGCTACGTCGCTCTGCGAGAAGGCTGCTCGCCCGAGCTGGTCCGCGACGAGGTCGCCGCGGGACGGGCCATCATCCCCGTCAACGTCAACCACCCCGAGTCCGAGCCGATGATCATCGGCCGGGCCTTCCTGACGAAGATCAACGCCAACATCGGCAACTCCGCGGTGACCAGCTCGATCGCCGAGGAGGTCGACAAGCTGACGTGGGCCACCCGCTGGGGCGCCGACACGGTCATGGACCTGTCGACCGGCGATGACATCCACACCACCCGCGAGTGGATCATCCGCAACTCTCCCGTCCCGATCGGCACCGTGCCGATCTACCAGGCGCTGGAGAAGGTCGACGGGCAGGCCGACGCTCTCACCTGGGAGGTCTTCCGAGACACCGTCATCGAGCAGTGCGAGCAGGGCGTGGACTACATGACGATCCACGCGGGCGTCCGGCTGGCCTTCGTGCCGCTCACCGCCGACCGGGTCACCGGGATCGTCTCGCGGGGCGGCTCGATCATGGCCGGGTGGTGCCTGGCGCACCACCGGGAGTCCTTCCTCTACGAGCACTTCGACGACCTGTGCGAGATCTTCGCCCGCTACGACGTCGCCTTCTCGCTCGGTGACGGGCTGCGGCCGGGGTCGATCGCCGATGCCAACGACGAGGCCCAGCTCGCCGAGCTGCGCACCCTCGGTGAGCTGACCCAGCGGGCCTGGGCGCACGACGTGCAGGTGATGGTCGAGGGGCCGGGCCACGTGCCGCTGCACCTGGTCAAGGACAACGTCGACCTCGAGCAGGAGTGGTGCCACGGCGCTCCCTTCTACACGCTCGGCCCGCTCGTCACCGACATCGCGCCGGGCTACGACCACATCACCTCCGCGATCGGCGCCGCGGAGATCGCCCGCCACGGCACCGCGATGCTCTGCTACGTCACCCCCAAGGAGCACCTCGGGCTGCCGGACCGTGACGACGTCAAGACCGGGGTGATCACCTACAAGATCGCCGCGCACGCCGCCGACCTGGCCAAGGGGCACCCTCGCGCCCGAGAGCGCGACGACGCACTGAGCCGGGCCCGCTTCGAGTTCCGGTGGCACGACCAGTTCGCGCTCTCGCTCGACCCGCAGACCGCGATGGCCTTCCACGACGAGACACTGCCCGCGGAGCCGGCCAAGACCGCGCACTTCTGCTCGATGTGCGGCCCGAAGTTCTGCTCGATGCGGATCAGCCAGGACATCCGTGACGCCTACGGGTCGGCCGCCGCGCAGCGCGCGGTCGTGGAGGCAGGCATGGCGGCGAAGTCACGGCAGTTCGTCGAGCTCGGCTCCAGCGTCTACGTGACCGAGGAGCCCGGCCGATGAGCCTCGTCCCGGGGTTGCCGCCCACAGGGCGGGCCGCGGTCCGCGCCGGCGTCGTGGGCAACTACGTCGACCAGGTCAACATCTTCCTGCCGGTCGTCGCGCTCGCGCCGGCGCTCACGACGCTGGCCGGTCCGCACGTCGGCGTCACCGCTGGCGCCGTCGTCATCGTCGCCACGCTCCTCGGACGACCCATCGGCTCGATGGTCTTCGGGCGGATCTCGGACCGGGTCGGTCGTACCCGCACTACCAAGGTGGCCATCGCCGGTACGGCCGTGTGCACCCTGGCCATCGCCGCCGTGCCCACCCACGACAGCATCGGGGCGGCCGCGATCGCCGCGGTCGTCCTCCTGCGCTTCGCCGGCGGGATCTTCCTCGCGGGTGAGTACACCTCGGCCATCCCCCTCGCCATGGAGTGGTCGCAGCCGCGCCGCCGCGGCCTGGTCTCCGGGCTCATCATGTCGATGGCCCCGTGGGCCCAGTCCAGCATCGCCTTCGCCACCGCCGGTCTCGTCGCGCTCCTCGGACCGCGCGAGTACGCCGAGTGGGGCTGGCGACTGGCCTTCGTCGCCGGCGGGTGCGCGAGCCTCGCGCTGCTGCGCTACTACTCCGCCCGGGTGGCCGATGCGCCGCACGTGGCGAGGCAGCACGACCAGCGCGAAGGGAGCGCTCCCGCCTCCCTCGGGCTGCGCGCCGTGCTCGGCGGTGCCCACGCCGGGGCCTTCTGGCAGATCTTCGGGCTGATGAGCGGGCTGTGGCTGATGACCAACATGGTCGTGATCCTCGCGACCGGGCGGCTCGCGGCGGACCACGGGCTCCCGGGCGGCGAGGTCGCGGTCGTCATGGGCGTCGCCGCCATCGCCCAGGCCGTCGTGATGTCGCTGACCGGCCACTGGTCCACGCTCCTCGGGCGCCGGCGCTTCTTCGTCGCCTGGGGTGCCGTCGCCGCGGTACTCGCCCCCGCACTGTGGCTCGCCACGATGAGTGCCGGCGTCCTCCCCTTCGTCGTGGGGATCGCGCTGCTCCAGGTCGTGACGGTGTGTGGGTACGGACCGGTGGGCGCCTACCTCTGCGAGCGCTTCCCCTCGCCGGTGCGCGCGACGGGCTACGGCACCGCGTACTCGCTCTCGATCGTCCTGCCCGCCCTGTGGCCGTGGTGGCTGCCGACGCTGGAGTCGCTGATCGGCCCCGACGTCGCCGTCGCCGCAGTCCTGGCCGTCGGTGGCCTGCTCGTCGCGGGGTGTGGTGCGCTGGGGCCGCGTCTGGCGCCTGCACACCTCGAGCGCGGTGTGGAGGACCTGGCGCTCGCGTCACCCGACCCGGTGCCCTCCCGATGAAGGAGCTGCGCGCGGGGATCCGCGACTCGATCGACGCGATGCGCATGCGGGGGCCGTTGGTGCACGGCGCCACGGGCTCGGTGACCCGGGCGCTGGTCGCCGACGGCCTGCTCGCCGCCGGCGCCCGGCCCATGCTCACCGAGAGCGAGCAGGAGGCACCCGTCCTCGTGACCATCGCCGACGCCCTCCTGGTCAACCTCGGGTCGCTCGGCGCGGACGGGATGGCCGGCATGCTCCCCACCGCGCGGGTCGCGGTGTCCGCAGGCATCCCGTGGGTGCTCGACCCGACGGCGATCGGGCTGGCGCCGGTGCGCACCCGGATGGCTCACGAGCTGCTCGCGCTGGGACCGACAGCGGTGCGCGGCAACGGCTCGGAGGTCGTCACGTTGGCGGGTGGTGCGGGTGGTGGGCGTGGCGCGGACAGCACGCTCGCTCCCGACGCCGCGGCGGCTGCGGCACGCGAGGTCGCTGTGCGACACGGGTGCGTCGTCGCCGTCTCGGGGGCCGTCGACGTCATCACCGACGGTGGTCGCACGACCCGGGTCGACTCCGGGTCACCCACCCTCACCAGGGTCACGGGGACCGGGTGCCTCCTCGGCGCCCTGACGGCGGCCCACCTGGCGGCGGCACCTCCCTTCGTCGCGACCGTGGCGGCCACCGCGCTGCTCACGGTGGCCTCCGAGCGGGTCACGCACCCGGGGCCCGGCAGCTTCCGCGTCGCCCTGCTCGACGCGCTCGACGCGGTCACGCCCGCCGAGGTGGCGCAGGAGGTGCGGCTGTCATGGGGCTGATCGACTGGCGGTTGTACCTCGTCACGTCGGGGCACGGTCCGTCGACGGTGGCCGCGGCCGCGGCTGCCGCCGCGGCCGGTGCGGGGGTCGTCCAGGTCCGCGCCAAGCACCTGCTCGCAGGAGACCTGCTCGACCTCGTCCTCGCCGTGGCCGAGGCCGTGGAGGCTGTCGCGCCGGCCACCCGGGTGCTCGTCGACGACCGGGCCGACGTCGCCCGTGCCGCGCGCCGCCGCGGCGCTGCGGTCCACGGGGTGCACCTCGGCCAGGCCGACCTCCCGGTGGCCGAGGCGCGGGAGCTGCTGGGGCCGGAGGCCGTCGTCGGGCTCACCGCCGGGACGCTGGAGCACGTCCGGGCGGCAGACGCCCGCACAGGCAGGTCCCGTCCCGACTACCTGGGCAGCGGGCCCTTCCGCCCGACCCCCACCAAGGACGTCGGGCGCCCACCCGTGGGGCTCGCGGGGTACCCCCTTCGTGCTGCCGCCACCGACCTGCCGGTCATCGCGATCGGCGACGTCACGCTCGCCGACATCCCGCTCCTGTCGACGACCGGCATCGCCGGGGTCGCCGTCGTGCGCGAGATCATGGGGGCGCCCGACCCGGGTGCCGCGGCCGCCTCCTGCCTGCGGCAGTGGCGGCGACGCGACGTCAGCGTCGAGCCGCGATCTCGTCGTCCACCCACACCGGTCGCGCGACCCGCAGGCCCGCCAGCGTGATCCCGAGGCCGGTCGTCGCTGCGAGCAGCACGAGGACCAGCGTCCAGCCACCGGTCGCCTCGTGCAGCAGGCCGACCAGGAGGGGGCCGATCCCCGCGAGCAGGTACCCGACCGGCTGGACGAAGCCCGACAGCTGCGCCGTGACGTGCGGGTCGCGGGTGCGCGCGGTGATCAGGGCGATGGCGGTGGGGAAGGCGAAGCCCGACAGGCCGAGCAGCACGGCCCACAGCCACGGCAGCGTGGCCGGGGCCAGCAGCAGGCCGAGGTAGCCGGCGACGGACAGGCCACCAAAGCCGATCATCCACACGGACAGGTCCCTGCTGCGGGCGATGACGGTCGGCATGATCAGGCCACCGATGATCCCGAGCGCCGCGAGGATCGACGTGAGGACCCCAGCGGTCGTGGCCGAGAGGCCCGCGTCGCGGTAGATCTGCGGGAGCCAGCCGAACTGCACGTAGGCATTGGTGGACTGCACCCCGAAGAGGACTGTCAGCGCGATGGCGGTCGGGGAGTGCCGGATCCGTGAGGTCGGACGCTCGCCGGCGGCGCGGCGGTGCACGCGGTCCTTGAGCGAGATGACGACCCAGGGGACGAGGGCGGTCAGGGCAACCACGCCCCACAGGCCGAGCGCCCCTCGCCACTGGCCCGGGGCAACCGCTGCGATCGGTGCCGCGAGCAGCGGACCTGCCGTGCCCCCGACCGTCAGGCCCATGCCGTAGATCGTCATCAGCCGGACGCCGCCGTCGCTGGAGTGCGTCTTGATCCACGCCGGGACCAGCACATTGCCCAGGCCCATGCCGGCGAGGCCGAGGGCGGTGAGCACGAGGAAGAGGGCCGAGGAGTCGGTCAGCACGCGGGCGACGAGCGTGACCACCACGCCGGCGACACCGAGGGTGATGCCGGCCGACAGGCCGACCTTGCGCGCCAGCCCGACGGCGAGCCCGCCGGCGACGGCGAAGGCGAACCCCGGCAGCGCCGTGAGCAGACCTGCCAGCGTCCCGCCCAGACCGAAGGAGGTGCGCACCTCCTCCAGGAGGGGACCGAGGGACGTGGCCCCCGGGCGCAGGTTGACCGAGATCAGCGCGACCGCGGTGACGATGAGGACGGGGCCGAAGGGGGGAGTCCGCCGGGTCGTCATGGACGGGCTCTCGTGGGTACTCACCACCGTGGTCTATCACTGGTGGGCGCTGCGCGTCCCATCGTGTTCCGTGCGGCGATGCCTAGGATCGGTCCATGCCTGCCGAGACCGACCCTGCCCCGAGCGTGCCGAGCTGGGACGACTACTTCCTCGGCATCGCCGGCGCAGTCGCGGCGCGTGCCAAGTGCACCCGCCGTCGCGTGGGCGCCGTGCTGACGATCGACCACCGGATCATCGCCACCGGTTACAACGGTGCGGCGCCGGGGGAGGCCGACTGCCTCCAGGGAGCCTGCCCGCGTGGACAGCTCGACTACGAGGCCGTCCCCGGGCTCGGCGACTACGACCGGCCGGGGAGTCCCGGCTTCTGCATCGCGATCCACGCAGAGGTCAACGCCCTGCTCTTCGCGACGCGCGACACCAAGGGCGCGACGGCCTACATCACCGATCCGCCCTGCCCCGGGTGCCGCAAGGCGCTCGCGGCCGCGGGCATCGTCCGGGCGGTCTGGCCGGGTGGCGCGCACGACCGCGCCGGGCTGACGACCTGGACCTGAGCACGCTCTGGCGCGCCCCCCTTCACCCGGCGGTGCTTCATGGGGACAATGGGGCATGAGCACCGACGCCAGCACCCACGACACACCCACCCCCGCCGACGCCGTGGTCGCGGCGGTCGACGGCAGCCACCGCGATGCCGCGGTGATCGAATGGGCGGGTGCAGAGGCGGTCGCGCTCTCCGCCCCGCTCCACCTCGTGCACGCCGTGGACCTCGGGACGCCGCTGTCCGCCTATGGCGAGCTGCTCACCAGCCCCGAGATCGTCGACCGCGTCGAGCAGGAGTCGGTGCGGGTCGTCACCGAGGCGCGCGCCACGGCCGAGGCGGCGCGACCCGGCCTCGCCGTGACCACCGCGCTGCCGACCGGGTCGCCGTCAGGTGCCCTGCTGGCGGCCGCCGAGGGGGCCAGGGTCCTCGTCGTGGGGTCCGCCCGCAAGAACCGCGCCGAGCGCATCGTGCTCGGCACGACGTCGATGAGCGTCGTCGCCCACGCCCCGTGCCCGGTGGTCCTCGTCCCCGAGAACGCTGACGCCACGGGTGACGGCCGCGTCGTCGTCGGCATCGACGGCAGCGAGCACAGCACCCTCGCCTTCCAGCACGCGCTCGACGCGGCCGCCCGGCGCGGCAAGAAGGTGACGACCGTGACCTCGTGGAATGTCGAGGTCGTGGGCGGCGTCGTCGTCACCGAGCCGGGGACACCCGAGTGGGAGACGGTCGACGCCCGCTACCGCGACATGGCCGAGCGCACCATCGCCGCCGACCGGCAGGCCCACCCCGAGATCGAGGTCGACGTGCAGGTGGTCCACGGCCGGGCCGCTGACTCGCTCGTGGAGGTGGCCGAGGGCGCGGACCTGCTGCTCGTGGGCTCGCGCGGCCGAGGTGGCTTCCGCGGGATGCTCCTGGGCTCGGTCTCGCAGCGCGTCCTCGCCCTGGCGACCTGCCCGGTGGCGATCCTGCACAAGCAGTAGTCCCCGGGGCGGGGGTGGTGGGTCAGGCCGAGTGGTCCGACTGCCACCGGCAGATCGCGGCCAGACCCTCGTCGGCGTCCTGCGGTCGGTGGCCCGTGCCGGGCACGGCACTGACGGTCGCGCCCTGCGCCTCGAGCGCGGCCGCGACCTCGGTGTACATCGGGGCGGCGTCACCCGTGAGCACGAGGGTGGGGACGAGGTGCGGTGTGTCCGTGCGCAGGGCGATCTCCCACGGCGCCGGGGTCGCGCGGATGCGTGCCGCGACCGCCTCGCAGGTGCCCGCGTCGAGGGCTGGTGGGTCCGCGCCCATGCCCGCGGCGAACCTCGCGAGGAAGTCCTCGCCACCCACTCCCGGGTCGTCGGCGACGGCGAAGACCGGCGCCATCGCGCTGATGTGCTGCTCGACGCCGCGCCCTCCCCGGGCGAGGTCGTAGCAGGCCGGCTCGATCAGCACGAGGCTGCGCACCATGTCCGGGCGACGTTGTGCCGCAAGCATCGCCGTGACCGCACCGTAGGAGTGCCCGACAAGGTGGCCGCGACCGCCGAGGGCCGCGATGGCCCGGTCGGCGTCGCGCTCGGGCTGGTCCGCGGCGCAGGTCCGCTGGAGGAAGACGTGGTCCGGGCGCTGGAGCTGCGCGATGAGCGGCCAGGCGTCGGGTCCGCTGCGGCCCCGGCCGTGGATGAAGACCGTGCGTGCGGGAGGTGCGTTGAGCAGGCCCATCTCAGCCCCTCGGCCGGAGTCGTCCGCCGGGCAGCGCCGGAGCGGGAAGGGGGGCGGCCTGTCCCTCGGGGAAGGGGCCGAAGCGCCCCGCGTCGCCGGTGGGGCCACCGATCTCGGCCATCCACTGCTCGCGCGCCGCGACGACCTCGTCGTGGCTGCCGCCGATGAAGTTCCACCACATGACGATCTGCTCGCCGAGCGGCTCGCCGCCGATGAGCACGACGCGGGCGCCGGTGGCCGACCGGAGGGTGATCGTGCGCCGGCCGGGCGCGAGGTACCCCAGCTCGCCGCTCCCCAGCGGGGCGCCCTCGAGCGTGATGTCACCGTCGTCGAGCAGGACCGCGTGCTCGTGCCCCTCGGGGACCTCGATCTGCGTCACGGCGTCGGCGTCGAGGATGATCTCTGCGCCGGTGAGGGGTGTAGGGGTGGCCACGGGCGAGACCACACCGAAGAGCTCGCCGAGGAAGACCCGGGCGATCCCACCGGGCACGTAGACCGGCTCCGGGACGTGGTGGTCGAAGGACGGGTCGGTGCCACGGGACCGCGTCGGGAGGGCGAACCAGAGCTGGACGCCGTGCAGCGTGCTCGTCTTCGGCGTGGAGAACTCCGAGTGGCTCACCCCGCGACCTGCCGTCATGAGGTTGAGCTCGCCGGGCCGCACGATCGCGTGCGCGCCGGTGGAGTCACGGTGCTCGATCTCGCCGGTGAAGAGCCAGGACACGGTCGCCAGCGAGGTGTGCGGGTGGCGCGGCACGACCATGCCGCCGGTCGCGGCGACGTCGTCGGGTCCGTAGTGGTCGAGGAAGCACCACGCGCCGACGAGGCTGCGCTGGCGCGAAGGGAGGGTCCGCCGCACCGGCATGGCGCGGGGACCGCCGAGCGGCACCTCGCGGGGGATCAGGATCTGCACGTCGTCCACTCCTGCGACGCTACCCCGATCCCGGTGGACAGGTGCGGTCCGTCTCCTGAAGGGTGACCCCCGTGACCGATGCCACCGCCCTGATCGTCGACCTTGCCCGCGCGAAGGGGGTCGACACCCACTGGTGGGACTGGCGCGGTGAGCACCGTGAGGTGCCCGAGACCTCGCTGCGGGCGGTCCTCGAGGCCCTGGGCGAGGACACGTCGAGCGAGGAGTCGCTGGCCGCAGCCCTCGAGCGCACCCGCACCGCGCCCTGGCGTCGCTCCCTCCCCCCGACCGTCGTCCAGCGTGAGGGGGACCCCCTTCGCCTCCTCGTGC
Source organism: Janibacter limosus (assembly GCF_004295485.1). Taxonomy (NCBI): domain Bacteria; kingdom Bacillati; phylum Actinomycetota; class Actinomycetes; order Micrococcales; family Intrasporangiaceae; genus Janibacter; species Janibacter limosus. The sequence goes on along the minus strand of NZ_CP036164.1, from coordinate 2,447,920 downwards.
ACGTGCCGCACGGCAGCGCGGTCCGGGTCCACGTCGTCCTCGAAGGGGGCGAGCGCCGCGACCTCGAGCAGGTGGAGCACGTCGTCGACCCGCACGACGTCGACGGCCGGCTCGTCGGTGAGGCCGGCTTCGAGGTGCCGGCCGACCTGCCGCTCGGCTGGCACCGGCTCGTGGCCGAGACGGACGGCGACGCGCTCCCGGACGGTGGCGAGCGAGCGGTCCTGGTCACCGTGCCGCAGCGGCTCGAGCTGCCGGCCGTGCTCGAGGAGGAGCCCCGCACCGGCCTGATGACGCAGATCTACCAGGTGCGCAGCTCGGGCAGCCAGGGCATCGGTGACCTGGGTGATCTGGCGACCCTGGGGGAGTGGGCCGTGCGGGAGCACGATGCGCACTTCCTCCTCGTCAACCCGCTGCACGCTGCCGAGCTGGTCGCGCCGATGGAGCCCTCCCCGTACCTGCCGACGTCGCGCCGCTTCCTCAACCCGGTCTACATCGACCTGCGGCTCCTGCCGGGGCTGGCGGACCTGCCCGAGTCGGCACGCGCTCGGGTGGAGGACCTCGCTGACCGGGCGCGCGAGCTCAACGCCGCCGACACGATCGACCGCGACGCCGCGTGGGCGCTCAAGGACGCGGCGCTGCGGATCGCCTTCCGCCATCTCGGGCCGGCCCAGGCGGAGGAGGTCGCGCGGCTGCACCGCGACGAGGGCCAGCCGCTGGTGGACTTCGCGACCTGGTGCTCGCTGAGCGTGACGTACGGCACCCTCTGGCAGACCGACTGGCCGGAGGAGCTGCACGACCCCGCGTCGGCTGCCGTCGAGGCGCACCGCGAGGCCCACCGTGACGAGATCTCCTACGTCGTGTGGACCCAGTGGGTGGTGCGCCGTCAGCTCGCCCGGGCCCAGCAGCGGCTGCGGGCCGCGGGCATGACGATCGGCGTCATCGCGGACCTCGCCGTGGGCATCCACCCCGAGGGCGCTGACGCCTGGGCGCTCGGTGACGCTCTCGCTCGCGGCATCGACGTGGGCGCCCCGCCGGACCAGTTCAACCAGCTGGGGCAGAACTGGTCCCAGCCACCGTGGCGGCCGGACCGGCTCGCGGAGCTCGGGTACGCCCCCTTCCGGGACATGCTGCGCGCGGTGCTCGCGGACGCCGGGGGACTGCGGATCGACCACATCATCGGCCTCTTCCGCCTGTGGTGGGTACCCGAGGACGCGTCGCCCGGTGACGGCGCCTATGTGCGCTACGACCACGAGGCTCTCATCGGGATCCTCGCCCTCGAGGCCCGGCGCGCCGGCGCGGTCGTCATCGGCGAGGACCTCGGCGTCGTCGAGCCCTGGGTGCGTGACCACCTCGTCGAGCGGGGGATCCTCGGCACGAGCGTCGCGTGGTTCGAGTGGGGCGAGGACGGTCGCCCCCGGCCGCCGGAGGACTACCGGGAGCTCTGTCTGGCGACAGTGACCACGCACGACCTCCCGCCCAGCGCCGGGTACCTCGCGCTGGAGCACGTCGCGATCCGTGAGCGCCTGGGCCTGCTGACCCGGCCCGTCGAGGAGGAGCGGGCAGCGGAGGAAGGGAGCATCCGCGCGGTCCGTGAGGCCCTCCACGAGCGGGGCCTGCTCGAGACCGTGGACGCGGCGGACGCGGCGGTGGTGGCGGCGCTCCATCGCTGGCTGGAGCTCACCCCTTCGCGACTGCGGGGGGTCGCGCTGACCGACCTCGTCGGCGACGTGCGTGCCGTCAACCAACCCGGGACGGACGAGGAGTACCCCAACTGGCGACTCCCGCTCGCCGGGCCGGATCGACGCCCCATCACCCTCGACGAGGTCGTCGAGGGATAACCCTCCATCTGGCGCGGGGGGTGCCGGGGTGGTCACCGAAGAGTCACAGTTGTGTCTCACAGCACACTTGATCGTGGCCACAGGGTGCGTCGTGGCTTTTGATGGCTCGTGCAGCAGCGGATCGCGGCTGCACTCAGGGGTGGACCCGGATCGTCGGGAAAGCCGATAGATCCGCCTTTCTCGGCGGCATGACGTAGGAGGACATCCATGCGAGTGAAGTCTCGCGCGATGGCAATCGCCAGCATCTCCGCGGTCGCGCTTTTCGCGACCGCGTGCGGTGGCAGCAGCGACTCGGACAGCACCTCGGGAGGAACCGCGGGAGGCGAGATCATCTCGGGTGGTTGCAACCCCGAGAACCCGCTCGTCGCGGGCAACACTGCTGAGACCTGTGGTGGTGACGTCCTCGACGTCCTGACCGCCAAGCTCATCCACTACAACCCCGAGACGGCGGAGCCCGAGAACGACATCGCCGAGTCGATCGAGACGAAGGACAACCAGACCTTCACCGTCAAGATCAAGAAGGGCTACAAGTTCCACGACGGCACCGAGGTGCTCGCCAAGAACTTCGTCGACGCGTGGAACTACACCGCCTTCGGCCCCAACGGCCAGCAGGGTGGCTACTTCTTCGAGCCCGTCGAGGGCTTCAAGGAGGTCTCCGACCCCAAGTCAAAGGTCAAGGAGCTCACCGGCCTCAAGGTCGTCGACGACCTCACCTTCACCATCAAGACCACCACGCCGGTCTCCAACCTGCCGCTGCGCCTGGGCTACACCGCCTTCGCCCCGCAGCCGGACTCCTTCTTCGACGACCCGGAGGCCTTCGGCAAGAAGCCGGTCGCCGCTGGTCCGTACAAGTTCGACTCCTGGGAGGAGAACTCCGCGATCGCCGTGAGCAAGTTCGACGACTACTCGGGTGACTTCGGTGGCAACGCCGACAAGATCACCTTCCAGATCTTCCAGGACGCGGACGCGGAGTACACCGCCCTGCTCGCCGGTGAGATCGACGTCGTCCGTCAGATCCCGCCGAGCGCGCTCATCGACAACAAGTTCCAGACCGACCTGGGTGACGGGCGTTACCTCGAGAAGGAGAACTCAACCTTCCAGTTCGTCGGCATGAACTACAACGTCGACCCCAAGCTGAAGAACGTCAAGGTCCGTCAGGCGATCTCGATGGCCATCGACCGGCCCACGATCGTCAAGCAGATCTTCAACGACGCCTACACCCCCGCCACCGGCTGGGTCTCCCCGGTCGTCGACGGCTACAAGGCCGGCGCCTGTGGCGAGTACTGCGAGTTCAACCCGGAGAAGGCCAAGCAGCTCCTCGGGGAGGGCGGCGGCTACGACGGCAAGCTCACCCTGTCCTACAACGGTGACGGCGGCCACAAGGAGTGGACCCAGGCGGTCTGCAACTCCGTCAAGAAGTCCATCGGCATCGACTGTGTCGCCACCCCGTCCGTCGACTTCAAGACCATCTTGACCAAGCTCGGCAAGGACGAGGTCAAGGGCCTGTTCCGCATGGGTTGGGTCATGGACTACCCGTCCATCGAGAACTACCTCTCGCCGATCTACGGTGCGACGGCGAGCTCGAACTACTACGGCTACGACAACGCCGAGTTCCAGAAGACCATGAGCGAGGCCGGTGCCGCGGAGACCCCCGAGGAGGCCAACAAGCTGTACCAGCAGGCCGAGGGCCTCATCGCCAAGGAGTTCACCACGATCCCGCTGTGGTACGGCAAGACGATCATCGGCTGGTCGGACAAGGTGACCGAGGTCAAGGCGACCCCGTTCGGCAGCCCCGACCTGGCCGCGATGAAGGTCAAGTGACCCAGCCCCTGGGCTGACTCCTCAGCATGACACCGGCCGGTCATCCTTCCGCGATGACCGGCCGGTGGTGTGCACGTCGGGCGCCGTGGTGCGCTCGGCGTCTCACCGCATGAGATAGCCTCTCCCGGCACCCCGGGCATGAGGTGCGTACCAGATCCGAAGGAGGTGCTCGTGGGCAAGTACATCGTTCGCCGGTTGCTGCAGATGATCCCGGTGGTCATCCTTTCCACGTTCCTGATCTACGCCATGGTCTTCGCGATGCCGGGTGACCCCACGGCAGGCAAGTGTGGCGAGCGGCCCTGTCCCGCGGCCTACATCGAGAAGTTCAACGCCAAGTACCACCTGGACGAGCCGCTGCCGGTCCAGTACGGCTACTACGCGAAGAACGTCATCCAGGGCGATCTGGGCGAGAACCAGTACGGCCGACCCGTCGCCGAGGAGCTCAGCGAGCGCTTCACGGTCACGGCCAAGCTCGCGGTCATGGCGCTGATCTTCGAGGGTGTCATCGGCATCCTCGCGGGTGTGCTCGCCGGGCTGCGCAAGGGCGGGTTCATCGACAACCTGGTCCTGATCAGCACCCTCTTCGTCATCTCGGTACCGATCTTCGTCACCGGCTTCGCCGCGCAGTACTTCCTTGGCCTCAAGTGGGAGATCTTCCCCGCACTCGCCTCGGGCAAGGACCCCAGCCTCTTCGCGTTGATCCTGCCCGCGATGGTGCTCGGCTCCACCTCGCTGGCCTACATCGCTCGGCTGATGCGCAGCAACATCTCCGACAACATCAAGTCCGACTACGTGCGGACCGCCAAGGCCAAGGGGCTCAAGAAGGGCCGAATCGTCGGCGTGCACACGCTGCGCAACTCACTGATCCCCGTGGTCACCTTCATGGGGTACGACTTCGGGGCCCTGCTCGGCGGCGCGATCGTCACCGAGGGCATCTTCGGGATCAACGGTGTGGGCGGCTACATCTTCACCGGCATCCGCAACCGCGACGGCATCGCCGTCGTCGGGGCGGTGACCGCTCTGGTGATCGTCTACCTCCTGATGAACCTGCTCGTCGACCTGCTCTACGGCGCCCTCGACCCGAGGATCAGCAATGACTGACAACACGACGGCGCAGGACCCCGCCAACCAGGGTCCGGGCAACGACGAGGCCGCCGCACCGACGACCCGCGCGGCCGCCGTCGCCAAGGCGGCCGATGGCAGCTCGCGGTCATTGACCGCCGACGCCTTCCGCTCGCTGCGGCGCAACCCCTTCTTCTGGGTCTCGAGCGCGCTCATCGCCATCCTGCTCCTGATGGCCGCGTGGCCCTCGCTCTTCACGACCTACGACCTGAGCTTCAACGACCTCAGCCGCTCGCGCGAGACCCCGAGCGGTGACCACTGGTTCGGCTTGGACACCCAGGGCGCGGACATCTACACCCGCACCGTCTACGGTGCCCGCGCCTCGATCCTCGTCGGCGTGCTCGCCACGGTCGGGGTGCTGCTGCTGGGCTCCCTGCTCGGCCTGATCGCGGGGTACATCGGCGGGTGGATCGACACGCTCATCAGCCGTCTTGGCGACATCTTCTTCGCCATCCCGCTGCTGCTCGTCGGCATCATCTTCCTGTCCTCGCTGCAGGACACCCCGTCGCTCCTGGGCATCCCGATCCAGGGCTACTTCGGCGTGATCTTCCAGGTCGTGCTCGTCTTCGTCCTCTTCGGCTGGCCGAGCCTGATGCGTCTGATGCGGTCCTCGGTCATCCAGGTCAAGCCCAACGACTACGTCCAGGCAGCTCGTGCCCTCGGTGCCACGCCGATGCGGATCATCCGCCGGCACGTCCTGCCCAATGCGATGGCTCCGGCGATCGTCGTCGCGACGATCAACCTGGGTGCCTACATCGCGGCGGAGGCGACGCTGTCCTTCCTGGGGATCGGTCTGCGTCCGCCGACCGTGTCCTGGGGTGTGATGATCAACGACGGACTGACGCCGCTGCGTGCATCGCCGCACATCCTCTTCTTCCCGGCCCTCTTCCTCAGCATCGCGGTCCTGGCCTTCATCATGCTCGGCGATGCCGTGCGTGATGCCTTCGACCCCAAGAGCCGCTGAGAGCAAGGTGAGTGAGCACATGAGCACACAGACGACACCTGCGACCGGCGAGCACCTGCTCGAGGTCGAGGACCTGCACGTCGAGTTCCACACCAGCGAGGGCGTGGCCAAGGCGATCAACGGCGTCAACTTCAGCCTCGACGAGGGGGAGACCCTCGCGATCCTCGGCGAGTCGGGGTCGGGCAAGTCCGTGACCGCCCAGGCGATCATGGGCATCCTCGACATGCCCCCCGCCACGATTCCCGGCGGTCGCATCCTCTACAAGGGTCAGGACCTGCTCACCATGCCGGAGGAGGAGCGCCGGCTCACCCGCGGACCGGAGATCTCGATGATCTTCCAGGACGCGCTGAGCTCGCTGAACCCCGTCTTCCCGGTCGGGTGGCAGATCGCCGAGATGTTCCGCGTCCACCGCGACGTCAACAAGTCCGACGCCTACGCCCAGGCCATCAAGCTGATGGAGCGGGTCAACATCCCGGCCGCCAGGGAGCGGGTCAAGGCCTACCCCCATCAGTTCTCGGGCGGGATGCGCCAGCGGATCATGATCGCCATGGCGATCGCGCTGGACCCCAAGGTCCTCATCGCCGACGAGCCGACCACGGCGCTCGACGTGACGGTCCAGGCCCAGATCATGGCCCTCCTGCAGGAGCTGCAGGAGGAGTTCAGGATGGGGCTGATCCTCATCACCCACGACCTCGGGGTGGTCGCCGACGTCGCCGACCGCATCGCGGTCATGTACGCGGGTCGGATCGTCGAGCGCGCCGAGGTGGGCGAGATCTACGCCCGCCCGGCGCACCCGTACACCAAGGGCCTGCTCGAGTCGATCCCTCGCCTGGACCAGAAGGGGCAGAAGCTCTCGGCCATCGGTGGGCTCCCGCCCAACCTCACGCGGATCCCCCAGGGTTGCGCCTTCCACCCGCGGTGCGTGATGGCCCAGGACATCTGCCGGACCGAGCGGCCCGAGCTGCTCGATGTCGGCCCGCAGCGCCAGTCGGCGTGCCATTTCAGCCAGGAGGTGCTTGATGCCTGAGGTGATCCTCAAGGCCAGTGGCCTGAAGAAGCACTACCCGATCAAGGGCGGCGTCCTGCGTCGCACGGTCGGTCACGTCAAGGCGGTCGACGGCGTCGACTTCGAGCTCTACAAGGGCGAGACGCTCGGCATCGTCGGCGAGTCCGGGTGTGGCAAGTCCACGCTCGGTCGTCTGCTCATGCGGCTCGAGGACCCCACCGCGGGCACCGTCGACTTCAACGGCGTGGACATGTACGCCCAGTCGGGCGCCGACATGCGACGGCTGCGTCGCGACATCCAGATCGTCTTCCAGGACCCCTACACCTCGCTCAACCCGCGACGCACCGTCGGTGAGATCGTCGCCGAGCCGTTGGAGATCCACTCCGACGTGGTGCCCAAGGGCGACCGACGCAGGCGGGTGCAGGAGCTGCTGGAGCTCGTCGGGCTCAACCCCGAGCACATCAACCGCTACCCGCACCAGTTCTCGGGGGGGCAGCGCCAGCGCATCGGCATCGCCCGCGGCATCGCGCTCAACCCCAAGGTGCTCATCTGCGACGAGCCGGTCTCGGCGCTCGACGTGTCCGTGCAGGCGCAGGTCATCAACCTGATGGAAAAGCTGCAGGACGAGCTGGGGCTGTCCTACATCTTCATCGCGCACGACCTGTCGGTCGTGCGACACATCTCCGACCGGGTCGGGGTCATGTACCTCGGCCGGATGGTCGAGATCGGTGACGAGGACGACATCTACTCGCGCCCCACGCACCCCTACACCCAGGCGCTCCTGTCTGCCGTCCCTGTGCCCGACCCGCGGTTGCGCGGCAAGCGGGACCAGATCGTGCTGCAGGGGGACGTGCCCTCACCGGCCAACCCCCCGGCGGGCTGCCACTTCCACACGCGGTGCTGGAAGGCGCAGGACATCTGCCGCACCGAGACCCCGTTGCTGGAGCTGCGCCCGGACGGCGCCGGACAGCACCTCTCCAGGTGCCACTTCGCAGAGCCGCGGGTCATCGTCGAGACGACGGACGTGAGCGGGCAGGAGCAGGACTCCCTCTTCGCCGGGCAGGGCATGGTCGACCAGACCGACGCGGTCGCGGCCGGTCAGGCAGGCGGCGCGTCTGCAGGCGTGCCCGAGGCCGACACCTCGACCGCTGGCGCCTGAGCGCGCCCGCACGCGCACCACGGGGGGCGCCCCACCGGATCACCGGTGGGGCGCCCCCTTCGTCGTGTTCTCGGAGATGCCCACGTGCGCATCTCCTTAAGGTCGTGCGCAGGCCAGCCGCATCTCCTTAAGTTCGTGCGCACTTGGGTGCGCATCTCCTTAAGGTCGTGCGCAGGCCAGCCGCATCTCCTTAAGGTCGTGCGGTCAGGCGAAGGGGAGGTCTCCCGTCAGGCGCTCCGCCTCGGCACTCGCCGCGAGCGCGGTGGCGGTCTCGTCGATCTCGGCGGTCACCGAGTGCGGCTGGATCTCGCCGGTCTCGATCTGCTCGGCCCAGTGGCAGGCGACCTTGTGCTCGGCGCCGCCCTGAGCAGGCGCGCCAGCGCCGTCTCGACGGGTGCCCTGCACGACCCGCAGCTGCGGCCGCTCGGTGTCGCAGAGCGTCTCCTGGCGCCACGGGCAGCGGGTGTGGAAGCGGCACCCGGACGGCGGGTTGGCGGGCGAAGGGAGGTCCCCGCTCAGCAGGATCTGCTCACGCGAGTCCTCGACGACCGGGTCGGGCACGGGCACGGCCGACAGCAGCGCCCGCGTGTAGGGGTGGCGCGGCGTGGCGTAGAGGTCGTCGGCGGGCGCCTCCTCGACGAGGCCACCGAGGTACATCACGCCCACCCGGTCAGAGATGTGCCGCACGACCGCGAGGTCGTGCGCGATGACGAGGTAGGTGAGCCCGTACTCCGCCTGCAGGTCCGACATGAGGTTGATGACCTGCGCCTGCACGGACACGTCGAGGGCCGAGACCGGCTCGTCGGCGACGATGAGCTCCGGGTTGACGCTCAGCGCCCGGGCGATGCCGATGCGCTGGCGCTGGCCGCCGGAGAACTCGTGCGGGTACTTCTTCAGGGCCGCGGTGGGCAGCCCGACGTCGGCGAGGAGCTGGCGCAGCCGCGGCTGCGCCTCCTTGGCATCCCCCACGATCCCGTGCGCCTTCATGCCCTCGACCAGCAGGGCCTCCACGCTCTGCCGCGGGTCGAGGCTGCCCATGGGGTCCTGGAAGACCATCTGCAGGTCCTTGCGCCGCCGGCGCAGCTCCTCGCCCTTGAGCGTGGAGATGGGTTGACCGTCGAAGGTCACCGTGCCCTCGGTCGGGGGCTCCAGGTGCAGGATCGCCCGGCCGAGCGTCGACTTGCCGCACCCGGACTCACCGACCAGGCCATAGGTCTCACCCCGTCGGATCTGCAGGTCCACGCCGTCGACCGCGTAGACGTGGCCCACGACCTTGTCGAAGACGATCCCCTTGGTGATGGGGAAGTGCACCTTGAGCCCGCGGACGTCGACGAGCACCTCGCCGGGGGTGTCGCTGGTCGGCGCGGGCGTCGTCGTGGCATCGGTGGTCATCGGACCTCCTGGGTCGTCGTGCCCTCGGCGGGGGAGGGGTCGCCCGCGAGCGGGTTGAAGCAGCGCAGCGCGCGCCCACCGGGGGCCACGGCCAGGTCAGGGGTGCGCTCGCGGCAGTGCTCGACCGCATTGGCGCAGCGGGGGGCGAAGGCGCAGGCGCTCGTCCACGGCAGGTTGTCGGAGACCGACCCCGGCACCGGGGTGAGCCGGGCGCCCCGCTCGCCGTCGAGGCTCGGGACGCTCGCGAGGAGGCCACCGGTGTAGGGGTGGCGGGGCTCGGCGAAGAGGTCGTGGCGCTCGGCACGCTCGACGAGACGCCCGCCGTAGAGCACGTTGATCTCGTCGCACAGGCCGGCCACGACGCCCAGGTCGTGGGTGATCATGATCAGCGCGGTGCCGGTGTCCTCGACGAGCTCGCGCAGCAGCGCGAGGATCTGCGCCTGGATCGTCACGTCGAGGGCCGTGGTCGGCTCGTCGGCGATGAGCAGCCGTGGCTCGCAGGCGAGCGCCATGGCGATCAGCGCACGCTGCCGCATGCCGCCGGAGAGCTGGTGCGGGTACTCCTTGAGCCGACGGTCCGGGTCGGGGATGCCCACCTTGGCGAGCATGTCGCGGGCGTGCGGTGTGGCCTCCTTGCGGGACATGCCCTTGTGCCGCTCGAGGACCTCGCTGACCTGGCGACCGATGGACACGACGGGGTTCAGCGAGGACAGCGGGTCCTGGAAGATCATGCTGATGTCCTTGCCGCGCCTGGCGGCCATCTCCTTGGGGGAGAGGGACAGCAGGTCCACCCCGTCGTAGGTGACGGTGCCGGAGACGCGGTTGCCGCGCGGCGGCAGCAGCCCCATGACCGCCAGCGAGGTGACCGACTTGCCGCACCCGGACTCGCCGACCAGGCCCACGGTCTGCCCGGGTCGCACGTCGAAGCTCAGCCCGTCGACGGCGGTGAAGGGGCTCTCGTTCTTGATCCCGAAGGTCACCGAGAGGTCGCGCACGGACAGCAGCGGCTCGTCGCCACGTCGGGGTGTGGGGGAGGTGCTGGGGAAGGTACTGGGGGAGATCACGTCGCTCACCGCCTGCTCTTGGGGTCGAGGGCCTCGCGCAGCGACTCACCCATGAGGGTGAAGCCGAGGGCGACGACGATGATGCACGCCGCCGGGTAGAAGGCCAGGTGCGGGTTGTCGTAGATGTACTGCTGCGCCTGCCCGAGCATCTGCCCCCACTCGGGCTTGCTGTCGTCGGGGTTGCCCAGACCGAGGAAGGACAGGGCCGCCGCGTCGATGATCGCCGTGGCGAGCACGAGGGTTGCCTGGACGATGACCGGTCCGAGCGAGTTGGGCAGCATGTGCCGCAGGATGATGGCCGAGCGCTTGACGCCGAGGGCGCGAGCCGCGAGGACGTGGTCCTTGCCGCGCTGGGCGAGCATCGACCCACGCAGCAGCCGGGCGAAGATCGGGACCTGGACGACGGCCACGGCAATGATCACCGTCCACTGGCTGGGGCGGGCTGCCAGGGCCGAGATCGACACGGCCAGCAGCAGCGACGGGATCGAGAGCATGACGTCGACGATGCGCATGACGACCGAGTCGACCCACCCGCCGAAGGCGCCGGCCAGGGTGCCCAGGGTGAGCCCGCCGGCCAACCCGAAGAGAGTCGCGAAGACGCCGACGAGCAGCGTCTGCTGGCTGCCGACGAGCAGGCGTGAGAGCAGGTCGCGGCCGGAGTCGTCGCCACCCAGCGGGAAGCCCGGCTCGGGGCCCGGGATGGGGTTGTTCTGCCGGCTCACCTTGTCGATGAGCGGGTTGTCGGCCGCGTCGTGGGGCGCGATCCAGGGCGAGAGCAGGGCCAGCAGGACGAACACGACCGTGATCGCCAGGCCGGTGAGGAAGATCGGGTTGCGTCGCAACCTCCGCCAGGCGGACGCGACGAGCCCCACCCCACCGGAGTCGTCGATGGTGCCGGCCTCGGCGACCGTGGTGGCGCCGCTGGTCGCGGCGAGGTCGTCGATGCGTTGCTTGCGGCGGGCGCCGAGCCCGCGACGGGGCTGGTCGGGCCTCTGGGAGTCGTTCATCGGGTCCTCACTCGGGGGTCGACGACGGCGTACAGGATGTCCACGAGCAGGTTGACCAGCACATAGGTCAGGGCTGCGACGAAGACGAGCAGCTGCAGCACGGGGTAGTCGCGAAGGGTGAAGGCGAACTTGAGCGCCTCACCGATGCCACCGAAGTTGAAGACCGTCTCGGTGAGGACGGCGCCGGCGAGCAGGGCACCCACCTGCAGGCCCACGGCGGTGATGACCGGGAGCAGTGCATTGCGCATGATGTGGCGACCGCGCACGACGCGGTGACTGAGCCCCTTCGCCTGGGCGGTGCGCACGAAGTCCTCGTCGAGGACCTCCAGCACGGACGCGCGGGTGATGCGGAAGATCATCGCGAAGGGGATGGACGCCAGCGCGATGCCGGGCAGGACCAGGTGCTTCAGGGCGTCCCAGGAGGCGTCCCACTCGCGGGTGAGCAGGCCGTCGAGGACGAAGAAGCCGGTGACGTGCGTGGCGTCGGGGACGTTGGAGCGGCCCGAGACCGGCAGCCAGCCGAGCTTGATCGCGAAGACGTACTTCAGCAGGAAGGCGAGGAAGAAGACCGGCACGGCGACACCGACGAGGGAGACGACGATCGAGCTGTTGTCGAGGAAGCTGGCGCGCTTCCTGGCCGCGAGGTAGCCGAGCGGGATGGCCACGACGACGGCCAGCACGAGGGCGACGAAGCTCAGCTCCACCGTCGCCGGGAAGCGTTCGACGAGGATGCTGGTGGCCGAGCGGCCGGGCTGCACGCCCGTGGAGACCCCGAAGTCGCCCTGCAGCGCCCGGGTGAGGAAGCGCCAGTACTGGACCGGCAGGGGCTCGTCGAGCCCGAAGGCCTCGGTCAGGCGGGCGCGTGACTCGGGGGTGGCCCGCTCGCCGAGCATCGCCGAGACGACCCCGCCGGGCAGGGCCCGCAGCCACGCGAAGAGCAGGATCGAGAGGACGAAGAGGACGACCACCAGCTGCAGCAGTCGTCGGATGATGAACTTCAGCACGGATGCGCTCCTGACGTGGATCGCGGATCGGGGCCGCCCCGACCGGTCGGTCGAGGCGGCCCCGTCACGAGGTCACCTGCGGGGATGGCTCACTTGCCGCCGACGGTGACGGTGGAGAACTCCTCGGCCGTCAGCGGGCTGGTGACCAGGCCCTCGACGTCCTTGCTGACCACGAGGGCCGGCGGGGAGTGCGAGATCGGGGCACCCGGGACGTAGTCCTCGGCGATCTTCTTGTTGATCGCCTCGTACTTGGCCGAGCGCTCGGCCTCGTCCACCGTCGAGTCCGCGTCCTTCAGCTCCTTCGACAGCTCGGTGCCGTAGCCGCCGGTCACGGTGCTGAAGTCGTTGAGCTTGGCATTGCCGAAGAAGGTGCCGATGAAGTTGTCGGCGGAGTCGTAGTCGCCGGTCCAGCCGAGCAGGAAGGCGTCGTACTTGTGGGCGTCGACGTTGTCGAGGTAACCGCCGTTCCACGGCTTGGTCGTGACCTCGACCTTGATCCCGGCCTTCTCGAGGTCCTTGCGGATCGCCTCGTGGATCTTCTGCGGGTTGGGCATGTACGGACGGGTGACCTCGCTCGGGTAGGCGAACTTCAAGGTCATGCCCTCGGCGCCGGCCTCCTTGAGCAGGGCCTTGGCCTTGGCCGTGTCGTACGGGTAGGGCTCGAGGTCCTTGTTGTAGCCGCTGACCGTGTCCGGCATGAACTGCGAGGCAGGCGTGGCGCCCTCGGGCAGCTGCGACTTCACGAGCTGGTCGCGGTTGATCGCGTAGTTGATCGCCTGGCGGACCCGCACGTCCTTGAGCTTGGCGTTGGCGTCCGGCTGCAGGCCCAGGTAGAGGATGTTGAAGGGGTCGCGGATCTCGACCTTGTTGCCGGAGCTCTCCAGCCCCTTCCAGTCCACGGGGTTGGGCAGGTCGTAGCCGTCGATGCTGCCGGCCTCGAGCTCCTGACGGCGGGTCGACTCGTCGGGGATGATCTTGAAGACGATCTTGTCGGTCTTGGCCTTCTCGCCCCAGTAGGCGTCGTTGCGCTTGAGCGTGACGGTCTTGTTGGCGGTGTCGTACTTCTCCAGCGTGTACGGGCCGGTGCCGACGGGCTTCTGGGAGTTCTCCGGGTAGACGAAGCCCTCACCCTGGGTCTTGACGTCATTGGCCTTGCCCTCCTCGAGCGCCTTGGGCGACTGCATCGCGAAGGAGGACAGGGAGAGCATCGCGGGGAACTTCGAGGTGGCGGACTTGACCTTGATGACGACGGTCTTGGCGTCCGTGACCTCGCACGAGTCGTAGAGGGCGTCCTTGCCGAAGCCGCCCATGCCGGTGCTCCAGTACTCGGCCGGGCCGGACTGGGCCGCTTCGTTCTGGTCGGCCATCCGCTCGAAGTTGGCGCACACGGCCTCGCCGTCGAAGACCTCGCCGTCGGAGAACTTCACCCCTTCGCGCAGGTTGAAGGTCCAGTCCTTGCCGTCCTTGGACGGCTCCCAGGACTCAGCCAGACCGGGGCCGAGCTCGGCGCTGCCGGGCTTGACCTCGACGAGGCCCTCGAAGATCTGACGGGTGACCCGGAAGGTCTCGCCGTCGGTGGCGTAGAAGGGGTCGAAGACCTCCGGGGCGCCTGCGGCGCCGAAGGTGAAGGTCCCCCCGGTGTCACCGCCGGAACCCGAGTCGTCACGGTCGCTCGCGGCGCACGCACTGAGCGTCAGTGCGGTCGCCGCCAGAGCAGCCAGCGGGGCAGCTTTCCTCATCGACATGTTTCCTCGCTCATCTAGCCGGCCCCGACGGCGTTGCCGGGGTGGGACAGCCACAGGGGCGCGATGGTGATCCACCGCACACAGGGGCTGGTCCGGCAATGTAACCAACATCCGGCCCCCGCGGGGCGGAATGGGGCCGATTTTCGCGATCGTGACCTGTTTGCCGAAGTTTGTCCGGTAGCGGACCCGGGTTCCTCCCGGACGACCCGAAGGGGGGTACCCTCCCTCGTCCATTTGGGGAGAGGCCGTTTCTGCTGAGAGAATCCCTGACATGCCCAAGATCTCCCGCAGCGACATCCGCAATGTCGCCATCGTCGCCCACGTCGACCACGGCAAGACCACCCTCGTCGACAAGATGCTCTGGCAGGGGGGTGCCTTCGGCGAGCACGACCACATCGACGAACGCGCGATGGACAGTGGTGACCTCGAGCGCGAGAAGGGCATCACGATCCTCGCCAAGAACACCGCGATCCACTACAACGGCCCGTCCGCAGCGGCGCACGAGGCCCCCGACGGCGTCACGATCAACATCATCGACACCCCCGGTCACGCCGACTTCGGTGGCGAGGTCGAGCGCGGCCTGTCGATGGTCGACGGTGTCGTCCTGCTCGTCGACGCGTCCGAGGGCCCGCTGCCCCAGACCCGCTTCGTCCTGCGCAAGGCGCTCGCGGCGAAGCTCCCGGTCATCCTGGCCATCAACAAGGTCGACCGTCCCGACAGCCGCATCGCCGAGGTCGTCGACGAGGCCTACGAGCTCTTCATGGACCTCGAGGCCGACGAGGACCAGATCGAGTTCCCCATCGTCTACACCTCCGGCAAGGCCGGCGCCGCGAGCATGAACCGCCCGGAGAACGGCACCCTGCCGGACAACGAGGACCTCGAGCCGCTCTTCCGCACGATCATGGAGACGATCCCGGCGCCCTCCTACGAGGAGGACGCCCCGCTCCAGGCGCACGTCACCAACCTCGACTCGAGCAACTTCCTCGGTCGCCTGGCGCTGCTGCGCGTCTTCAACGGCGAGCTGCGCAAGGGCCAGCAGGTCACCTGGTGCCGTCACGACGGCACCCAGGACAAGGTCAAGATCACCGAGCTGCTCATCACCGAGGGTCTGGAGCGCAAGCCGCTCGACACCGGCGCTGCCCGCCCGGGCGACATCATCGCCATCGCCGGTATCCCCGAGATCATGATCGGCGACACCATCGCCGATGTCGACAACCCGATCCCGCTGCCCGTGATCACCGTCGACGAGCCGGCCATCTCGATGACGCTCGGAACCAACACCTCCCCGCTCGTGGGGCGCGGCGAGACCAAGAACACCAAGGTCACCGCCCGCATGGTCAAGGACCGCCTCGACAAGGAGCTCGTGGGCAATGTGTCGCTGCGGGTCCTGCCGACCGCGCGTCCGGACGCGTGGGAGGTTCAGGGCCGTGGTGAGCTCGCCCTGGCCATCCTCGTCGAGCAGATGCGCCGCGAAGGCTTCGAGCTGACCGTCGGCAAGCCGCAGGTCGTCACCAAGGAGGTCGACGGCAAGGTGCACGAGCCGGTCGAGCGCCTGACCATCGACACCCCCGAGGAGTACCTCGGCGCGATCACCCAGCTGATGGCCGCCCGCAAGGGCCGCATGGAGCAGATGACCAACCACGGCACCGGCTGGATCCGGATGGAGTTCCTCGTGCCCTCCCGCGGTCTCATCGGGTTCCGCACCGAGTTCCTCACCGAGACGCGTGGCGCGGGCATCGCCAACCACGTCTTCGAAGGCTACGAGCCGTGGTTCGGCACGATCACCACCCGCGTCTCGGGCTCGCTCGTGGCCGACCGCTCCGGGCCGGTCACGGCCTACGCCATGGTCAACCTGCAGGAGCGCGGGTCCCTCTTCACCGAGCCGGGCACCGTGGTCTACGAGGGCATGATCGTCGGCGAGAACTCGCGCGCCGACGACATGGATGTCAACATCACCAAGGAGAAGAAGCTCACCAACGTGCGCGCCTCCTCGGCTGACAACTTCGAGAAGGTGGTCCCGCCCCGCAAGCTGACCCTCGAGCAGTCGCTCGAGTTCTGCCGCGAGGACGAGTGCGTCGAGGTCACCCCGGACACGATCCGCATCCGCAAGCTCGTGCTCGACGCCAACCTGCGGGCGCGCACCGCCTCCAAGGCCCGCAACTCCTGAGAAGGGAGCGCCGATGAGGCGCATCGCTCGAGGACTCATCGCAGGATCAGGAGCACTCGCCCTCGTGGCGAGTGCCTCTGCGTGCACCGCCGACGACGGGGGTGGCAGCGGTAGCGCTGCCACCCCCTCCACCGGCAAGGTGACCGGACCCGAGGACCGGCTGACCGTGCTCTCGACCGGTCCGGTGCAGGCCTGGGACCCGCAGCGCATCACCCAGCGGCAGGTCGCGGGGTTCGCCTCGCGCACCTGGATGCGCACGCTCACCGCCTACCCACCGGCGACCGCTCTGTCGGGTCAGCGCACGCTCGCCGGTGACCTCGCGACGAGCACGGGCACGGCCAGCAAGGACGCGTCGACGTGGACCTTCACCCTGCGCAAGGGCGCCGCGTGGCAGGACGGCTCGCCGATCACCTGCAAGGACGTGCGCTACGGCGTCGCGCGCTCCTTCGACCCGGGCATCTCCTCCAGCGGCTACGCCCTGACCTTCCTCGACATCCCCAAGAAGAAGGACGGCAGCTCCACCTATCCCGGCCCCCTGGCGAAGGGAGGGACCACCAAGTCCGCGCGTCAGCTGATCAACAAGGCCGTGGAGTGCCGCGACGAGCGGACCGTCGTCTTCCACCTCGACCAGCCCGTGGGGTACTTCGACCAGGTCGTCTCGCTGCCGGAGTTCGCCCCCTTCAAGGCATCGCAGGAGGGCAAGGACGCGACCTACGAGGCCTTCTCGTCCGGTCCCTACCGGCTCTCCGACGGCTGGACGCCCAGCACCGGGGGCACCTGGGTGCGCAACCCGCGGTGGAAGCCCGCGTCGGACCCCCTTCGCACCCCCGGTCCCACGTCGATCCTGCACAAGGAGGGCGTCACCGCCAAGGACGCCGTCGAGACCATCGTCGACGGTGAGGACGGCGGTCGCACGCTCGCCCTGGACCCGCTGCCCACCGTCCTCGGGCCGGTGGTCGACGAGGCGGGCGATCGCGCCCAGTCCGTCCAGGTCGACGGTCAGCTCGTCGACTACCTGGCGGTCAGCACACGCAGCAAGGCCATGAAGTCGGCCCGGGTGCGCCGCGCTCTGGCTCAGGCGACCGACCGCGAGGCCTACAACCAGGCTCGAGGCGCCGACTCGGGGACACCGACGTGGTCCCTGCTCGGAGCCGCGCTGCCGGCCGCCCACCAGGACGTCGCCGACCACGGGCCCTCGGGCGACCCGACGTACGCCCGCGCGCAGCTGGTCAAGGGCAAGGTCAAGACCCCCGTCAAGATCACCGTCGCCTACCGGGGCGGCGGCACCATGGACGACGCCATGAAGGCGCTCAAGACCGGCTGGGACGAGGCCGGCTTCGACGTGACCCTCAAGGCGCTGGGCGAGGACTACTTCACCGAGGTCGGCACGCGCAAGGTCGCGCAGGACCACGACGTCGTGTGGGCCAACTGGGGCCCGGACTTCCCCTCGGCGAGCACCGTCCTGCCGCCCCTCTTCGACGACCGGATCAACCTCAGCAAGACCTCGGTGGGCCGCGACTACGGGCTCTTCGCCGACAAGAAGGTGACGGCTGCGATGGACAAGGCCGCCGGTACGCGTGACCGCCGGTCCAGCGCTGCGCAGTGGACCGCGATCGACACCGGGCTGCTCGAGGACGGCGTCTACATCCCCCTTCGCCAGAGTCGGCTGTCCTATGCCGCTGGGTCCCAGGTCACCTCGCTCATCGGCAACCCCGTGTACGGAGGCTCGCCGGAGATCGGCGTCGTCGGGGTGTCCGAGTGACCACGGCAGCGCCGGTCCTGGTCGCCGGACGGCCCGCGCGGCTGCTCTTCGTGCACGCCCACCCCGACGACGAGATGCTGGCGACCGGCGTCGCCATCGCCCACCACGTCGCCGCGGGCGACGAGGTGCACGTCCTCACGTGCACCCTTGGCGAGCAGGGCGAGGTCATCCCGCACGAGCTCGCCCACCTCGACGCAGACCACGAGGACACCCTCGGCGAGTTCCGCCGCGACGAGCTGCGCGGTGCGATGACCGCCATCGGCGCGCACAGCACCGTCCTCGGCGAGGATCCGGCCGTGGGCCGGCTCTCCCGGTGGCGGGACTCCGGCATGGCCGGGACCACCGGCGCCCACGACCCGAGGGCCTGGGTCCGCTCGGACGACGAGCGGGCGGTCGCCGCCGTCACCGAGGTCATCGCGTCCGTCGCGCCCGACCTCGTCGTCACCTACGACGCGCGGGGCGGCTACGACCACCCCGACCACGTCCGCACCCACGAGGTGACCCGCCGCGCTCTCGCCGGCATGGACGAAGGGAGCCGCCCGGCCCTCTTCGCCGTCCTCACCCCGCGGTCGTGGGCCCAGGAGGACCGCGACGTCCTCGCCGTGGTCGACGAGGTACGTGGCCTCGGCTGGGCGCTGCCGACGGGGGACTTCCCCCCTTCGGTCGTGGCGGACGAGGTGGTGACCCACGCCGTCGTCGACGAGACCGCGGTGGAGCGGCAGGTCGCCGCGCTGCGCCACCACCGCACGCAGGTCACGCTGGGTCCGCGAGGGACCTACGCACTGTCCAACGACATCGTCGCCCGGCTCTGCGGGCGAGAGGGCTATGCCCGCCTCGACGTGACCACGGGCGAGCCGCTGCCCGCCCTGGTGCCGGGCGAGCGCCCGCCGCTGGTGGCCCGCCGATGAGCGGTGCGAGGCCGACGAGCCTGCGCCACGCGATGGCGCACTTCGCGACCGGGGTGACCGTCGTGACGACGCTGGAGGACGGCCACGACCACGCGATGACCGCCAACTCGGTCACGTCCGTCTCGCTCGACCCCCCGCTCGTCCTGGTCTGCGTCCAGCAGGACAGCGGCTGGCATGATGCTGTGGTCTCGTCGGGCGTGTGGGGTGTCTCGATCCTGCCGGTCGGGGCGCGACCGACGGCGACCTGGCTGAGCACGGGCGGGCGACCGCTCTACGGGCAGCTCTCCGGCATCGCGCACCACCGGGGCGAGCTCGGGGTGGCGCTCGTCGACGACGCGCTGGCCACGCTCGAGTGCCGCACCACCGCCCTCCACGAGGCCGGGGACCACACGATCGTCGTCGGCGAGGTCCTCTCGAGCCTCGCCGACGCCCGTCGGGATGATCCACTGATCTACTACCGCAGCCGCTACACGAGCACGAGGTGACCAGATGAGCAAGGACGAGAGCTGGACGGACGGTGAGGAGGCCGTCGGTCGCCGGCGAGGAGGTCGCACCTTCTTGGCGGTGGCCTTCGTCCTCGTGGTGCTCGCTGGCCTGTACGCCGCCGCGGCGCTGTACTTCGCCGACCGGGTGCCGGCCGAGACCCGCATCGGTGGCGTGGCCGTCGGGGGCCAGACTCCCGCGGAGGCGAGCCGGACCCTCGAGAGCCGGCTGTCCGACGAGGCAGCCCGCAAGGTCACCGTGACCGTTGCCGGCACCCCGGTCCGGCTGACCCCCGCGGACGCCGGCCTGTCCTACGACTACGAGGGCTCCGTCGAGGGCCTGACCGGCTTCAGCCTCAACCCGAGCGACCTGTGGAACCACGTGCGCGGTGGCGTGGACCGCGCGATCGAGGTCGATGTCGACGAGGACGCGCTTACCAAGGCCGTCGACGCCAAGACCAAGGCGCTGGACAAGAAGCCCGTCGAGGGCACGGTGGCGCTCGAGGGTACGACGATCAAGAAGACGGCGTCCAGGCCCGGGCTCACCGTCGACCGTGCCCAGGTCGTCGACACGATCGCGCAGGAGTGGCCGCAGCAGCGCTCCTTCGACGCGCCGACGAGCGCACCGGCCCCCGAGCTCAGCCAGACCGAGATCGACCGCTTCGCCAAGGACGACCTGGCTCCGCTCGTCGCGGGTCCCGTCACCGTGACGTCGACCGACCCCACGGCCGAGGGCGGGGCCAAGGACATCTCCTTCTCCGTGCCGGCAGACCAGCTGGCTGCGGCCGTCTCGATCAGCACCAAGGACGGCAAGCTGTCCGCGACCGTCGACGAGAAGAAGGTCGGTCAGGCGGCGATCGACGCAGGCAAGGCCTCCGGCCAATTCCGGTCGGCCAAGGACGCGACGGTCGTGCGGCACGGGTCGGGCTTCGAGGTCACGCCCTCGAGCACGGGTCTGGCGCTCGTGGAGGAGGGCATCGGGGCCAAGGTCGTCGCGGCCATGAAGAAGTCGGGCGACCAGCGCACCTTCGAGGTCGCAGCCAAGGAGTCCCAGCCGCAGCTGACGACGGCGCAGGCGAAGAAGACTCTGCCCAAGGAGCAGATCTCCACCTTCACCACCTACCTGCCGAGCACCACCGGCGTGCGTGCCGACAACATCCGCCTGGCCGCGCGCCGGCTCAACGGCGCCTACGTCGCCCCGGGCGCGACCTTCTCGCTCAACCAGCAGCTGGGGCAGCGGACCGCGGCCGCGGGCTACGGCAAGGCCGGCGTCATCATGAACGGGCGGCTCACCAACGACTACGGCGGCGGCATCTCACAGCTGTCGACGACGCTCTTCAACGCGGTCTTCTTCTCCGGCGCCAAGATCGAGGAGTTCCACCCGCACTCCTTCTACATCTCCCGCTACCCGGAGGGGCGTGAGGCGACGATCTCCTGGCCCAATGTCGACAACCGCTTCACCAACGACACCGGTGCCGGGATCCTCATCACGGCGGAGGTCAACGGCAACGAGGTGACGGTCTCCTTCCACGGGCGCAAGGCCTATGACGAGGTCAAGGCCGGCAAGAGCGCCCGCAAGAACATCACGCCGCCCAAGAAGATCGTCGACGACAAGAAGGGGTGCGTCCCCCAGTCGCCCGCACCCGGCTTCTCAGTGGACATCACCCGGTCCTTCATCAAGGACGGCAAGACGGTCAAGTCCTCCAGCTTCACCACCCGCTACATCCCCCAGGACAGCGTCACCTGCACCAACCCCTGAGCCTCGGGGGAGCCTCGGGGCCGTGGCCTTCGCTGCGCGCGTCCCTGCATCCCCGAGCCGCATGGTCCCGGGCCCGCGTCCGCAGATGTTACTTGCGGGTACGACACCCACATGCACGGGATCGGCACGTCGAACCCCCGGAAATCAAGGGTCTTCCACTGGGTCGCCGCGTCAAAAGGGTGTCGTACCCGCAGGTAACGCGACGAGGGCCGAGGCCCTGCAGCGGGTGTCGGGTTACCTGCAGAGGGTCAGGCGCGCGGGTAGGCCAGCACGGGGCCGATGACGCTGACGGGCACCTGCTCGCCGGGCTCGGGCGTGCGCCGACCGACGACCCGGACGGTCACGGCGGTGCCGTCGTCCAGGGCGACCCGGACGAGGGCGTGGGCGCCGTGGTAGCTGATCTCCTGGACGCTCCCGTGCGGGCAGCCGGGGGAGTCGGTCAGCGTGAGGTCCTCGGGCCGGACGACGACGTCGACCTCGCCGGAGAGGGCTGCCGGTGAGTCGCTGCGTGCCGTCACCAGGCCGAGCGGGCAGGTGATGCCGTCGTCGACGCAGTGGCCGGTGAGGTGGACGACGTCGCCGAGGAACGAGGCCTCACGCAGGTCCACGGGCGACTCGTAGATCTCGCGAGGGCTGCCGACCTGGCTGAACCGGCCGTCGCGCATGATCGCGACCTGGTCGGCGAAGGACAGCGCCTCCTGCTGGTCGTGGGTCACGAGGATCGTCGTGGCCGCCGTCTCGGCGAGGGCGGCCGCGACGGCCTCGCGGGTGCTGGCCCGCAGGGCGGTGTCGAGCGACGAGAAGGGCTCGTCGAGGAGCACGACGGCGGGGGAGAGGGCGAGCGCTCGGGCCAGGGCCACCCGCTGCTGCTGACCACCGGAGAGCTGGGCCGGGCGGCGGGTCGCGGTCTGCGCGGGCAGGCCGACGAGCTCGAGCAGCTCGGCGACGCGGTCGCGCCGACGCCGCGCGGCGCGGGGCAGCCCGAAGGCGATGTTGCCCCCGACGTCGAGGTGGGGGAAGAGCCCGCCGTCCTGGCGCACGTACCCGATGCCGCGGCGCTCGGGCGGGACGGCCCGGCCGTCGCCGCAGACGGTGCGCTCGCCGATGACCACGGTGCCGGCATCGGGCTGCAGGAAGCCGGCGATGACCCGCAGCAGCGTGGTCTTGCCGCCGCCGGACGCGCCGAGCACGGCCGTCGTCGTCCCGGTGTGGACGGTGAGGTCGATCTCGCGCAGGACCGGCTCGGCGCCGTAGCCGACGGTGATCCCGCGGACGTCAACAGTGCTCATTCTTCGATCCCACTCTGTCGCAGCATCAGGACGGTCAGGGGGGCGGACAGCAGGATCATCATGGCCGCGAAGGGAGCGGCTCCCGCGTAGTCGAACTCGTCGCTCGCGGCCCAGAAGGCGGTCGCCAGGGTCGAGGTGCCCGTCGGTGACAGGAGCAGGGTGGCAGTCAGCTCGGTCGCGGTCGCGATGGCGACGAGGGCGGCTCCGGTGAGCGCCGAGGGGAGGATGAGGGGCAGCACCACCCGGCGGAAGGCGCCGAGCGGGCTGCTGCCCAGCGAGCGGGCGGCGTCGCCCAGCTCGGGAGGCGCGGCGGCCAGCCCGGAGCGCAGCGAGACCATGGCCCGCGGGATGAAGAGGATCGTGTAGCCGACGACGAGCAGCATGGGGCTCTGGTAGATCGTGGGCAGGAAGTTCACCGACAGGGTGATCAGGGCCAGCGCGATGACGACGCCCGGCAGGGAGCTGGCGACATAGGTGACCCGCTCGAGCAGCAGCGTCCAGCCGGTGCGACGGCGGCTGAGCAGCCAGGCGCCGGGGATGGCCATGACCATCGTGAGGACCGCGGCCGCGAGGGCCAGCGAGATCGTCGTCCCGGTGGTCAGCAGCAGGGACGGGCGCATCCCGGTACCGGTCGGGTCGGCGAGGTGGGCCAGGAGCCAGCGGCCGACGAGGGTCACGGGCACGACCAGGGCGACGAGCACGACGAGCGACAGCCCGATGCAGGCGACCGGCGCCCAGCGGCCCAGGTGCACGGGCGTGGCGGCCCGGTGGACTCCGCGGCCGACGCGGGAGGTGCGTGCGGAGCCGCGCAGGAAGTGCTCGAGCGTCAGGACCGTGATGCACATCAGGACGAGGACGACGGCGAGCAGGCTGCCCTGGTTGCTGCTGAAGCTGACCTGGTACTGGACCAGGATCGCCGTGGTGAAGGTCGGGTAGCGCATCATCTCGAGCACGCCGAACTCCGCGAGCAGGTGCAGCGCGACGAGGAGCGCGCCGCCGCTGATCGCCGGCCGCAGCCGGGGCAGCACGGCGCGCCGCCAGGCGGCGAAGGGGCGCAGCCCGAGCGCCCGGGCGTCCTCCGCGGGCGCGGCGTCCAGGTCGCGCAGGATGGCAGCGACCGGGAGGTAGACGAAGGGGAAGTAGGCGGCAGTCGTCACGAGAGCGGCCCCGGCGAGCCCGTCCAGCCCCGGTCGGAAGGACACCCACGCGTAGGCGGCGACGAAGGCGGGGACGGCGAGTGGTGCGGCGAGCAGGACCCGCCAGATGCCGGCGAAGGGGAGGTCCGTGCGCTCCACGAGCCAGGCCGCGCCCACCCCGAGCGCGACGCAGGCCGGCACCGTGATGACCACGAGCGAGAGGGTGTTGCCGACCAGCTCCCCGATCCGGGGTCGCAGGAGGTAGGCCAGCGCGTCGCCGGGCGACGTCGCCAGACCGTCGGCTGCGACGAGCACGATCGGGAGCACGGTGATGGCCGCGACGAGGATCGCCGCGGCCATCACGAGATGCCTAGAGGATGCCGGCATCGGTCATCAGCTGGGTCACCTTTTCGGAATCGAGGGAGAAGGGGTCGACGGCGGGTGCCTGGAGGGACTCGAGCGAGGGCAGGTCGGGGTCGGAGGCCGCGCCCTTGGCCACGGCGTACTCCTTGGACCCGCTCGTCTCGAGGACCTTCTGTCCTTCGTCAGAGAGAATGTAGTCCACGAACTTCTGCGCCTCGTCGGGGTGCTTGGCGCTCTTGAGCACGCCCGCGGCCGAGAGGCTGACGAAGGCGCCCGGGTCCTCTTGCTTGAAGTAGTGCAGCTTGGTGTTGGCCGTGCCCTCCTTGGTCTCGGCCTGGTCGCGGTACCAGTAGTAGTGGAAGATCACGCCCATCGGGACCTCGCCGGCGTTGACGGCCTTCATCGTCGCGATGTTGTTCTCGTAGATGCGGGCGTTGGTCTTCATGCCCTCGAGCCAGCTCTTGGTCTTGGCCTCGCCCTGGTCGGCGAGCATCCCGGCGATGATCGCCTGGAAGTCGGCGCCCGTGGCGCCGGCACCCCACCTGTCCTTGTACTCGGGCTTGCTCAGGTCCATGAGGGAGGCCGGCAGGTCCTTGGCGCTGATCTTGTCCGGGTTGTAGACG
The DNA here is from genome assembly GCF_004295485.1 of Janibacter limosus. Taxonomy (NCBI): domain Bacteria; kingdom Bacillati; phylum Actinomycetota; class Actinomycetes; order Micrococcales; family Intrasporangiaceae; genus Janibacter; species Janibacter limosus. Next base: position 2,423,309 of record NZ_CP036164.1, on the reverse strand, counting down.
AGCACGGTGGATCGTGCCGCGACGCTCGTCCAGTCGCCGCTGGAGGGGCGACGGTTCTTGGGCACCAGGGCGAGGGTCGTCGCGTCGATCGGGGCGAGGAGCGCGCTGCTCTCGACGAGCGTCATCGCCGGGCTGTTCTCCGTGAGGAAGACGTCGGCCGGGGACTTCTCACCCTCCTGGACGATCTGGTGGCCCATCGACGAGTCCTTGCCCGCGCGGACCTGGGTCTTGATCCCGGTCTTCTTGGTGAAGCCCTCGGCCCAGGCCTTGGTGAGGCTGTCGTGCTGGCTGGAGTAGATCTGCAGCGCGTCGGGGTCGTTCGTCGGACCGTCGGCGCCACCGCAGGCGGCGAGGGCGAGGACCGAGGAGCTGAGGGCCGCGGTGAGCAGGGTGCGTCGGTTCATGAGGGGTCTCCGGTCGGGGTCGAGAGGGTGGGGCGAAGTCGGGCGAGTCGATCGATGAGTGCGCGGGTGGGGCCCTGGAGGAGCCACCAGACGGTGATCCCGGCGGCGAAGGAGGCCAGCAGGGCGAGGACCGGCTGGTCGACGACCCGGAAGACCTGCCACTGGACGAGGTAGACGTGCAGGGAGGCCGCGGCGAGCAGACCGAGCGGCAGCACGAGCAGCCGGGGCAGTGGGATGCGTGGGACGAAGGCGAGCACGGCGATCGCGGCGAAGACGGTCAGGCCGCGGCTGGGCTCGACGAAGAAGTCCCACATGCCGATGGCGGTCAGCGCCATCGTGGCCAGCTTTTGCCGGCGGGTGCGCGCCACGCCCAGTGCCATGCCGAGGGCGAAGAGCCACAGCACGGACCCGGGCAGTCCACGGGTGGCGCCGGTCGAGTCGGGCACGAGGATCCATCGGGGCACGAGTGCGGCCGCGGCCAGCGCCATGCTCCAGGCCCAGGGGTGGCGGACGTGGACCAGCCCCAGGCGCGGTACGGACAGCAGGGCGAGGACCGCGAGGCTGCAGGCGAGCAGGGCCTCGATGAACCACAGGTTGATCCGAGCGCCCCACTCCATCTCGCCGACGAGCCAGTTGACGAGCAGCACATTTTCCCAGCCGTACCCGCCGGCGGTCACCAGGCCGACCAGGGCCACGGCCATCGACGGGATGGCGAGGGCGGCGATCGAGCGCAGCCCGCGGCGGCGTCGGGCCCTCGGGTCGGTGGTGTCGAGGGTGAAGCGACTCATCGACCACCCGGCGAGGGCCAGCAGCGTGTGGGCGCCGCCCGGGACGGCGACCAGTCCGAGGTGGCTGGCGCAGATCGCGATGGCGGCGACGGCCCGCAGGACCAGTGGGGTGTCCAGCCAGCGCACGTGGCGGCCGGGTGGGGTGGCCTCCAGCGCGAGCTGGCGAAGGGGGACCCGGTGCCACCCGTCGGGCAGCTGCCCGAGGACCTGCTCGAGACGCACCGAGGTCTGGACGAGGCTGTAGGAGTCACCGCCGAGCTCTGCGAAGGACCGGTCGAGGTCGACCTCGTCGCGGCCGAGGGAGCTCGCGACGACCGAGACGGCGGCGGCGAGGGGGTCGCCTGCCGCGCCGTCGGCGGGGTGGGACCGAAGCGTTCGGAGGGCGTGCTCACGGCAGGCGATGCGGTCGGTCTTGCCGTTGGGGAGCAACGGGATCGCGTCGACGGGAGCGACGACGACGGCGCCCGGCTGCAGACCGGATGCGTGGGCCGCGAGGTCCCGGACCGACCGCAGCAGGTGCGGGGTGCTCCCTTCGGCAGGGTCGATCACGAGGGTGACGAGGAGATGCTGGGGGTCTGCGGTGACGACGGTGCGGTGACCTGCGTCGGTGAGTGCCGCGCCCACCCGTCCGAGGTCCATGCGCAGGCCCAGGACCTTGGCCACCTGGTCGCAGCGACCGGTGACGCGCACGACGCCGGCCTCGTCGACGTGCCCGAGGTCGCCGGTGCGCAGCTCGTCGAGCATGCGGCCCAGGGCCAGCTCGTCGGGGTGCTCGGCGTACCCGAGCATCACCCCGGGACCCGTGAAGACCAGCTCGCCGGCGCCGTCGTCGCGGTCCTCATGACCGGACCGGTCCACCCGGAAGGAGGACCCGGACACCGCCCGGCCCACGGCGTCGGGGCGCAGCGCGACCTCGTCGCCCACATGGATCGCCATGCGCGCGGTCGCCTCGGTCTGGCCGTACATGACGGCGAGCTGCCACCCCTTCGCCCGCCCGAGCTCGGTGAGCTCCGTGACGCGGTCGGGCGCGAGGGCGCCGCCCGCCTGGGTGACCAGGCGCAGGCCCGGCAGGGTGTCGCGCAGCCGCGACCCGATGAGGTCGAAGGTGTGGGGGACGCCCGCGAGGACGGTGACCCGCTGCTCGGTGTGCTCTCGCCAGAACTCGTCGTCGGTCACCGAGCGGTCGGTCACGACGACGCTGCCGCCGGCGTGGAGCGTGCTGTGCAGCACCGACAGCCCGTAGCAGTAGTGGAGGGGAAGGGAGGTGATCGCGCGGTCCTTCGGGCCCAGCCCGAGCGCCTGCGCGATCGCCGCGGCGTTGCTCCCGAGGTTGTGGCGCGACAGGCGTACGAGCTTGGGGCTGCCGGTGCTGCCCGAGGTGGACAGCAGGAGCGCCAGGTCGGGGTGGAGCAGGTGGGTCGCGTGCTGCGACAGCGTCTCGATGCGCTCGTCGGCCACGCGCAGGTCCGGGGCGAAGCGCGCGGTGATCGACTCGGCGTCCGGTCCGGTGACGAGGGCGACGTGGCCGGCGGCCAGCACGGCGAGGTGGCCCACGACCCCGGCGACGTCGCGGGCGAGCGGCAGGTGCACGAGCCGGCGGCCCGTGGCGGCCGGCGGCATCCGGTCGGCGAGGTCGGCGACCCGGCGCGCCAGCTCGTCGTGCGTGGTGACCCGACCGTGCTCGACGAGCGCGGGCGCGGGGGAGCCGGGGTGGAGGAAGGGAGCCCGATGGCGCGAGGTGTGCTCGGGAGCCGCGACCGGCGCGTCCTCGAGCTGGACCATCAGCGTCATGTTGGTGTGCCTATCCTTAGTCGTTTGGTGCAGGTTACAACTCGGAGGGGCAGTGCCACACATGGGCAACCACGTCGTGGACGTCTGGTGGTCGGACCTGCGCGCGATGGACCTGCGGCTCCGCTCGATGCTCGACCCCGTCGAGGAGCGGCGCGCGGACGGGCTCGCGTCGGCGGCCGACCTGGGGCGCTTCGTCGTCGGGGCGGTGCTGCTGAGGGTCGCGGTCGCTGCCGCGACCGGTCAGGATCCCCGTGCGGTGTCGATCGATCGCACCTGCGACGAGTGCGGCGACCCCCACGGTCGCCCCCGGGTCGCCGGGCTGCACGTCAGCGTCGCCCACGCCGGACCCCTGGTCCTGGTCGCCACCTCGCCCGACCCCGTGGGTGTCGACGTCGAGGCCCTCGACCGCGGCCCCGACGTCGAGACCTGGGTGCGCGGGGAGGCGACCTTCAAGGCCACCGGCTCGAGGGACCTGGCAGGCCGGCACGTCCAGCCCCTCCCCGTGCCCCTCCACGGCTACCTCGCCGCCCTCGCCTTCGATGGCACAGGTGAGGTCGGGGTCATCACCCACGATCAGGACGAGTCCGCGGAGGCGCTCGAGAGGGCGAAGGCGAGCAGCCCAGGATCCGCATCTCCTTGAGGTCGTGCGGATCCTGGGGGGTATCTCCTTAAGGTCGTGCGGCCCAGGGTCCGCATCTCCTTAAGGTCGTGCGGAATCCTGAAGCCTGGCCAGGTACACGTAGTCGTGGTGCGCGGTCATGCCGAGCCCCCGGTGGAGGCGTTGGGCGGGCTCGTTGCCCGGCTCGACCTGCAGGTAGGTGAGTGAGGCGCCGGCGTCGGCGGCCGCGCGCAGGGCCTCGACCGTCAGCCAGCGGCCCAGGCCTCGCCCGCGGTGGTCGGGGTCGACGTGCAGGCCGAAGATGCCGGCCCACCCGTCGGCCAGGGCCACGCGCACGACGCCGGCGACGTGGCCTGCGGCGTCGCGGGCGGTGAGGAAGACCTGACGCGGTGGAAGCGCCAGGATCCGCCGCGCGGCGTCGAGGTGCTGGAGCAGTCGTGGTGAGCCGCCCGCCAGCCACGCCTCGTCCGCGGCGTCGCTGGCCTGCAGCGAGTACCCGGTGGGGGAGGGACCGGCGCCGTGCAGCAGCGTCTCGGTCCGGCCGGTGAGCACGTCGGCGGGATGGCCCTCGAGCCAACCGCGCTGCAGCAGAAGGGCTCCGAGCGGGTCGTCGCTCGTGCCGGCACCGACCGGCCGAGGGAGCATGACGACCGGCGCGAGCTCGCGCTCGCGGTACCAGGACTCGACCGCGTCGACCGCCTCGGGCAGGGGCAGGCCGGGATCGCCCACGGGCAGGGCCGAGTTGGACCGTCCGGTCCACCCGGCGCCGGCGCGCAGGAGCCAGCCCGCTCCCTTCGTCCCCAGCCAGTCCTCATCGAGGCCGGGCTGTCCCTTGGTCATGACGAGGTGCAGGTCCTCGATGGTGATGGCGCGGTGGGGGGCGCCGCGGCGGGTCGGCTTCGGGGGGATGGCGCGGGCCGCGACGACGAGGTCGCGGCGCAGGACCACCTCGCCGGTGCGGGTGGCGATGTGCACCTGCTCGTCGTCGAGGGCGAGGAGCTCGCCGACCGTGTCGGTCAGGGTCGGGCCGTGCGCCGGGGCGGGGTCGATCTGCGTCCGGACCGCGACGCGGGTGCCTGTGGTGAGACCCACCATCAGATCGCTCATGGAGCGACATAGTATGTGGGGCATGACGTACGTGATTGCGCAGCCTTGTGTCGACCTCAAGGACAAGGCCTGCATCGAGGAATGCCCCGTCGACTGCATCTACGAGGGCAAGCGCAGTCTCTACATCCACCCCGACGAGTGCGTCGACTGCGGTGCGTGCGAGCCGGTGTGCCCCGTCGAGGCCATCTACTACGAGGACGACACTCCTGAGGAGTGGGCGGACTTCTACAAGGCCAATGTCGAGTTCTTCGACGACCTCGGCAGCCCCGGCGGCGCGGCCAAGATGGGCATGATCGACAAGGACCACCCGATCGTGGCCGCTCTGCCCCCGCAGGAGCACGACGAATGACGCAGCGTGACGATTCGTGACGTCTTTACCTGACTTCCCATGGGACTCGCTCGCTCCTGCCAAGGAGCGGGCGAGAGCCTTTTCATCTGCCGACGAGGCGAAGGGGGAGGGGATCGTCGACCTGTCGGTCGGCACCCCCGTCGACGCCACCCCCGAGGTCGTCCAGGACGCCCTGCGCGAGGCGTCCGATGCACCCGGCTACCCGCAGACGTGGGGCACGCCGGACCTGCGTGAGGGCATCGCCGAGTGGTTCGCCCGCCGTCGCGGTGCGCCCGGTCTGGACCCCGACGGCATCATGCCGACGATCGGCTCCAAGGAACTCGTCGCGTGGCTGCCGACCCTGCTCGGTCTGCGGGCCGGCGACGTCGTCGCCTTCCCTCGGGTCGCCTACCCGACCTACGACGTGGGCGCACGGATCGCGGGGGCGACCCCCTTCGCCGCTGACGCCACGACCGCCTTCGGTCCGACGACCCCCTCGAGCGCACCCAAGCTGCTCTGGCTCAACACCCCGAGCAACCCGACGGGCAAGGTCCTCGGTGTGGAGCACCTGGCCAAGGTCGTCGCGTGGGCCCGGGCGCGCGGTGTGGTCGTCGCCTCCGACGAGTGCTACGCCGAGCTCGACTGGCGCTCCGAGGAGGAGCGCGGGCAGACCTACGCCGACCTGCCGACGACCCCGTCGATCCTCGACCCGCGGGTCACCGGTGGCTCCACCGAGGGCCTGCTCGCCGTCTACTCGACCTCCAAGCAGTCCAACCTCGCCGGCTACCGCGCGGCCTTCGTCGCCGGTGACCCGACGCTGGTCCGGCAGCTGCTCGAGGTGCGCAAGCACGCCGGGATGATCGTGCCCTGGCCCGTGCAGCGGGCGCTGCTCGCGGCGGTGCGCGACGACGAGCACGTCGCCGCGCAGCGCGAGCGCTACCGTGCGCGGCGCGAGGTGCTGCGCCCAGCGCTCGAGGGCTTCGGCATGCGCATCGACGACTCCGCAGCGGGCCTCTACCTGTGGGCCACCGCGGGTGAGCCGTGCCGGGTCACCGTCGACCGGCTGGCCGACCTGGGCATCCTCGTGGCACCCGGCGACTTCTACGGCGCCGCGGGTGCCCAGCACGTGCGGGTCGCGCTGTCGGCGAGCGACGAGCGCATCGCGGCGGCCGCCGCACGCCTGTGCTCCTGACGCACACGCGGCGGTCCGCCTGATGCACACGCGGCGGTCCGCTGGGCGGTACCCGCGTGGTGATCCAGCCCACCGCTGAGGTAGTTTTGGGACGAAACCGCATGCCCGGGGCCACCGCCTCCGCGGCACGGAACGACCGAAGGGCAGATACCTATGACCGCTGATGCCACCTTCTCCGCCGCAGGCAAGGACCTGACCTTCCCCCTCGTCTCGGCCAACGAGGGCAACGACGGATACGACATCTCCTCGCTGATGAAGGAGACCGGCAACACGACGCTCGACGTGGGCTTCGTCAACACCGCCTCCTGCAAGAGCGACATCACCTACATCGACGGCGACGCGGGCATCCTGCGCTACCGCGGGTACCCGATCGAGCAGCTGGCGGGCAAGTCGACCTTCGTCGAGGTCGCCTACCTGCTCATCTACGGCGAGCTGCCGACGGCCGACCAGCTCGGTGGCTTCGAGGAGCGCATCTCGCGCCACACGATGCTGCACGAGGACCTCAAGGCCTTCTTCAACGGCTTCCCGCGCGACGCGCACCCGATGCCGGTGCTCTCCTCCGCCGTCTCGGCGCTGGGCACCTTCTACCAGGACAGCCTCGACCCCTTCGACCCGGAGCAGGTCGAGATCTCGACCATCCGCCTCCTGGCCAAGCTGCCGACCATTGCCGCCTACGCGCACAAGAAGAGCGTCGGCCAGCCCTTCCTGTACCCGGACAACTCGCTCAACCTGACCGAGAACTTCCTGCGGATGACCTTCGGCTTCCCGGCCGAGCCCTACGACCTCGACCCCGAGATCGTCGCCGCGCTCGACCAGCTCTTCATCCTGCACGCCGACCACGAGCAGAACTGCTCCACGTCGACCGTGCGTCTCGTCGGCTCGGCCCACGCCAACATGTTCAACTCCGTCTCGGCAGGCATCCACGCGCTGTCCGGCCCGCTGCACGGTGGCGCCAACCAGGCCGTCCTGGAGATGCTCGACAAGATCCAGGCGTCCGACGACGGCGCCGAGACCTTCATGAAGCGGGTGAAGAACAAGGAGGACGGCGTCCGGCTCATGGGCTTCGGGCACCGCGTCTACAAGAGCTACGACCCGCGTGCGGCCATCGTCAAGGAGACGGCCCACACCATCCTCGAGAAGATGGGTGGCGACGAGCAGCTCGAGATCGCCATGAAGCTCGAGGAGATCGCGCTGGCCGACGACTACTTCGTCGAGCGCAAGCTCTACCCCAACGTGGACTTCTACACGGGCCTGATCTACACGGCCATGGGCTTCCAGCCGAAGATGTTCACCGCGCTCTTCGCCATCGGTCGCCTCCCGGGCTGGATCGCCCAGTGGCGCGAGATGATCGAGGACCCCGAGACCAAGATCGGCCGTCCGCGCCAGATCTACACCGGTCCCACCGAGCGTGACTACGTGGGCATCGACAACCGCTGACCCACAGCACCGCCACACCGACCCCCTTCGTCCTCACGGGCGGAGGGGGTCGTTGCCTTCCCCTGTGGCAATGCACGAAGGGGGGAGCGGCTCAGCCCTCGTGGAGGGTGACGACGACCTGGCCCGCGGGGACCGGGGTCTGGGCGTCGGTCCAGCGCATGGCGCCGTCGCCCCCGCCGCGCGACCACTCGCGTGCACCGACCTGAACCGTGACGACGTTGCGGGCCTGGGCCTGGGCGACGGACCAGGCGCCGACCGCCCAGGCGTGCCGGTCGTCGGTGGCGTCGACCGTGATGACCTGCCCGGTGGCGGTGGCCGTCTGCCCGGTCTCCTCGGACAGCGCCCGGACGAAGGTGTCGGGGCGGCCGGCGGCCGTCGGGTCGTCGAGCCGGCAGACGAATCCCTCGGGGGAGTGGCCGCTCATGGCGGAGGCGATGATCCGGCCTTCTCGCTCGTGGTCGGCATAGGCCTCGGGGAACCCGCTGCGCTGGACCTCCTGGGCGATCTCGGTGATCACCATGTCCTGCCAGCCGTCGACCTTGACCAGGGCGTCGTAGAAGGCGTTGGTGGCGAAGACGGGCTCCTGCAGCTGCTCCACGGTGCCCCAGCCCTGGCTCGGCCGCTGCTGGAAGAGGCCGACCGAGTCACGGTCACCGTAGGAGAGGTTGCGCAGCTTGGACTCCTGGATGGCCGTGGCGATCCCGATGCTGCCGGCGCGTGCGGGCATGCCGCGCTTGACCGCGATGAGGACGATGGTGCTCGCGTTGTGCATCTGGTCGGGCTGGAAGGTCACGCTCTGATCGAGCGCGGTCGCCCGGCACTCCTCGCTGCGGAAGAGGCCGATGCGATCGCGGGTGAACCACACCCCGATGCCCACGACGAGCGCGAGCACGCACACGATCGCCACGGCGATGGGCCACCGGGGGCCGCGCTCGTCGACCAGGGGTGGGTGCTCGCGTCCGGTCACGTCAGTCGTTGGCGTGCAGCGCGTCGTTGAGCGCGATGCCGTCACCGGTGCGGTCGCGGGCCTCGACGGTGCCCGTGACCGAGTTGCGGACGAAGAGCAGGCCGTTGCGGCCGGAGAGCTCGGCGGCCTTGACGACCGTGCTGTCGGGCAGGGTGACCTTGGTCCCGGCGGTCACGTAGAGGCCCGCCTCGACGACGCAGTCGTCGCCCAGCGCGATGCCCACGCCGGCCTCGGCGCCGACGAGGCAGCGCTCGCCGATCGAGACGCGCTGCGTGCCGCCGCCGGAGAGGGTGCCCATCGTCGACGCGCCGCCACCGATGTCGGAGCCGTCGCCGACGACGACGCCCTGGCTGATCCGGCCCTCGACCATGGAGGTGCCCAGGGTCCCGGCGTTGAAGTTGACGAAGCCCTCGTGCATGACGGTCGTGCCGGAGGCGAGGTGGGCGCCGAGGCGGACACGGTCGGCGTCGCCGATGCGCACGCCCGACGGGGTGACGTAATCGGTGAGGCGGGGGAACTTGTCGATGCTCGTCACCTGGACGGGACCGCGGGCGCGCAGCCGGGCACGGGTGGCCTCGAAGCCCTCGACCGGGCACGGACCGTGGTTGGTCCACACGACATTGCTCAGCTGGCCGAAGAGGCCGTCGAGGTTGATCGAGTTGGGCGCCGCGAGGCGGTGGGAGAGCAGGTGCAGCCGCAGGTAGGCGTCGGACGCGCCCTCGGGGGCGGCGTCGAGGTCGATGGCGACGGTCACGACCTCGGTGCGCACGCCGCGGGCCTCGTCCGCACCGGCGAGGGCCAGCAGCTCCTCGGGCACCTGGACGGCCTCGGGGGCCTCGCCCAGGGTCGGCTCCGGGTACCAGGTGTCCAGGACCGATCCGTCGGTCGTCACGGTGGCCACTCCGTGGCCCCAGGCTGCGCGCGTCGTCGTCATGGACCCGATCCTACGAAACCCTGCCGCGTGCCGGACAACTGCTTGCCGCCTGTGGACACGCCACGTCCACGGGTTCTCGTGACCGCGGGCACCCGCCATCAGCCTCCGATCGATGGCCGGGTTCCACGAGACCTCGGCGTGGGGCGGCGGACGCCGACCGAGGGCGTCCCGGGCGATCAGGTCGGGCGCGCCCCAGGCCTCGTCCGGATCCTCCCCCAGGGCGACCGCCGCGTCACCGTGGACGGGCACGACGGCCAGTCGGTAGCCCACGTGCCTCAGGAAGGCCCCGGCCCGATGCAGGCTCAACGGCGCTGCATCGCGCTCTGCCCGGTTGACGCTCGGCTGGGTCCAGCCGAGCTCGTCGGCGAGCATCCGCTGGCTCAGGTCGTGCTCGCGACGGTAGCGGCGGCTCACCAACCCGATCCGTGAACCGATGTCGAGGGCGGAACGGCGGCGACGCAGGTCCTCGGTCATCGTGGGGGCGATCGGACCCGTGAGCGGCGCGATCTCGCGGGGCGAGCTGGCCGGGGGGACCTCCGGCCAGAGGAGGCAGTCGAGGCAGTCCTCGCAACCGCCGGGGCCCATCTCGTCGCATCGGGCGCAGGGCATCGGGCACAGGATCGCGTCTGGTTCGGCGGCGCGGTCTGGTTCGGCGGCGGGGTCTGGTTCGGCGGCGGGGTCAGCATCAGCGGCGGGGTCGGGGTCCGGATCGGGGGCCATGCTCCATACTCGGTGCCCGGGCGCCGTACCGCCGGAGGTCTCCACGCCTGTGGGCCGACGGCGTCCTTCGGCGAGGGGTGTGGATTGCCGAGTCCGGGGTGATGGCGGAGTTCCGGGGCGATGGCGTGCGCGGGCTTCCGCAGGTTTGTTGCAGGAGGTCTCCTGCCCCTCCGGCCATGACTCATCCCATGCATCGCGATTCATGCCATGAGTCATGGCCGGAGTAGCCGGGACGAGGTGCCGAGGTGCCGAGCCCGCATCGCGATTCACGTCGTGAGTCACGGCCGGAGTAGCCGGGACGAGGTGCCGAGGTGCCGAGCCTGCATCAGTGATTCACGGCGTGAGTCACGGCCGGAGCGGCCAGGACGGGATCTCGGGTGCCGGCGCCGGGTGCCGGCACCGGGCTGGGCCCGACGCCATAGGCTGGCGGGCATGCCGAGCCTGGACCTCACCGCCGACGTCGTGACCCTCACCCAGCAGCTGTGCGACATCGAGTCGGTCAGCCACGACGAGGCGGCCATCGCGGACGCGATCGAGGCCGCGCTGACCCCCCTTCGTCATCTCGAGGTGATCCGCCGGGGCAACACCGTCATCGCCCGCACCCACCTCGGCCGCGAGGAGCGGGTCGTGCTCGCCGGACACATCGACACCGTGCCTCTCACGAGCGAGCCGGCCAACCTGCCGGTCCGCCGCGAGCAGGTCGGCGGCGTCGAGGTCCTGTGGGGCCGCGGCACCGTCGACATGAAGGGAGGCGTCGCCGTCCAGCTCAAGGCCGCCCTCCTCGAGGAGCCGAGCCGCGACATCACCTTCCTCTTCTACGAGGCCGAGGAGGTCGACGCGATCCACAACGGGCTGCAGCTGCTCGCCGAGTCCGACCCGGACCTGCTCGCCGCGGACTTCGCCGTCCTGCTCGAGCCGACCAACGCGGCCGTCGAGGGCGGCTGCAAGGGCACCATGCGGGTCGAGGTGCGGCTGAAGGGCATCGCCGCGCACTCCGCCCGCCCGTGGAACGGCCACAACGCGATCCACGACGCCCACGAGGTCCTCGCCGCACTCGCCGCCCACGAGGAGGCGACCGTCCACGTCGACGGGCTGGACTACCACGAGGCGCTACAGGCCGTCGGCATCACCGGCGGCATCGCGGGCAATGTCATCCCCGACAGCTGCACCGTGCTCATCAACTACCGCTTTGCCCCCGACAAGGACGCCGAGGCCGCGCTGGCCTACGTGCAGACCGTCCTGCCCGGCCGCGAGCTGCACGTGCGCGACCTGGCCGAGGGTGCCCGCCCCGGGCTCGACCTGCCGGCCGCCCAGGCCTTCGTCGCCGCCCTCGGTGTCCCCGTCGGGCCCAAGGAGGGCTGGACCGACGTCGCCCGCTTCTCCACGCTCGGCATCCCCGCGGTCAACTTCGGCCCCGGCGACCCCAACCTCGCGCACCACGACGAGGAGCGCTGCCCGGTCGAGCAGATCGTCACCGCGGAGCAGGCCGTGCTCCGGTGGCTCGCGTAGGGTCGCGACCGTGACGGATCAGGGGAAGAACTCAGAACGCTGGTACCACAAGGGCCCCGTGCTCATGCGTGGCCGCCAGGTGCCCAAGTCGACGACCGACCAGCGACTCCTCGACGACAAGGGCCACGCCGACTGGTTGCACACCGACCCCTGGCGGGTGCTGCGCATCCAGGCCGAGTTCGTCGAGGGCTTCGGCGCGCTCGCCGAGCTCGGTCCGGCCGTGAGCATCTTCGGCAGCGCCCGCACCCCGACCGACTCCCCGCGCTACGCCGACGGCGTCGAGCTCGGCCGGCTGGTCGCCGAGGCGGGGTACGCGGTCATCACCGGGGGAGGCCCCGGCGCGATGGAGGCGGCCAACCGGGGAGCCCGTGAGGCCGGCGGCACGAGCGTCGGGCTCGGGATCGAGCTGCCCTTCGAGGCGGGCCTGAACCCCTACTGCGACCTCGGCATCAACTTCCGCTACTTCTTCGCCCGCAAGACGATGTTCGTCAAGTACAGCGAGGGCTTCCTCGTGCTGCCCGGTGGCTTCGGCACCCTCGACGAGGTCTTCGAGGCAGTGACCCTCGCCCAGACCGGCAAGGTGACCGGCTTCCCGATCGTGCTCATCGGCACCGAGTACTGGGCCGGGCTGCTGAACTGGCTGCGCGACTCCGTCCTCGAGGGCGGGATGATCAGCGCCGACGACATCGACCGGCTCTACGTGACCGACGACCTCGTCGACGCCGTCGAGCACGTCAAGCGGGAGTCGGCACGCGTGCGTCCCGAGACCCCGAAGCAGCCGGAGTAGTCGATGGTCTGGATCCTCTTCGCCCTGGTGGCCGTGCTCGTCGTGCTGGTCCTCGCCGCGGTGCTCGCCGGCCGCCTCAGCCCGGACCCGATGGCCGAGGCGGTCGGCACCGCGCCGCACCACGGGCTGCCGGACACCGACTGGCGGGCCGACGACATCGACCAGGTCCGCTTCGACACCGCCCTGCGCGGGTACCGGATGGACCAGGTCGACGACGTGCTCGACCACCTCCAGCGGCGGGTCGCCGAGCTGGAGGAGCGCGCGGACCGCCCCGTCGAGCGGCGTGATGACGGCACCGGCCTCGTCTGACACCGCGACCACCGCCGGCGAAGGGGGAGCCCCCCGCCCCGCGCGGTGGCGCACCTCCGCCGGCCGATCCGAGATCGGTCGGGCGGTGCTGGCGCGTCCGGTGCGCTCGCTGCTCGTCATCTACGCGATCAGTCGGGTCGTGGCGGTGCTCGCCATCTGGATCGCGGCCCACTACTACCAGTCGCCCGCCGGGGTCGGTCACCTCCACCCGGGGCTGGCCGACATGTTCCGGCTGTGGGACACCGAGTGGTACCGGCGCATCGTCACCGACGGCTATCCCATCCCCCTTCCGTCGGACCCCGAGACAGGGCAGATCACCTACAGCGCGTGGGCCTTCTTCCCGCTCTTCCCCGCCATGGTGCGGCTGATCATGCTCACCGGGCTGGGCTTCACCGCCTCGGCGATCCTGCTCAACCTCGCGCTCGGCGCCGCCGCGACCCTCCTGGTGTGGAAGGTCATGAGCTTCCCCGGCCACGCCGCCAGCCAGCCCGCCCGCGAGCGGCTCGCCTTCGTCGCCGCGGCCCTGTGGTGCTTCTACCCCGCCACCGGGGTGATGGTCCTGCCCTACACGGAGGCGCTCGCGGCGGCACTCATCGCCGGCTCGCTCCTGATGCTCATGCGCGGCCGCTACCTCACGGTCGCGCTCATCGCCCTCCTGCTCGGCTTCACCCGGGGGGTCGCCGCGCCGCTCGGGCTGGCGGTGCTCGCCCACCTGTGGCTGCGCTGGCGGGAGGAACGGTCGAGCGGCACCGCTCCCTTCGCCCACGACCGGCTGCGGATCGTCATCATGTGCCTGGCCACCGGGGTCTCGGGGGTCGCGTGGCCCGTCACCGTCGGCTACCTGTCGGGCCTGCCGGACGCCTTCTTCCAGGTGCAGGCCGCATGGGGTCAGCGCCCCGACGTCGGCCCCTTCGTCCTGTGGTTCAGCTGGGCCTGGGAGCAGCGCGGGCTCTTCTCGCTCGTGGTCATGGTCGCCCTCGTCGGCACCTACCTCGCGCTCGTCATCGGTCGGCACGGTGCGTGGATCCCGCTGGAGGTGCGGATGTGGGCGCTCGTCTACCCGCTCTACCTCTTCGCGGTCGTGCGACCGATCACCAGCATGTGGCGCTTCCTGCTGCTCGACTTCCCCCTCATGGCCCTGCTGGCGTCGGTCACCATGCGGACCTCGACCGGGGGTCGGGTCGTGCGGCACTGGCGCCGTCGCGCGGTGGTCGTCGTCGTGCTCCTGGCGCTCGGCGTCGTCGCCTGGTCGTGCGGCCTGCTTCCCTACGTGCCGTGGCACGTCACCCCGCCGTGACGCCGTACCCCTGATTAGGCCGACGGCATCGCCGGGGTGGATAATGAGCGCAAGCGTTGGCGCGGATGCGCCGCCGGCTGGTGAGGCACTGGTCGGTTTTGGACCGAAGGGAACGCACATGGCGGCAATGAAGCCACGCACGGGGGACGGCCCGCTCGAGGTCGTCAAGGAGGGTCGCGGCATCGTCCTGCGCATGCCGCTCGAGGGCGGTGGCCGGCTCGTCGTGGAGATGAAGCCGGACGAGGTCCTCGCCCTCGGTGAGGCCATCGACAGCTGCGAGGGCCTGCAGAAGAAGTAGTCCCCGTCGAGGAGCCCCCGGACGCCGTGCGTCCGGGGGCTCTCGCGTACCCGGGCGTTCGGATGATGACACGGGGCTGTCCCGCGTCAGGGCCACTGGTTACGGTGCTCGGACACTGCTGACTGGCCCTCGGGCCCGAGGGGATTGCGAATGAACGCTGGATATGGACTCGCCGTCCGTTGGTCGCTGACCGACGCACCCACCGATGTCGCCGCGCGTCTGCGCGAGTACGTGGTCGGGACCTCGATGGCCAACTTCATGTTCCTCGACGGACTGGCCTTCAAGACCTGGCGGATGGTCGAGGGCGAGTGGTTCGAAGGCACCTACGTCTTCGACGCGGCCAAGGACCGGGACGAGTTCTGCGAGGACTTCACCGGCAAGGCGGCCGACTCCGCCGGCAGCCAGATCATCGGGTCGGCCCCGACGGAGATCACGCCCTTCGAAGTCGTCGCGATCGCCGAGGGTCCCGCGCAATTCCGCCGCGGACCCGGTCCCGGGAGCTGACGCTCAGCGCTTGACGGCCGCGAAGAGCCCGTCGCCCACCGGCAGCAGGCTGGGGATGAGCCGGTCGTCGTCACGCAGCTGCTTGCCGAGGTCGCGCAGCAGGACGGTCGTGGCATCGCGCGACGCGGGGTCGGCCACCCGGTCGTGCCAGAGCATGTTGTCCATGGCCAGCACCCCGCCGGGCCGCAGCAGCCGGATGGCGTGCTCGACGTAGTCGGGGTAGCCCTCCTTGTCGGCATCGATGTGCACGAGGTCGTAGGACGCGTCGTTCATCCGCGGCAGGACGTCGAGGGCGCGACCGGTGATGACGCGGGTGCGCTGCACGGCGACACCGGCAGCGGCGAAGGAGCGCTTCGCGCGCAGCGCGTGCTCCGGCTCGATCTCGATGGAGGTCAGCACACCGTCCTCGGGCATGCCGCCCAGCAGCCACAGGCCGGAGGTGCCGGCCCCCGTCCCGACCTCGATGACGTGGCGGGCACCGACCGCGGCCGCGAGGAGGCGAAGGGCGGCGCCGCCACCGGTGCCGATCGGCACCGCTCCGAGCTCGCTCCCGGTGCGACGAGCGGCCTCGGCGGCCTCGTCCTCGGGGATGAACTGCTCGGCGTAGGCATGGCTGTTGAGCTGTGCGGCGGTCATGGGAGTCCACCCTAGTCCGGGTCCGCATCCCCAGACTTCCTTCAGGTTGGGCGGTGACCATGGACACCGTGAGCAGCGATCCCGCGACCACCACAGACCCCCGGCCCGACTGGGTCCCGCCGACCTGGACCGAGGTCGTCGAGGAGCACGGCGCCCGGGTGTACCGCCTGGCCTACCGGCTGACCGGCAATGTCCACGACGCCGAGGACCTCACGCACGACGTCTTCATCCGGGTCTTCCGCTCGCTCGACGGCTACACCCCGGGAACCTTCGAGGGGTGGCTGCACCGCATCACGACCAACCTCTTCCTCGACCGGGCCCGCCGCAAGCAGCGGCTGCGCTTCGACGCGCTCACCGACGAGTTCGCGGCGCTGCTGCACAGCGGGACGGCCAGCCCGGAGCAGGTCTACATCGAGCACCACCTGGACGCCGACATCCAGCGGGCGCTCGACGCGCTGCCGCCGCAGTTCCGCGCCGCCGTCGTCCTGTGCGACATCGAGGGCCTGACCTACGAGGAAGTCGCCGAGACCCTCGACATCAAGCTCGGCACCGTCCGCTCGCGCATCCACCGCGGCCGGGCACTCCTGCGCGAGAGCCTCAGCCACCGGGAGCCCGCCCCGTCCACGCGCACCGAGAGCCGCCGCCGTGGTGGTTCCGGCTTCCCGATGGCGCGCCCGGTGACCGGCACCCTGTGACGCCGGGGCCCGCACGACAAGGCAGAATCACAGCATGAGCTCTCCGCACCCGGGTGAGGAGCCCCACCCCTCGGTCCCGCCCGCCGAGCCAGCAGGACCGACCTTCTCGGCCGACGGGCACCTGAGCAGCAGCCACGTCGGCACCGAGCACACGCAACCCGTGCCGCAGAGCCCGTACCTGCCCTACGAGAGCTTCGAGCAGCCCGCCGGCCACGAGCAGACGGCCCAGTACCCCGTGGCCGCATACCCCCACGAGTCCGCACCCACGGCGGCGTACGCGCACGCCGCGCCCGCGCCGACGCCCCCCGCACCGACGCCTCCCGCACCCCGGCCCCGTCGACGCGGACCCGGCTGGGTGGGGGCCGGCGCGATGACCTTGGCCGCTGCTCTCCTGGCGGGCGGCATCGGTGGTGCGGGCGGCAGCCTCCTGGCCGGCGACGACGGCGGTGGGCCGACGATCGTCCAGCGCGACGGCAACCCGACCCAGCGCCCCGACGGATCGATCGCCGCCATCGCGGCCGCCGCCGTGCCGAGCGTCGTCACCGTGCGGGTGCGTGGCGCTGGCGGCGACGGGGGGACGGGCTCCGGCTGGGTCTACGACGACCGCGGTCACGTCGTCACCAACGACCACGTCGTCGACGCCGCGGGCGCCGACGGCAAGGTGAGCATCGAGCTGACCGACGGCACCCGGCTGCCCGCCACGGTGGTCGGCCGGGACTCCTCCTACGACCTGGCCGTGCTCAAGGTGGCGCCCGGCGACCTGAAGCCGCTGTCGATCGGTACCTCCGGCGACGTCGTCGTCGGCGACGAGGTGGTCGCCGTGGGCTCGCCCCTCGGCCTCGGCTCGACCGTCACCGCCGGCATCGTCTCGGCGCTGGAGCGCCCGGTCACGGCCGGCGAGGCGGGGAACGAGTCCTTCATCTCCGCGATCCAGACCGATGCGGCGATCAACCCCGGCAACTCCGGCGGACCGCTCCTGGACGGCGACGGCAACGTCATCGGCGTCAACTCCGCGATCGCCCAGGTCCCCGGGCAGGGGCAGGCCTCCGGCTCGATCGGCGTGGGCTTCGCCATCCCCTCTGACGTCGTGGTGCGCACGGTCGACCAGCTCATCGCCACCGGCAAGGCGGTCCACCCGATGATCGGTGTGAGCCTGGACCGGCGCTGGAGCGGTGAGGGCGCCAAGGTCCTGCAGGACTCCGACGTGCCGGGCGGTGATGCTGTCGTCCCCGGCGGACCGGCCGACGACGCAGGCATCAAGCCCGGCGATCTCATCACCGAGATGGACGGGCGCCGGATCACCGACCTCGACCAGCTGATCACGCGGATCAGGGCTCAGGCCGTGGGGGATAAGGTCACCCTGACGGTGCGCAGGGACGGCAAGGACCAGGAGCTCACGATGACCCTCGAAGCGGCGAAGGAAGGCTGACCGATGCCGGTCCACGGGAGCGAGTTCCTCGTCCTGATCCTCCTCGCCTTCATCATCCTGGGCCCCAAGCAGCTGCCGGAGTACGCCGCCAAGCTGGCCCGCGTCATCGTCAAGGCACGTCGCATGGCCAACGACGCCAAGGTGCAGCTCAAGGAGCAGATGGGTCCCGAGTACGAGGACCTCGACTGGCGGCAGTACGACCCGCGGCAGTACGACCCGCGACGCATCGTCAAGCAGGCGCTCCTGGAGCCCCTCGACGACGCCTTCCGTCTCGACGACAAGCCGGCGAGCACGAGCTCCGTCGAGGACGAGCCCGACGCCGCGGCGCCCGCTGCCCTGCTCCCCGCCGGCACCCCCTGGGACCGCGAGGCAACCTGAGCCCACCGTGAGCACGCCGAAGGGGGGCCGAGGAGATCAACTCTCCTCGGCCCCCTTCGTCGTGGTCGAGCTGGTGGTCAGCGACCCGTGGGGGTGAGCCCCAGGCTGCGGCCGGCGAGTCCGCGGGAGCGGGTGGCCAGGCCACGGGCGATGCCGCGCAGCGCGACCGCGGCGGCCCCGTCGGGGTTGGACAGCACGGTCGGGGCGCCGTTGTCGGAGCCCTCGCGCAGGGAGACGTCGAGCGGGATCTGGCCGAGCAGCGGCACGTCGGCGCCCATGGTGCGGGTCAGCGAGTCGGCCACGGACTGGCCGCCGCCGGAGCCGAAGATCTCCTGGCGCGACCCGTCGGGCAGCTCGAGCCAGGACATGTTCTCGATGACGCCGACGAGGCGCTGGTGGGTCTGCATCGCGATCGACCCGGCGCGCTCGGCGACCTCGGCCGCCGCCTGCTGCGGGGTCGTGACCACGAGGATCTCGCTGTTGGGGATCAGCTGGGCGATGGAGATCGCGATGTCACCGGTGCCCGGCGGCAGGTCGAGCAGGAGGACGTCCAGGTCGCCCCAGAAGACGTCGCCGAGGAACTGCTGCAGCGCGCGGTGCAGCATCGGGCCGCGCCACACGACGGGCTGGTTGCCGGGGACGAACATCCCGATCGAGATGACCTTCACCTCGGAGGCGATGGGCGGCAGGATCATGTCGTCGACCTGCGTCGGTGCGTGCGTGACGCCGAGCATGCGCGGGATGGAGAAGCCGTAGATGTCGGCGTCGACGACGCCCACCTTGAGGCCCTCCTGGGCCAGCGAGGCAGCGAGGTTGGCGGTGATCGACGACTTGCCGACGCCGCCCTTGCCCGAGGCGATCGCGTAGACGCGGGTCAGCGAGCCGGGCTTGGCGAAGGGGATCTCCTTCTCGGCCTGGCCGCCGCGCAGGTGGGTCTTGAGCTCGGCGCGCTGCTCGTCGTTCATCACGCCGAGCGTGACCTTGACATCGGTGACGCCCTCGATGCCGCTCAGGGCCTTGGTCGTGTCGGTCGTCAGCGTGTCCTTCATCGGGCAGCCGGAGACGGTCAGCAGGATGGTCGCGGTGGCGAGCCCGTCGGCGTCGACAGCGGCCGTCTCGACCATGCCGAGCTCCGTGATGGGGCGACGGATCTCAGGGTCGATGACCGTCTCGAGCGCGGCGCGCAGCTGCTCGTCGGTGATCGTGGGGTGGGGAGCCATGCGTCCATCGTAGGTCCGAATTTTTCACGGCCTCACGTGGGTCTAATCACCAGCGTGGTTCGGGATCACCCGTCGGCTCGTCCGGCTCGACCTCGTCGCGCCGGCGGACCTGGAGACCCTTGGTCTCCATCTCCTCGAGCAGGTCCCGCAGCTCGCTGCGGATGAAGTCGCGGGTCGCCGCGTCGCGCAGCGCGATCCGCAGCGCCGCGACCTCGCGGGTGAGGTACTCGGTGTCGGCGAGCGCCCGCTCGGCCTGCACCCGGTCCTGCTCGAGGGCCACGCGGTCGCGGTCGTCCTGACGGTTCTGCGCGAGGAGGATCAGCGGGGCGGCGTAGGAGGCCTGCAGCGACAGGATGAGCGTGAGCAGCGTGTAGTTGAGCGACCGGGGGTCGAACTGCGCGGCCTCGGGCACGAAGGTGTTCCACGCCAGCCACACGACGACGAAGAGCGACATCCAGATGAGGAACCGGGGCGTGCCCATGAAGCGGGCGAACTTCTCCGAGATCACCCCGAAGGCCTCGGTGGAGAAGGCCGACGGGCGTCGGATCAGCTGGCGGCGCACCTCCTGCGGGGTGTCCACACGGCTCTGGCGGCGCTCAGTCATCGGTCACCTCGTGCCGATCGTCGCGCCAGTCCTCCGGGAGGATGTGGTCGAGGACGTCGTCGACCGTGACCGCGCCGAGGAGGCGCTCGCCCTCGTCGACGACCGGCGCCGAGATCAGGTTGTACGTCGCGAGCGTGCGGGTCACCTGCCCGAGCGGGGCCTCCGGGCGAAGGGGGTCGATCGCCTTGTCGAGGTAGCGGCCGATGCTCTCGTGCGGCGGCTCGCGCAGCAGGCGCTGGATGTGGATCATCCCGAGGTACTTGCCGGTGGGGGTCTCGAGCGGGGGCCGGCAGACGTAGACGGTGGCGGCCAACGCCGCGGTGATCTCCTCGCGGCGCACGACGGCCAGGGCCTCGGCCACGGTGTCCTCGGGCGCGAGCACGACCGGCTCGGTGGTCATGAGTCCACCGGCGGTGTTCTCGTCGTAGCTGAGCAGGCGACGCAGCGGCTCGGCGTCGTCGGGCTTCATCAGCTGCAGCAGCGTCTCGGCCCGCTCGGGGGGCAGGACCGACAGGAGGTCGGCCGCGTCGTCGGGGTCCATCGCCTCGAGGACGTCGGCGGCGCGCGACTGGGTGAGCATCGCGAGGATCTCGCCCTGGTCGTCGTCGCCGAGCTCCTGGATGATGTCGGCCAGCCGGTCGTCGTCGAGGGCGGCGATGACCGCCTCGCGGCGCTCGGGGGCGAGGTCGATGACGACCTCGGCGAGGTCGGCGACCTTGAGGTCCTCGACGGACTCGAGCAGCTTGACCGCGGAGTGCTCGGCGGCGCTCACCGACGCGGAGAGGCCGGTCACGTCCTCGACCGGCACGGTGAAGGTCTCGCCCCTGCGGCGCACGAGGAGGCCTCGGCGGGACTGGCGGCCACCGCGGACGAAGACCTTGGTCACCGACCAGTTGCGGCTGGCGGACTGCTCGACGCCGACGTCCTCGACGGTCGCGTCGACCTGGCCGTCGTCGGTGCGCACGGTCACCGGGCGCTCGAGCAGGTCGGCGAGGACGAGGGTCTCGGTGGCGCGCTGCTCGAAGCGGCGCATGTTGACCAGGCCGGTGGTGATCACCTGGCCGCCCTCGACCGAGGTCACCCGGGTCATCGGCACGAAGACGCGTCGGCGTCCCGGGACCTCGACGACCAGACCGATCACCCGGGGCCTGCGGGAGGGGGAGAAGGTGACGACGACATCGCGCACCCGTCCGACCTGGTCACCGAGAGGGTCGAAGACGTTGAGACTCGCCAGGCGCGCGACGTAGAAGCGGGTGGGAGCACTCACGGTCACAGACTAACCGCGGGTGCGACGGGGATCGGTCAGCCTCGACGGCCGCGCCCGCCCAGGTGCCAGGGGCGTCGCACGCGGGTGCCGGCCGCGCCGGCGGTGACGGGTGCGGCCACGCGGGCGCTGCCGTCGGGGCCGGGCCTCCCGGGGGCCTGCACGGGTGCGCCGAAGGGAGCCAGCAGCCAGATCGTCGACTCGCTGCGCCACCTCTGCAGCAGGTCGCCCGGAGCGTTGAGCCGGACGGTGAGCAGGGCCGCAGCGGCGGGGTCCCACCACGGGTTGTCGGGAGTCAGGGCCTGGGCGCGCGCTCGCAGGGTCAGCAGGCGGCCACCGTTGCCCTTGCTGCGCAGCACTAGCTCCAGCTGCTCGGGGAGGGGGCCGAGGTCGTCCTCGGCGCCGCCGGAGACGAGCAGGACGTGCCCGTCGAGGTCGTCGCTGCCGGTCGCGAACCACGTCATCCGCTCGCCCGTCGGCAGCCGCAGCCACAGGATGTCGGACTTGCCCAGCGCCTCCGTCGTGAGGGCGGAGAGGTTGACCTCGCTCATGTCGCCAGCGTAGTGGGGCGGGGGTGCGCGGGGGCGCAGGTCGCGCAGTCACCGTGAGCTCCCGCGCCCGCGGGTGAAGTCGGTCATAACCAGTGGGGGAGGCCGCTTGCTAGGTTTCCCGGAGAATCCCCCTTCGCTCCCCCTGAGAGGACTCGAGCCACACATGCGTAGTGCCAAGGACTTCTTCACCCCGCTCGCCGTGGGTGCACCCACGCCCGTCCGCGAGGTGCCCGCCCGCCCCAGCCGGATGATCCACTTCTTCGACCCGAGCAACGAGAAGATGGCGGCCAAGGTCCCCGCCATGGTCGGCGTCTCCGACGTGCTGCTCGGCAACCTCGAGGACGCCGTCGTCGCGGACAAGAAGGAGGCCGCCCGCGCCGGCCTGGTCAAGATCGCCAAGGAGGTCGACTTCGGTGAGCACACCCAGCTGTGGACCCGCGTCAACGCCCTCGACAGCCCGTGGGTCCTCGACGACCTGACCACCCTCGTGACCGAGGTCGGCGACAAGCTCGACGTCATCATGGTCCCCAAGGTCCAGGGCCCCGAGGACATCCACTACGTCGACCGGCTCCTCGCGCAGCTCGAGGCGAAGGGGGGCGTCCAGCGCCCGATCATGATCCACGCGATCCTCGAGACCGCCCGCGGCATGGCCAATGTCGAGGAGATCGCCGGCGCGAGCCCGCGCATGCAGGGCATCTCGCTCGGCCCGGCCGACCTCGCGGCCGACCGCCGGATGAAGACCACCCGCGTCGGTGGCGGCCACCCCGGTTACCTCGTGCGGCAGGACCCGACCAAGGGTGCCGACGGGAGCCCCGACTACCAGGGCCAGCGCACCGTCTTCCAGCAGGACCTGTGGCACTACACGATCGCGCGCATGGTCGACGCCTGCGCGATGCACGGCATCTTTCCCTTCTACGGGCCCTTCGGCGACATCAAGGACACCGTCGCCTGCGAGGACCAGTTCCGCAACGCCTTCCTCCTCGGTTGCGTCGGCGCCTGGAGCCTGCACCCGGTGCAGATCGAGATCGCCAAGCGCGTCTTCAGCCCCTCCGCGGAGGACGTCGCGCACGCCCGCCGCGTCAAGGAGGCCATGCCCGACGGTGCGGGTGCCGTGATGATCGACGGCAAGATGGAGGACGACGCCTCCTGGAAGCAGTGCATGGTCATCCTCGAGCTCGCCGAGCGGCTGTCGGCCAACGACCCGGAGCTCGCCGAGCTCTACGCGAAGGCCTGAGCCATGACCGAGAGCACCTACACCCCCCGCCGCTCGGTCCTCTACATGCCGAGCTCCAACGCCCGCGCGCTGGACAAGGCCAAGACCCTCCCGGTCGACGCCCTGATCCTCGACCTCGAGGACGCCGTCGGTCCCGACGACAAGCCCGCCGCGCGCGAGGCCGCCTGTGCCGCAGTGCAGTCCGGTGAGTACGGCGACCGCGAGCTGACGATCCGGGTCAACGGCATCGGCACCCAGTGGCACGACGAGGACATCGCGGCGGCGTCGAAGGCCGGCCCGCACGGTATCGTCGTGCCCAAGGTCAACTCGGCCGACGAGGTGCGCCAGCTCGTCGCGGCCATGGAGGCCGCCGGCGCCCCCGAGCACACCAAGCTCTGGGCGATGATCGAGACGCCCGCCGCGATCTTCAACATCCGTGAGATCGCGCAGGCCTCCGACCGGCTCGTCGCCTTCGTCATGGGGACCAACGACCTGGTCAAGGAGCTGCAGGCCGACCACGTGCCGGGGCGCGCCCCCCTTCTCACTGCTCTGTCGTGGTCGCTCCTGGCGGCACGTGAGGCCGGCATCGCGGTCCTCGACGGCGTGTACAACGCGGTCAAGGACCTCGAGGGCTTCACCGCGGAGTGCGAGCAGGGCCGCGACATGGGCTTCGACGGCAAGACCCTGATCCACCCCGGTCAGGTCGAGGTCTGCAACACGACCTTCGCCCCGAGCGAGGCCGCGGTCGAGGAGGCGCAGGGCATCCTGCAGGCGTGGGAGGAGGGCGCCGGCAAGGGCGTCGTCACCCACAACGGGAAGATGATCGAGAACCTGCACGTCGACATCGCCCGTCGCGTCCTCGCGACCCACGAGGCGATCACCGCCAGGGGCTGAGTGGTCCCTCCCGCCGCCCAGCGGGAGCGATGCTCGAAGGGGGTGACCCGGCCGGACCAGGCCGGGTCACCCCCCTTCGTCCGTCGTGGTGGTGCACAGGCGGTGATCGTCGTGACCAATTCGTGAGCAAGATGCCCGTAAGATCTCGATGAACCCGGGCAACCACATCACGTGCTGGTGCGTCTGAGGGTGAAAGGGGGGCTGCAGGGGGCTCTCCACGGAGGAGAATAGGAAAACTTCAGATGAGCACGTACGAAGCACGTCACGCCATGCTCGATGTTGCGGCCTCGCCCCACCGTCGACTTCTCATGCGCGGTGGGTTGGCCGCGGCATCCGTCACGGCAGTCACCGGGGCCGGGTTCTTCGTCCCCGCCGCCGCCGCGACCCACCCTCTGCTCAAGCTCGGTAGCCGGGGGACCGCCGTGCGCGAGCTGCAGACCAAGCTCACCAAGGGCGGCTACCGACCCGGGGGCATCGACGGGATCTTCGGCTCCGGCACCCGCTCCGCCGTCATCAAGGTCCAGGGGGACCACGGGCTGGTCAAGGACGGCATCTGCGGCTCCAGGACCTGGGCGGTCGTCGACCGCCTCGGCGCGGGCTCGACGACCCCGCCGCCGACGCCCACCGACCCGCCGCCGTCCGGCTCCCGCCCCATGCTCAAGCCGGGCAGCAGGGGCGCCGCCGTCAAGGCGCTGCAGATCAAGCTGCGGGCCAACGGCTACTGGCACTCCGGCAGCGACGGTGAGTACGGCGACACGACGATGCAGGCCGTCATGGCCGTGCAGAAGACCTACGGGCTGACCCGCGACGGCGTCTGCGGTCCGGCCACCTGGGCGAAGATCGACCGCCTCACCCGTCCCCGGTCCCGCACCACGAGCGGCAACGCGGTCGAGATCGACCTCACGCGTCAGGTGCTGCGCGTCGTGCTCAACGGCCGCACCGCGTGGGTCTTCAACACGAGCACCGGCAGCGGCCAGCGCTACTACCAGGGCGGTCGGTGGCACACGGCCACGACGCCGACCGGCCGGTACCGCTTCTTCCGTCGAGTCAACGGCAGCGACCTCGGCCCGCTCGGTCGCCTGTGGCGCCCGATCTACTTCAACGGCGGGATCGCCGTGCACGGCTACCCCAGCGTGCCGGCCTACCCGGCCTCGCACGGTTGCTGCCGGGTCTCCAATGCCGCGATGAACGCCATCTGGGCGAACAACTGGATGCCCAACAACCGCCTCGTCTGGGTCTACTGACCCGGCAGGACGAGCAGCGAAGGGGGTGGGGCCACGCGGCCCCGCCCCCTTCGTCGTGCCCGGCGTGGTCGAGGACACCCGTGGACACCATGGCGGCACGGGGGACGCGCTGGGATACTGGCGCAAAACCCCCCACGAACAACGAAGGTGGACGCATGTCCCGACTGCAGACGACCGACGGACTGACCGAGGAGCAGCAGGACCTGCTCAAGCTGGTCAAGGAGTTCGTCGACGAGCAGATCATCCCCGTCGCGCAGGAGCTCGAGCACGCTGACGAGTACCCGCAGAAGATCGTCGACCAGATGAAGGAGATGGGGATCTTCGGTCTGATGATCCCCGAGGAGTTCGGCGGTCTCGGCGAGTCGCTGCTGACCTACGCGCTGTGCGTGGAGGAGATCGCGCGTGGCTGGATGCCGGTCTCGGGCATCATCAACACCCACTTCATCGTGGCGTACATGATCCTCAAGCACGGCACCGAGGAGCAGAAGCAGCACTACCTGCCCAAGATGGCCACCGGTGAGGTACGCGGCGCCTTCTCGATGAGCGAGCCCGCGCTCGGCTCCGACGTGGCCGGGATCAAGACCAAGGCCGTGCGTGACGGTGACAGCGACGACTGGACGATCAACGGCCAGAAGATGTGGCTGACCAACGGTGGCTCCGCCAACCTCGTGGCCGTCCTGTGCCGCACCGAGCTCGGCGCCGAGTCCCCGCACAAGAACATGTCGACCTTCCTCATCGACAAGACCGAGGGCTTCGGCGAGACCGCCCAGGGCGTCACCGTCCCCGGCAAGATCGAGAAGATGGGCTACAAGGGTGTCGACACCACCGAGCTGATCTTCGACAACCACAAGACGAGCACCGCACAGCTGCTCGGTGGCGAGCCCGGCAAGGGCTTCTACCAGATGATGGACGGCGTCGAGGTCGGTCGCGTCAACGTCGCCTCGCGGGCCTGCGGCCTGATGATGCGCGCCTTCGAGCTGGGCATCGAGTACGCCCAGCAGCGCGAGACCTTCGGCAAGAAGATCATCGACCACCAGGGCATCCTCTTCCGCATCGCCGACATGGCGGCCAAGGTCGAGGCCGGTCACCAGCTGATGGTCAAGGCCGCACGGCTGAAGGACAAGGGCGAGCGCAACGACCTCGAGGCCGGCATCGCGAAGTACATGGCCGCCGAGTACTGCGCCGATGTCGTCGAGCAGTCCTTCCGCATCCACGGTGGCTTCGGCTACACCAAGGAGTACGAGATCGAGCGCCTCTACCGCGAGGCCCCGATGCTGCTCATCGGTGAGGGCACCGCCGAGATCCAGAAGATGATCATCGGCAAGAGCATCCTGAAGGACTACCCGGCCAAGCGCTGAGCGAGTCCGGCAGGCGAAGGGGGTTGGCCCGCACCTACGCGGTGGGCCGGCCCCCTTCGGCCCGTCATGGGGTGTGTGGTGCTGACAGGCGGGAGTGGGACACTGGACCCATGAGCACCCAGCCGAACATGACCGCACCGATGCAGCAGCACCTGCGGCTCGAGTACCCGATGTCGCTGGACACCTTCGACACCTACGCCGAGGCGCAGCGGGCGGTCGACTTCCTGGCCGACAAGGAGTTCCCCGTCCAGGACGTCATGATCGTCGGCACCGACCTCAAGCAGATCGAGCGGGTGCGCGGTCGCCTCACCAGCGGCAAGGTCATGCTCGGCGGGCTGCTCTCGGGCATCTGGATCGGTGTCTTCGTCGGGCTGGTCTTCACGATGTTCGACGGCGGCGAGGGGATCGTCTCGCGGATGATCTCCACGATCCTCATCGGTGCCGTCTTCGGTGTCGTGTGGGCGTGGCTGGGCTACCGGTCGACAGGTGGCCAGCGCGACTTCACCTCGATCAGCCAGGTCGTCGCCTCCCGCTACGAGGTCTTCACCGAGCACAAGCACGTGCAGGCCGCCCGTGAGCTGCTCGCCGAGCTCGACCCCATGCGCGCCGCGCAGGAGCAGCTGCGGCGCAACCAGGAGCGGGCACGGGCGGAGCACGAGCGGCGTCAGCCGGGTCAGCCCGGTCAGGTTGGTCCGCAGGACCCGCGGGGCTGAGTTTTCGTCCGTCGGGCGAAGGGCGTGGTCGGCGCGCGCCGAAGTCCCTTCGTCGTCGTTCGTCTCATGTTGTCGTACCGGACTTCGGTTTGATGCGCGCCGACCACACCCTTCGCACTCCTGGCCGCTAGCGTCAGGAGCGTGACCACCCAGCCCGCCCTGGCCGCCCTCGATGAGACCTCCTTCGACTCCGTCCTGTGCGTCGTCGCGCACCCTGATGACATCGAGTACGGGATGGCCGCGGCCGTCGCGCGCTGGACCTCCGCCGGCAAGCGGGTGAGCTACTACCTGCTGACCCGCGGTGAGGCGGGCATCGACACCATGGACCCGGTCGACGCCGCCCCGGCCCGCGCGGACGAGGAGCGCGCGAGCGCGTCGGTCGTCGGCGTGGACACCGTCGAGTTCGGCGACCACAACGACGGCGTCATCGAGTACGGGGTCCCGCTGCGACGCGACATCGCCGCGGCCATCCGGCGGACGCGACCGGACCTCGTCCTCACGCTGACCCACGCCGAGACCTTCTCGGCGGGCAACCTCAACCAGGCCGACCACCGTGCGGTCGGGCTCGCCACGCTCGACGCGACGGCCGACGCCGGCAACCGGTGGATCTTCACCGAGCTCGTCGACGACGGGCTCGAGCCGTGGAAGGTCCGCGCGGTCGCCGTCGTCTCGGGTCCGACGCGCACGCACTACGTCGACGTCACCGGGCACCTCGAGGACGCCGTCGAGTCGCTCGAGGAGCACCGGCTCTACAACGAGGCGCTGCCCGACGACTTCCCCAAGCCCGCGCAGCTGCTCGGCAACATCCTGGGCGGGGGCGCGCAGGCCGTCGGCGACCCCGCGGTCGAGCACGCGCTGCTCCTGGAGGTCTTCGCGCGCTGAGGCGCCCCCTTCGCTCAGCGTCGGGGCATGAGCACCGTGTAGTCGAGGTCGAGCACGACCTGCGGCAGGTACTTGCCGTCCTCACCCTTGTACGGGAAGTCGGCGCACGGGGTGTCCTTGGTGGCCACGGTGCGCAGGCGCAGGGCGGCGACATCGGTGCGGCCGGGCAGCTCGATCCGCTCGAGCACCTCGGACCAGGCATAGATCGTGTCGCCGGCGAAGGTCGGGTTGGCGTGGGCGCCGGCGTTGATCGCGGCGATCATCTGCCCGTTGGCCAGGCCGTTGAAGGACAGGCCGCGCGCGAGGCTGATGATGTGGCCGCCATAGATGAGCCGGCGACCGATCTTGGAGGCGCCCTGCGCGTGCTGGTTGAAGTGGACCTTCGCGGTGTTCTGGTAAAGCCGCGTGGCCAGCATGTGGTCCGACTCCTCGATGGTCATGCCATCGATGTGGTCGATCCGCTCACCGACCTCGTAGTCGTCCCAGAGGAAGGGGGAGCCCGCGAGCTCGACGTCGTAGTCGCGACCGGTCAGGTCGAAGGGCACCAGGAGGTCCTCTGCCGCAACGGCGCCCGGCAGGTCGGGGATGACCGTCTCGGGGGCGGGGGAGGCCGGGTCCTTCTTGTGCACCATGACCCAGCGGACGTAGTCGACGACCATCTCGCCGCGCTGGTTGACGCCGACGGAGTTGACGTAGACGACACCGGTCTTGCCGTTGGAGTTCTCCTTGAGCCCGATGACGGTCGAGGAGGTCGTGACCGTGTCACCCACGTGCAGCGGTGCCCCGAAGCGGCCGCCCGCGTAGCCGAGGTTGGCGACGGCGTTGAGGCTGATGTCCGGGACCGACTTGCCGAAGACCAGGTGGAAGGCGAGCAGGCTGTCGACCGGCATCCGCTCGAAGCCCATCGACTCGGCAAAGGTCGACGCGC
Organism: Janibacter limosus; assembly: GCF_004295485.1. Taxonomy (NCBI): domain Bacteria; kingdom Bacillati; phylum Actinomycetota; class Actinomycetes; order Micrococcales; family Intrasporangiaceae; genus Janibacter; species Janibacter limosus. The sequence continues at coordinate 2,394,309 of NZ_CP036164.1, read as the reverse complement.
TCGTCGCCGCGAACCGAGGACCGTAGAGCCCCGTGTAGAGCGCGATGTCGCCGTCGGTCACCGTGCGCGGTGTCGCGTGCCGGATCTGCTGACCGATCGAGAAGTCCTCGAAGTAGTTGCCGGGGACCGTCTTGGTGGACATGCGCAGGACCTCTCGTTGGGCGAAGGGGGGAAACTCCCGCCATCTTCCCCCTTCGCCCGTGGTGTGGTCAGGTCGTCCGGCTGTTGACTCAGCCACACCGTGCGCGGCCGACAGGATCCTCGGGCCCGGTTGTGGGCGCTCGGTGGGATGCTCGGCCATCCGCAATCATCGAGGGAAGGGGGCCGCGCGTGACCACGTCGCGCAAGTCGATGGTTGCGTCGGACCATCAGGACATGGACGTCCGCAAGGCGCTGGCAAAGATCCTCGACGGCGGACGGTTCGAACTCTTTCAGGGTGGCCACTGGGGGATGTTGCGGTGCACCGAGGGGTGCTGTCAGATCGCAGTGAGTGGGACACCCAAGAACCCCCAGCGGCATGCGAGGGATCTGGCGCGGGAGGCCAGCAAGTGCCCACGAGATGACGGCGACGTCCGCAGCAAGGTGCGCAGGGTGCCCCGTCGGTGACGTGAACCTAGGGCGACAAGCGCTCCGTTGCCCTGTCCGAGCAACCCGTCTAGTGTTGTCTGTTGTCAACACCGTGTTCTGGGGAGATGCCATGACCAACGAGTACTCGATCTCTTTCGAGGCGATCGCGCCTGCGTCGCTCGAGGCGCTGTCCCATGCGTTCTACGAGCACTTTGACGGTGTCCTTGTGGAGCGAGCCGGTCAGGTGATCGTGACCGTCCATGTCGACGGTGTCGATGCCGTCGACGCGGCTCGCACGGCCATTGCTGACCTGGAGGACGAGTCGACACTTGGTCTGAGCATCTGCCACGTCGACCTTGACCTCGTCGACGGACCTGAGGTCGGCAGGCGTCTGGGCGTCACCCGCCAAGCGGTGCAGAACTGGGCCGTCGGTACCCGAGGGCAAGGATTCCCTCGTCCGCTGGGTTGTCCTGGCGGCAAGCGCATCTGGGCATGGGGCGAGGTCGTCGCGTGGGCCCGCGACCGCCTTGGCTCGCAGGAGGCCCCCACCCTGACTCGTGACGAAGCGGCGCGCGTCGACGCCCTCCTTGCTCAGCGTCGCAACCTGACGTCCGCGACTGCGTGAGCGATCGGTCCGGACGTTGCTCCGGACTCAGCTGGCCTGGACGTCCTTGATCCACGCCTCGATCTCGTCGGCCGAGTGCGGCCACTCGCCGGAGAGGTTGCGGCAGCCGTCCTGGGTGACGACGACATCGTCCTCGAGGCGCACGCCGATACCGCGGAAGCGCTCGGGCACCTTGAGGTCATCGGCCTTGAAGTACAGGCCCGGCTCGACGGTCAGCACCATGCCCGGCGCCAGCTCGGCGTCCATGTACTCCTCACGGGTGGCCAGGGCGCAGTCGTGGACGTCGATGCCGAGGTGGTGGCTCGTGCCGTGCACCATCCAGCGGCGGTGGTACTGGCCGTGCTCGGTGTCGAGCGTGTCCTCCACCGAGACGCCGTCGGGCAGCAGGCCCCACGCGTGCAGGTGCTCGGCGATGACGCGGATGGAGGCGGCGTGGACGTCGGAGAACTTCGCGCCCGGCTTGACCGCGGCGATGCCGGCGGCCTGGGCGGCGACGACGGCCTCGTGGATCTCGCGCTGGGTGTCGTCGAAGGTGCCGCTCACCGGCAGGGTGCGGGTGATGTCGGCGGTGAAGAGCGAGTCGAGCTCGACGCCGGCGTCGAGCAGGATGAGGTCGTTGGCCTTGACGTCGCCGGTGTTCTTGATCCAGTGCAGCGTGTTGGCGTGGTCGCCCGAGGCGCAGATCGAGTCGTAGCCGACGCCGTTGCCCTCGTGGCGGGCGACGAGGCCGAAGGTGCCCTCGACCCAGCGCTCGCCGCGCCCGCGCTCGGGCAGGCTCGGCAGCTCGCGGATGACGGCCTCGAAGCCGGTGCGCGTGGCGTCGACCGCCTGCTGCATCTGCTCGATCTCCCAGTCGTCCTTGATCATCCGCAGGTGGGACAGGCCGTGGGCGAGCACGTCGTCCGCCTCGGCCAGGGACTCCTGCGTGGCGCCACCCTGGACGCGCACGGTGTCCAGGCGGGCGGTGAGCGCGGTGTCGGCGTCGCGGACCATGCGCACGGTGAGCTGCCCCGCGTCCTTGCCGACCGCGTCCTCGAGCTGCTCGACGTGACGGCCGGTGAGGCCGAGCTCGGACTCCACGTCCTCGATGGAGGCGCGCGCACCGACCCAGAACTCGCCGTAGCGCGAGTCGCCGAAGAACTCCTCGGAGTCACGCGGTGCGAGCGGGCGGAAGTAGAGGGAGGACTCGTGGCCGGCGTCCTCGTCGGGTCCGCCGAGCGGCTCCATCACGAGCACGGCATCGGGCTCGCGGTCGGCTCCGAGGCCGGTGAGGTGGACGAAGGCGGAGTGCGGACGGAAGACGTAGTCGCAGTCGTTGCTGCGCACCTTGAGCCCGCCGGCGGGGATGACCAGGCGCTCGCCCTGATGGGCCGCGGAGACCGCTGCCCGTCGCTGCGCTGCGCGCTTCGCGGCCTCGGTCAGCGGCGGGAGGTCGGCGGACCGCTCCGCCCAGTCCTGCGCGACGAAGGCCCGGAACTCGTCCGTCGTCGGCCGCTTGCGGTTGTCTGCCTGCTGCTGCTCCTCGCTCATGTGGCCATCGTCTCACCACGTGACCAGCGACGAAGGGAGGGGAGCGCGGCTTCGTCGTCGGGGCCGTCTCGATCCCTCCGACCGCGAAGGTGGGCGAGCCTGCCGATCGGGCACGCTTGGTCAAAAGTTCTACAACACACCTAGCGTGGCGACATCAACATGTGGCATGTTGGTTCCAACGAAGGGAGTCGACGATGACTACTGCCCTGGTACTGGGCGGAGCCGGAGGGATCGGCGCGGCAGTGACCCGTCGCCTCGCGGCGGACCATGACGTGACCATCACCCACCACTCTCACCCCGAGCGGGCCGAGGCCTTGGTGGCCGAGCTCGGTGACCGCGTGCGCGCGATCGCCGTCGATGCGACCACCGAGGAGGGGGTCGTCGCCGCCTTCGACGCGGCGCAGGAGCAGGGCGAGCTGACCGTGGTCGTCGACTGCGTCGGTGGCTGGGACTACCCACGCATCACCGAGCTGACGAGCGAGCAGATCAACGACTCGCTCTCCCTCAACCTCGTCTCGGCGCTGCTCGTGCTGCGCGAGGCGACCAAGCGCGTCGCCGACGGGGGCCGGATCGTCATGGTCTCCAGCGTCGCCGCCCGCGTCGCCCCGGCCCGGCAGAGCACCTATGCGGCGGCCAAGGCCGGCCTCGAGGCAGCGAGCCGAGTGGCGGCCAAGGAGGTCGCCAAACGTGGCGTGACTGTCAACGTCGTGCGCCCCGGTGCGACCGACACCGAGTACCTGCGCTCGATCACGAGCGACAAGGCCATCGAGGCGATGGCCGGGAGCAACGCGATGCGCCGCCTGGGCACCCCCGAGGACATCGCGGGCGTCATCGCCCTCCTGGTGGGCCCGGACGCCGCGTGGATCACCGGCGACATCATCGACGCAACTGGAGGCCTGGCATGACCGACGGCAACATCCCAACCCGCACCGGAGTGGTCGGCGGTGGTCAGATGGGCGCCGGCATCGTCCACGGACTGCTCCTCGCCGGCAGCTCGGTCGTCCTCCTCGAGCGCGACGAGGCTGCTGCGACCGCTGCTCGCGAGCGCGTCCAGCGCTCCTGCGACAAGAGCGTCGAGCGCGGCAAGATCGCTGACGCCGCCGAGCCGATGGGCCGCCTGACGACGACCACCGAGGCGGCCGACCTGGCCGACTGCGGCCTGGTCGTCGAGGCCGTCCCGGAGGACGAGCAGCTCAAGCGCGACACCCTCCAGCGGGTCGAGGCGGTCATCGCCGACGACGCCGCGCTGGCCACCAACACCTCGAGCATCTCCCTCGATGCGCTGGCGACCTCCCTTCGCCACCCGGAGCGGCTCCTCGGGCTGCACTTCTTCAACCCCGTCCCCGCGAGCAAGCTCGTCGAGATCGTCATCGCGACGGCCACCGACGAGACGTGGCGCGAGCGCGCCGTCGAGTGGGTGAGCGAGGGCCTGGGCAAGACGCCGGTCGTCGTCGCGGACTCGCCGGGCTTCGCCAGCAGCCGCCTCGGCGTCGCGATCGGCCTGGAGGCCATCCGCATGCTCGAGGCCGGCGTCGCCTCAGCGGAGGACATCGACGCCGCCATGTCGCTCGGCTACGGCCACCCGATGGGTCCGCTCCGGCTGACCGACCTCGTCGGTCTCGACGTGCGCCTGGGCATCGCCCGCTATCTCGAGCGCGAGCTCGGACCCCGATTTGCCCCGCCGCAGCTGCTCGTCGACCTCGTCGAGCAGGGCCATCACGGCCGCAAGACCGGACGCGGCTTCTACGACTGGAACGACGCCAAGGAGAAGACAGCATGAGCGAGATCCTCGAGAGCTATGCAGGCGGCCGCTGGGTGGCCGGGACGGGCGAGGGCCGCGAGGTCCGCGACGCCGTGACCGGCGAGACCGTGACGCGGGTGTCCAGCGAGGGCATCGACCTCGGTGGCGTCGTGGCGCACGCCAAGGCGAAGGGGGGTCCCTCCCTTCGCGCGATGACCTTCCCCGAGCGGGCGGCCGCGCTCAAGGCGGCTGCGGGTGCAGTGCAGGCCGGCAAGGACCGGCTCTACGAGCTGTCCGCGCAGGCGGGGTGCACCGCCCGTGACGCGGCCGTCGACGTCGACGGCGGCATCGGGACCGCGATGGTCTACTCCTCCCTCGGACGCAAGGGCCTGCCCGACGGCACGGTGATCGTCGAGGACGACTTCATCCAGCTGGGCAAGGAGGGCGTCTTCGGCGGGCGGCACGTGCTCACCAGCCCGCACGGGCTCTCGCTGCAGATCAACGCCTTCAACTTCCCCGTGTGGGGCATGCTCGAGAAGCTGGCGCCCGCCCTGCTCGCCGGCGTCCCGACGATCGTCAAGCCGGCGACCCCGACCGCCCACATCGCTGTCGAGGCGGTGCGGATGATGATCGAGTCCGGCGCCCTCCCCGAGGGTGCGCTGCAGATCGTCGCCGGCTCCATCCCCGGGCTCTTCGACGAGCTCGGCGGCCAGGACCACATCGGCTTCACCGGCTCCGCGGACACGGCGGCGATGCTGCGCGGCGATGCCGCGGTGACGCGCCGCTCGGCCCACTTCAACGCCGAGGCGGACAGCCTCAACGCCTCGGTCCTCGGCCCCGACGCGGTGCCCGGCGAGCCGGAGTTCGACCTCTTCGTCAAGGCGCTCGTGACCGAGATGACCGTCAAGGCCGGCCAGAAGTGCACGGCCATCCGGCGCGCGCTCGTGCCCGCCGCGCAGATGGACGCGGTGGCCGAGGCCGTCGCGGCCCGCCTGGGTGGCATCGGCATCGGCGCCCCGGGAGCGGAGGGGGTGCGCATGGGCGCCCTCGTCGGGACCGACCAGCGTGACGACGTGCGCGCCGCCGCGGCCCGCATCGCGCAGGCCGGGCAGATCGTCTACGGCGACCTCGAGCGTGTCGACGTCATCGGCGCCGACGCGGACAAGGGCGCCTTCATGTCGCCCGTCCTCGTGCGCGTCGACGACGCCGACCGGGCCGAGCCGCACGAGGTCGAGGCCTTCGGTCCGGTCAGCTCGCTCATCGGGTACCGCGACGTCGAGCACGCCGTCGAGCTGCTGGCCCGGGGCGAAGGGAGCCTTGCCGGCTCCGTCGTCTCGGCCGACGCGGACTTCGTGACGGACGTGATCGCCGGGGCGGCCCCCTTCCACGGCCGGATCCTCGTCCTCGACCGGGACAGTGCCCCCGAGTCCACCGGGCACGGCACCCCGATGCCGCAGCTCGTCCACGGCGGTCCCGGCCGCGCCGGTGGGGGACAGGAGGAGGGCGGCCTGCGCGCCGTCCACGCCCACCTGCAGCGCACCGCCATCCAGGGCAGCCCGGCGGTCCTCGGCCGTCTGGGGGAGTGACGCTCAGCGAAAACATTCCACAAAGTCTTGTCGCCACGCGCATAGACGTGTAGAACATAGGTAAGACCTCGCAAGGACGCGACCTTAGGAGAGAGCATGACGACGACCGACGACCGCATCGGGTCCGCCCCGGAGCCGACCGGCCCGACCAGCCCGATCGATTACAGCCAGCGCATCCCCAACAACGTCAACCTCAACGACAACCGTCGCCTCCAGCGGGCGCTCGAGGGCTGGCAGCCGAAGTTCCTCGACTGGTGGAAGAACCTCGGACCCGAGCTGCCCACCAAGGACGTCTACCTGCGTACTGCGGTGGCCGTGGGCCGCGACGGCTGGGCGCACTTCGAGCACGTGCCGATGGAGGAGTACCGCTGGGGCATCTTCCTCGCCGAGGGCAACCCCGACCGCGAGGTCAGCTTCGGCAAGCACAAGGGTGAGCCCGCGTGGCAGGAGGTCCCCGGTGAGTACCGCGCCGACCTGATGCGCCTGATCGTCATCCAGGGCGACACCGAGCCGGCCTCGGTCGAGCAGCAGCGCATCCTGGCCAACACCGCGCCGTCGATCTACGACATGCGCAACCTCTTCCAGGTCAACGTCGAGGAGGGCCGTCACCTCTGGGCGATGGTCTACCTGCTCCACGCGTACTTCGGTCGTGAGGGTCGCGAGGAGGCCGAGCAGCTGCTCAAGCGCAACTCGGGTGACTACGACAACCCGCGCATCCTCGGTGCCTTCAACGAGGCCACCACCGACTGGCTGCAGTTCTTCATGTTCACCTACTTCACCGACCGGGACGGCAAGTACCAGCTCGGCACCCTCAAGGAGAGCGGCTTCGACCCGCTGGCCCGCACCTGCGAGTTCATGCTCAAGGAGGAGGCGCACCACATGTTCGTCGGGACCACCGGCGTGCAGCGCACCGTGGAGAAGACGGCCGAGGTGATGAAGGCCAACGGCGGCAAGGCCACCTTCGAGGACGGGGTCATCCCGCTCGACATCATCCAGAAGTACCTCAACTTCCAGTACTCGGTCTCGATGGACCTCTTCGGGTCCGAGCAGTCGACCAACGCCGGCAACTACTACAGCTCCGGCCTCAAGGGTCGCTGGCAGGAGACGCGTCGCAAGGACGACCACACGCTGCTCGACGACGAGCGCGAGATGAGCTACGTCGAGGACGGTCAGATCAAGACCAAGACCGTCCCGATGATCTCCGCGCTCAACCTCGACCTGCGTGACGAGTACGTCGCCGACTGCGAAAACGGCGTGCGCCGCTGGAACCAGGCGCTCGAGGACGCGGGTGTCGACGAGCGTCTCTACATCCCGCACGAGGGATTCCACCGTCAGGTCGGGGTGTACTCGACCCACAAGATCAGCCCCGAGGGCGAGGTCCTCGACGACGCTGCGTGGGAGGCCCGCGAGGGTGACTGGCTGCCGACCGACGAGGACCGCGCCAGCGTCGCCAAGCTGATGGTCCCGGTGTACGAGCTGGGCAAGTTCGCCAGCTGGATCGCCGAGCCGCCGACGGGCATCAACGGCCAGCCGGTCGAGTACGACTACGTCCACCTCGAGGAGGACGGCGCGCCCGAGGGAGCCTCGGCGTGAGCGTCCAGCTGACGTGGGCGCGCGAGGACAACCCCGTCTGGGACGCGGACAAGGCGCGTATCGCCGCCTCCGCCCCGGACGGGGCCCTTGCCCTCGACTTCGCCGACGGGGCCGACCTGCCCGGTGACTGGTTCGTCGCCAAGGACGGCGACGACGTGGTGGGCTTCGGGTTCCTCGACACGACGTGGGGTGGCGACGCCGAGATCACCCTCGTCGTCGACTCCGCCCGCCAGGGCGCCGGCGTCGGTGCCTTCGTGATGGACCACCTCGAGCAGGAGGCCCGCTCGCGAGGCATCAACTACGTGCACAACAGCGTGCGCGACACCCACCCCGACCGGGACGCCGTGCACGACTGGCTCGCGGTGCGCGGCTACAAGGGCAACGAGAGCGACGCGACGCTGCGCAAGCACGTCGGCAAGCCCGGCTCCGGCCGCCTCCCCGAGCCGAGCACGACGGCGGCACCGTCCGACTCGCGCTCGCAGGGCGAGGAGGAGAGTGGCGACTACGTCGACGTCGAGGCGCACCGCTTCTAGGGGCGTCACGCCACGAGCCCGGGCCGGTATCGCCCGGGCTCGTGGCGTGTCACGCTCCGGACGAACGAAGGAATGGCCCTGGGGAAGAAGCCGGTCAGGGCGGCGGTGACCCAACCGTCGTCGTTTGACCGGCCTTCTTCCTTGAGTCGGGCCACTCCCTTCGTCGTCCTGCGCTGTCCGTGCCGATCTGCCCGGCTCCCCGTGAGGTCGCGGCGGCCGGTCAGCGGTTTGGCGACGTCGGTCAGCGGCTCGCGGGGATGCGCCCGTCCCGTCTGGGTCCTGGGCCGGAAGGCCGCCCCGCCCCTCAAGTTACTTGCAGGTACGACGTGCACCTGTGGGTCAGGCTGCCCGAAGAAGCCCGGAAATCTGGGACTCTCCGAAGCGAGCTGCCGGGAAGTGCACGTCGTACCCGCACGTAACCAGAGGGATCGGAGTGGAGATTGCGTCCCCACGTCCGGCGCGTCCTCACGCCCGAGATGCGTCAGGTGCGCTCGCCGGCCGCCTGCTCCATCCGGTCCCACTCGCGCTGGGCGCGGCGGTGCCAGCGGTCGCGGCGGGTGTGGAAGAGGGTGGCGGCGGCCGGCCCGGGCCAGTCCGGGGGGAGCAGCTCGGCGGGCAGGTCGGGGTCGATGAAGGGGAAGGAGCGCCAGGCCTGGATGAGCTCCACCTGCGCGGCGAAGGCGGCGGTGTCGTCGTCGACGCTCCGATCGGTGAAGTCGGCCGCGAACTCCTGGTAGCGGGTGCGGACCTCGGCCAGGTCCCAGGCGGCGTCGATGAGCGATGCCGGGTCGGTGCCCGCGGCGCGACGACCCACCCAGGCGAAGGCGCGGTCGGCGAGGTCCAGGTCGGACAGGGCGCCCTGCACCTCGTCCTCCTTGTCGGCGTCCGGGATGATCCACATGCCGGGGGTCGGGCAGCCCAGGCCCAGCCAGGTCAACCGGGTGCGCAGCTTGTGCCGGGTGCTGCGCTGCGACTCGGGCACCGCCGCAGCCACGACGAGCCACTGCCCGTCCCACGTGCGTCGGCTGCGCAGGAAGCTGTAGATGCGCTCGGTGCCCTCGGCGAGCAGCGCGCGGCCGGTGTCGGTGAGCTGCCACCGCACGCGTCGGCCGTGCCGCTCGGACTCGATGATCCCCTGGCTCGCCGTGCGGGCGATCGTCTGCCGCGCCGACTTCTCCTCGACCCCCAGGGCGCCCAGCGCGGCGACCAGCGTTCCGGTCCAGGCGGATCCGTCCCGGGTGTGGACGAACTCACCGAGGATCGTCAAGAGCATGGAGCGCGCGCTGGCTGCTCTGGAACGCTCTCCGTCGACCGGTGCGCTCACGTCGTCGACCTTGGTGCTCACGTCTGTCGTCTCCTCGTCCGGGTGTCGTGCCCAGAGTGACACCCGCGCCGCTCCCGATCGTGCAAGGGCGCCGCCGGGCGACACGCTGTGCGACCTCCCCTTCGTCGTTGAAGTTAGGTCCGCCTGAGTTCAAACTACTACGAAACAGTTTCGATACGACTATTGACTGTAGAACAAATCACGTCCATTCTCAGTGCTACCGACGACGGGGTCGGGAGCTTTGCGCCCCGTCGTTGCCCTCAATGACGAGACCGCACCCCTGGAGTATTCGATGCGCGCCACCCGCACCCTTCCCCTGGCCATCACCGTGACCCTCGCCCTCACCGCCTGCGGCGGGTCGGCGCTCTCCGGAGGCGGGGGTGACGGCGGCAGCGGCGACGACAGCAAGGTCAAGATCGCGCTGCTCGTCCCCCAGTCGGGCGTCTACGCCCCCCTCGGCAAGGACATGGAGGCCGGCTTCCGCCTCTACCTCGACCAGAACGACAACAAGCTCGGTGGCAAGGACGTCGAGCTGACCGTCGTCGACGAGGGCGCGGGCCCCGAGGACGGTGTCCCGGCCGGCACCAAGCTCGCCCAGGACGAGTCCGTCGACGCCGTGGTCGGGATCGTCAACTCCGCCGTGGCCCTGGGTCTGACCGACTCCTTCACCGAGGCCAAGAAGCCGCTCATCATCACCAACGCTGGCGCCAACGACATCACCGGCAAGTCCTCGTCTCCCTACGTGTGGCGCACCAGCTTCGCCAACGGTGAGGTCGGCGAGGCCATCGGTGGCCACGTCGCCAAGGAGGTCGGTGACGGCAAGGTCTACCTCGTCGGCCCCGACTACGCGGCGGGCGACGAGTTCCTCGCCGGCTTCAAGAAGTCCTTCGTGGCGGCCGGCGGCCAGATCGCCGGGACCCAGATGACCCCCTTCGGCAAGACGACCAACTTCCAGCCGTACCTGCAGAAGGCGCGCAACGCCAAGCCCAAGGCGGTCTTCGCCTTCTACGCCGGCGCCGAGGCCGTCACCTTCGTCAAGCAGTACGACCAGCTCGGCCTGCGCGAGGACATCCCCTTCTACGCCACCGGCTTCCTGACCGAGGGTGGGGCGCTCACGGCGCAGGGCAAGTCCGCCGAGGGCATCTTCACCTCGCTGCACTACTCCTCGGAGCTGGACAACCCCACGAACGCGACCTTCGTCAAGGAGTACACCGCGGCCAACGAGGTGCCGCCGACGGTCTACTCGATGCAGACCTACGACGCGGGCGCCGTCCTGGACAAGGCGCTGACCAAGGGCACCGGCGGCGACCAGATCGTCGAGGGCCTCAAGGCGACGGGCGAGGTCGACAGCCCCCGCGGCCCGTGGTCCTTCTCCGACAAGCAGGGACCGGACCAGACCTACTACCTGCGCAAGGTCGAGAAGAAGGGTGACGCCTGGACCAATGTCATCGAGGACGAGCTCACCAAGCCCTCTTCCTGACCCGTCCACACCCACAGCTGGGAGATCCTCGTGACCGCACTGACGGCCAACTTCATCACCGACAACGGGGTGACGATGATCGACGGGCTCGCCACCGGCGTCCTGCTCTTCGTCATCGCCCTGGGACTGTCCCTCGTCTTCGGCGTCATGGACGTGCTCAACCTCGCCCACGGCGCGATCTACCTCCTGGGCGCCTACGTCGCCGTCGCCCTGCTGGGCGGGGGGACGAAGATGACGCTGCTCGCCTTCGGGGGAGCGGTCCTGCTCGCTGCGGTCATCGGCGGGTTCAGCGGGTGGGGGTTGTCGGCGATGGTCCGGCCGGTCGCCCACCGCGGTCACCTCGACCAGGCCCTGCTCACCCTCGGCATCGCGCTCGTGGTCTCCGACCTCATCGCGATGAAGTTCGGCAACGACGTGCGCTCCATCCCGGCACCCGCCGGTCTTGACGGCAGCGCGACGATCTTCGGCCAGTCCTACCCGGTCTACCGACTCGTCGTCATCGTCGTCGGCGGGCTGCTCGCCATCGGCGCGCTGTACGTCATCGAGCGCACCCGCGTGGGCTCGCTCGTGCGCGCCTCGGTCGTCGACCCCCAGATGGTCTCCGCCCTGGGGGTCGACACCAAGCGACTGGTGACCGGTGTCTTCGCCGCCGGCGCGGCCCTGGCCGCCGCCGGCGGCGTCATCGGGGGCCCGATCCTCTCGGCCTACCCGGGCCTGGACAACCGGGTGCTGCTCCTGGGCCTGGTGGTCGTCGTCATCGGTGGCCTCGGGTCCGTCAGCGGCGCCCTCGTCGGCGCCCTGGTCATCGGCCAGATCGAGACCCTCGGGGTCTCGCTCCTGCCGGACCACGCGTCCTTCCTCGTCTTCGGGGCGATGGGCCTGGTCCTGCTCCTGCGACCCCAGGGTCTGCTCGGCAAGAAGGAGGCGACGGCATGAGGCCCAAGCTCTCGTCCGCTCTCGCGGTCCTGTCCGTCCTGCTGCTGGTGGCCGTCCCGCTGATCTTCCCCGCGGACATCGCCAACACCCTCAGCCGCGTCCTCGCGCTCGCGCTGCTGGCCGTGAGCCTCGACCTGCTCGTCGGGGTCTCGGGCATGCCCTCGCTCGGGCACGCCGCCCCCTTCGGCGTGGGCGCTTATGCCGCAGCGTTGGTCGCCCGCGACACCACCTCCTTCGCCCCCGTGCCGCTGCTCGTCGCGGTCGTCGCCGGAGGACTCTTCGCCCTGCTCACCGGGGTGCTCATGGTCCGCACCAAGGGCACCTACTTCCTCATGCTCACCCTGGCCATCGCCGAGCTGGCCCACGTGCTGGCCCAGCGCTGGGAGGGCCTGACCGGCGGTACCAACGGCCTCTACGGCATCCCGTCGCTGACGTTGGCCCCCGGTGGCGAGCCCGTGACCCTCGCCGGGGTCCGGTACTGGTGGATCCTGCTGATCTTCCTCATCGGCTTCGCCATCGTGTGGTGGACCTCGAGGTCGACCTTGGGTCGCTCCCTTCGCGGGCTGCGTGACAACGAGGAGCGGATGGCCTCCATCGGCTACTCGACCTTCACCCTCAAGCTGACCGTCTACGGCATCGCCGGCGCGGTCGCCGGCGCGGCCGGATCCTTGTGGGTCGCGCAGAACCGCTTCGTCTCCCCGGAGGACCTCGGCTTCGAGGTCTCAGCCATGGCCCTGCTGGCCGTCGTCGTCGGTGGCCGCGGACGGCTGTGGGGAGCGGTGCTCGGCGCCGCCCTCGTGACGATCGTCCGCGACGACATCGGCGCCTCCCTCGGCGGCCGTGGACCGCTGCTTCTCGGCCTGGTCTTCATCGCTGCCGTCTACCTGCTGCCCCACGGCTTCGCCGGCACCAGCTGGCGCCAGCTCCTCACCCGACGCACCCAGGAGGACAAGGCATGAGCGCGACGACCGCCGCACCGCCGGCCCTGACCCTGCGCAATGTCACCAAGAAGTACGGCGCGCTCGTGGCCGTCGACGACGTCAGCCTCGAGGTGGCGAAGGGGGGTCGGCACGCCCTCATCGGCCCCAACGGAGCTGGCAAGTCCACCCTCTTCAACCTCGTGGCCGGTGGCCTGCCGGCCACCAGTGGGCAGATCCTCTTCTCCGGTGACGACGTCACCAAGCGCTCCGCTGCATGGCGGGCCCGAAGGGGGCTGGGCAAGACCTTCCAGCACAGCTCGCTCTTCCTGTCGATGAACCCGCTGGACAATGTCGCCCTCGCCGCCCAGCGGGTGGCCGGCAAGGGCATGTCGTGGGTGACCTCCTCGACGCGACGCAACAGCGAGATCGACGACCTCGCCGAGCAGTGCGTCGCGGACGTCGGCCTGACCGACCGCTCGCACATCATGACCGGCAACCTCAGCCACGGTGAGCGCCGACAGCTGGAGGTGGCCGTCGCCCTCGCGACCCGCCCCAAGCTGCTCCTCCTCGACGAGCCGGCGGCCGGGATGTCCCCGGCAGAGAGCCACCGCTTCATCGAGCTGGTCCGCTCGCTGCCCGAGGACCTGACGGTCGTGATCATCGAGCACGACCTCGAGCTGGTCTTCCAGCTGGCCGACCGCGTCAGCGTCCTCCACCTCGGCGGCCTCATCGCCGACGGGCCCGCCGACGAGGTCCGCGAGGACCCGGCCGTCCAGCAGGCCTACCTCGGCGAGGGCTCCCTCGAGGAGCTCTTCCACGAGACCCCCGTCCCGCCCGACCTGCCGGTGTCGACGACATCACCGGCCCCGACCCAGGAGGCCGCCGGATGAGCGCCACCGGAGCAGACCTGAAGATCGCCGGCGTCGAGGCCGGGTACGGCGGCAGCACGGTCCTGACCGGTGTCGACCTGCACGTGGTCGCCGGCGAGACGGTCGCCCTGCTCGGCCGCAACGGCGTGGGCAAGACGACGCTGATGTCGACGATCATGGGCTTCGTCAGCACCCACAGCGGCAGCATCCACGTCGGCGACGAGGACATCACCAGCCTGCCCACGCACGCCAGGGCCAGGGTCGGCGTCGCGATCGTCCCCCAGGGCAGACGGGTCTTCGCGCCACTCACCGTGCACAACAACCTGCGCATCGCCGAGGGCAAGCACTCCGGGGAGTGGTCGCTGGAGCGCATCTACGAGCTCATGCCGCGACTGCGCGAGCGCCGGACCAACCGCGGCGACCAGCTCTCCGGCGGTGAGCAGCAGATGCTCGCCATCGGCCGCGCACTCCTGCTCGGCCCACGCGTGCTGCTCCTGGACGAGCCCTCTGACGGGCTCGCCCCCGCGATCGTCGCGCAGGTGATGGGCATCGTGCGCGAGCTGGCGCAGGAGGGCATCACCGTCCTGCTCGTCGAGCAGGACCTGCGAGCGGCCTTCTCCGTCGCCGACCGCGTCGTGGTCATGGAGAAGGGTCGGATCGTCCACGAGAGCACCACCGAGGAGTTCCGCAGCGACGCACCCAGGGCCCGGCGCCTGCTCGGGGTCGGCTGAGGCTGCCGTCCGACAAATAAATGCTACAACCTCTTGACGGATCGCGTAGTCAGTGTAGAAGATAGGAGGGTACCCCGATGCCGTGGTCCCCGCGGCGCGCGATCCGAACGACGGAAGGTTTGACGTGAGCGAGACCACCATCGAGAAGGCGGCACCCCCGGTCGTCGAGTTCCGCACCAGCCCCGACGCCTACCGCCACTTCACCGTCGAGTACGACGGCGACGTCGCCACGGTGAAGCTGGCTGTCGACGAGCAGGGCGGCCTGGTCCCCGGCTACGAGCTGAAGATGAACAGCTACGACCTGGGCGTCGACATCGAGCTCTACGACGTCGTCCAGCGCATGCGCTTCGAGCACCCCGAGGTCAAGGCGGTCGTCATGACCTCCGGGATCGAGCGGATGTTCTGCGCCGGCGCCAACATCCGGATGCTCGCGGCCTCGGCGCACAGCTGGAAGGTGAACTTCTGCAAGTTCACCAACGAGACCCGCAACGGCATCGAGGACGCGACCGCCAACTCCGGCCAGAAGTGGATCGCCGCCCTCAACGGCACCGCGGCCGGCGGCGGCTACGAGCTCGCCCTCGCCTGCGACGACATCGTCCTCGTCGACGACAACAGCTCGACCGTCTCCCTTCCCGAGGTCCCGCTGCTCGGTGTCCTCCCCGGGACCGGTGGTCTGACCCGCGTCGTCGACAAGCGGCACGTGCGCAAGGACCGCGCCGACCTCTTCGCGACCAAGTCCGAGGGCTACCGCGGCGACACCGCGGTCGACTGGGGCTTCATCGACGCCACCTTCCCCCGCGGCTCGTGGGACGAAGAGATCAGCAAGCGCGCCAAGGCCGCCGCCGCCGAGTCCACCCGTGGTGGCCAGGCCGGCGAGGGCGTCCAGCTCACCGAGCTGCAGCGCACGATCGACGGCGACTCGATCTCCTACAGCCACGTCTCGGCGCAGATCGACCGCGCTCGCCGCACGGTCGACATCACCGTCTCCGCCCCCACCGAGCAGCCCCCGGCCGACGCCGAGGCCGCCCGGGCCCAGGGCGTCGACTACTACCCGCTGGCGCTGGCCCGCGAGCTCGACGACCTGATCTTGCACCTGCGCGCCAACGAGCTCGAGATCGGCACCTGGGTGCTGCGCGCCACCGGTGACCAGGGCTTCGTGCTCGCCCACGACGCCAAGCTGACCGAGTGGGCCGACCACTGGTTCGTCAACGAGGTCAACCACTACCTCAAGCGCACGCTCAAGCGGGTCGACGTCACCTCGCGCAGCCTGCTGGCCATCATCGAGCCGGGTTCGGCCTTCGTCGGCACCCTCCTCGAGCTGGCCCTGGCGGCCGACCGTCAGTACATGCTCGAGGGTGTCTACGAGGACGTCGACGCCGACGCGACGCCGGCGACGATCCGGGTCACCGAGGTCAACGACGGCCGGTACCCGATGGGCAACGGCCTGACCCGTCTGCAGTCGCGCTTCTTCGGCCGCGACGAGGACCTCGAGGCGGCCCGCGCGGTCACCGGCCAGGACCTCGACGCCGCGGCCGCCGACAAGGCCGGCCTGGTCACCCTCGCGCTCGACGACATCGACTTCGAGGACGAGCTGCGCATCGTCATCGAGGAGCGCGCCGCGCTCAGCCCCGATGCCCTCACCGGCATGGAGGCCAACCACCGGTTCGTCGGCCCCGAGACGATGGAGACCAAGATCTTCGGTCGCCTCACCGCCTGGCAGAACTGGATCTTCATCCGGCCCAACGCGTCGGGCCCCGACGGTGCGCTGCGCCGCTACGGCTCGGGCCAAAAGGGTGAGTACAACCTGGAGAGGGTCTGAGCCTGATGACCGAAGCCGGCTTCAACGCTGCAGCCTGGCTCGTCGACCGTGTCGCCGCAGAGCGTGGTGACCACCCGGCCGTCGAGACGCCCTCGCAGACGGTGACCTATGACCAGCTGGTCGAGCTGACCGGCCGTGCCGCGGCGGGCTTCCGCTCGCTCGGCATGCGCCGCGACGACCGCGTCGTCTTCGTCGCCAACGACGACATCGCCCTCTTCGCGGGCGTCCTCGGTGCCATGCGCGGCGGCTTCGTCGCGGTGCCCATCTCGACGATGTACGGCCCCGCCGAGCTCGCCGAGATCATCAACGACTCGGGGGCCGTCGCCCTCGTCGCGAGCTCCACCTTCGCCGAGCCCGCCGCGGGTGCCGCGGCACAGTGCCCGGACCTGCGCCAGGTCGTCTGGGACGGTGACCCGGGGGAGCACGCCGCGGTCATCACCGGGGCCGACCAGCTCTCGTGGGACGACCTCGTCGCCCGCGGGGCGCAGGCGGACGCGACCGAGCTCGAGCCGGTCCCGGCAGGGTCCGACGCGTGGGCCCTGTGGCTGTACACCTCGGGGACCACCGGCAAGCCGAAGGGAGCGATGCACCGGCACGAGAACATCCGGCTGGTGTGCGACACCTACGGCGCGCAGGTCCTCGGGATCACGCAGCAGGACCGCTGCCTGTCGGTGGCGAAGCTCTTCTTCGCCTACGGCATCGGCAACTCGATGTTCTTCCCCCTCTCGGTAGGCGCCACCTCGGTGCTCAACCCCGAGCGGCCGACCCCCACGGGCATGGCCGAGCGGATCCGCACGGGCCGACCCACCCTCTTCTTCGGGGTGCCGACCTTCTACGCGGGGCTGCTCTCCAGCGACATCCCGGACGACACCTTCGCCAGCGTGCGTCTCGGGGCGTCGGCCGGCGAGCCCCTGCCCAAGGGGGTGCAGGAGCGGATGAAGACCCGCTTCGGACTGGAGATCCTCGACGGGATCGGCTCGACCGAGTGCCTGCACATCTTCCTGTCCAACCGTCCCGGTGAGATCAAGATGGGCACGACCGGCAAGGCCGTGCCCGGCTACGACCTCGAGATCCGTGACCTCGACGGCACGCTCGTCGCCGACGGTGACCCGGGCACCCTCTTCGTCCGCGGTGCCTCCTCGGCGCTGGGCTACTGGCGCCGGGCCGAGGCCACCCGCACCGTCTTCCAGGGCGAGTGGCTCAACACCGGCGACACCTACGTGCGCGACACCGAGGGCTACTACACCTGCATGGGTCGGGCCACCGACCTGCTCAAGGCGGGTGGCATCTGGGTCAGCCCGACCGAGGTCGAGGACCGGCTCCTGGCGCACGACGCCATCGCCGAGTGCGCCGTCGTCGGCCAGGAGGACGCCGACGGCTTGGTCAAGCCGGTCGCCGTCGTCGTCACCCGATCCGCGGTGACCGCGCAGGAGCTCGACACGTGGTGCCGCGAGGGGCTCGCCCCCTTCAAGCGTCCGCGTCGCGTGTACTTCGTCGACGAGCTGCCCAAGACAGCGACGGGCAAGATGCAGCGCTTCAAGGTGCGCGCGCTCGTCAAGGAACTCGAGGCCAAGGAGGCCATCTCATGAGCACCACCACGAAGGTCGACCTGCTCATCGTCGGCGCCGGACCGGTGGGCCTCTTCGGCGCCTACTACGCCGGGGTCCGCGGTCTGAGCACGGCTGTCGTCGACAGCCTCAGCCAGGTCGGCGGCCAGGTCACCGCGATGTACCCGGAGAAGCAGATCTTCGACATCGCCGGGTTCCCCGCGATCTCCGGGCGCCAGCTCATCTCCAACCTCGTCGAGCAAGCCGCCCCCTACGACCCGCAGTACCTGCTGGGTCAGGAGGCCCAGGGGCTCGAGCACGTGCCCGACGGCGAAGGGCGTGAGCGTCTCGTCGTCACGACGAGCACGGCCGACACCATCGACGCCGGCGCGGTCATCGTGACCGGTGGCATCGGCACCTTCACCCCGCGCACCCTGCCGGCGGGCGAGGACTTCCTCGGCCGCGGGCTGGAGTACTTCGTGCCGAGCTCGGCGGAGTACGCCGGGCAGGACGTCGTCATCGTCGGCGGTGGTGACTCCGCGGTGGACTGGGCCAACATGCTCCACCCGATCGCCAAGAGCGTCACCCTCGTGCACCGGCGCGACAAGTTCCGCGCCCACCACGGGTCGGTCGAGCAGATGGAGGCGGCGCCGGTCGAGGTCGTCCTCAACGCCCAGGTCACCGAGACCAACGGTGGTGACCTCCTGGAGACCGTGACGATCACGCCGAAGGGAGAGGACCCCCGGTCGTTGCCCTGCACCAAGCTCGTGGCTGCGCTGGGCTTCACGGCCAACCTCGGCCCCCTTCGCGAGTGGGGTGTCGAGCTGCACGACAACCGTCACCTCGTCGTCGACCCGGCCATGCGCACCAATGTCGCGGGCGTCTTCTCCGCCGGCGACATCACCGACTACGACGGCAAGGTCCGCCTCATCGCCGTCGGCTTCGGCGAGGTCGCCACGGCCGTCAACAACGCGGCGGTGCACATCGACCCCGACGCGCAACTATTTCCGGGACACTCGACTGACCAGCAGCCTGCCGTCCCGCAGCCCGCCTGAGAGAGGAATTCGACATGCCGTACGTCATTGCCGGCCACTGCCTGGACGTCATGGACACGTCCTGCACGGAGGAGTGCCCCGTCGACTGCATCTACGAGGGTGACCGCAAGCTCTACATCAACCCCAAGGAGTGCATCGACTGCGGCGCCTGCGAGCCCGTGTGCCCCGTCGAGGCGATCAGCCAGGACCGTCGGGTCGCCGACGACATGACCGAGCACATCGAGGACAACCGGCGCTTCTTCACCGAGACGCTCGAGGGTCGCGACGAGCCGCTCGGCGCCCCGGGCGGGTCGCACAAGACCGGCCCGATCGGGGTCGACACCCCGATGGTCCAGGACCTCTGAGGCGCCGTGCTCGACGGACACCAGCTCGTCGACGCGCACGTCCACGTGCCCGTCCTGTCGACCCTCGCCCCCTCGTGGATCGACTGGGCGCGCCAGTTCGGCCCGGAGGGCCTGCTCGAGCGGGCCTGGGACGGCGAAGGGAGACCCCGTCCCGATGTCATCGACGACCTCTTCGCCGACCAGGGCGTGGACGTCGCCGTGATCTTCTGCGAGTACAGCCCCAAGGCGACCGGCATGCAGCTCTTCGACGACCTGCTGCCGATCGTCGAGCACAACCCGCAGCGCTTCCGGCCGATGGGCAATGTCAACCCGCACCTGCACCACCCGATCGGTGACGAGGTGCGCCGCCAGCTCGGGCTGGGGGCTGCGGGGCTGAAGCTGCACCCGGTCCACGGCGGCTTCCGCTGCGACGACCCGATGCTCTACCCGGCCTATCAGGTGCTGGTGGAGGAGCGGGCCCCGCTCGTCGTGCACTGCGGGACGTCGACCTTCGCCGGGTCGTCCAACCAGTACGCCGACCCGACCTACCTGCTGCCCGTCGCGCGGGACTTCCCCGAGCTCGACATCGTCCTCGCGCACGGTGGGCGCGGCTGGTGGTACGAGCAGGCGGCCTTCATGGCGATGAGCAACCCGCACGTGTGGATCGAGCTGTCGGGGCTGCCGCCCAAGCGGCTGCCCGAGTACTACGCCGCCGCGGGTCTGCAGCGTCTGGCCAAGAAGATGATCTTCGCGACCGACTGGCCCGGCGTGCCCGGGACCGACCTCAACGCCCGCGCCGTCGCCGACCTGGTGCCCGACGCGGACGTGGCTGCGGTACTGGGCGGCAACGCCCTTCGTGTCTACCGCGACCTGCCGCAGGTGGCCTGACATGGCGATCTACGCACTCGGCGACCTGGTCCCGGTCATCCCGGACTCCGCCTACGTCCACCCGGACGCGGTCGTGATCGGCGCGGTCACGCTCGGCGAGGAGGCGTCGGTGTGGCCGACCGCGGTGCTGCGCGCCGACTTCGGGCGGATCATCGTCGGCGACCGCAGCTCGGTGCAGGACGGCACGATCGTCCACTGCATCGAGGAGCAGCCGACCGCCGTCGGCGCCGACTGCGTCGTCGGGCACAACGTCCATCTCGAGGGCTGCACGATCGGCGACGGCTGCCTGATCGGCTCCGGGTCGGTCGTCCTCAACTTCGCCACCATCGGCGCGCGGTCGGTGATCGGGGCCGGGGCCGTGGTCACCGAGCACGCCACGATCCCCGAGTCCTCGATGGCCGTCGGTGTCCCCGCCAAGGTGCGCCCCGCCCCACCCGAGGCCGCGGACTGGATCCGCTTCGGCGTCGGCGAGTACCTCCACAACTCCACCCGCTATCGCGACCAGCTGCGTCGGCTCGACTGACGCACCGATGAAGGGAAAGATCATGAACGACGCCACCCAGGGTGTCCCCGCATCCGAGCTGAGCGACGAGGAGCTCGAGTCGCAGGGCAAGCGAGCCCACGAGACCCGCAACTGGGTCTTCCTGCACGGCAGCGCCGAGCAGTTCGCCCACCACACCGCTCGCATGCTCGAGCTCGAGCGCGAGTACGTCCACCGCTACCCCAAGCGCACCTGGCAGGGCAGCGGCGGCGCCGCCACCGACATCGCCCAGACCGCCGCCTCGTGGCGCGAGACCGTCCGTGCGGTCATCGCCCAGCTCGAGGCGCTCGTCGAGCTGCCCGACCCGCAGACCCCGTCCGCGGCGGCTGCCGGCGACCCGGTGCGCGCCTTCCTCCAGCGGATGGCCGACAACGGTGGGCGGCTCAACAAGCTCGAGGCCCACCAGGCCGCGCGCGAGGTCGGCCTCGACCCCGCCGTGCGCGCCGACCTCTACAAGTCGGACCCGCAGCTCGTCGCCACCGAGGGCACCGACCGCGTCCTCACCGACGCCGGCCGGGCGCGGCTGGCGGGCGACCAGTGAGCGAGGCCCGTCGGGCCTACATCGTCGACGGCGTCCGCACGCCCATCGGTCGCTACGGCGGCGCGCTCTCCAGCGTGCGCCCCGACGACCTGGCCGCCCACGTCATCCGTGAGCTGATGGGGCGCCACGACGGGCTCGACCCGGCGCTCGTCGACGACGTCGTGCTCGGCAATGCCAACCAGGCCGGCGAGGACAACCGCAACATCGCGCGGATGGCGGCCCTGCTCGCCGGGCTGCCGGTCTCGGTGCCCGGCACGACGATCAACCGGCTCTGCGGCTCCGGGCTCGACGCCGTGGGCTACGCGGCCCGCGCGATCGTCGCCGGTGACGCCGACCTCATGATCGCTGGGGGAGCGGAGAGCATGAGCCGCGCTCCCTTCGTCCTGCCCAAGGCCGACAGTGCCTTCAGTCGCGGGATGACGCTCGAGGACACGACGATCGGCTGGCGCTTCGTCAACCCGCAGATGGAGCGCATGTACGGCACCGACCCGATGCCGCGCACTGCCGAAAACGTCGCGGTGGACCACGACGTCTCGCGCGAGGACCAGGACGCCTTCGCGCTCCGCTCGCAGGAGCGCGCGGCCGCGGCCATCGCCTCCGGGCGGCTGGCGCGCGAGATTGTCCCGGTGAGCGTGCGGCGACGCAAGGCCGACCCGGTGCTCGTCGACACCGACGAGCACCCGCGCTCGACGTCGGTCGAGGCGCTCGCCGGCCTGCGCCCGATCTTCGAGGGCGGCTCGGTCACGGCAGGCAATGCCTCGGGCGTCAACGACGGGGCCGCCGCCCTGCTCGTCGCCTCGGAGGAAGCCGTCGAGCGCCACGGGCTGACGCCGATCGCCCGGGTCGACGCCGTGACGGCTGTCGGCGTCGAGCCGCGCGTGATGGGCATGGGACCAGCACCTGCGGTCCAGCGCCTGCTCCAGCGCACCGGCGTGCAGCTCGACGCGGTCGGGGTCATCGAGCTCAACGAGGCCTTCGCCTCGCAGGGGCTGGCGGTGCTGCGCGAGCTCGGCATCGCCGACGACGACCCGCGGGTCAACCCGCACGGGGGCGCGATCGCGCTCGGCCACCCGCTCGGCATGAGCGGCGCCCGGATCGCCCTCTCGGCAGCCATCTCGATGGCCGACGACGACCTGGACCACGCGATCGCCACGATGTGCATCGGCGTGGGCCAGGGCATCGCCGCACTGCTCGCCCGCCCCTGACGCGAAAGGCCTGCACCATGACCAAGTCCCTCGTCCGCATCGAGCGTCACGACGGTGGCGTCGCCGAGGTCGTCCTCGACCGACCCGAGGCGATGAATGCCGTCTCCACGGCGATGGCGCAGGCCCTCGTCGCGGCGGGGGACGAGCTGCGCGCCGACACGTCGGTGCGTGCGGTCGTCGTGACCTCGAGCCACGCCAAGGCCTTCTGCGTCGGGGCGGACCTGAAGGAGCGCAACGGGTTCAGCGACGACGACCTGCGGGCCCAGCGCCCGGGCAACCGGCTGGCCTACCGGGCGCTGTACGACCTGCCGGTGCCGACGATCGCGGCGGTCGACGGACATGCCCTCGGAGGCGGGTGCGAGATCGCGCTCGCGTGCGACCTGATCGTCGCGGGCCCCCGGGCCGGCTTCGCGCTGCCGGAGGTCTCCGTCGGGGTCATCCCCGGGGGCGGGGGGACCCAGCTGCTCACCCGTCGGATCGGCTGGTCGCGGGCCGCCGACCTGATCTTCACCGCGCGGCGGATCGGCGGCGAGGAGGGCGCTCGCCTGGGTCTCGTCGACCGGTTCGTCGACGACGCGAAGGGGGAGGCCCTCGCCATGGCCGCGAGGATCGCCCAGCACTCACCGGTCGGTGTCCGCAACGCCAAGGCGGCCATGCGCGCGGGGTTGGACGTCACGGTCGACGAGGGCCTGGACATCGAGGACGCCCGCTGGCACGACACGGCCTTCAGCGCCGATCGGGCCGAGGGCGTGCGGGCCTTCGCCGAGAAGCGCGCGCCGCGCTGGCCGGGTCTGAGCTGACCTCCTCGCGGCGGGCTAGTGTGGTCGAGGTGATCGACCTGCACACCCACTCCTCCCGCAGCGACGGCACTGATGCGCCCGCCGACCTGCTCGCCCAGGCGGCCGAGGCGGGCCTGACGACACTGGCCATCACCGACCACGACACCACCGTGGGGTGGGACGAGGCGGCTGAGGCCGCGCAGCGCCACGGGGTGGAGCTCGTGCGCGGTGCCGAGCTGTCGACCCGGCACCGCGGACGGACGGTGCACCTCCTGGCCTATCTCTTCGACCCGGCCGACGTGACCCTGGGCGAGGAGATGCGTCGGATGCGTGAGGACCGGGTGCCACGGTTGCAGCGCATCGTCGAGCACATGGCCGCCGACGGGGTCGCGGTCACGTGGGAGGACGTCCTGGCCCAGGTGGCCGACGGCGAGACCTCGCTCGGCCGGCCGCACCTCGCCGATGCCCTCGTGGCCAACGGCATCGCGACCGACCGCAACGAGGTCTTCGCCCGCTGGCTGCACAACGGCTCGGCCTACTACGAGCCGCACTACGCGATCGACACCGCCGAGGCGGTCCGGCTGGTCCGTGCGGCCGGCGGCGTCCCCGTCGTCGCGCACCCCTTCGCCACCCAGCGGCAGCGCTCCCTCGGGGCCGATGACGTGGCGACCCTCGTCGACGCCGGGCTCGTCGGCATCGAGGCCGACCACCGCGACCACGACGACGACGGCCGGATCTTCGCCCGGCGCCTGGCTGCCGAGCACGACCTCGTCGTCACGGGGAGCAGCGACTTCCACGGTGACGGCAAGGACAACCGGCTGGGAGAGAACACCACGTCCCCCGAGTCCCTGGAGCGGATCGTCGCGGCATCCTCGGGGACCATCCCCGTCCTGCACTGACGGTCAGAGGATCCACAGGCGCGAGGCATAGCGTCGAGCGATGGACCAGGATCGTCAGCAGTTCGTCATCGACACGCTCGAGGCAGCCTTCGCCGACCTCATGCAGGAGTCTCCCGCCGCCTTCCGGGTGAAGTTCCGCAAGATGGCGGACCACCCCTTCGCCTTCTACCGAGGGACAGCCTGCCTCTTCCACCGTGACATGGCCGCCATCGAGCAGCCCTGGGCGGATGAGCGGACCGGGCGGGTGTGGATCCACGGCGACCTCCACGTCGAGAACTTCGGGACGTACATCAACTCGCACGGTGAGCTCGTCTTCGACGTCAACGACTTCGACGAGGCCTATGTCGGCCCCTTCACCTGGGACCTGAAGCGCTTCGTCGCCGGGCTGGCCCTCATGGGCTGGCGCAAGGCGCTGCCCGAGGAGGCCGTGCGGGACCTGGCCACGACCTACCTGCGCAGCTACATCGATCGGGTCCACCAGTTCGTCGAAGGGAGTGACGACTCCGAGTTCGCCCTGCGCCTGGGCAACACCGAGGGAGCCATCCACGCCACCCTGCAGCGCGCCCGCCGCAACAGCCGCGCCGCGATGCTCGACTCCATGACCGAGGTGAGCGAGTCCGGACGGCGGTTCGCGGACGGGCCGGGGGTGCGACGTCTCGAGACGGACGAGCGAGAGCTGGTCCTTGCGGCCTTCGTCGACTACCTCGGCACCATCCCCGAGGCCAAGCGGGTGGATCGCGAGACCTTCTACGCCGTCAAGGACGTCGTCGGGCGCTCCGGCTTCGGCATCGGCAGCGCGGGCCTGCCCGCGTACAGCGTGCTGATCGAGGGGTTCAACGAGGCGAACGAGAACGACATCGTGCTGACGATGAAGCAGGCGAACCACCCGGCCCTGGCCGATGTGGTCGACGTGCCCCGGATGCGGGACCTCTTCGCCCACGAGGGCGAGCGGACGGTGGTCAGCCAACGGGCGCTCCAGGTGCACGCCGACCCCCTTCTCGGGTTCACGACCGTGCGTGGCGTCGGCTTCGTCGTCGACGAGGTGTCTCCCTACGAGCTCGACCTCTCCTGGGGCGGCCTCCACGAGCCGTCGGAGATGAGGCCGGTCGTCGCTGACCTCGGGCGCGCCACGGCAAAGATCCACTGCGTCTCGGACGCGGACAGCGACCAGACGGTCGTCGACTTCCAGACCGAGGAGGCCATCGCCCGGGTGATCGAGGGGCGCGAGGACGAGTTCGTCCGGGATCTCGTGGACTTCGGCATCGACTACGCGCAGCGGGTGCGCACCGACCATGCCCTCTTCGTCGAGGCCTTCAGGGAGGGGCGCATCGGCGCAGTCACGGCGGTCTGATCCGTGTGCGGGACCTGCCGGGACGCCGCTGCGGGGTGGCGCGACGGCCCCGAGCGGCCGACCTGCGAGGATGAGCCTGCATCGGCTCCCATCGAAAGGCGTCACAACGTGGCTCGGGCGAAGAAGGCAGCCATCATCGCTGTCGCCAACCAGAAGGGCGGCGTCGCCAAGACGACGTCGGTCGCGTCGATCGGTGCTGCGATGGCCGAGCTCGGACGTCGTGTCCTGCTCGTCGACCTCGACCCGCAGGCCAGCCTGACCTTCAGCCTCGGGGTCGACCCCGACGCCGTCGAGCTGTCCGTCAACGAGGTCGTCCTGGGCCAGGCCGAGGTCGCCGACGCGATCCTGCAGATGGGTGGCGGCATCGACCTGCTGCCCGCGACCATCGAGCTCGCCGGCTCCGAGGCCCAGCTGCTGACCCGTCCCGGGCGCGAGTTCGTCCTCCAGTCGGTCCTCGAGGAGGTCCGCGGCGACTACGACGTCATCCTCCTCGACTGCAGCCCGAGCCTCGGGGTCCTGACCCTCTCGGCGCTGACCGCCGCGACCGGCCTGATCATCCCGATGCAGGCAGAGATGCTCAGTCACCGTGGTGTGGGCCAGCTGCTCGACACCGTCAAGGACGTCAAGAAGCTGCTCAACAAGAAGCTGAAGACCATCGGCATCCTCCCGACGATGTACGACGGGCGCTCCAACCACGCCCGCGAGGTCCTCGACGACCTCGGCACGCGCTACAAGCTGCCCGTGCTCTCACCGCCGATCCCGCGGACCGTGCGCTTCGCCGAGGCACCCGCCGCCGGCCGCTCGATCCTCGACACGGCCGGCTCCAGCAAGGGTGCCGCTGCCTATCGCGAGGTCACCGAGGCCATCCTCGCCGTCATCTGACCGGGCTCGCCCACTACACGACGAAGCGCCCCACCATGCGGTGGGGCGCTTCGTCGTACGGGTGAGGTCGAGCCTCAGCCAGCGTCCTGGACCTGGTCGGACTGGCCGCCGTGGGTGCGCCGACGGTTGCGGCGACGACGCGGACGACCCTCGCCGTCCCCCTTCGCCTCGCTGGGCTGGTCGCTGCTGCGCTCGCTGTCGCGGTTGCCAGATCGCTCGGCGTCGCGACCGCCACCGTCACGGCTGCCGCGACCACCGTCCCGTCCGCCACGACCGCCGTCACGTCCGCCACGACCGCCGTCGCGTCCGCCACCGGAGCCGCCGCGGCTGCTCTGGCGACGACCGCTGGACTTGCCGGTCTCGCCGAGGTCCTCGATCTGCTCGGCGTCCAGGCCCTCACGGGTGCGCTGGGTGCGGGGGAGGCGGCCCTTGGTGCCCTCGGGGATGTCGAGGTCGGTGAAGAGGTGCGGGCTGCTCGAGTAGGTCTCCGTGGCCGAGGGGATCCCGAGGTCGAGCTGACGGTTGATGACCGCCCACTTGGTCTCGTCGTCCCAGTCGACGAAGGTCACGGCGATGCCCGTGTTGCCCGCGCGACCGGTACGGCCGATGCGGTGGACATAGGTCTTCTCATCATCGGGGCACTGGTAGTTGATGACGTGGGTGACATTGGTGACGTCGATGCCGCGGGCGGCGACGTCGGTCGCGACGAGGACGTCGACCTTGCCGTTGCGGAAGGCGCGCAGCGCCTGCTCGCGGGCGCCCTGCCCGAGGTCACCGTGCAGCGACGCCGCGGCGAAGCCACGGTCGACGAGCTCGTCGGCGACCTTGGCCGCGGTGCGCTTGGTGCGGGAGAAGATGATCGTCAGGCCACGGCCCTCGGCCTGCAGGATCCGCGAGACCATCTCGACCTTGTCCATCGCGTGCGCGCGGTAGACGAACTGCTCGGTCGCCTTGACGGTGTGGCTGTCGGCCTCGCCGTCCTCGCTCATCGCGCGGATGTGGGTCGGCTGCGTCATGTAGCGACGGGCCAGGGCGACGATCGCGCCGGGCATCGTCGCGGAGAAGAGCATCGTGTGGCGGGCCGGCGAGGTCATCGCCATGATCTTCTCGACGTCGGGCAGGAAGCCCAGATCGAGCATCTCGTCGGCCTCGTCGAGGACGACGGTCTTGGTCGCCGAGAGGTCGAGGTGCTTCTGCTGGGCCAGGTCGATGAGGCGACCCGGGGTGCCGACGACGACGTGGACGCCCTTCTTGAGGGCCTCGATCTGCGGCTCGTAGGCACGGCCGCCGTAGACGGTCAGGACCTTGATGCCCAGACGCTTGCCGGCGCGCTCGAGGTCGGCGGCCACCTGGCCGGCGAGCTCACGCGTCGGGGCGACGGCCAGGGCCTGGGGACGCGGGTCGTCGGAGTCGACGTCGATGTGCTCGAGGATCGGGATGCCGAAGCCGAGCGTCTTGCCGGTACCCGTCTTGGCCTGGCCGATGATGTCGTGGCGGCCGAGGGCGACCGGCAGGGTCATCGCCTGGATCGGGAAGGGGTGGACGATCCCGGCGTCGGCCAGCGCGGCGACGATCTCGGGGTTGACGTCGAAGTCCGCGAAGGTCAGCTGCGCCGCCTCGGGGGCGGTGCCCTGGACGTCAGGAGTCGCCTGCACGGCTTCGCGGTCGGCGGCGGACAGCGCCTCGGGTGTGGTGGTGTCGGACATGAAGTCTCACGATCAGCGTGGACGGCGCGAAGCGCGCGCCGAGGGTGGCACGGGCCGATCGGAGGTCAGTCATGCGGTCTGCCGCGAGTGGGGCGACCGCGCCGGACGTCTCGTCCGGGCGTAAAGGATGCCGACCGGGCACCGCTGGTCATGTGCATGCTACCCGCCACCTCGCGTTCCGGCCGAAACGTCGCGGTCGCGCACTAGGCTGCGACCCATGAGCGAGCAGGCACTCCCTTCGTCCCCCGACAGCCTCGGCGACCGCGAACGTGAGGGCACCATCGAGCTCCTCGGTGTCGTCGCCTACGGCACGATCTCGGGGTTCACCCGGTTGGCCGCCGACTCCGAGCTGGCCCGGGACATGGTCCTGAAGCGAGCCCTCGCCGGCATGGCGGTCAAGGAGTTCCACCACCACGAGCACCTGAGTGATCGCATCACCGAGCTCGGTGGCGACCCGGTCGCGGCGATGGCTCCCTTCGAGGACGCCTTCGAGGCCTACCACGCGCGGACCCGACCCCGCGACCTGCTCGAGGGACTGGTCAAGGCCTACATCGGCGACGGCATCGCCAACGACTTCTTCGTCGAGATCGCCAAGTACATCGACCCTCGCTCGCGGGCCGTCGTCGAGCAGGCGAGGGGGACCGGCCACCGTGACGTTGACACGATCGTCTCGGCGGTCCGTGCGGGGATCCGCGACGACCCGCGCCGCGGTGGTCCGCTGGCCCTGTGGGGGCGACGGCTCATGGGAGAGGCGCTCACCCAGGGCCAGGTGGTCGCGGCCCAGCGCGAGGCGCTCGGCGACCTGGTGCTCGGCCTCAGCCACGACCGTCCCGGCGCCACCCTCGAGGAGATCGGCGAGCTGATGCAGCGGCTCACCGACCGCCACCAGCTGCGGATGGGGCGGCTCGGCCTGTCCGCCTGACCGCGTCCGGACATGACGAAGGGGGCCCGCCGAGTTGGCGAGCCCCCCTTCGGTCAGGCGTGGTGCGTCAGACCTGCTTGCGGCCGACGATCATGCCGTAGATCACGATCAGGACCGCGGCGGCGATGACGCCGAGGATGAGAGCGATCCAGTCGATGCCGGACGTGCCGGAGTTATCCGACATGGCGCTGTACGCCCAGGAGCCGATGAGGGCTCCGAGGATGCCCAGGATCACGGTGACGAGCGTCGAGATGCTCTGCTTGCCGGGGAGAACCAGACGAGCCAGTGCACCGATGATGGCGCCCATGATGACGGTGACGATGATGGTCCACAGCACAGTTGATCACTCCTTCTGCGCCCGACAGGGGTGTACGGGCGCGATCAGTAGCCCCGTGCGGGCTCTGTGATCAACATAGACTCCTGAGGCTCCTGTTGCGAATCTCAGGATGTGACGATTTGGCTGCGGTCCTTGTCACCGCATGCTAAATAAGCCTCGGATCAGGCGCCGAAACCAACGCGTCCGCGGGTCGGCTCGCCGACCTCGACGTAGCCCAGCGCCCCGGCCGGGACCATGACGCGACGGCCCTTGTCGTCGGTGAGGACCAGGGAACCTCCGTCGAGCGCGGTCTGCACTGCCGCCTCGATCTCCGCCTCGGAGCCCGTGGCCTCGATGACGACCTCGCGGGCCACATTCTGGATGCCGATCTTGACCTCCACGGTCACTCCTTCGGTGTCGGTGGGTGAACTGCCACTCATCGTGTCACTCGCCGGCGACAGCGCCGGTGGCGGGGTCGATCGATCCCATCCGGTTGACCGGGAAGGAGCCGATCCCGCGCCACGCGAGGTGGCCTGCTGCCTGGGCGGCGACCTCCTTGGTGAAGTGGGCGCCGTGCGCCAGCCAGGTGCGGGCCATGACCTGGGCGGCGCCGGACATCGCCAGGCCGAGCATCTCGGCCAGCTCCATCGGCAGTGGGGTGTCCTGGATGATCCGCTGGGCGATGGCCTCGCCGAGCTGGGCCTCGAGCGCGTCGAGACGGTGCCGCACCTGCGGGTCGTTGGTCAGGTCCGACTCGTAGATGAGCCGGAAGGAACCGCCCTCGTCGGCGACGAAGTTGAAGAAGGCCCGCACGGTCGCGTAGACGCGCTCCTCGTGGTCGTCGCTGGAGTCGAGCGCCTCGAGCACGAGGGCCTCGAGGTGGTCGCACTGGTCGTCGAGCAGCGCGAGGTAGAGCTCCAGCTTGCCGGGGAAGTGCTGGTAGAGGACCGGCTTGGAGACCCCTGCCGACTCGGCGATGTCCTCCATGGCAGCGGCGTGGTAGCCCTTGGCGACGAAGACGCCGAGGGCGGCCTCGAGGAGCTGGGCGCGCCGCTGGGCGCGCGGCATCCGCTGAACTCGGGTGCCGGGCGTGTGGGAGCTCATGGGTTCCTCCGGAGAAATCGGTCCACCGTGTGGCGGATCCCACCGTGTGGCGGACGACACGATCCTACCTACCGGTAGTAGCGCGCGAGAGCACCGGGTACGGTCCACGCGCGCGAGTCGTCCGCGCCCTGCGCCTGCACACCTGCCGCCCGCACGCGTTGTCGGTGCGGGGTGGTGGGATGGCTTCGTGACCGAGCAGCTCCCGACCGTGCACCTGCGGGCCCCGTCCTCTGGCGGGCCCGCCTCCGAGGCCTCCCTCGACGCCGAGCAGGCGGCTGCCGTCGCGGCGCGCGGAGACCTCGTGCGCGTGCTCGGCGGACCCGGGACCGGCAAGAGCACCGTGGCCGTCGCCGCCGTGCTCGACCGGGTCGCGCGTGGCGAGTGCGCACCCGGCGAGGTCCTGCTCGTCGCGGCGACGCGACTGTCTGCGGCGACGGCTCGTGACGCAGTGACGGCCGGCCTCACCGGGGCGACCACCGAGCCCATGGCCCGCACGATGCCCGCCCTCGGATTCGCCGTGCTGCGCCAGCACGCGGTGCTGCGGGGCGACCCGGCGCCACGGCTGCTGTCCGGCGCCGAGCAGGACCTCGTGCTCGGCGAGCTGCTCGCCGGGCACCGTGAGAGCGGCACCGGCCCGCAGTGGCCGCAGGACCTCGTCGAGGCCCTCGCGACGCGCGGGTTCCGCGAGGAGCTGCGCGACCTGCTCATGCGCGCCATCGAGCACGGTGTCACCCCCGACGACCTCGCCGCGCTCGGACGGGCACACGGTCGACCTGAGTGGGTGGCCGCAGCCGAGGTGGCCCGCGAGTACGACGAGGTCACCGCGCTGTCGCGACCGGGTGCCTTCGACCCGGCCTGGGTGCTGACCGCCGCGGCAGAGCTGCTCGAGGAGGACCCTGAGGCCAGGGAGCGGGTGCGCTCCGGGATGCGTCTCGTGGTCGTCGACGACGCGCAGGAGCTCACGGCGCCCGCCGCCAGGCTGCTGCGTGCGCTGACCGGTGAGGGGGTCGACCTGGTCCTCGTGGGCGACCCTGACGTCGCCGTCCAGGGCTTCCGCGGAGCAGATCCGCACCATCTGGTCGACGAGTGGCCCGGGCGCCGGGTCACCACACATCTCCTGGGCCACGGCCACCGGCTGCCCGAGCAGGTGCACGCAGCGGCTGCCCGGGTCGTTCCCAAGATCGCCGCCCTCGGCGGTGGGGCCCAGCGGTCGGGCAGCCCCGCAGCCCCCGGGGGTGTGCTCGAGGCGCACGTGCTGCACTCGAGCGCCCAGGAGGCGGCCTTCATCGCCCACGAGCTGCGCGCCGCGCACCTGCTCGACGGGGTCCCGTGGCAGCAGATGGCCGTCGTCGTCCGAGGGGCCGCCCGGCAGGCGACCCTGCGCCGGGTCCTGGCCGCTCGTGGCGTGCCCGTGCTCGGTGACGCCCACCGGGTGGCGGTCCGCGACGAGCCGGCGGCCCGCCCCCTTCTCCACCTCCTCTCGCTCGTCGTCGACCTGGCGCGCGACCGCATCGACACCGTCCCGGCGGCCGACGTGGTCGACCTGCTCGCCAGCCCCCTCGTCGCCGCCGACACGGTCGCGATCCGCCGCCTGCGGCGGGCGCTGCGCCGTGACGAGCTCGCCGCCGGAGGCATCCGCACGAGCGACGAGCTGCTCGGTGAGCTCGTGCTCGATCCCGAGCACCTGATCCACCTCGGTCACGACGCCGCACCACTGCACCGGCTCGCGCTCGTCGTCGCGGCCGGGCGGGCGGCGGCACGCGCGGGCGATGACGGGGCGGGGTGGGCCCCGGGTGTGTCCGCGGAGTCGGTCCTGTGGCAGATGTGGCAGGCGGCCGACGTCGCAGACACCTGGCGCGCTGCGGCGCTCGCCGGTGGCGGCGGCGGGGCCAGAGCCGACCGCGCGCTCGACGCCGTGGTGGCGCTCTTCGACGCAGCGGCCGCCCACCAGGACGCACTGCCCGCCTCCGGGCCCGACGCCTTCCTCGACGCGGTCGCCGGGCAGGCCGTCGCAGCCGACTCCCTCGCTGCGCGCAGCCCCGACGCAGACGCCGTCTCCCTCGTCACGCCGCAGACGGCCGCCGGCAACGAGTGGCACACGGTCGTCATCGCCGGTGTGCAGGAGGGGGTGTGGCCGGACCTGCGGCTGCGCGGCTCTCTGCTCGGGTCCGAGCGCCTCGTCGACATCGTGACCGGCCGTGACCACACCGGGGCCGGTGCCGCTGCCGCGGTCCGCCACGACGAGACCCGGCTCTTCCACGTCGCCCTCACCCGGGCCACGGACCGCGTGCTCGTCACCGCCGTCGCCGCCGAGGACGAGCAGCCGTCGGTCTACCTCGACATCGTCGACCCGCTCCCGCAGGACGTCCTGCGGCGGGAGCCGACCGATGCCCCGGCACCGCTCGACCTGACCGGACTCGTCGCGCGGCTGCGCCAGCAGCTCGCGTCCACCGACCCGGCCGCGGTCGCTCGGGCCGTCGCGCGGCTCGCCTTGCTCGCCGCTGCGGGAGTGGCAGGGGCCTCCCCTTCGTCGTGGTGGGCGTTGCGCGACCTCAGCGACACCCGCCCGGTCCGGCAGGAGGGCATCCCCGTCACCGTCAGTCCGTCCAAGGTGCAGCTGTTCACCGACTGCGGACTGCGCTGGCTCCTGCAGTCGGCCGGCGGAGACGGGCCGAGCCAGACCTCGGCCGAGGTGGGCACCCTGATCCACGCGCTCGCGCACGACCTCGGCGACGCGGGGGAGGAGGCCTTCCAGGCCGAGCTCGAGCGGCGCTGGCCCTCCCTCGGCATGGCGCCCGGCTGGGTCACCGACCAAAAGCTGGAGCGGGCACGGGCGATGGCCCACTGGCTCGCGGAGTACCACCAGCGAGCGGCCCACGAGGGCTGGCGGCCGGTGGCGACCGAGGAGCGCTTCCGCGTCGAGCTGGGCCGGGCGGTGCTGCAGGGCAGCGTCGACCGGCTCGAGGTCGACGCCCACGGGCGCGTGCGGGTCATCGACTACAAGACCGGCTCCTCCGCGCCCACCGCCAAGGACCTGTCCGAGCACCCACAGCTGGGGTCCTACCAGGTGGCGATCGCCGAGGGCGGTTTCGGTGAGCACGGCACCGAGGGCGCGGGCGCGGCCCTGGTGCACCTGGGCAAGGCGCGCACCTCCAAGAACGCCGTGCAAGGACAAGAGCCGATCGGTGCCGCGGACGACCCGCGACACTTCCACGACCTGATCACCGACGCGGCCGACGGGATGGCTGCGGCCACCTTCGCCGCCCAGCCGGAGGAGGGACGCTGCCGCATCTGCCCGGTCCGCTCCTCCTGCCCGGCCCATGACGAAGGGGGACGACTGCGATGACCTGGCCACCCACGATCGGTGCCGTCGACCTCGCCCGTGCGCTGGGTCAGGAGCACCCGCCCACCGAGGAGCAGCGCGAGATCATCGAATCACCGCTCGAGCCGCTCCTCGTCGTCGCGGGTGCCGGCTCCGGCAAGACCGAGACGATGACCGCGCGCGTCGTGTGGCTCGTCGCCAACGGCCTGGTCACCCCTGAGCAGGTCCTCGGGCTGACCTTCACCCGCAAGGCTGCCGGCGAGCTCGCCGAGCGGGTCGCCCGCCGACTGGCCACGCTGGAGCAGACCGGGGTGTGGACGCCTCCCGAGGGCGACGCCGACGGCCTCGGCGGCACGCCGACGATCTCCACGTACCACTCCTACGCCGGGAGGCTGGTGCGTGAGGGGGCGCTGCGGCTGGGCTACGAGAAGGACTCGCGACTGCTGTCCGAGGCGGCCACCTGGCAGCTCGCGCACGAGGTCGTGCTTGCGTGGGACGGTCCGATGGAGGACATCGACAAGGTCGAGTCCACCGTGACCTACGCGATCGTCTCGCTCGCCGGTGAGCTG
Source organism: Janibacter limosus (assembly GCF_004295485.1). Classification (NCBI taxonomy): domain Bacteria; kingdom Bacillati; phylum Actinomycetota; class Actinomycetes; order Micrococcales; family Intrasporangiaceae; genus Janibacter; species Janibacter limosus. Next base: position 2,360,105 of record NZ_CP036164.1, on the reverse strand, counting down.
GCCGAGCACCTGTGCACGCCGCAGGACATCGAGGACTTCTCCCGGCGGACGCTGGCCCACCTCGAGGGCGTGGCGGCCTCGGACAAGGACTTCACCAAGGACTTCCGCGGCAAGGTCATCACCCCGATGGCGCAGCAGCGGCTCATCCTGCCGATCGTCGAGCGCTACCGGGAGGTCAAGCGCGAGCGGTCGGTCATGGACTTCGCCGACCAGATGGCGCTCGCCGCGGCGCTCGCCACCCGATTCCCCGACCTCGGCCAGGCCGAGCGCGACCGGTTCCGCGTGGTCATGCTCGACGAGTTCCAGGACACCTCCGAGGCCCAGCTGGTCCTCATGCGCGAGCTCTTCGCCCCCCAGGGCCAGCCGCCCGCAGCGGTCACCGCGGTCGGCGACCCGCACCAGTCCATCTATGCCTGGCGCGGGGCGAGCGCGACCACGCTGGCGACCTTCCCCAGGCACTTCGCGACGGCGGGGCAACCGGCCCCGGTCAAGCACCTGTCGACGAGCTGGCGCAACGACGAGACGATCCTCGAGGTCGCCAACGCCGTGGCCGGACCGCTCGGCGCCGTGAGCGGGGTGCCGGTGACCTCCCTTCGCGCTCGGCCGGGTGCCCAGCGTGGTCAGGTGCAGGCACTGCGCACCGAGACGGCCCACGAGGAGGCGGCTCGGGTCGCGGAGTGGATCGAGACCAGGCGGGGGACGGGCGACGGGGGCACGGCCCGCCGCAGCGCGGCCGTGCTGTGCCGCAAGCGCAGTCAGTTCACCCTCATCGCCGAGGCGCTCGCTGCCCGCAACATCCCGCACGAGGTCGTCGGGCTGGGTGGGCTGCTGCTCACCCCCGAGGTCGCCGACGTCATCTCGCTGCTGACGATCGTGCAGGACCCCATGCGGGGGGACCGGCTCATGCGGTTGCTCACCGGACCTCCCGGGCTGCTCGGTCCGGCCGACCTCGACGGGCTCGGGGCCTGGGCGCGGCACCTCGGCCGCGAGGCGAGGGCCGAGGTCGCTGCGCAGATCGCCGCCGAGACCGGGGAGGAGCCTGCCGTCGGTGGACCGGCGTCCGGTCCCGACGACGTCGTGACGATCATCGACGCCCTGGACCAGCTGCCCGAGCCCGGTTGGCTCGGCGAGTCCGGGCAGGCCATCTCTGACGCCGCCCTGACCCGGCTGCGCCACATCGCCGGCATGGTCTCCCGGCTGCGGCGCGGAGCCGGCATGTCGCTGCCCGACCTCGTCGGTGAGGCCGAGCGCGAGCTCGGGGTCGACATCGAGGTCCTCGCCCGACCGGGTTGGTCGCCCGGGGCGGCTCGCGCCCACCTCGACGCCTTCGCCGACGTCGCCGCGCAGTTCGCGTCCAGTGCCGACCGGCCGACCCTCGGTGGGTTCATCGACTGGATCGAGGCGGCCGTCCAGCAGGAGCGGGGCCTGGAGGCGCCGGTGGTCGAGCCGACCAAGGATGCTGTGCAGATCCTCACCTGCCACGCGGCCAAGGGCCTCGAGTGGGATGTCGTGGCCGTCCCCGGTCTGTCGGAGGGTGTCTTCCCCGCGCACGCGTCACGCTCCTCCTTCACCGACGAGGGCGGATGGACCCTCGGCCAGGTCAACGAGTCGGGCTGGATCTCCGGCCTCGACGGCGTGCCCTTCCCCCTCCGTGGCGACCGCGAGGGGCTGCCGCACCTCGACCTGTCGCTCGCCGAGACCAAGGCGCTGCAGGACGAGCTCAAGCGCTATCGGGCGGCCAACGGCGATCACGGGCTCCTCGAGGAGCGCCGGCTGGCCTACGTCGCCTTCACCCGGGCTCGCAGCCAGCTGCTGCTGGGGTCGTGGGTCTGGGGAGCAACCGGGCAGCAGCCGCGGCTGCCCTCCCGGTTCCTCGACGAGGCCTGCGTGACGGGGGTCGTCGACCAGGTCGACCAGGCGGAGATGCCGGAGTCCAAGGAGGTACGCAACCCCTCCCTCGAGGTGTCGCGGCAGGTCATGTGGCCCGGCGGGGACCCGGCCCCCGAGCGCGCTGGGCTCGCGTCGGCAGCCACGCAGATGGCCGGACTGGACGCCGGAGACGTCGCCGACGAGCTCGGTGCCGACCCGCTCGACGACCAGCTGCGTCTCCTGCTCGAGGAGCGCGAGCGGCGGCGACGGTCGCGGGGGCAGGACCTCTCGGTCGAGCTGCCGGCCCACCTGTCGACCTCGCAGCTGGTCTCGCTGGCGCGCGACGCGAGTGCGTTTGCGCTCGACCTGCGCCGACCGATGCCGCAGCCGCCCCAGGTGGCGGGCCGTCGAGGCACGGCCTTCCACGCGTGGGTCGAGGAGCACTACGCCGACGCCGGTCTCGTCGACGTCTTCGATCTGCCCGGCAGCGCCGACGAGTCTCTGGGCGACGAGGACCTGACCGTCATGCAGGAGCACTTCCTCGCCAGCGAGTGGGCCGACCGGGTCCCCCTCGAGGTCGAGCTCTCGCTCGAGATCGTCCTGGGCGGGCATGCGGTGCGCGGCCGGGTCGACGCAGTCTTCGCCGATGACGACGGGGGAGTGAGCGTCGTCGACTGGAAGACCGGCCGACCGCCACGAGGCGCCGAGGCCCGGGTCCGAGCGGTCCAGCTCTCGGCCTATCGGATCGCCTATGCCCGCTGGCGGGGGATCGACCCCGATCGGGTGCGCGGCGCCTTCTTCCACGCGGCGACGGGGGAGACGCTCCGCCCGGAGCTGCTCAGCGAGGACGAGATCGTCGCCCTGCTCGGCGACGTCGTCCAGGACGGGGCCGGCTCACTCGCCTGACCCCCTTCGCTCGCACAGAGCGGGTGATGCCGACTCGCCCAGGACGGTTGGATGCCGACCCGCCGAGGAATCGTCCGCGAGTTCACCTCCACTCGCAGGGTGCGGGTGGGGTGGGTGCTGGGTCGCCCAGAGCGGGTGGATGCCGACTCGCGGAGGAATCGTCGGCGAGTTCACCTCCACCCGTGGGGGTGGCGGCGTGGGTGGATGCCGACTCGAGGAGGAATCGTCCGCGGGTATACCTCCACCCGGGGGGCGGAGCGGCGGCGGGTCAGCGGCGGGGCGAGGGCGGGAGGACGTCGTCGCCCTCGTCGCCGGTGAGCGGGACGATCTCCGCGGTCTCGTGGTCGCGGACCAAGTGCGGCACCGGGGCGGTGTCGGTGGTGGGTGAGCCGTCCGAGCTGCTGGTCAGGTCGGTCGTGGCGGAATCGCTGGCCCGAGTCATGGTGTCCCCAGACGCAGATGCAGGTCCGGCGTCCGAGTCCTTCGGCGCAGCATGCGAGGTGTTGCTGGCGGGGACCTCGACCGGCGTCGGGGCGCCGGTGGCCTCGACCTCGACGGCTGCCTCCTCGTCACCGTCTGCGGCGAGGGTCTGGTCCTGCCCGGCCACGGTGTGACCCTCCCCGCCCGCTGTCTGATCCGCTCCGGACGCGGCGTCTCGCGGAGAGCTGTCGGTGGCGTCCGCGTCACGCGACGGGGCCTCGACTGCCTCGACCGAAGAGCCCTTGTCGGCGTCAGCGGCAGCCTCGGGCGGGGTGTCGGAGGCGGCCCCCGCGGCGGGTGCGGCGGGCCGCACGACGCGCTTGGCTGCTGCCGCGTGCTCCTCGTCCTCGCGCGCGAGTCGGTCGTCGAGACGGCGCAGCTGCCGCGCGTGCTCCTCTGCGCCCTCGTCGTCGCCGGCCGCGACGGCGGACATCATCGTGCGGACGAGCTGCATCTGGTGCACGAGCCGGGCGCGCTCCTGCAGGTGCTGGTCCGGCCGGTCGGACCGGGCATGGGCATAGGCCTCCAGCACCGTGTCGAGGCTGTCGGGGTGCAGCTCGCCGACGAGCGCCGCGAGGTCATCGGCCGGGTCGGCGACCTGGGCCGACTCCCAGCCGAGCAGTGACTTGACGTCAGGGTCCTCGCCGTCGTCGGGGGTGGCCAAGATCGTCGACGACCCGATGCCGCCATGCGTCGGCGTGGTCGTGAAGCGCCACAGCGAGACGTCCTCGAGGGTGTGCTCCCAGCGGGTGAGCAGACCCGTCGGGACGCGCCCCGTGGCGGCGGCCCGGTCCAGCTCGGCCAGACGTCGGGTGCGGTACGCCTCCGCCTCGTAGACGGGGACGCCGGCCTCCTCGTAGATGCGTCGGTCGAGGTTGTGCAGGTGGGCCAGCGCTCGACCCAGCCCGACGGCGAGGGAGGAGCCGGGGGCGATCGACGCGAGGTCGATGGCCCGTCCGGTGAGGTAGGCGTGGACGGCGGCCCGGCCCCCTTCGGGCAGTGCCACCCAGCCCTTGACCACGGGGACCGGCATGGTCAGGCGACGGGTGAGCAGGGCCAGGAGGGCGGCCGACTGCTCGAGCCGGGCGGAGGCCGCGGGCGTGCGCGGGCAGCGGATCACCCAGCGGCGGTGCTCGTGGTCCTGGACGAAGGCGACCTCGAAGGATCGGCTGGGTCCAGAGCCCACGACCCCCTCGACCGAGCTGGGGTCGAGGCCTGGTACGGCGGCGCTGGCCAGGGCAGCGAGAGCGAGCGGTCCACGAGAGGTCACCCGCCCACCGTATTAGGAGAGCGGCGCAGATGCCGGGACCAACGCCCTCCGCGCGAGGATCCGGGGCCGGTCCCTAGGGTGGGTGACGTGGACCACGACCCGATGCACGACCTGCCCATGACCGCACCGGTCATCGACCGCGATGGCCCGGAGCGCGACGCGCCGAGATGGCTCGAGACGCTCCTCGCCGACCCGGCCACCCGCGTCCTGGAGCTGCTCGGTGACCGCAGCCCCCTTCGCCCCGACCGGTCGCTGGCCCTGCGGTCGCCCACCCCGGCGGACGCCGACACACTCCTGCTCTACCTGGGTCGCCACGAGGGGATCGCCCACGTCGCCGCCTGCCGGCCCTTCCCGCCGAAGGGAGGTCCCTCCCGTGAGGAGCGACTGGACTCCGCTCCCTTCGCGAGCCTGCGCGAAGTCGCAGCGGAGCTGCCGCAGGCCCACGCCGCCCTCTTCGCCACGGCGCTGGGGCTGGCCAACTGGCACGTGCGCCACCCGCGGTGCCCGCGGTGCGGGGAGCCGACCGACGTCGTCTCCTCCGGCTGGGTGCGCCGCTGCCCGCACGACGGGTCCGAGCACTACCCGCGCACCGACCCGGCCGTGATCATGGCCGTCACCGACGACGCGGACCGGCTGCTGCTTGCCCGCAACATCGGCTGGCCCGAAGGCAGGTTCTCCGTCCTCGCGGGGTTCGTCGAGCCGGGTGAGACGATCGCCGGCGCCGTCATCCGCGAGGTCGGCGAGGAGGTGGGCGTGAGCGTGCGCGACGTGCGCTTCGTCGCCGACCAGCCGTGGCCCTTCCCCGCGTCCCTCATGCTCGGCTGCACCGCCCGCGCGACAAGCACCGAGCTGACCTGCCAGCCGGACGAGATCGCCGAGGCCAGGTGGTTCACGCGTGAGGAGTTCCGCCACGAGCTGGCCGAGGGGTACGCGCGGGCCGCGGGGCGCCTGTCGATCTCGGCCCGGCTCATCGAGGGCTGGCTCGGGCACCGCCTCGACGAGCTGGGCTGAGCCACGTTGGGTGCTGTCGGCCGTGGGTGAGAGAGTGCCCGGGTGAGCATCTCGGCCGGCCCGCAGTCCGCGGACGACATCCTCGACGCGCTCGATCCCGAGCAGCGCGAGGTCGCCGCCAACCCGAGCGGCCCGATGGTCGTGCTGGCGGGGGCCGGCACCGGCAAGACCCGCGCGATCACCCACCGCATCGCCTACGGCGTCGCCTCCGGTGCCTACCAACCGCAGCGGGTGCTCGCCGTGACCTTCACCGCACGGGCCGCGGGCGAGATGCGCACCCGGCTGCGTGACCTGGGCGTCGCGGGGGTGCAGGCGCGCACCTTCCACTCCGCGGCGCTGCGCCAGCTGCACTACTTCTGGCCGTCCGCGATCGGGGGCGCCGCGCCCGAGATCATGTCGTACAAGGGTCCGGCCGTCGCCGAGGCCGCCTCGCGCATGGGCATGCGCCTGGACCGCTCCGAGCTGCGCGACGTCTCCGCCGAGGTCGAGTGGTCCAAGGTGTCGCTCCTGACGCCCGAGACCTACCCGGCGGCGGCCCGGCGGGCCCGCCGCGAGCCGCCGGGCATGGACCACACCGCCATGGCACGCCTGATCTCGACCTACGAGGACGTCAAGGGCGAGCGGGGGGTCATCGACTTCGAGGACGTCCTGCTGCTCACCGTCGGGATCCTCGAGGAGCGCGACGACATCGCACGCACCGTACGTGACCAGTACCGGCACTTCGTCGTCGACGAGTACCAGGACGTCAACGCCCTGCAGCAGCGCCTGCTCGACCTCTGGCTCGGTGGCCGCGGCGACATCTGCGTCGTCGGCGACCCGGCCCAGACGATCTACTCCTTCACCGGGGCGACCCCCGAGCACCTGCTGCGCTTCACGCAGCACCACCCCGGGGCGCAGCAGGTGCGCTTGGTGCGCAACTACCGGTCGACCCCGCCGGTCCTCACGCTCGCCAACCGCATGCTCACCGACGGCACCGGCCAGCGGCGCGGCGGCTCCGTCGAGCTGGTGCCGCAGCGCGAAGGGGGGATCCCCCCTTCGCTCACCGCGCTCGACGACGACCCGGCCGAGGCCTCGTGGGTGGCCGGCAAGATCAAGGAGCTCGCCGCGCAGGGACGGCCGCTCAGCGAGATCGCGGTGCTCTTCCGCACCAACGGCCAGTCCGAGGCCCTCGAGTCGGCGCTCGCCGACGCCGACGTGCCCTATCTCGTCAAGGGGGGAGAGCGCTTCTTCTCCCGCAAGGAGGTGCGCGAGGCGGTGCTGCTGCTGCGCGGCGCCGCTCGGCAGGACGACGGGAGCAAGGAGCTGCCCGCTCTCGTCGGTGACGTGCTCGGCGGTCTGGGCTGGCACGAGGACCCACCGGCCAGCACCGGGGCGGTGCGCTCGCGGTGGGAGTCGCTCAAGGCGCTGGTCGACCTGTCGGCGAGGCTGGTCGCGGCCACGCCCGAGGCCAGGCTGCCCGACCTCGTGCGCGACCTCGACGAGCGGATCGCGTCGCAGCACGCACCCGACGTCGAGGGCGTCACGCTGGCGTCGCTGCACGCGGCCAAGGGCCTGGAGTGGGACGTCGTCTTCCTCGCCGGCTGCTCCGACGGGCTGCTGCCGATCATGATGGCCGAGGGCGTCGACGAGATCGAGGAGGAGCGTCGCCTGATGTACGTCGGCGTCACTCGTGCTCGCGAGGTGCTGCACCTGTCGTGGGCACGGGCCCGCACGCCGGGCGCCCGGGCCAGCCGGCGGGTCAGCCGCTTCCTCGACCAGACCGCCGGCATCCTCGGGGAGGGCGCCCGCTCCACCCCCAAGCGGTCGTCGTCGCCCAAGGCCGGCGGGCGGCTCAAGCCCTCCCGGCCCAAGGTGTGCAAGGTGTGCGGCAACGACCTGAGCACCGCCACCGAGCGCGCGTCGGGCCGCTGCCCGGACTGCCCGCCCACCTATGACGAGGCGACCTTCGAGAGGCTGCGCAGCTGGCGGCTCGCGGTGTCACGCGCGGCCTCCGTGCCGGCCTTCGTCGTCTTCACCGACGCCACGCTCGAGGCCATCGCCGAGGCCGAGCCGGCCCACCAGCGCGACCTGTCCGCGATCAGCGGGGTGGGTCCGCGCAAGCTCTCGCTCTACGCCGACCAGGTGCTCGCCGTGGTCGGTGGCGCCGACCCCGACGAGGTCGCCGAGGCGGCCGCCGGGGAGCCCGAGGACTGATCCGGAAGAACTCCGGAATTTAATTCGGTGGCGCGCGCCGGATGTGTGCTCTAGGTTTGGTCCCAGTCAGTCGGACATGCCGAGCGTGTGATCCGAAGAGCGCAACGACGAGAGGAGGGCAGGACCCATGGACACCATCACCACGATGACGATCATCCCGTCCCAGGCTGCCCTCGTGCGCTCCGCCGATCACATCGGCGGCGTCGTCTTCACCGATCGTGGCCGAGGTCTGGCCATCGAGCCGAAGACTGCCTTCGTCGTGGATCCGCGCCCTGCAGGACCTGTCGTCTAGAGACGACCTCACTGGTCCTCCTCCAGGCCGCGGCATCCCACACACCGGGAACCGCGGCCTTTGTCGTGTCCCCACCTCTCTCGAACACAACCGAAGCACACGCTCACACAGGAGACCCCGACGTGACTGCACTGACCACCCACCCACCCATACAGCGACTCACGCCCTGCCAGGCCGAGGAGCCGGAGATCTGGTTCGCCGAGACGCCCGCCGGAGTCGAGTTCGCCAAGGCGCTCTGCGGCGACTGTCCCTTCCAGCAGGTCTGCCTCGACGGCGCCCTCGAGCGGCGCGAGCCCTGGGGCGTCTGGGGTGGCGAGCTCTTCGACTCCGGACGCGTCATCCCCCGCAAGCGGCCCCGTGGCCGACCCCGCAAGTACCCCATCCCCGCCTGAGCGACCCGAGAGAGGAGATGACCACGATGAAGTTCTTCACGCTGCTCCGTCCGCGTCCCGTGGACCGGCCGCTGGCCTACGTCCCCGACGTCGACCGCCGTCTGGCCGACGCCCGACGCGTCGACCCCCGCCCCGCTCACCTGAGCTTCCGGTGAGCACCATCCGACGGCCGGCGCGTGACGCCCGGCCAGACGGTCTCGACCAGAGGCCCCACCCGATGCCCCGGGTGGGGCCTCTTGGCGTCGACGGTCAGATCGATCCGGTCAGCGTCGAGGTCACCGACCGACCCATACGCAAGAACGCGACTGGCGCCGCCGTGCCGCGAACCTGGTTCAGGGGTCGATCATGACCGATGGTCCTCGTGGCAACGTGGCGATGACCACGCCACCGGAGGAATCCGGTCGAGCGAGCAGTGTGCCACCGAGCTCGGCGGCACGCTCTCGCATCGATGCCAGTCCGATGCCGGAGGTCCAGGTGCTGCCTGGACCACCGTTGTCACGGACCTCGATGACCACACCTTCGACCGCCCAGGTCAGGCGGACCGAGGCGGCGCTGGCACCGCTGTGTCGGGCAACGTTCGCGAGAGCCTCGACCACGATCCGGTAGGCCGCCACCTCGGCAGCAGCGGTCAGCGGGGCGCAGGCATCGGCCCATACGGACACCTCGATGCCAGCACCGTCAGGTGAGCGAAGAGTGCTCGCGTGCTGCCGGATGGCAGGAACCAGGCCAAGCTCGTCGAGGGCCGGTGGCCGCATCGCATAGACCAGGTCGCGGATGTCCTCGATGACGCCCACCGTCTCGGTCCGCAGGAAGCGCAGATGTCCCTCGGCGGCCGTTGGATCCGTGCGAACCGAGTTGAGCGCCGCGTCAGCGATGAAGGCGATGCCGGACAACCGGGGGCCCATCCCGTCGTGCAGATCGCGACGCAATCGTCGGCGCTCCTCCTCGATGCCGGTGATCGTCTGCTCACGTGAGGACTGCAGATCCGCCGCCAGTCCGCGCGCCCGCAGGGTCTGGGCCAGCAAGGGGACGACCAGGTGCAGGACCTGTTCGTCGGCAGGGCTCATGCCCAGGTCGCCGGGCCGAAGGCCGACGACGAGTTCGCTGTGCGTGCTGCCGGCCTGCGCCGCGTGGGCGGTGCCCAGCGCGAGAACTCTCGTGTGCATGACCTCGGTACCCGACTCGGCAACCACCGCGCCGTTCATCCGCACAGCCACGTAGGGAAGCACCATCGCGTGACGGATGACGTGCAAGGCCCTCAGCGGGTCGTCGCCGACCTGGTCGGCCACTTCGCCGGCAACGCCCAGTGGGTCGGGCCGGGAGCCGAAGAGCAGCTCGTCGATCACGCCGCGCAGCAACTGGCGTGCCGGCTGGAAGGTCGCCGCCAGCCCGGCACCGATGATCCCGAGGACGCCGACCGAGGGCTGGCCGCCTGCCAGCAATTCGAGGAAAGCCGCCAGACCGACGAACGCCGCGACATATCCGACGGATGCGGTCACGGCCACGACGACGTGGACGGCGACGCCCCGCACGTCGACAAGATCTGGGTGCACGGCACCCACATACATTGCAGGTCCCACCAGGCAGAGCAAGACGACAGCGAGGACCGCGCCCGAGACGTTGGGGGCGGCGAAGGAGGCGACACCGGCGCCCAAGACACCCGACCCGGCACCCAGAGCGCACCAGCTCAAGGCCCACCGGTCAGGTCCCACGGCGTGTTCGAGCCGCCACCAGACCAGCCCGATCAGCGCCAACAGGATGATCAGCACCATGGCTTGCTGGACCGATGTGCGCACCGCGACGAGGGCGCCCATCGCGCCAGCCGCAATGACGACGATCAGCACCACGAACTCGACCGGGGAACGCACATCGAACCGTGGGTAGGCCACCACGGCCAGCGGGGCAAGCAACAACGCCGTGGCGAAGAGGGCAATCCGTGCTCCCTCGGCAAGCCCCGTTGATTCCAGCACGCACGCGACCAGGAGCCCGGCGCCGGTGAGGACCAGGACACCCCCGGCGACCCTCGCCCGGCCCAACCGCAACATGGCCGTGCCGCTGCCGATGAGCGAGACGGCCAGCATCACCATGGCCATCGTCACCGGACCGGTGATCATGTGGTCCGACCGAGCCCGCCCTCGCGGGCGAGGATGATCGCTGCCGTGCGGTCAGCGACCTGGAGCTTGGCGAAGATCGTGGTCAGGTGGTTGCTGATGGTCTTGGACGAGAGGAAGAGCTCCTCGGCGATCGCCTGCGTGCGGCGCCCGCCGGCGAGGAGGTCAAGGATCTGCCGTTCGCGGTCGGTCAGCTCGGGAAACGCGCCTTGCGCCGGGGTGGCCGCCGCCTCGAAGAAGCCCAGCACCCGAGCCGCGATCGCCGGACCGAAGATGGTCTGTCCGGCCGCGACCGCGTAGATCGCTGCCAGGATCTCGTCCTGCTCGGCACCCTTGAGCAGGTAGCCCCGCGCACCGGCCCGCATCGCCGTGAAGACGGTCGCGTCGTCGTCGTACATCGTGAGGATCAGCACCGCAGTCTCCGGTACCGCTCGCTGGATTCGGCGGGTCGCCTCCACTCCATCGACCAGCGGCATCCGCACGTCCATCAGCACCACGTCGGGCTTGAGCAGCTGCACCTGTCGCACGGCCGCCTGGCCATCAGCGGCCTCACCGACGAGCTCGAGGCCGGGCAGCGTGCCGATCAGGGCCGCGAGCCCGCCACGGACGACCGGGTGGTCATCGGCGAGGACGATCCGTAGCGTCATGGTTCATCATGGCGCCTTGGTGGCCGGTCGGCACGGGAAGAACTTCCCGACTGGCCAGGAAGTCCGGGGCAGCGACGGGAACGACCGCCCTGTCCGCGGGAGGATGGGACGCGGCACGGTGGATCCATCGCGGTCAACCGGACCGCCACCGGGCAGGAGCCTCCAATGAATGCTCTCTCCACCCATCAGAAGATGGGCGTCGTGATCGCTGGCCTCCTTGGCGCGGGCAGCATCCCCAGCGTGCTGTCGCCTTCGCCCGACGGCGAGACGGGCCCACCGCTCGTGGTGCTCGCCGTCGACTCGCTCCTTGGGCTCGTGGTGCTCGTGGCGGCCATCATCGCTTGGCGCAGCGGCAGTCGCGGCGCCATCAGGGTCGTCGCTGGCTCGTCGATCATCATCGCGATCACCGCACTGCCGGCACTGTTCGTCGACGTGCCTCCGTGGGTGAAGGTGATGGTGGCGGGTGTCACGCTGGCGACCATCGTCAGCGTGGTCCTGATGATGTCTCCTTCGCCCCGCCCTGCAGCCTTGCCTGAGAGGGTGACGGTCCGATGATCGCGGTCGTGACGATCCTGATGGCCTTTCCGCTCGGCTACCTCATGTCCTCCTACTTCGCTGCCAACGTGACCTATGCCGTGGCTTACCTGTGGGCGTTCACGTTTCAGGCCGTCTACCTGTTGCCGATGTTCATCGCGGACCTGGGTGAGGTGGCCCCGGGTGGCGACCCGGTCAACGAGGCCTTCCCGATCGGGTACGGCGTCGTCACCCTCACCGTGTTCCTGGCCGGTCTGGTCCTGGTCCGTCTGGGCTGTTGGGTACGCCAGCGCCGGACCGGCGCCCAGCTGAGAAGTGCCTGAACCGCTGCGCCGCATGCCGCATCCATCCGGGGCATGCGGTGCGGCGCGGTCAGCGGGTCACTGTCTGGCCGAAGGGGGACGTGGCAGGCTTGGCGACATGGCCACCTCCCTTCGCATCGCCCAGGACGAGACCGCCGACGAGCTGCTCTCGACCGACCCCTTCGCCCTGCTCGTCGGCATGCTGCTGGACCAGCAGTTCCCGATGGAGCGGGCCTTCGCGGGCCCGGCGAAGGTCAAGGAGCGCTTCGGCAGCCTCGACCCGGCGAAGATCGCCGACGCAGAGCCCGAGGCTTTCGCCGACCTGTGCTCCACCCCACCGGCCGTGCACCGGTACGGACGCTCGATGGCCGGCCGCATCCAGGCCGTCGCGGCCGTGGTCCGGGACGAGTACGACGGTGACGTGACGGCGATCTGGACCGGCGTCGGGACCGCCGAGGTCGTCAAGCGGCTGAAGGCCCTGCCCGGCTTCGGCGACCAGAAGGCGCGCATCTTCGCCGCGCTCCTGGGCAAGCAGCTCGACGTCCGGCCGGAGGGCTGGCGCGAGGCGATCGGCCCCTACGCCGAGGAGGGCGCGCGACGCTCGGTCGCCGACGTCACCGACGAGACCTCTCTGCACGAGGTCCGCGACTTCAAGAAGGCCGCCAAGGCGCAGGCCAAGGCCGCGAAGGCCAAGGCCTGACCACGACCGACCGCACGGCCGACCCCATGGACCTGCATTGCCAGAGGGCAATGCAGGCCGGTCTCACTCGTCGGCGAAGCCGGGCAGCAACCGCTCCATCGACCCGCGGGCCGGGATCGTCGCGCCGAGCTGGCTGAGCACACCGGTCGCGCCGACGAAGACCCGGTGGATCATCGCGTACTCGCGCGGCATGTTCATCCGCAGACCGGTCGCGAACTCGGGCGCGCGCACGTCGATGGCCCCGCGTGCCGCACCACGCAGCCACTCGCGGGTGAAGGCGTGCTCCGGCTCGCGCAGCGGCTCGATGAAGGGCAGCACGTAGGAGAGCACCTCGTCGGGGTCGACCTCGATGCCCGGGAGGATGAAGCCCTCGGCGCGCAGGCCGTCGATCACGGCCCCGGCGTCGCCGTCGAGGGCTTGGCGCACGAGGGCGCCGATCACCGGCGGGATCCCGCCGGGCAGTCGCGCCACCGCGCCGTAGTCGATGACGCCGAGTCGCCCGTCCGGGGTCAGGCGGAAGTTGCCGGGGTGCGGGTCGGCGTGGAGCAGTCCCGCCCGGCGAGGGCCGTCGAGGAGGAACTCGAGGTAGAGCTGCCCGACCCGGTTGCGCACGTCCTGGTCGCCCTGGCGGATGACCTGGCTGAGCGGGGCGCCCTCGAGCCACTCGCCGACGAGCACGTGACGGGTCTGGAGCACGACATCGGGGACGGCGACGTCCGGGTCGTCGCGGAAGGCCTCGGCGAAGGCCCGCTGGTTGCCGGCCTCGAGCGCGTAGTCGAGCTCCTCGTCGGCCGCGGCGAGCAGCTCGTCGGTCACCGGCTTGATGTCGATCGCCGGCATCCAGGTCGTCGCCAGCCGGGCCAGTCGGGCGATCTGCTGCAGGTCCGACCGCAGCGCCTTGTCGGCGCCCGGGTACTGCACCTTGACCGCCACCGCACGGCCGTCGGCGGCCACACCGCGGTGCACCTGCCCGATCGAGGCGGCCGCCACGGGCGTGTCCTCGATGGTCAGCGTCTCGCGCCACTGCGGCCCGAGGTCGCGCACGAGGACCTGGTGGACCTCGGCGATGGGCATCGGTGGGGCGGCGTCCTGCAGTCGGACGAGCATCTCCCGGTAGGGCTCGACGAAGTCCTCGGGCATCGCGGCCTCGAGCACGGACAAGGCCTGCCCGACCTTCATCGCGCCCCCCTTGAGGGAGCCGAGGACCGCGAAGAGCTGCTCCGCGGTGCGGCGCTGGATCTCCTCGTTGACGACGGCGGCCGGGGTGCCGGTCAGGCGGCGGCCCATGCCGCGGGCGCTGCGCCCGGCATGGCCGAGCGGCAAGGATGCGAGCCGCGCGGCACGGCCGGCGGCTCCTCGGGGGATCTGGCTCACCCCGCCATTGTGTCTCCCCACGCTGGGCGAAGGCTGGATCCCCCGTCGGGCTCGGGTGTCGCCGGCGCGTCACCGGTGTCGTCGCCGCACTCGGGGCACCGGGGATGGGCGGGCCACCGGTGCCGCTCGAGGGTCGGGCCGGGCGTGGCCACCTCGAATGACCACTCGGGTGTCGTGAGCCTGCCGGCCACGTGGTCGAGGGCCAGGGCGGTGGTCAGGCCAGCTGCGAGCAGCCGGACGGCCGGCAGCCCGTCGGTGGGCTCGGGGCCCGTGATCCGGGGGCGGATGAGCTGTGCCCGCAGGTGCGGCCAGTCGGGGTCGATGGTGATGCGGGTCAGGTCCAGGCAGTGCAGGCACGGCCGCCCGCCGGGCGCGATGACGGGGCCGATGCTCGCGTGCTCCGGCTGGCACCACAGGGGCAGGACCGGGGTGCCCGCGGTGAGCCACGGGTGCACGGCGGCCGGGTCGGCGGGCGCGGAGCTGACCACGACCGCGAGATCGGGGTGCCCCCCTTCGCCACCGGTACGCACCCGGGTGACGCTCACCTGCTCACCCTGCCGCAGGACATCGGTCAGCAGGGCCGGGAGGGCTCCGGAGCCAACCACCGCGATGGCGGGCAGCCGCTCCGTGGGGACGGGGGAGAGCAGCCCGCCGGTCACGAGCCGGTCGAGCACGTCGGTCGCTCGTGCGGGCTCGATCCCCTCGAGGGCTGCCGTGGTGATGGCCTGGGTCAGCGCGCGGCCCGGGTCCATGGTCGCCAGCCAGCGCACCTCGGCGTCGGTGAGCCCGAGGAGACGCAGCGAGCGGGGCCCGAGGCCGAGCTGCACGCTCCCGTCCGGCCGGCGAAGGGGGCGCAGCCGCGCCTCGCGTGGACGGGGAGTTGGTGGGGGCATCATCGCTCGCTCGGTCATCCGGGATCAGTGACCACCCACTGTGGCGCAGTCCGCGCCCGAGCCCCCGGCGTCATCCACAGGCAGGTGATGGGTGCCCGCGGCGGTGGACGCGAGCTCGCGGACGATTCGTCCGCGAGTTCACCTCCACCCAGGTCAGGCCAGGGCGACGAGCTCTCGGATCGAGTCCTCCGTGCCGCGCGGAAGGGCGTCGACGGGCCACCAGGCGACGTCGAGCGACTCCTCGGAGACGACCGGCTGGCTGCCTGCCGCCGCGACCGCGATCCAGCGCAGGTCGAGGTGCTCGGTGCAGCGGGTGAAGCCCGACCCGAGCGCGTGCCGGTCCAGCTGGGCCAGACCGGGCCGCAGGGCCAGCGACCCCGAGGGCAGCCCAGACTCCTCGACGGCCTCACGCAGGGCGGCACCGGCGACCGACGCGTCGCTCGCCTCGATGTGCCCGCCGAACTGCAGCCACCGCCCGACCTTGCGGTGCAGGGTCAGCAGCACCTGCTCACCCGCCTCGTCGACGACGAGGCAGGAGGCGGTGAAGTGGGCCGGCGGGCCGGCCTTGGCGCTCGCGTCCTCATGGACCTCGAGATGCGCGAGGTAGTCCTGCCGCAGCCGCTCCTGGGCGTCGGTGGGGGCGCTCCACCCGGCGAGCAGTGCGCGCAGGTCCTCGTCGAGGTGGGCGTGCGTGGTCACGCGGTCGGGGGAGCGTCGGGGTCGGATCCGCCTGTGGCAGAGCCCCCTTCGCCCTTGCCGCCCTCGTCGGCCTCGCGGAGGATCGACTCCAGCGCGGCGTCGAGGTCGGCGCTCTCGGAGGAGCCGCCACCCGTGGCGGTGCGCTCGACAAAACCCAGGATGTCGTCCAGGTCCGCGCCCGAGGGGGCGACGTCGGGGTGGGCCCACACGCCGTCGCGACCGGAGGCGCCGACCCGCTCCTCGAGCGCGGCGAAGAGGCTGGCGGCGTCGCGCAGCCGGCGGGGGCGCAGCTCGAGGCCGACGAGACCGGCGAAGGTCTTCTCCGCGGGGCCGCCCGTGGCGCGACGACGCCGGATCATCTCGGTCATGGCGCTCGTGTGGGGGAGGTGCTGGGCGGTGGCGCGGGCGGCGACGTGGTCGACCCAGCCCTCGACGAGGGCCAGCCAGGTCTCGAGCTGGACGAGCGCCTGCCGTTGTGCCGCAGTGGGGCTCGGGTTGAGGAAGCCACCGGTCAGTGCCTCCTGCAGGGCCTCGGGGTCGGACGGGTCGATGTCGCGGACGGCGGCATCGATCGCGTCGGTGTCGATCGCGATGCCGCGTGCATAGGACTGCACGGCGGCGAGGATCTGCGGACCGATCCACGGGACGGCCGTGAAGAGGCGCATGCGGGCGGCCTCACGGGCCGCGAGGTGCAGCCACACCTCGTCGAGCGAGACGTCCAGGCCGTCGGCGAAGGCCGCGACATTGCCGGGCAGCAGCGCCACCCTCGAGGTGAGGAGCGGCACCCCGACCTCGGTCGCGGTGAGCGTGTCGGAGGACAGCGTCCCGACGGCCTCGGCGGTCTGGCCGGTGATGAGCGTGGAGGCCATCGTGTCGACGAAGGGAGACAGCTGCTGCTTGAGCATCGACAGGTCCATCCCGGCGGGCAGGCCCATTGCCTGCAGGTCGGGCGCGTCGGCGTCACCGAGCCGGGCGGTCATCGACTCACGGATCGCGGCGGACAGCCCGTCGGCGACCGGGTCGACGAGCGAGGCCCACACGGGCATCGTCTCCTCGATCCACTCCGCCCGGGAGAGCGCGGCGCCGGTGAGCGCGGGGGCCTCGAGGTCGGTGACCTGGTCCAGCCACATCGAGGCGACGTGGACCGCCTGCTCGGCGAGCACCGTCTCGCGAGAACCCATCTCGTGGTCCTCGGACTCGGCGTGCTCCTGGGCGGTGGCGGTCGCGGAGGCGACGTCCACCCCCTTCCGCTGGGCCCCGGGGGCGAACATCGACTGGATCTGGGAGGTCATGGCGGCCACCTGCGCAGGGTCCGCGTCGGCGATGCCCATGGCCTTGAGCTGCTCGACGAGCTGCGGGGGCAGGTCGCGGCCACCGTTGAGGTCCCGGAAGATCTTCATGATCTCGGGGGGCAGGCCGTCGTCCCCGGGGGAACCGGCTGGGGTGCTGGGGTCGTTGGTCACGTCGACGTCCCGTCTCTTCCTGAGAGAATGTGCTGTCCTTCAACCCAACCACGACTGGCCCCGGATGGTTCCCTCCGGGGCAGGAGGTCCCGTGACCCAACCGGTCCACACCGTCCCGCGCAGCGAGCGCATCGCCCGGTGGATCCTCGCGATCTCCTTCGTCCTCCTCGCGGTCGTGGTCGCCGGCATGCTGGTCAAGGTGCCCTATGCGGTGGAGAAGCCCGGCCCGGCGACCAACACCCTCGGCAAGCTCAGTGACGGCACCGAGCTCGTGGTGGTCAACGGCGCGAAGCACTACCCCACCGACGGGGCCCTCTACTTCACCACCGTGCGGGTCCTGGGCGGACCGGACCGGCACATCACCGGCTGGGAGTGGGTCATGGGCCAGCTCGACAGCACCTCGCGGGTCCTCCCCGAGGACGAGGTCTTCCCGCCGGACAGCTCGGCGAAGGAGATCCAGCAGATGAACGCCGCCCAGATGCAGGGCTCGCAGAAGAACTCGATCGCGGTCGGCATGCGCAGCACGGGGGTCAAGGTCCCGCAGCGCAACCTCGTGGGGTCGATCGCCAAGGGGCTCCCGGCCGCCGGCAAGCTCGAGCTCGAGGACGAGATCCTCACCGTCGACGGCAAGAAGACCTCGACCGTCGCCGACGTCGTGGACGGCATCTCCGACCGCAAGGTCGGCGACAAGGTGACCATCGGTGTGCGCCGGGACGGCACGCCGCGTGAGGTCACGGTGACGACGACCGACCTCGGTGGCGGTCGCGCCGGGGTCGGCGTGGGGATCGAGGCCACCTACGACTACCCCTTCGAGGTGCGCATCGACGCCGGTGACGTCGGTGGGCCCAGCGCCGGGATGATGTTTGCGCTCGCCGTCCGCGACCGGCTGACCCCGGGCGCCATGACCGGCGGGAAGCAGATCGCCGGCACCGGCACGATCGACGACTCCGGTGAGATCGGACCGATCGGCGGCATCGCGCAGAAGATGGTCGGCGCGCGCGAGACCGGGGCGACGTGGTTCCTCGCCCCCGAGAGCAACTGCACCGACGTCGTTGGCCACGTGCCCGACGGCTTGAACGTGGTCCCGGTCAGCGACTTCAGCCAGGCCAGCACGACGGTCGAGTCCATCGCGAAGGGGGAGACCGCGGGCTTCCCGACGTGTCAGGACGTCGTCAAGAAGTAAGTGCCGGCCCTTCGAGACGCTTGCAGAGCAAGCTCCTCAGGGACCGATCCCTGAGAGGTCGCTCAGGCACCGATCCCTGAGGAGGTCGCGCAGAGCAAGCTCCTCGGACCGCTCCCTGAGGAGGTCGCGCAGCGACCGTCTCGAAGGGTCAGCCCTGCAGCGTCGCCCGCAGCGCGTGGACCAGGCCCGGCGCGATGTCCTCGCCGGTCGCGACGCGGTCGTCGCGGTCGTTGGCGCGCTGCCGCAGCAGGCAGACGGCTCGGCCGTCCCGGTGCACGGCGACGAGGAGACGCACGTCCTCGCGCTGGGGGTGCTCGGCGAGGGCGTCGACGGCGGCGGTCGGGTCCTGCGGCAGGTCGCGCTCCGCGCCCGGCGGGATGACGATCCGCTCGACGGCGAGGGCGACCCCGTCGACGGAGTCGGGCCAGGCCATCCGTCCGAGGAGCGACTCGAGGTTGGCGGTCCGCGGCAGGTCCTCCTGCTCGATCGCGCTCAGGGCTCCCGGTGCCTGGTCGGCGGCACTGTCGAGCGAGGCGGCCAGCTGCGGCTCGGCCGCGATGAGCGCGGCCGTGTCGACGAGGGCGAAGACGCGCGGGTTCTGGTCCCACCCGGCCGAGGCGACGTGGCGCTCGGTCTCGAGGGCGGCGACGGCGAGCGGCTCAGCCGTGGGGACGCTGTCGCTGGCGGAGCTGTCGTGGGGGGCGCTGGAGGATGACGAGTCGGGCACGAGGACCATGCTGCCCTACGCCGCCACAGGTGGGATGGGTACGGTGGCCTCACCATGAGCAGCGCAAGTTGGCCGGATGACGAAGGGGGCGCTCCGCCGCCCCGAGACGAGGGTCCTCCCTCCCGACGCGTGCCCACGAGCAGGTTGGCCAGAGCAGCGGCCGTCATCGCCGTGGTGCTGCTGCTCATCAGCCTCGCGGCGAGCCTGTGGACCGAGTCGTTGTGGTTCGGTGCGCTGGGCTACTCCGACATGTGGTGGTCGCGCTTGCGCACCCAGGTCCTCCTCTTCGTGCTCGGGGGGCTGCTCACCGCCCTTCCCATCGGTCTGAGCCTGTGGCTGGCCCACCGGACGCGGCCGATGAGCGTGCCGATGACGCCGGGGGAGCAGGCGCTCGCCCAGTACCGGCGGGCCATCGAGCCCTTCCGCAAGATCGCGGCCATCGCTGTCCCCGCCGTCCTGGGGATCCTGGGCGGGTTGGCCGCGGCGGGTCAGTGGCAGACCTGGCTGCTGTGGCGCAACGGCACCTCCACCGGGACCACCGACGCGGAGTTCGGCCGGGACGTCGGCTACTACCTCTTCTCCCTCCCGTGGTGGAGCTTCGTCGTCGGCTTCCTCACCGTCGCCGCGCTCGCGGCACTGCTCGCCGCGCTCTTCGCCCACTACGTCTACGGCGGCATCGTCCCGCCCGGCCGTGGTCGCTCCACGCGGGTGGCCTTCCTGCACCTGGCGATCATCGCCGCCGTCCTCGCGATGCTGCGCGCCTGGAGCTACGTGCTCAGCGCCCACGCGCTGACCACGCAGGAGAACGAGGTGCTCACCGGCGTCGGGTACACCGGCGCCAACGCGATCATCCCGACGAAGTACATCCTCGCGGTGGCCGCGGTGATGTGCGCCGGCCTCTTCCTCGCCTCGGTGCGCAGCCGCTCGTGGCGCCTGCCGACCATCGCCGTCGGCACTCTCGTGGTCCTGTCGGTGGTCGTGGGGGCGATCTACCCGGCGCTCGTGGAGACCTACAAGGTCTCGCCCTCGCGCAACTCCCTCGAGGAGCCGTACCTGCAGCGCAACATCAACGCGACCCGGGCCGCCTACGGCGTGACCGGCGTCGAGACGTCGAGCTATGACGCGGTCTCCGACGTCTCGTCCGGTCAGCTGCGCGAGGACGCGGCGTCGATCCCCGGGATCCGTCTGCTCGACCCCTCGGTCGTCAGCCCGACCTTCCAGGAGCTGCAGGCCCAGCAGCCCTACTACACCTTCCAGGACGACCTCGACGTCGACCGCTACAAGATCGACGGCGACATGACCGACGTCGTCGTCGGCGCCCGCGAGCTCGACCTCGACAAGGTGCCGAGCGACCGCCGCGACTGGGTCAACGACCACACCGTCTACACCCACGGCTATGGCCTGGTGATGGCCCGCGGGACCCAGGCCCGGGCCGGCAACCCGCAGTGGCTCTCACCCGACTCCACCATCGGCAAGTACGAGCCGCGGATCTACTTCGGTGAGGAGATGCGCCAATTCTCGATCGTCGGCCAGGGCGACACGGCCACCCCCCGTGAGATCGACCAGCCGACCGGTGGCGAGGAGTCGCGCTACACCTACAAGGGCAAGGGCGGCGTCGCGATCGGCTCCAGGCTGCGCCAGACCGCCTACGCGATCACCTACCGCGACATGAAGTTCCTCCTCTCCGACGCGGTCGGGTCGGACTCGCGCCTGCTTGAGCACCGCACCCCCAAGGAGCGGGTCCAGCGGGTCGCCCCCTGGCTGACCCTCGACGGCGACGTCTACCCGACGATCGTCGACGGGCGCGTGCAGTGGGTCGTCGACGGCTACACCACCTCCCAGAACTACCCCTACAGCACCGCCTTCTCCATGTCGGGCGTGCAGTCGGGCAAGGTCTCCTCCGTCCAGACGCAGCAGGCCAGCGCCTTGGTCGGCGACCGGATCAACTACATGCGCAACTCGGTCAAGGCGACGGTCGACGCCTTCGACGGCTCGGTCACCCTCTACAAGTGGGACGAGACCGACCCGGTCGTCGCGTCGTGGGACAAGGCCTTCCCCGGGCTCCTCAAGGCGAAGGAGGACATCAGCGCCGACCTCATGTCGCACCTGCGCTACCCGGAGGACCTCTTCCGGATGCAGCGCGCAGTGCTCGCCGACTACCACGTGACCTCGGCGAGCGACTTCCGCGCCGGGCAGGACCGCTGGCGCGTGCCGGACGACCCGTCGCGCGGTGACTCCGGGGTCGCCCAGCCGCCGTACTTCCTCTCGCTCGCGATGCCCGACCAGCGCACCCCGTCGTGGTCGCTGACCTCGACGTACATCCCCCGCGGCAGCCGCAATGTCATGGCCGGGTACCTCGCGGTCGATGCCGACGCAGGCTCGGTCAAGGGCAAACCGGCGTCCGGCTACGGGCAGCTGCGGCTGCTGTCGGTGCCACGCAACACCACGGTGCCGGGCGTCGGGCAGGTGCAGAACGACATCGTGTCGTCCAACGCCACCTCGGGCGATGGTGGGCAGACGCTCACCGACTACCTCAACAACGCCAACCGCGGCGGGTCCAAGGTCTCCTTCGGCAACCAGATGGCGCTGCCGGTCGGTGGGGGCTTCCTGCACGTGGAGCCGATCTACCTCTCGTCGGCGTCGGGCACGAGCTATCCGCAGCTGCGGATCGTCGTGGCGACTTTCGGCGGCAAGGTCGCCTGGGCCCAGGACCTCGAGACGGCCCTGGACGAGCTCTTCGGCGGCGACGCCGGTGTCGATGCCGAGGGCCAGCCCAAGGACGGGCCGACGACCAAGCCCAAGAAGCCGACGGAGCCCACCAACCTCTCGGCCGACGACAAGCAGCTGCGCAGCGCCATCGCCGGCATGCAGAAGGCGTACAAGGACGGCCAGGACGCGCTGAAGAAGGGTGACTTCGCCGCCTACGACGAGGCGCAGAAGGAGCTGAAGAAGCAGCTCGAGGAGGCCGCCAAGGTCCAGCCCGGTGGAGGGTCTGCTGACCTCGAGGGCAGCTGATTTGGTCTGCACCATCTATTCACGTAGAGTTTGTCTTGCAAGGCAACGACGCGGGGTGGAGCAGTTCGGTAGCTCGCCGGGCTCATAACCCGGAGGTCGCAGGTTCAAATCCTGCCCCCGCTACCAGATGTCAAGAGGCCCGGACCAATTGGTCCGGGCCTCTCGTCGTACCAGGGGCGTGGGTGGAGGTCGACCCGCGGAGGTTTCGTTCGCGTGTACACCTCCACCCGGCCCGCGCGTTGCGTGCAGGCGGTCGGTCAGAGGGCGATGTTGACCGCCTTGACCTGGGTGTACAGCGCCAGTGCCTCGGAGCCCAGCTCACGCCCCCAACCCGACTGGCCGTACCCACCGAAGGGCAGGCCGGCGTCGAACGCGTGGAAGGTGTTGATCCACACCTGGCCTGCCTTGAGCCGTGCGGCTACCCGGTGCGCCCGGCTCAGGTCCTTGGTCCACAGGCCTGCGGCCAGGCCGTACACGGTGTCGTTGGCGGCATCGATCACCTCGTCCTCGTCCGTGAAGGGCAGGGCGACGGCGACCGGGCCGAAGATCTCCTCCCGCACGATCGACATGTCCGGCGTCGCATCGACGAAGACGGTGGGCTCGACGTAGTAGCCGGACTCACCGACGCGCTCACCACCGACGAGAGCGCGGGCACCGGCTGCCTTGCCCGCCTCCAGGTATCCGGTGACGCGGTCGAGCTGCTCCTGGGAGACCAGCGGCGTGATGGCCGACTCGGGGTCGGAGCCCGGCCCGACCTTGAGCTGTGCCACGGCCTCGGCAAGGGCCCCGGTGAACTCGTCGAAGATGTCGGCGTGGACGTAGACCCGCGTGCCGGCCTCGCAGGCCTGCCCGGAGTTGAACGTGAACCCCATGATGGTGCCGGCCACGGCAGCGGGGATGTCGGCGTCGGCGAAGATGATGTGCGGCGACTTGCCCCCCAGCTCGAGCGACACCTTCTTCAGGTTGCCGCGTGCGGCGTCGACGATCAGCTTGCCCACCTCGGTGGAGCCGGTGAAGGCGACCTTGTCGACGTCGGCGTGGCCGGAGAGCGCTGCGCCGGCCTCGCCGTCCCCGGTGACGATGTTGAGCACTCCCGCGGGGACGCCGGCCTCGACCAGGATCTCGCCGAGCAGCAGTGCCGACAACGGGGTCTGCTCAGCAGGCTTGAGGACGACCGTGTTCCCCGTGGCCAGGGCCGGGGCGATCTTCCAGGCCGCCATGAGGATGGGGAAGTTCCACGGGATGATCTGACCGCAGACACCGACGGGCTCCCGGCGCGTGTAGGCGTGGAACTCCTGGGCAGGGTCCGCGAGCAGCATCGACGGGTTGTTGGTGGTGCCGGTCAGCTTCGTCGGCCATCCGGCGTAGTAGCGGAAGCACTCGGCGGCGAATCGCACGTCCACGGCCGTGGCGACACCGACGGACTTGCCGTTGTCCAAGGACTCCAGCTCACCCAGGTCCTCGGCGTACGAGTCCATGAGGTCGGCAATGCGCCAGATGAGCTTCTCCCGCGTGTTCGGGCGCATGGCGCTCCACTCGCCGGCGTCGAAGACCCGTCGTGCGGCAGCCACCGCGAGGTCGATGTCCTCTGCGCGTCCGAGGGGTACGGCGGCGAGAACCTCTCCGGTCGCCGGGTCGTGGGTGTCGAAGGTCTGTCCCGAGCGAGCGGCGACCCATTCACCGTCGATGAGCATGCGGATCGGGGAGTTGAGGAATTCCTTGACCTTGGCAGATGACACGAGCATGACTGGCTCCTTTGGTGGACAACGCGATGCGCTCACGCTAGGCAGGCAGTACGGGCGTGGTTGTTCAGTCTCTGGACATCCGGCAGCAGGTGCGTGGCTGGCGCCGAGGACCCTCTGCGCCACCGAGCTTCGGGTCGTCAGAGGCGGTCGTCGGCAATCATGCGGTTGAGGGCAGCGGGCACGTCGAGGACCGACCCGATGGCTGTCACGCGGGCGCCGGACTCACGGGCCAGCCGCTGTGCTTCGTCGTCGTCGTCGGCCGGCGCCAGGATGATGAGCTCGTCGATGGCCCTGGCCGCCGGGGTGGCGTCGACCTCGTCGGTGACCCGGCAGTCCGAGAGGAGCAGGACGACGCGACGCCGGGCTCGTGCGCCGGCCAGCTGGATCTCGGCCTCGCGCAGGGCCCCGGCGAGACCGGTGGTGCCATGACCGCGCAGCGACAGGATTCGCTCGATCGTCCGGGTGGCCGCCGGCGCGTCCCCGATCCGCTTGAGCGGTGTCGTGGTGGCGGCAAAGGCGAGCACCGAGTGCTCCTCGGGCGCAAAGGTCAGACAGGCCGCACCGGCAACCGCGGCGGTCGTCAGTCGTGCTCCGTTCATGGATCCGGAGTGGTCGATGACCAGGCAGAGGGCCAGCTCGGGACGGGCCCAGTCGGCCGCGGACATCTCATCCATGGAGGGCATCCGCCCCTCGGCGCGGGCCCCGACGATCGCGTCCATCGACCGGTCGAGGTCGAGGTCTCCGCCCCGATGCGCGGGCACGGTGCGCCGCTTCGAGACACCGCGGTTGCGCGGGATGCCCCGCCTGGTCTGGTCGAGGATGAGCCGCGGCGCGAGTCGCCGCACGGCGGCCCGTAGCCGCTCGTCGGTTGCGTGCGACATCTCCACGAGCAGGGTCAGGGTGTCATCAGGGTCGCCGCGGAGAGCGTCGTCGAGGGCCTCGAGGTCGAGCTCGCCCACCTCGGGGGAGAGCTCGGCGAACTTCGGGTTCTTGGCCAGGTCGGCACGCCCCGTGGTGCGTGGAGCCGAGCGTCGCTGGCGCGACTCGGGTGCGCTCGGTGGGGGTGTCGAGCCCGCCCCGGGAGGCGGGCTCAGGGTTCCCCCGGCGACCCCTTGGTGTCGGAGTCGGGATGGTTCTGCGGGTCGACCGGTTCAGCGCCGAAGACGTCGACGTAGAGGTCGGTGATCACCTGCTCGGGGGTGCGGTCGCACCCGTCGTGGAGTCGGATGCGCCCCGAGAGGGACACCCTGGCGGCGGCCAGCCCGACATGCCAGTCGTCGGTCGGGGTACCGCGCAGCTTGGCGAGCTCGACCGCAAGCCGGGCGACGTCGATGGCGCCTCGCACCGAGGACCCGAAGCGGATGTCCGCATGGTCTCGGGTGCTCCGCACGAGGTCGACGACCTTGGCGCGCCACTGGGGGTCGAGCTCGTCCGTGCGCAGACCGACGATCGCCTGCTCGGCCTCTGCGCTCTGGTAACCCATCGAGATCCGGCAGGTGCGGTCGTACAGCGCGCCTGACACCCGTGCGGTTCCGACGGCGTCGAAGGGGTTCATGGCAGCGACCAGGGAGAACCCGGGAGCCGCGGCGACCCGACCGAGGCGCGGCACGTTGATCTCGAGCTCGGACATCGCGGTGAGCAGCACGTTGAGGGTCTCCTCGGGGATCCGGTTGAGCTCCTCGACATACAGCAGGCCTCCCGTGCGCAGCGCCTCGAGCAGCGGTCCGTCCTCGAAGATCTCCGGTACATATCCCTTGCTGAGCACGAGGGCCGGGTCGAAGTGACCGATGAGGCGGGCCGGGGTGAGCTCGGCGTTGCCCTCGACCAGGACGAAGGGGGTCTGCCGACCGGAGGCGACGCGGCGCAGCAGCGTCGACTTGCCGGTCCCCGGCGGCCCTTCCAGCAGCACGTGCGCGCCGCTGCCCAGTGCCGCCGCGAGGAGCTCCGCCTCGGTGGCGCGTTCGATGACTTCCGTCGGGCCGACGCGGACTGCCGGCCCGACGGAAGAGGTGCGTGTCACGATGTCTCGTTCCCCTCAGTGACTGTGGACCATGACGCCACGGACGTTCTTGCCCTCGAGCAGGTCGTCGTAGCCCTCGTTGACCTGGTCGAGGGTGTAGGTGCGCGTGATGATCTCGTCGAGCTTGATGTCGCCGCTCTGGTAGAGCCCGAGGATCCGTGGGATGTCGACGGTCGGGTTGCAGTCGCCGAAGAGGCTGCCCTTCAGGCTCTTCCGGAAGAGGGTCATGATCGACCCGGGGAGCTGGATGTTCTGCTCCTCGAGCTTGTTGAGTCCGGTGAGCACGACGACGCCGCCCTTGCCGACTGCGTTGAAGCCGCCGGCGACGATCTCGGAGGTCATCAGGCCCGGGGTCAGGATGGCCGAGTCGGCCATCTGCCCGCGGGTCAGATCGGTGATCGCCTCCATCGCCTCGTCGGTGCTGGCGAAGCTGTGCGTGGCACCCAGCTCCATCGCCTTCTCGCGCTTGTTCTCCAGGGGGTCGATCGCGATGATGTTCTTCGCACCGGAGAGGCGGGCGCCCTGCACGGCGTTGATGCCGATGCCGCCGACGCCGACGATCATCACGGTCTGCCCGGCCTTCACGTTCGCCGTGTTGACCGCTGCGCCCCAGCCGGTGGGCACGCCGCACCCGACGAGCACGGCCTTCTCGAGCGGCAGGTCGTCGTCGACCTTGACGCAGGAGTTCTGGTGGATGACGCCGTACTGGCTGAACGTCCCGAGCATGCACATCGCGCCGTAGTCGCCGCGCGGTCCGGTGATCGGGAAGCGCTCCCCGGGCAGGTACCCCTCGAGGATCGTCGCACCCATGTCGCAGATGGACTGCTGGCCGTTGGCGCAGTAGCGGCAGGAGCCGCAGTTGGGGATGAAGGAGCAGACGACGTGGTCGCCGACCTTGACCCGTGACACCCCGGGGCCGACCTCCTGGATGATGCCCGCACCCTCGTGCCCGAGCACCATCGGCAGGCGTGCCTCGAGGTCGCCGTGTGCGATGTGGACGTCGGAGTGGCACAGGCCGGCGTGGGTGTACTGGATCAGCACCTCACCCTCGCGAGGTTTGTCCAGGGTGAGCTCCTCGATCTCGATGCGCTTGCCGGTCTCGACGACGACTGCTGCCTGGGTCTTCATGAGGTCTCCTCGGGTTGGGTCATCCCACCGTGACACGCATCACTCGACGCATCTGTTCAAGAACTGGACATGCGGCTCTTGTGCGTGGGTGCATGATGGCGTGTGACAGGGCAAACATCTGACCCCCTGGAGGAACGCCATGGCTCAGCGGACAACGACGTCCGACGAGGTACGCCCCGACATCGCCGCGTCCTGGCGCCGGGCAAGCCTGGCCGGTGTCGAGCACGAGGGGCCCTTCGATCGGCTGGTCCCGAGGGAGTTCGACCGCAACGGGTCGCTCCTGGTCGGCGCGGGGCCGGTCCTTGACCAGCTGGAGGCGAGCCTGGCCGGCACCGGGTTCTCGACGATCCTCGGCGATCGGGAGTGCCGCATCGTCAGGCGCTGGGACGACGACCCGCGGACGCGCGAGGGGCTCGACCTGCTCAACATCCGTGAAGGCACCAGCATGCTCGAGGAGAATGTCGGCACGAACGGGCTCGGGACGGTCTTCGAGACGCGTCACCCGGTCGTGATCCACGGGTCGGAGCACTTCGCAGAGTCCCTGCGGCACTTCAGCTGCTACGGCCACCCGATCCGGCACCCGCTCACGCGTCGGATCGAGGGAGTCCTCGACATCTCGGCGCTCGTGGACACCGCGAGCCCGCTGCTGCCACCGCTGATCGCCCGCGCCGTGCACGACATCGAGCAACGACTCCTCGACGGCAGCCGGATCTCCGAGAAGAGTCTGCTGGCCGCCTTCCAAGAGGCGTCTGGGCACTCCAAGCATGCTGTCCTGGCCATCGGTGAGGACATCGTGATGAGCAACCAGGCCGCCTCGAGCCTGCTCAGCTCCTCCGACATCGCACTGCTCCGCGTGCTCGGGGAGGACCCTCCGGCAAGCTCTGACAGCACCCTGCGCTTCACCCTCGAGACCGGTCGGGCTGCGGACGTCACGGTCACGCGGGTGCCGGGAGCGCGCCGCGGGGTCCTGCTCCGGGTGGCAGAGCGGTCCTGCGGGCCGCACCTGACTCCTCCGTCGATGAGTCCGGTCCGGGTGCCGGACAGGGCGCCCGCTCCGACCTTGGTGTTCGGGCCACCCGGCACCGGACGGTCGACCCGGGCGAAGGAGATCGGCAGCCTGCCCACCAAGGTCTTCCACGCCGCGACGGCTCTGCTGGAGGGTCAGGAGGTGTGGGCGAAGGAGTTCGACGGCGCAATGCGCCGACCGGGCGGCTGCGTCGTCGTCGAGGCCATCGACCTGTTGTCGGACGAGCTGCTCGACCTCGTCATCGACCGGGTCGACCTGCGCTCGCGACCCCAGCTGGTCTTCACCTCGGGCCCGGTCGAGACGCTCACCGGCAGGGCGGCCACCCTGGCCGGGACCGCGGTCGTCCGCGACGAGCTGACGACTCTGGCTTCACGGCGTGCGGAGATCCCCGGTCTGGCCGCAGCGATGCTCGCCGACGTCGCCGCGAGCGACGACGTGCACCTCACTCCCGGGGTCATCCATGCACTCACCGCGCAGGACTGGCCGGGCAACCTGCGTGAGCTCAAGGCCGTCATCACCTTCGCGGCCGGTCGTCGCACGCATGGTGGCATCGCACTGACGGATCTGCCCGACCAGTACCGGGTGGCCAGCCCTTCTCACACGCTCACCACTCGTGACCGGGCCGAGCGCGACGCCGTCGTGGCCGCGCTCCGCGCCTTCGACGGCAACAAGGTGCAGGCGGCGCGGGAGCTCGGCATGTCGCGTACGACGCTCTACACGCGCATCCGCCAGCTCCGCATCACCAGCTACTGACCCTTGCCCACCGCCCTTCGCTCGGGGGTCACGGCGCGCTGGTCGTCGAGATGATGGTGGAGTGCGGCGAAGGTCTCGTCCAGCAGGCTGGGCAGCGACGTCTGCTCGTCCTCGAGCCACTGCTCGTAGGCCGACAGGGCGAGGGCCAGCGCAACGCGACCGATGGTGCGGGGATGGAGGTCGTCGGGGCACATGCCATGTCGCTCTGCGACGTACGACGCGATGACTGCGCGCCAGGCGCCGTGGCGCAGGGTGGCGTGGGCCTGCAAGGCGGGGGTGTTCATCAGCAGACGCATGCGTCGTCGGTGCTGCTCCACGGCGGCGGGGTCGACGTGGTTGAAGGCCTTGACCGACTCCTGGACGGCCACGGCCGTGCTGACGTCGGCGGGCATCTCGCGCAGGTGCTGGGCGAGCAGGCGCAGGCTCTCGTCGAACTGGCCCCACGGGATGTCGTTCTTGGACGGGTAGTAGCGAAAGAGCGTGCGCCGAGCGATGCCCGCCGCGTCGGCGATCTGCTCGACGGTGGTGTTGTCGAAGCCCTGCTCGTCGAAGAGGCGGAAGGCGATCTCCTCGATCAGGGCGTGGGTCGTCACCGGGGGGCGACCTGGGCCTTTCTTGCGCACCGGACGAACCTATCGCAGCAAATTTCGGATCACCCCTTCCATATTGCCCTCAGTGCCAATATGGTGTGGCCCACGTCATACCCACCAAGGAGGAACGATGGACAGCACGGAGACCATGGAGACCACGGACACCACCACTGCCGAGTCCGAAGAGCTCACCGCGGAGATGCTGGTCGAGGAAGTCTCGATCGACGGCATGTGCGGCGTGTACTGAGCCGATGTCGACCGCTGCGACTGCCACCGTCCTCGAGGCTGACCCCGTGCCACGGATCGAGGTCCGTCTCGAGGACGGGTGGCGACTCAACCCGAAGGTCGCGCTGAGACCCGAGCCGTTCGGCGCGCTGGCCTACCACTTCGGCAACCGGCGCCTGTCGTTCTTGCGCCGGCCCGAGCTGGTCACCGTCGTCCGGGCACTGGCCGAGGCCCCTGACGTGCGCACCGCGCTGGCTGATGCCGGCATCCCCGAGGCCCAGTGGGCGGCATACGCCGGCGCACTGTCCACGCTCGCCGAGTCCGACATGATCCACTCCCGCAAGGAGGGCCAGCGATGACCATCACCGCACCAGCCCGCGATGCCCGTCCGAAGGGCGGCAGCCTGGTCGACCAGTTCGAGCTCGGCCTCGATGCCCCCATCTGCCTGACCTGGGAGCTGACCTATGCGTGCAACCTCGAGTGCGCGCACTGCCTGTCGAGCAGCGGCCGCCGCGACCCACGCGAGCTGACCACGCAGCAGTGCGAGGCGGTGATCGACGAGCTGCAGCGGATGCAGGTCTTCTACGTGAACATCGGCGGCGGCGAGCCGACGATCCGACCCGACTTCTGGCACCTGCTGCAGTACGCGGTCGACCACGAGGTGGGGGTGAAGTTCTCCACCAACGGTGTCCGCCTGACCCCCGAGCGCGCCGGCTTCCTCGCCTCGCCCGCCTGCAACGGCTACGTCGACGTGCAGATCTCGCTGGATGGCGCGACCGCCGAGGTCAACGACTACGTCCGCGGCCCCGGCTCCTACGACACCGCGCTCGCGGCCTTGCAGAACCTGCAGGAAGCCGGCTTCGAGGACGCCAAGATCTCGGTCGTCTGCACCCGGCAGAACATCGGCCAGCTCGACGACTTCAAGGCGCTCGCCGACCACTACGGCGCCACCCTGCGCCTGACCCGGCTGCGCCCTTCGGGTCGCGGCGCGGACGTGTGGGACGAGCTGCACCCGTTGCCCGAGCAGCAGCGCGAGCTCTACGACTGGCTGATGGCCCATGGCGAGGACGTCCTCACCGGCGACTCGTTCTTCCACCTCGCGGCCTTCGGTGAAGCACTGCCGGGCCTGAACCTGTGCGGCGCCGGGCGGGTGGTGTGCCTCATCGACCCGATCGGCGACGTCTATGCGTGCCCCTTCGCGATCCACGACAACTTCCTGGCCGGCAACCTGCTCGCCGACGGCGGCTTCCGGGAGGTGTGGCAGACCTCGCAGCTCTTCCAAGAACTTCGAGCACCACAGACCTCGGGGGCGTGCACGAAGTGCGAGTTCTTCGACTCCTGCCGTGGCGGGTGCATGGCCGCGAAGTTCTTCACCGGCCTGCCGATGGACGGCCCCGACCCTGAGTGCGTGCAGGGCTACGGCGAGTCCGCGCTGGCTGCCGACCGCAGCATCCCCGCGGCCAGCCAGGACCACTCCCGCACGGCCCCGGGACGCAACCAACCGGTGATGCTCACCCTGACCCGTCGTCCCGACGACTTCACGCCTCCGACGTCCGCGCCGGTCTCTGCCTGTGCGGAGAACCCGCTGGCCGGCTTCACCCCCTGATCCCGAGAGGTCTCCACCCATGTCGAAGAACCCCTGGGCCCAGAATCCTTGGTTCGAGTCCGTCGCCGTCGCCCAGCAGCGGGCCAAGAAGCGGCTGCCGAAGTCGGTCTACGGCGCACTCGTCGCCGGCTCGGAGCGTGGGCAGAGCCTCACCGACAACGAGGCTGCCTTCACCGAGCTCGGCCTGGCCCCTCACGTCGCCGGCCACCTTCCCGACCGTGCCATGGCCACCAGCGTGCTGGGCGTCGACATCTCGTTGCCGGTGATCATGTCGCCGACCGGTGTGCAGGCGGTGCACCCTGACGGTGAGGTCGCCGTCGCTCGGGCAGCCGCCGCGCGGGGTACGGCGATCGGCCTGAGCAACTTCGCCAGTCGCTCGGTCGAGGACGTCGTCGAGGCCAACCCCAACACCTTCTTCCAGATGTACTGGACAGGCGATCGTGACGTCATGGTCCAACGCATGGCGCGGGCCCGGGCCGCCGGTGCCAAGGGGCTCATCGCCACCCTGGACTGGTCCTTCTCGATGGGCCGTGACTGGGGGAGCCCCGAGATCCCCGAGAAGATCGACTTCGCATCAGCCCTCAAGCTGGCTCCCGAAGTGGTCCGACGTCCCCGATGGGCATGGGAGTTCGCCAAGGAAGGCAACATCCCGGACCTGACGGCACCCAATCTGGCGGCCCCGGGCGAGGACAAGGGGCCGACCTTCTTCGCCGCCTACTACGAGTGGATGACCACGACCCCGCCCACCTGGGAGGACGTGGAGTGGATGGCGAAGGAATGGGGCGGCCCCTTCATGCTCAAGGGCGTGTGCCGCATCGACGATGCCAAGCGCGCCCGGGACCTCGGCGTGTCGGCGATCTCGGTCTCCAACCACGGTGGCAACAACCTCGACGGCACCCCGGCCCCGATCCGGGTCCTGCCCGGCATCGCGGATGCGGTGGGTGACGACATCGAGGTGCTGATGGACGGCGGCATCCGACGCGGTAGCGACGTGGTCAAGGCACTCGCGCTGGGTGCGCGCGCGGTGATGATCGGCCGCGCCTACCTGTGGGGCCTCGGCGCCAACGGCCAGGCCGGGGTCGAAAATGTCCTGGACATCCTGCGCAGCGGCATCGACTCCGCTCTGCTCGGCATGGGCCACTCCTCGATCGACGAGCTCAGCCCGGAAGACCTCGTCATTCCCGAGGGCTTCGCCCGCAGGCTGGGCGAGTAGGGAGCCTTTCGTGGGCATGCTGACGCGGACGACCTGGACGGCGCTGGAGCCCGGCTGCCGGGTCCTGGTCCCCATCGGGTCGACCGAGCAGCACGGACCGCATCTTGGTCTCGGCACGGATACGGCGATCGCGGTCGCCGTGGCCTCACGACTCGCAGGCTCCGTGCCGGGTCCGACACATGTCGCGCCGCCAGTCGCGTTCGGAGCCTCCGGTGAGCACCAGGGGTTCCCCGGACTGATGTCGGTCGGCAACGACGTCCTGCAGCTCGTCCTGGTCGAGCTGGTCAGGTCGATGAGCTCCTGGGCCGGGGAGATCACCTTCGTCAACACCCACGGGGGCAACCTCGCCGCGCTGCGCGGGGCCGTGACGCAGCTGCGCGCCGAGGGACACCACGCCCGATGGCTGCCGTGCGCAACCGAGGAGCTCGATCTGCATGCAGGCCATGCCGAGACCTCGATCATGCTGCACCTCGACCCGCTCACGGTCGACATGAGCGCGGCCGAGGTCGGTGACACCCGCCCCCTGGCGGAGGTACTCCCCACCCTGATGACGAAGGGGGTGATCGCAGTGAGCGCGAACGGCGTGCTCGGTGACCCGACGACCGCGACAGCCGAGGAAGGTGTACGACTGCTCGACCTGATCGTCGAGGACGCACTCGAGCGACTGACGTCCGCCGTGGTCGATGACCGTGGTTGCCTGGTGCGCGGGTCGGATCGCGCGGCACCGGCGGCCATGCAGAGACAGTCATGACGACCGCCGACCGGGTGGTCCTCGTCACCGGAGCGGCGCGGGGGATCGGCGCGGCGACCGTGTCAGAGCTGCTCGGTACCGGACATCGGGTGATCGCGATCGACTCGTGCCGGGGCGCCGACAGCGGGCTCAGCTATCCGCTCGCGACTCGCGAGGATCTGGCGGCGGTGGCCGCCCTCGACCCCGGCCGGGTGGAGGCGGTCGTGGCCGACGTCTCGGACCCCACCGCGATGAGGGCAGCGGTCGCCACGGGGGTTGCGCGGTTCGGGCGCCTCGATGCTGTGGTTGCTGCGGCCGGGGTGATCGCCGGTGGAGCGCCGCTGTGGGAGACGCCGGCAGAGGACCTGCAGACCCAGTGGGACGTCAACGCCCTGGGTGTCTGGAACACCGCGGCCGCCACCGTGCCCGTCATGCTCGACCAGCAGGACCCGTCCGGCTGCCGGTTCGTCGCCGTCGTGTCCGCAGCCGGGAGCCGCGGGTTGTTCCATCTCTCCGCCTACAACGCGTCCAAGCACGCGGCACTCGGCATCATTCGCGGACTCGCGGCCGACCTCGTCGGCACGGGGGTCACCGCGGTCGCCGTCTCGCCCGGGTCCACCGACACCGCGATGCTCGCCGCCACCGCCAGCATCTACGGGCTCGCTGACTCGTCCGAGCTGGCGGAGTCGCAGCTGATCAGGCGTGTCATCGGGCCGGCCGAGATGGCCGTGACGATCGCGTTCTGCTGCTCGACGGCCGGGGGCGTGCTCAACGGATCGGTGGTCGCGGCCGACGGTGGGTTCGCCGGGTGAGTGCAGTGTCACCGTCGACCGGGCTTCCGCACGGTGCTCGCCTGCGCCTCAACGAGCACGTGCGGCGGTACGACGACGGGCGGGTACTGGTCGGCGGGAGCCCGGGACGGTTGATGCGACTGTCGGCAAGGGCTCTGGCGATGCTCGACGGCGACGAGCTGGATGTGGGCGCCGGGACCGCTGTGCTCGCTGAGCGACTCCTTGACTCGGGCCTGATGGACCCGGCCCCTGCGTCGTTGCCCCCCATCTCGCTCGACGAGATGTCCGTGGTGGTCCCGGTGCGGGACCGAAGTCGGCAGCTTGATCGTCTGCTCGCTGCCCTGCCCACCGGGGTGCACGTCCTGGTGGTGGACGACGCCTCGGAGCGGCCGGATCTGGTGACCGCGACGGCGGAGCGGCACGGCGCAGAGGTCTTGACTCTCCCCACCAATGGCGGGCCGGCGGGAGCGCGGAACCGTGGGTTCGAGGCGACCCGGACCCCCTTCGTCGCCTTCGTCGACTCCGACGTCGTACCCGGTCCCGGGACCTTCGAGGTGTTGCTGCGCCACTTCGCCGACCCCCGGCTCGCGATGGTCGCGCCGCGCATCCTCGGCCTCGAGCCCAGGTCCGCGAGGGCGCACGGGAGCGGCGCGCTGACGCGCTACGAGGCCGCGATGTCGTCACTCGACCGGGGGCCCGACCCGGCGTTGGTCAGGCCGCTGAGCCGGGTGGCGTGGCTGCCCAGCGCCTGCGTCGTCGTGCGCCGTGGTGTCTTCGAGTCCTGCGCAGGGTTCTCCGAGGAGATGCGCGTGGGCGAAGACGTCGACCTTGTCTGGCGGCTCACCTCGGCGGGGCACCGGGTCCGCTACGAGCCGGCTGCCTTCGTGCGCCACGAGCATCGCGCCACCGCGTCGTCCTGGCTGACCCGCAAGGCGGTGTACGGCACGAGTGCTGCGCCGCTCGCATCACGGCACGGGGATGCGGTGGCGCCCGCGGTCTTCACTCCCTGGACCGCAGCCCTTGCGGCGGCGGTCATCGCCCAGCGTCGGTGGAGCCTGCCCGTGGCGGGGCTCATCTGGGCCACCATCACCGCGCGCCTCGCGACGCGTCTGCGCTCCTCGGGCGATGACGTGCCCCTGAGCTGGTCGACCGCGGGGCAGATCGCCGCTCGCCTGTCGTATGACGCAGCTCGTGGCTCGCTCGAGCAGTCGGGTGCGCTGGCGTTGCGGCACTGGTGGCCCGTCGTGCTGCCTGCGGCCCTGGTGTCGCCACGAGTTCGTCGCATCGTCGCGGTCGCCGCCGTCGCCGACGCGATCTCGGAGTGCAGACGCGTGCGTCCTGATCTCGATCCCTTGAGCTTCCTCGTGGACAGACGGCTCGACGACCTGGCCTACGGGGCCGGTGTGTGGACCGGTGCGGTGCGGGCCAGGTCTGCGCGTGCCCTGCTGCCGCGCTTCGGCGGATCGGTCAAGGCGAGGCGACCTATCGCTGAACCTGAACCGGCTCGGGTGGTCACCTCGTGCTCTGTGCCCGCGAGTACGCAGCACCAGTCGACCACCTGAGTCGGGTTCAGGTCGGGTCGGGCGTGGGTCGGCCGGCGAGCGCCTTCAGCCAGCCGACCAGCACGACCAGGCTCGCCTGCGTGATGCCGTGGCCCCCCGCATCGCGGTGGGCGGTCACCAGGGCGCCGGACTCGTCGTGCAGATAGGTCCAGGTGCCGTCGAGCAGCTCGCGCGGGATGACGTGGTCGCTGTCGCCCTGGGCGACGAGGACGGGTAGGCCGTCCAGGCGTTGCGCTGTGACGGGCACGCCGGCGTCGAAGGGGAGGGTGGCGTAGAGGATCGCCGCACCTGCGTAGCGCTGCGGGTCCTCGAGGACGAGCCCGCCGGCGAAGGCCCCGCCGCCGCTGAAGCCGATGAGCACGACCGGCCGCCCGGTCGGGGCCACCTCGTCGAGCCAGGTACGGAACCACGCCATGGTGTCCGTGAGCGACTCGGCGACGGGGCGACCGATGCCGCGGTTGGCGAACCAGGCGAAGCCACCCCCTTCGGCGATCGGGGCACGGACGGCGGCGTACGAGGGCCCGGCCGGCAGGTGGGCCGCGAGGGAGAGGATCTGCCGCTCGTCGGACCCTCGGCCGTGCAGCAGCACGACGAGCGGCTTGGTCGGGTCGTCCTCGCCGAGGAATGCGGCGACGGCTGGGGCGAACTGCGCGCTCACGCGGTCACCTCGCGCGGGACGAGCTCGCCAGCGGTGGCCACGCCGGCCCAGCGCTCGATCTCGGCGGGCAGGTCCAGGGCCTCCACGGGCGCCGCGTTGTCGTAGGAGCCCCACTCGCTCTGCGGCAGCATCCACATGACCTCGAACTCGTTGCCGTCCGGGTCCGCGGCGTACACGCTCTTGGTCGCGCCGTGGCTGGACTCGCCGACATGGGCACCGAGCCCGACAAGGGTCCGCCGGGCCTCGTCGAGGTCCTCGATCGTGTCGACCTGCCAGGCGAGGTGGTACAGCCCGATCGAGCCGCGCTCGCGGGGCGGCTGGGCGCCGACGCCGAAGAGCCCGAGGTCGTGGTGGTTGGTCGAGCGGGGCATCCGCAGGAAGGCGGCGCGCATGCGCGGCTCGTAGGCGACGGTCTCGGCACCGAAGGCGTTGCGGTAGAAGGCGATGGAGCGCTCGACGTCGGCGACGAAGAGCACCGCGTGGTTGAGGCGGACGGCTGGGATGGGCATGGGCACGACTCCTTTGGAGCTGGCGTGGGACGAAGGGGGAGGGCCTGGCGAAGGGGGGAGGCCGGGTCAGCTGATGACGCCGAAGCCCTCCGTCCAGGCGAACTTCTCGCGGGCGGCGAGGGTGATCTGCAGGAAGCCGATGGCCTCGAGCTCGCGGGCGCGCTTGAGGGCGCCCGCGTCGATGACCTTGAGCCCACCGGAGGTGAGGACCTCGGTCAGGGACTGCTTGGCGGCATCGTCGTCACCGGCGATCAGGGCCGTCGTCTGCAGTGGGCCCACGGTGCCCTCGGCCAGGGTGCTGGCGAAGTTGGTGTTGAAGGCCTTGACGACCTTGGCCGACGGGAGCGCCGCGGCGATCTCGGCTGCCATGGAGCTGTCGGCGGGCACGACAAGCGAGTCCATCGTCGCGAAGTCGACCGGGTTGGTCAGGTCGACCACGACCTTGCCGGAGAGCTGCTCGCCGCGGGTGGCGATGATCTCGTGGACGGCGGTGTGGGGGACAGCGAGGACGACGATGTCACCGGTCACGGCGACGCCTTGGTCGGAGGAGCCGAGGAGCTGCACGCTGTGGTTGCCGCGCTCGGCGACCGCCGCGATGGCGCTGCCCATGGTGCCGGTGCCGATGATGGAGATGCTCGTCATGGTGACTCCTGAAAAGTTGTTGATTTAACTATGTGGCTCCACTATAGCGATATTTAGTTGTTGCGTCAACCAAAGAGTTCGAAGGGGTCAGCCCCGTGCCGCGACACCGACGAGATCGCGCAGCGCAGCTGCGTCGACGTTCGCGCCGAAGGCCGGTCGCCCCGGCTCGAGCGCGCGTCCCTCGGCCAACGCCCCGATGGTCACCGGGTCGAAGCCGAGCTCGTCGACGAGGCGGGCGGCCTCCGCGACGTCATCGGCTGCGTCACCAGCGATCGCGATGGCCTTGCGGCCCTCGGCGCCTGCGGGCCGGGCACCGTCCTCGAGGTCGTGGTAACCCATGTGGTTGAGCGCCTTGACCACGCGCGTGGTCGGCAGGTGCTCCCGCACGATCTCGCTGGTGGTCGTGCGCGGGTCGGTCAGGTCGTCGCGGACGCCGTCGACCTCCCACCAGTAGTTCATCGCGTCGATGACGAGCCTGCCGGCGAGAGCCTCGGCCGGGAGGCTCGTGTGCTTGCCCAGCGGGAGGGCGAGGATGACGGCGTCCGCGCGGGCGGCGGCGTCCGCGGCGGTCGTCGCCTCGGCGCCGGGTGCCAGCACCTCGACGGTCAGGGCGATGCGCTCGGGGTCGCCCGAGCCGGCGACGAGCACCTCGTGACCGGCGGCGACGGCCAGCCGGGCGAGGACGGTGCCCAGCTTGCCGGCGCCGAGGATCCCGATGGTGCTCATGGCCGACCCCCTTCGCTCGTCGTCGCGGTCGCATGGTCGGCCGCGTCGGTCTCGGTCAGGTCGGCGAGCAGCTCGCGCACGCGCGGCGCGACCTCGCGGCCGTACAGCTCGACGGCGCGCAGCCGGTCGTCGACCGGGGTGCTGCCGCTCGTGTAGACGAGGTCGAACCGTCGGGCGTCGATGGCGCGCAGGGCGCCGGCGATGCGCTGGGCGACGGTCTCGGGTGAGCCGATGTACAGGGACCCGTGGGCGATCTCGTCCTCGAAGGACTCGCGTGTCACCGGCGGCCAGCCGCGTTCGGCGCCGAGCCGGTCACGGTTGCGCTTGTAGTGCGGCCAGACGATGTCCGCCGCCGCCTGGTCGGTGTCGGCGACGAAGCCGTGCGAGTGCATGCCCACCGGGTGCGGGGTCGTGCCGTACTGCGCCGCGGCCCGTCGGTAGAGGTCGACATAGGGGGCGAAGCGCGCCGGGGAGCCGCCGATGATCGCCAGCATGAGGGGCAGGTCGTAGCGTGCGGCGCGGATGACCGACTGGGGCGACCCGCCGACGCCCACCCAGGTGTCGAGGTGACCCGACTCGGTGCGCGGGTGGACCTGCGCGTCGGTGAGCGGCGAGCGCGTCGTGCCCTGCCAGGTGACCGGCTCCTCCTTGAGCAGCTCGGAGAAGAGCTGGATCTTCTCCTCGAAGAGGGTGTCGTAGTCGGCGAGGTCGAAGCCGAAGAGCGGGAAGGACTCGGTGAAGGAGCCGCGGCCGAGGATCACCTGGGCGCGGCCGCCGGACATCGCGTCGACGGTGGAGAAGCGCTGGAAGACGCGGACCGGGTCGTCGGACGACAGCACGGTCACGCCGGACGCGAGCTTGATCCGCTCGGTGCGCGTCGCGAGGCCGGCGAGCACGGTCTCGGGGGAGGAGATCGCGTAGTCGGACCGGTGGTGCTCACCGAGCGCGATGACGTCGACGCCCACCTGGTCGGCGAGCACGCCCTCCTCGATGACCCGGCGGATCGCCTCGGCCTCCGAGACGAGGGCGCCGCGACCGTCCTCGGGGATGTCGCCGAAGGTGTCGAGACCGAGCTCGATCTGGGTGATGGGCGTGGTCATCGCGGCCTTCCGGTCGGAGAGGGGAGAAATTGTTGTCGATTCAATCAACCAGTGTGCCCGACGCGCTATTCCGGCGCGCCATCGCCAGATGTTCACCTTCGCAGTCCACGATGCGCCGGTGACCTCCCCTTCGCCCGTGCCGCCGTCGCTCCTCGCGGGCGACCGGGCGCCGTCCCCGCGCACCCTCGTGGACATCTTCACCGGGGTCGTCGCCGAGCACCCGGACGCGCCGGCCGTCGACAGCGGCAGGGAGAAGCTGACCTACGCCGAGCTTGGCGAGGCGGCATCGGCGGTGGCCGAGCAGCTGGCCGAGCTCGGGATCGGGCGGGGGGACAAGGTCGGGGTGCGCATCCGCTCCGGCTCGACCGACCTCTACGTGGCCATCATCGGGATCCTCGTCGCGGGCGCGGCCTATGTCCCCGTCGACGCGGACGACCCCGACGAGCGGGCGCGGGTGGTCTTCGAGGAGTCCGGTGCCGCGGCCGTCATCGGCAACGACCTGGTCATCTCCACCACCCTTGCGGGACAAGGGCGCCCGACGCGCGACCCGGCGCATCCCGGGACCGGGGACGACGCCTGGGTGATCTTCACGTCCGGCTCCACGGGCAAGCCGAAGGGGGTGGCCGTCACCCACCGCAACGCGGCCGCCTTCGTCGACGCCGAGTCGCAGATGTTTCTCGTCGACGACCCGATCGCCCCGGGGGACCGGGTGATGGCCGGGCTGTCCGTCGCCTTCGACGCCAGCTGCGAGGAGATGTGGCTGGCCTGGGCCTACGGCGCCTGTCTCGTGCCCGCACCCCGCTCGCTCGTGCGCTCGGGCGTCGACGTCGGCCCGTGGCTGCTGGCCAACGAGATCACCATCGTCTCGACCGTGCCGACCCTCGTCTCGCTGTGGCCGCCGAGCTCGCTGGAGCGGGTCCGGCTGCTCATCATGGGGGGCGAGGCCTGCCCGGCCGAGCTGGCCGCGCGCCTCCAGGCGCCGGGCCGCGAGGTGTGGAACACCTACGGCCCCACCGAGGCCACCGTCGTCGCCTGCGGCGCGATGCTCGACGGCAGCGACCCGGTGCGCATCGGCCTGCCGCTCGCCGGCTGGGACCTCGCCGTCGTCGACGCGCAGGGGCACCCCGTGGCAGAAGGGGAGTCCGGCGAGCTGATCATCGGTGGCGTCGGCCTGGCCCGCTACCTCGACCCGGCCAAGGACGCCGAGAAGTACGCCGCCATGCCCACCCTCGGCTGGGAGCGCGCCTACCGCTCCGGCGACGTCGTACGCAACGACCCGCTCGGGCTGGTCTTCGCCGGCCGCGCAGACGACCAGATCAAGCTCGGCGGCCGGCGGATCGAGCTCGGCGAGATCGACGAGCAGCTGCTGCGCCTGCCGGGCGTCGTCTCCGCGGCGGCCGCCGTGCGCTCCACCCAGGCGGGCAACAAGCTGCTCGTCGGGTACCTGACGGCCGACGCGCACTTCGACGCCGCGCGGGCCCGCGACCTGTTGCGCGAGCGGATGCCCGCCGCGCTCGTACCGCGCCTCGCGGTCGTCGACGAGCTGCCCACGCGCACCTCGGGCAAGGTCGACCGCGACGCCCTCCCGTGGCCCCTGCCCACCTCCGACGACACCCCGGCGACCGGGCAGCTCGGGCAGACCGAGCAGTGGATCGCGGGGCTGTGGGTGGAGATCATCGGTGCCCAGGTGAGCGACCCCTCGGTCGACTTCTTCGACCTCGGGGGCGGTTCGCTGACCGCCGCCCAGGTCGTCAGCCGGCTGCGCGAGCGCAACCCCGAGACGACCGTCGGTGACCTCTACGCGCACCCCACGCTCGGCGACCTCGCGGCCTGGCTCGACGAGTCCGCGGCCGCGTCGACGATGGTCCTCACCAACCGCAAGGTCCGACCCATCCGCACGCGGACCCAGGTGGCCCAGCTCGTGGCGATGGTCCCCCTTCGTGCTCTGGCGGGGATGCGGTGGGTGGCGTGGCTGCTGCTGGGCTCGACCATCGGGCACGTCGTCCTGCCGTGGCTGCCGGCCTTCCCCTTCTGGCTCGTTGCAATCACCACGGCGCTCTTCCTCACCGCCCCAGGCCGGATGGCGCTCGCCGCGCTCCTGGCGCGGCTGGTCCTGCGCGGCGTGAGGCCCGGCTCCCACCCGCGTGGGGGCAAGATCCACCTGCGGTTGTGGCTGGCGGGGCGCATCCAGGACGAGCTGGCCGCGGCTTCGCTGTCCGGCGCGGTCTGGTTCCGTTGGTACGCAACGCTCCTCGGAGCCAAGATCGGCGAAGGGGTGGACCTGCACGCCCTCCCGCCGGTCACCGGATGGCTGGACGTGGGGCCGGGGGCCTCGATCGAGCCGGAGGTGGACCTGCTCGGTCACTGGATCGACGGTGACCGCGTGCACGTCGGCCCGATCACCATCGGAGCCACCGCTCGGATCGGTGCCCGCAGCACCATCTCCCCGGGGTCGGTCATCGGTCCGGGGGCGGAGGTGGCCCCCGGCTCGCACGTCATGGGCGTCGTGACGCAGGACGAGTTCTGGTCGGGCGCCCCTGCGGAGCCGCACGGCCGGGCCCGCGGGCCGTGGTCGGCGCAGGCGGCGCCCGCCCCCAGGACGTGGTTGCTCGGCTATGCCGTGCTCGCCCTGCTCATCGCCTCCCTGCCCGGGATCGCCACCCTCGCTGCCGGCGCCCTGCTCTGGCCGGCCGTCGCCGGGTCGGACGGCCTCGGCGAGGCGCTGCGCTCCGCCCTCCCGTGGCTGCCCCTCGTCGCGCTCGCCGGCTACCTCGTCCTGGCACTGCTGGTCCTCGGCCTCACCCGCCTGCTCGGCACGCTCGTCCAGCCGGGCCACTACCCGGTGCGCTCCGCACCCGGCCTGGCCATCTGGGGGACCATCCGCCTCCTCGACGAGGCGCGGGACTGGCTCTTCCCCATCTACTCCAGCGCCTTCACCCCGATCTGGTTGCGGCTGCTGGGTGCTCGCATCGGCGAGGGCGTCGAGGCCTCGACCGTCATGCTCATCCCCAAGCTCGTGCGGGTCGGTGACCACGCCTTCCTCGCCGACGACACGATGATCGGCTCCTACGAGCTCGGCGGCGGCTGGATCCGCGTCGAGCGGGTCAAGGTGGGCAAGCGCTCCTTCGTCGGCAACTCCGGGATGCTCGCGCCGGGCCGCCGGGTGCCCAAGCGCTCTCTCGTCGCCGTGCTCTCGGCCGCTCCCGGGCGCGGCGTCGCCAAGGCCGGCCAGTCCTACATCGGCTCCCCGCCGCGCAGGCTGCGTCGGACGGCCGACGACCAGGACTCCAGCCGCACCTACGACCCGCCGATGCGACTGAAGGTCATGCGGGCCCTCGTCGAGCTCTGCCGGGCCGTCCCGCTGTGGTGCTCGGTCGCGCTCAACCTCGCGGTCGGGGTCGTCCTGCTGGCCCTGATCGACCGATCCCTCTGGGTCGCAGTGTTGCTCGCCGGACCCGTCATGATCATCGGCAGCCACGTCGCCGCCGGGGTCACCCTCGTCGCCAAGTGGGTCCTCGTCGGTCGTCACCGTGCGGGCGAGCACGAGCTGTGGACTCCCTTCGTCTGGCGCAACGAGCTCGCCGACACCTTCACCGAGATGCTCGCCGCGCCGTGGTTCGCCCGGATCACCGCCGGCACCCCCGCGCTCAACGTGTGGCTGCGCCTCATGGGCAGCCACGTCGGCACCGGGGTGTGGTGCGACACCTACTGGCTCCCCGAGAGCGACCTCGTCCGGCTCGGCGACGGCGCGACGGTCAACCACGGCTGCGTCGTGCAGACCCACCTCTTCCACGACCGGGTGCTCAGCATGGACTCGGTCGTCCTCGAGGCCGGGGCGACGCTCGGACCCAACAGCGTCATCCTCCCTTCGTCGAGCATCGGACGCGACGCGACGGTCGGCCCCGCATCGCTGGTGATGCGCGGCGAGGGCGTACCGTCGCGCACACGATGGATCGGCAACCCGATCGGACCGTGGGAGGAGAGCGAGTGAGGCGGCACGGAACGGACGACTACGTCCCCGGGCACGGGGACGCGTCCTACGACGTGGAGCACTACGACCTGGTGCTCGACTACAAGATCGTGGGCAACCGTCTCTCGGGCGAGGCGACGCTGACCTGCCGGGCGCTGCAGCCGGTGAGTCGGGTGGAGCTGGACCTGCACTCCCTCAACGTCGCTCGCGTGCACGTCGACGGCAAGCCGGCCAAGTACACCCACCGCTTCGACCGCCTCGCCGTCACGCTCGGGCGCACCGTGCCAGAGGGCGAGGACTTCGAGCTTCGGATCAGGTACGCCGGGACGCCCAAGCAGGTGCGCAGCCGTCATCTCGGCGACGCCGGCTGGGAGGAGCTCGAGGACGGCGTGCTCGTCGCCGCGCAGCCGCACGGGTCGCCGTCGTGGTTCCCGTGCAACGACCGACCGGACAACAAGGCGACCTACGCGATCGCGCTCTCCGTGGCGAAGGGGTACCACGTCGCCGTCGCCGGTGAGCTGGTCCGCAGCACGACCCGCGGCAACATGACGACGTGGACCTACCGCCAGGACGACCCGATGGCCACCTACCTCGCCACCGTCCAGGTCGGCGACTACCGGGTGCTGGAGCAGAAGGGGGCGCCCGTCCCCGTCCGCGTCGTGGCACCCGCCAGCCGCCCCCGGGCCGGTTTCGAGGCGGCCTTCGGCAAGCAGCCGCAGATGCTGGCCTTCTACGTCGAGCTCTTC
Organism: Janibacter limosus; assembly: GCF_004295485.1. Classification (NCBI taxonomy): domain Bacteria; kingdom Bacillati; phylum Actinomycetota; class Actinomycetes; order Micrococcales; family Intrasporangiaceae; genus Janibacter; species Janibacter limosus. The sequence continues at coordinate 2,316,303 of NZ_CP036164.1, read as the reverse complement.
GGGGACTACCCCTTCGCGTCGTACACGGCGGTGATCACCGATGACGACCTGGAGATCCCGCTCGAGTCGCAGGGGCTGTCGACCTTCGGCCGCAACTTCATGAGCGACGACTGGGAGTGCATCCGGCTCGTCGCGCACGAGCTGAGCCACCAGTGGTGGGGCAACTCCGTGACCCTCACGCACTGGCGCGACATCTGGCTGCACGAAGGCTTCGCCTGCTACTCCGAGTGGCTGTGGTCCGAGCACGTCGGGCTGATGACCGTGGGGGAGCGCGCGGAGGTGCACCACGACAAGGTGCTCCACGACGACGGCGACGAGCTGCTCCTGGGTGACCCCGGCGCCGAGCTGATGTTTGACGACCGGGTCTACAAGCGCGGTGCACTGACGCTGCATGCGTTGCGGCTCAAGGTCGGTGACTACGCCTTCTTCGAGGTGCTGCGGACCTGGAGTGCCGCGCAGCGCCATGCCAATGTCACGACGGCGATGTTCGTCGAGCACGCGCAGGCGGTGACGGGGGAGGATCTCGCCGGCCTCTTCCAGTCGTGGCTCTACGAGGTCGAGCTGCCGCCCCTGCCGGCCTGAGGGATGGTGGCGACGGCTGCGGCGAGGCCCCCGGGTGCCTCGATGTCCACGACCGGCCAGTCGGCGACCCGGATCTCGCTCATCGGCGTGCTCAGACCCGTGCCGAGCGCCTTGAGGATCGCCTCCTTGCGGCACCACATGGCTCCCCGCTGCCGCATCTCCTTAAGGTCGTGCGCAAGAAGCCGCATCTCCTTAAGGTCGTGCGCAGGGCCCCGCATCTCCTTAAGGTCGTGCGCAAGACGTCGCATCTCCTTAAGGTCGTGCGGGTGTTTTTCGCTCGGATGGAGGACCAGGGCCGGGTCCCAGCGTGAGGTGACCGCCTCGATCGACTCGACATCGATGCCGACCGGGTGCTCCGCGACGACCGTCACGAGATGCTCGCCGCAGCGGGAGAGGCTGACGTGCGTGCTCGTCCCGTCGGCCAGCCGGGCCCACGGTCGACCGTGGGTCGTCGAGCCGCATGACGGGCAGTGCCGGCCGACCTCGATGTCCGCGCCGAGGTGGGCGCGGAGGGCTTCGCTCCCTTCGAGACGCTTGCTGCGCAAGCTCCGCAGGGACCGGGCGTCGTGCCACATGATGTCCACGAGAGCAGGGTAGGCGTGCGCGCACTCGAGGTCTTCCGCGTCTTCCTGCTGCTCGGGCTCACCAGCTTCGGGGGGCCGGTCGCGCACCTGGGCTACTTCCGCGATGCCTTCGTCGTGCGCCGCCAGTGGCTCACCGAGGCGGCCTACGCCGACCTCGTCGCGCTCTGCCAGTTCCTCCCCGGACCGGCCTCGAGCCAGGTGGGGATGGCGATCGGGCTGCGCCGTGCCGGCTACCTCGGCATGGCCGCGGCATGGGTGGGCTTCACCCTCCCTTCGGCCCTGCTCATGCTCGGCTTTGCCCTCGGCGCGCGGGCCATCGGCGTCACCGGGGACGAAGGGTGGTTGCTGGGTCTCAAGGCCGCCGCCGTCGCCGTCGTGGCCCACGCGGTGATCGGGATGGCGCGCACGCTCGCCGCCGGGCCGCGGCGCGCCACGATCGCGGTGGCCGCGCTCGCGGTCGTCCTGCTGCTCCCGTCTGCTGCCAGCCAGGTCGCCGCCATCGTCCTGGGGGCGCTCGCGGGGCTGCTCTGGCTCTCGGCGGACCCGGTCACGGACGAGGAGGACGAGGCCGTCCCCGTCCGACGGCGCACCGCCCTCACGGCCCTGACGATCTGGGTGGGGCTGCTCATCTCCCTTCCCGTCCTCGCGGCGCTCGTCCACGACCCGACGCTGGGCATCGTCGACTCCTTCTACCGGGTCGGGTCGCTCGTCTTCGGTGGCGGGCACGTGGTGCTGCCGCTGCTCGAGGCCGAGACGGTCGGCACCGGCCTCGTCGGGCACGGGGACTTCCTCGCCGGCTACGGCGCGGCGCAGGCCGTCCCCGGGCCGCTCTTCACCTTCTCCGCCTACCTCGGTGCGCTGGTGCCCGGGCAGAGCGCCCCGCTCGGGGCCCTCGTCGCGCTGCTCGCGATCTTCCTGCCGTCGGCGCTGCTCGTGGTCGCCGGTCTGCCCTTCTGGCAGCGGCTGCGCCGCTCGGCCCGCGCTCGCCGCGCCCTGGCGGGGGCCGGGGCGGCGGTCGTCGGGCTCCTGGCCGCCGCGCTCTACGACCCCGTCCTCACCCAGGGCATCACCGGTGCGGGGACGATGGTCGTCGCGGCGATCGCCTTCGTCGCCCTGACCGTGTGGAAGGCGCCGGCCTGGGCCGTGGTCATCGGCGCCAGCGTGCTGGGCGCCGGGCTCCTGCAGATCGTCCCTTAGCACGTCCCGGGCTCTGTGACCAGAGGAATACCCTGTCGATTTCGCCCCCGTCAAGGGCTGGGCCACAATGGGAGACGTGAGCGAAACCTCTGCCAAGCACCGCGTCGTCATCATCGGATCCGGCTTCGGCGGCCTCTTCGCCGCCAAGGCACTGAGCGGCAAGGACGTCGAGGTCACCCTCGTCTCGCGTACCGGCCACCACCTCTTCCAGCCGCTGCTGTACCAGGTGGCGACGGGCATCCTCTCCGAGGGCGACATCGCTCCGGCGACCCGCGACATCCTCGCTCGCGACAAGAACGTGCGCACGATCCTCGGCGATGTCATGGACATCGACCTCGAGGCCCGCACGGTCACCTCCCACTCGCTGGGCCAGGAGACGGTCACCCCGTACGACAGCCTGATCATCGGCGCCGGTGCCGGCCAGTCCTACTTCGGCAACGACCACTTCGCCCGCTACGCACCGGGCATGAAGGACATCGACAACGCCCTCGAGCTGCGCGGCCGGATCTTCGGCGCCTTCGAGCTGGCCGAGACCACGACCGACCCCCACGACCGCGAGCGTCTGCTCACCTTCGTCGTCGTCGGTGCCGGTCCGACCGGTGTCGAGATGGCCGGCCAGATCGCCGAGCTGTCCCACAAGACGCTGGCCCACGAGTTCCGCCACATCAACCCGCGCGATGCCCGCGTGGTGCTCCTCGACGGTGCCGACATGGTGCTGCCCTCCTTCGGCGACCACCTCGGTGCCAAGGCGCGCAAGAGCCTCGAGGCCCGCGGCGTCGAGGTCCAGCTCGGCGCCATGGTGACCCAGGTCGACGGCACCGGCATCGAGGTCAAGGACAAGGACGGCACCCACCGCCGCATCGAGTCGATGACCAAGGTCTGGGCCGCCGGCGTCGCCGCCTCCCCGCTGGGCAAGATGGTCGCCGACCAGGCGGGCGCCGAGGTCGACCGCGCCGGTCGGGTGCACGTCGAGGAGGACCTGACGCTCAAGGGTCACCCCGAGGTCTTCCTCATCGGCGACATGATCAACCTCAAGCGCTACCCGGGCGTCGCCCAGCTGGCGATCCAGGGTGGTCGCTACGCGGCCAAGGAGATCGTCGGTCGCCTCGACGGCAAGGAGCCGCAGGCCCCCTTCAAGTACTTCGACAAGGGCTCGATGGCCACGATCTCGAAGTACTCCGCCGTCGCCAGCATCGGCCGGATCAAGCTCACCGGATTCATCGCCTGGCTGGCCTGGCTGGCCGTGCACCTCATGGCGATGGTCGGCTTCAAGAACCGCATCTCCACCCTGCTCAACTGGATCATCACCTTCGTCGGCAACAACCGCAACGAGCGGGTGACGACGATGCAGCAGGTCTTCGCGCGTCGGGCGATGGAGGACCTCGGCCCGGGCGCCTACCCCGAGCTGCCCCGTCGCGGGCACGAGGAGCAGCTCGAGGCCGAGGTGCAGCGCGACGCGTCGTAGGGTGCGAGCATGCACTTCACCCTCGAGGAGCACACCCTCGCCAACGGGCTGCGCGTCGTCGTGCAGCCGGACCACACGACCCCGACCGTCACGGTCAACCTGTGGGTAGGTGTCGGATCGCGCCATGAGGAGCCGGGTCGCACCGGCTTCGCCCACCTCTTCGAGCACCTGATGTTCCAGGGGAGTGCCCACGTCGACAACGGCGAGCACTTCCAGGCGCTCATGGGTGTCGGCGGCCGGCTCAACGCCACGACGTGGTTCGACCGGACCAACTACTTCGAGACCATCCCCTCCGGGGCGCTGGAGCTGGCGCTCTGGCTCGAGGCCGACCGGCACGCCAACCTGCTCGCGGCGGTCAACCAGGCCAACCTCGACAACCAGCGCGATGTGGTCAAGGAGGAGAAGCGTCAGCGGTACGACAACCAGCCCTACGGCCAGGCGCTGTCGACGGTCTACGCGACGATCTTCCCCGAGGGCCACCCCTACCACCACCCGACGATCGGCTCGATGGAGGACCTCGACGCCGCATCGGTGCAGGACGTCCACGACTTCTTCACCGCGCACTACGCCCCGGACAACACGGTCATGACGATCGTCGGCGACGTGACGGCGGAGCGGGCCGTCGGCCTCGTCGAGCAGTACTTCGGGCACATCACCCACGCGGCGGCGCCACGACGGGGCCCGGTCGCCCCCCTTCCGCCCCTGGCCGAGCCGGTCCGGGTCGAGGTCCTCGACGAGGTGCCCAACGACCGCATCCATCTCGCCTTCCGCCTCCCTGCCGAAGGGGGCGACACCCGCCAGGAGTTCCTGGCCGCCTCGATGGCGCTCGACTGCCTGGGCGGGTTGAGCTTCTCCCCGCTGGAGCAGCACCTGGTCCTCGACCAGCAGGTCGCCAACAGCATCGACGTCGGGGCCATGGGCTTCGTCGACGGGGTGTCGCTGGGTCTCGTCGTCGCGGACGTCGCCGAGGGCGTCGACACCGACGCGCTCGAGGAGCAGATCTGCGCCGAGCTGACGGCCTTCGCCGACGAGGGGCCGACGCCCGAGCAGATGGAGGCGGTGCGCGCCCAGGCCGAGCGTGGCTGGCTCTCGTCCCTGGCTGCCAAGGACGAGCGCGCCGACATCATCGGCCACTACACGTGCCTCCACGACGACCCGGAGTACGTCAACACCTTCCTCGACCGACTGGGCGAGGTCACCCCCGACGACGTGCGCGCGGCGGCCCACAAGTACCTGCGGCCGCAGAGCCGGGCCGCTGTCGTCTACCGCGTCGCGCAGCAGCAGGAGGAGGTCGCATGAGCACCGTCGACGAGGCGAGCACCCCGGTGCAGCCGCGGCCCGAGGTCACCCCGCCGGGTGAGTGGAGCTTCCCCCAGCCGCGAGAGCTGGTGCTGCCCAACGGGATCCGCGCCCTCGTGCACGACGTGCCGGGCCAGTACGTCGTCTCGGTGCGGGTCACCGTGCCGGTCGCGCTGCGCCACGAGCCGCCGGCGGTCGAGGGGGTCGCCTGGATCATGGCGCGACTGCTCGACGAGGGCACCCGCACGCACGAGCAGCGGGAGCTGTCCGAGCTGCTCGAGCGACGAGGCGTCGCGATCGGTGCCGGCATGAGCGAGGCCTCCCTCGGCATGGACATGGACGTGCCGCAGCGCAACCTCGAGGCGGCGCTGGAGCTGCTCACCGAGTGCCTCAGCGAGCCGGTCTTCGCCGAGACCGAGGTCGCGCGGCTGACGCGCACCCGGCTGGCAGAGATCGAGCAGGAGCGGGCCTCGGCCGGGCGCCGGGCGCTGAAGGAGTGGGCCAAGACCTACTACGACGCGAGCAGCAGGGCGAGCCGCCCGGGCTCCGGGACGCCGGAGACGGTCGCCGCGATCACCCGCCAGGACGTCGTCGACTTCCACGCGCAGCACGTCCACCCCGAGGGGGCGACGGTGGTCGTCGCCGGTGACCTGACCGGGGTCGACGTCGACGCGCTGCTGGCCGGGTCCCTCGGCGCGTGGACCACCTCCGGGCGGACCGCCTCGGTGGAGCCGGCCCCCGCGCCGCGAGCCGCTGACGCCGCCCGCGTGGTGCTCGTCGACCGGCCGGGCTCGGTCCAGTCGGAGATCCTCATCGGCAGCCCCGGACCCGACCGGCGGGTCGACTCGGGGTGGGCTCCCTTCCCGATCCTGGGCTATGTCATCGGCGGTGCGCCCAATGCCCGCATCGACGAGGTGCTGCGCGAGGACAAGGGTTACACCTACGGCATCCGGGCGGGTTTCCGGCCGCGGCAGATCGGGTCGGCCTTCACCGTCTCGGGGTCGGTGCGTGCCGACTCGACCGTGGACTCGCTGCGGCTGCTGACCCAGATCCTCGGTGAGGTCGGCAGCGGGCTCACCGAGCAGGAGACGCGCGCCGGCGTGGACTTCATGACGCTCACCGCACCCGGGCGCTACGACACGGCCGACGCCATCGCCGACGAGACGAGCGGGCTGGCGGGCGACAACCTGCCGCTGACCTTCACCAGCGACGTCATCACCGCGATGCGTGAGCTCACTCCCGCCGACCTCGACGCCGCGTGGCGCGAGCACGTCTCGCAGGAGCGCACGATCATCGTCGTGGGCGACGCCTCGCTGTACCGGGACGAGGTCGAGGCGCTCGGCCTGGGCCCGGTCACGGTCGTCGCCAACTGAGCGACGTCAGCTGGTCACCCCGATGGTTGTGGGTTGAACCGGTAGTCCTGGGTGCCGGCCTCGCCATATAGGCCTCGCCGGCAGCTTTGGCTACCACTTCAACACACAACCCTCGGGGCGAAGGGGGGTTCTTCCCCAGATCTGCGATGGTCCTGTGCGGCGGTGCGGTTGGCCGCTGTGCTGGTCGGATGATCTATCTGAGAGACCAGTGGCAGGGGAGCGCACGCGAGCTGGCGGCGACGGTGGGCAGAGGTGATCTCGCACGTGCGGGCAGGTACTACGTCACGCCCGACACCTCGCTCGAGGTCCGGCAGGCCCTGGCGGAGGGGCTGCGCCCGACCTGTGTGACGGCGGCCAAGGAGCACGGACTGTGGGTGCCGCACGAGCACGGCCGGCACGTCTACGCACGGCGCGGGCCCGTAGGTGCCGCATGGGTCGGGCACGGGTGGCACCACGGGTGGCCGGAGAGTGATGCCATCGCGTCCCCGCGCCTGCTGCTGGAGCACGCGATCGGCTGCCTGGACCCGCTCGACGTCGGGATCCTCGCCGACTCGGCCCTGCACCTGGGCAAGGTGAGCGCTGAGGAGATCGCTGCCCTGGCCAGCGCCGCGCCGCGCCGGACAGCCCGAGTGCTCAGTCGGGTCTCGGGGCTGTCGCAGGCCGGGACCGAGAGCAAGGTGCGGCTCTTCCTCCAGCTGCACAATGTGACCATGACGCCCCAGGTCAAGATTGCTGGTGTGGGCTGGGTCGACAACTTGGCCGGGCGCCGCTGGATCATCGAGTGCGACAGCAGGGCGCACCACACCGGAGAGGACACCTACGCCAAGGACAGAGCCCGGGACCTGCGCGCGCTGGAGCTGGGGTACTTCACCTCGCGGCTGACCCACCACATGATCATGGGCAGGTGGAGCAAGACCTCGCACACCCTGCTGCAGGTCATCCGGTCCGGCCGCCACGCCGAGGATCCCGCCAGGTACGCCCTCTGACCAGTCAGGTCAGCAGGGTTGGTTGTGTGTTGAACCGGTAGTTCTGGGTGCCGGCGTCCCCCTGTAGGCCTCGCCGGCAGCTGTGGCTACCAGTTCAACACACAACCATTGCTCGGCCGGGTGCTGCTGTGCCGGCAGGTGGTGCTGTTGATGCTGGTGGGGCCTTTGTGACTGCTATGGCCGAGGGGTCAGACGCGAGAGCACCTCGTCGTGCAGCAGCCCATTGCTCGCCACGGCATTGCCACCCCACGGGCCGCGGGTGCCGTCGAGGGAGGTGAATCGGCCGCCCGCCTCCTCGACGATCGCGACGAGGGCCGCCATGTCGTAGAGCTCGAGCTCGGGCTCGGCGGCGACGTCGACGGCGCCCTCAGCCACGAGCATGTAGGACCAGAAGTCCCCGTAGGCCCGGGTGCGCCACATGTCGGAGGTCAGGTTGAGGAAGCTGCTCCCGCGTCCGCTCTCACGCCAGCCGTCGAGCGAGCTGTAGGAGAGGGAGGCGTCGGCGAGCCGGGAGACCTTGGAGACGCCGATCTGCCGGGCCTGCGAGAGCGAGCGCCCGGTCCAGGCGCCGGCGTCCTTGGCGGCCCACCAGCGGCGGCCGAGGGCGGGCGCCGCGACGAGCCCCATGACGCAGTCCTCGCCGTCGACGAGACCGATGAGCGTCGCCCAGACGGGGACGCCGCGGACGTAGTTCTTGGTCCCGTCGATCGGGTCGATGATCCAGCGACGTTGCGAGTCACCGGTGTTGCCGAACTCCTCGCCGAGGACCGCGTCGCGACCGCGGGAGCGGGACAGCTGGGCGCGGATCGCCTCCTCGCAGGAGCGGTCGGCGTCGCTGACGGGGGTCAGGTCGGGCTTGGACTCGACGACGAGGTCGTCCGCCTGGAACCGGGACATCGTGATCCGCTCGACCTGGTCGGCCAGCACGTGGGCCAGTCGCAGGTCGTCGGCATAGTGGGAGGTCGCCATCCGGTCAACGTACCTGCCCGGCCTCCGGGAGGAGGCAAGGGAGAGGTCCGGTGCCTCCGGTCCTGCTCCTCGTGGTGGGTCACGTGACCCACCACGAGGAGCAGGACGGGAGGCGCGCCAGCTAGTGGGTGTCCTCGCCCGATCGCGCCCGCAGCAGCCGGCGAAGGGAGTCCAGTCGCTGCTCTCCGCCGGTCCCGGCGTGCCCGGCAGCCACCCAGGCGTCGAGGGCGCAGTCGGGCTCGTCGTGGGTGCACCCGCGCGGGCAGCCGGCGTCGGCGCCCTCCGCCAGCTCGGGGAAGTGCCGGATGATGTGGTCGGGCTGCACGTGCGCCAGCCCGAAGGACCGGATCCCCGGGGTGTCGATGATCCACCCGGGTGCGTCCGGGTCGTCCAGGTCGATCTCACGCCCATCGATCTCGAGCCCGTCGACGGCCGGCAGCCGCAGCCCCAGAGCACTGGTCGACGTGTGGCGCCCGCGGCCGGTGACGTCGTTGACGTGGCCGGTCGCCCGGTCGGCGTCGGGGCACAGCGCGTTGACCAGCGTGGACTTGCCGACCCCGGAGTGCCCGACGAGCACGGAGACCCGCCCGGCCAGACGCCGCCGCAGCTCGGTCAGGCCCTCGCTGCCCTCGGTGAGCACCGAGGTCACCACGTGCGGCACGTTGAGCGGTGCGTACTGGGCGAGGAAGTCCTCACCGGACGCGAGGTCGGACTTCGTCAGGACGAGAAGGGGGTCCATCCCGGCGTCGTAGGCCGCCACCAGGCAGCGGTCGATGAGTCGGGGGCGCGGCTCGGGGTCGGCCAGGGCCGCGACGACCACGAGCTGGTCGGCGTTGGCGACGATCACCCGCTCGAAGGGGTCGGTGTCGTCTGCCGTGCGCCGCAGCACCGTCGCCCGCTCCTCGATCCGCACGATGCGCGCGAGCCCGTCCGGCTGCCCGGAGGTGTCGCCGACCATCGCGACCCGGTCGCCGACCACGACGGGGGAGCGGCCCAGCTCGCGGGCCCGCATCGCGATGACGACGCGCTCGGGCAGACCGTCGCCTGCCGGCACGAGGGTCGTCCAGCGACCGCGGTCGACCGCGGTCACGCGTCCGACTACCGCGTCCTCGTGCTTGGGCCGGTCCTTGGTGCGGGGACGGGTGCCTCGCCGGTTGGGCCGCACCCGCACGTCCCGCTCGTCCCAGCTGCTCGCGGCCCGGCCCATCAGCGTGCCGCGGCCTCGAGCATGGACTGCCACAGCTGGACGAACTCGGGCAGCGTCTTGACGACGGTGCCCGGGTCCTGCACGACCGTGCCCGGCGCGCGCAGCGCCATCACGGCGCCGGCCATCACCATGCGGTGGTCGGCGTAGGTGTGGAAGGTGTTGCCCCGCAAGGGTGCCGGGTCGATCTGCAGCCCGTCCTCGAGCTCGGTCACCCCGACGCCCAGACCGCCCAGCTCGCGCGAGAGCGCGGCGATCCGGTCGGTCTCGTGACCGCGGATGTGCCCGACCCCGCGGATGTACGAGCGGCCCTCGGCGCACGCCGCCAGGGCAGCCACGACGGGGGTCAGCTCGGCGGCATCGTGCAGGTCGATGTCGATCCCGCGCGGGTGCCCGTCGCCGGTCACGGTCAGCGTGCGCGAGTCGAGGGTGACCTCGGCGCCCATCTGCTCGAGCACGTCGCGGATCCGGTCGCCGGCCTGGGTGGTGTGCCCCGGCCAGTCGGGGACCGAGACCGACCCGCCGGCCACGACCGCGGCGGCGAGGAAGGGCGCGGCGTTGGACAGGTCGGGCTCGACGGTCACGTCGAGCGGCAGCAGCTCGCCCGGCTCGACCCGCCAGGTGTTGGCCTCGGAGTCGTCGACCGCGGCACCGGCGTCGCGCAGCGTCTCGACGGTCATCTCGATGTGCGGCAGCGACGGCACGGGCTTGCCCTCGTGGACGATCGTGATGCCCTCGTCGAAGCGTGACCCGACGAGCAGCAGCGCGGAGATGAACTGGGAGGACGCGGACGCGTCGACGACGACCGTGCCGCCACGCACCGAGCCCTGTCCCTGCACGACGAAGGGGAGGGTGCCCCTCCCTTCGTCCTCGATCGTCACGCCGAGGTCCCGGAGAGCATCGATGACCGCGGCCATCGGCCGCACGCGGGCGTGCTCGTCGCCGTCGAAGGGCACCGGGCCGCCGGCCAGGGCCGCGACGGGCGGGAGGAAGCGCATGACGGTCCCCGCGAGGCCGCAGTCGACGGGGCGTCCGCCGCGCAGGGTCGCGGGGGTGATCAGCCAGTCGGGGGAGCCGCCGGTGGACGTGGCGTCGTCGACGCCGGCGCCGAGCTGGCGCAGGGCCTGGGCCATCAGCTCGGTGTCCCGGGAGCGAAGGGGGCGGCGCAGCCGCGAGGTGTCCGAGGCCAGGGCGGCGAGGACGAGGTACCGGTTGGTGAGGGACTTGCTGCCCGGCAGCGTCACGGTCGCATCGAGGCGGCCGGACGCTGCCGGGGCATGCCAATCAGGGCTGGTCATCGCGGGTCAGGACACCGCGTTCTTGGCCTGGAGGGCGGCCAGCTTGGCCTCGCGGCGGGCCGTGGCGCGGGCACTGCGCGCGGTCCGCTCGACGCTCTGGCCGGCGAGCTTGGCGCGGTAGGCGACGCCGGGCTTGCCCTCGGTGTCGACGGCGGCCAGCATCAGGCCACCCATGAGGGAGATGTCCTTGATGAACTGGGTCATCTTGCCGGCCTTGGCCTGCGGGTCGGACTCGGCCCAGAAGTCGTGCGTCGCGGCCGTCGGGGCGAGCGTGCCCATGAGGACGGTGGAGGCCAGACGGGGGAACTTGCCCGTGGCGAGCAGGGCCCCACCGGCGAGCATCGCGGCGCCGTTGGCGCGCACCAGCAGCTCGGTGTCGTCGGGCAGCTGGGTCTTGGAGGCGAGCGGCTTGGTGACCTTCTCGGCGGCGGGCGCGTGGGCGCTCGGGTAGCGAAGGGCGTTGATGCCGCCCCAGATGAAGATGCCGGCCAGCATGGGGCGGGCAATGCGACGAACGATCATGACTGCTCCTTGTCGTCGTGGACGTCACCGGGAGGGCCCCGGCGGGTACGTGACTACCGTAGTCGGCTCGTCGGCCTACGCTCGAGGTGTGTGCGGACGATACGCGGCCACGGCCAACCCGGATGACCTGATCGAGGAGTTCGAGATCGACGCCGATCGGGTCGGTGACCCGGCGCGCTCGCTGCTGAAGTCACCCCAGGACCCGCCGCCGGGCACCCCGGACTACAACATGGCGCCGACCAAGCAGGCGCCGGTCGTCCTCAGCCGTGCGCCCAAGGGGGAGGGGGACCCCCTTCGCCAGCTGCGACTGCTCACGTGGGGCCTCGTGCCGTCGTGGGCCAAGGAGACCAAGGTCGGGCTGCGGATGACCAATGCCCGCGCGGAGACGGTGCTCGAGAAGTCCTCCTTCGCCAAGGCGGCAGCGAGCCGGCGCTGCCTGGTGCCGGCCGCGGGCTGGTACGAGTGGCAGGCCTCGCCGGTGGCGACCGACAGCAAGGGCAAACCGCGCAAGCAGCCCTTCTTCATCCACCGCGGCGACGACGAGCCGCTCGCCTTCGCCGGGTTGTACGAGTTCTGGCGGGACCGGGCCGTCGCCGACAACGACGACCCGCAGGCGTGGCTGACGACCTTCACGATCATCACGACGACGGCCGACCCCGGCATGGACCGCATCCACGACCGCCAGCCGCTGGTGCTCGAGCGCGAGGACTGGACGCGCTGGCTCGACCCGGGCCTGACGGACCTCGCCGAGGTGGGGGAGCTGCTCGCCTTCGCCCAGCCGGGTCGATTCGCCGCCCACCCGATCTCGACGGCGGTGGGCGCGACCCGCAACAACGGCCCGCACCTGCTCGACCCGCTGCCCGCATCTGAGCTGGTCGGCGTCGTCGACCCCGAGACAGGGGAGATCCTCGGTGGCTGACCCCCCGATCCCTGAGGAGGCGCTCCAGCGCCGTCGCCCCCCGATCCCTGAGGAGGCGCTCCAGCGCCGTCTCGAAGGGCGAAGCCTCCCGACCGCGCAGGGCCCGGCCCGCGTCCACACCACCCCGGCGAAGGGGGTGACCCGAGGCTCCCTGCTCCTCACCCACGGGGCCGGTGGCGGGGTCGACGCCAAGGACCTCGCCGCCATCGCGAAGCTGCTGCCGGAGCACGGGTGGCAGGTGGCGCTGGTGGAGATGCCGTGGCGGGTGGCGGGCAAGAAGGTGGCGCCCATGCCGCCCAAGCTCGACGCCGCGTGGCGCGAGATCGTCGCCGCGGTGCGGGGCGAGCTGGCCGAGCGGGTGGTCTTCGGTGGCCGCAGCGCGGGTGCGCGTGTGGCCTGCCGGCTCGCGGGGGAGCTGGGCGCCGACGGGGTGCTCGCGCTGTCCTTCCCGCTCGTGCCGCCGGGCAAGGGGCCGGACAAGTCCCGGATCGGCGAGCTCGTCCTCCCGGTCGAGGCCGGCCTGCCGGTGCACGTGATCCAGGGGCGCAAGGACCCCTTCGGCTCACCCGACGCAGTGCGCGAGGCGTTGCGAGGAGCTTTGGGGGACAATGCCGCTGACGTACGTGTCGACGAAGCCCCCGGCACCCACTCCTTCACCAACGGCCCCGCGGTGGCCGAGTCCGTGGCCGCGTGGGTGACGGGCCCTCCCTTCGCATCTCCTTGAGGTCGTGCGCAAGGGTTCGCATCTCCTTAAGGAAATGCGCAAGGAGTCCGCATCTCCTTGAGGTCTGCGCAAGGAGTTCGCATTTCCTTAAGGAAATGCGCAAGGGTTCGCATTTCCTTAAGGAGATGCGCACTCAGGGGGTGCGCCCCAGGGCCAGCAGGATCGCCAGCACCTCGTCGGGGTCGTTGAGGCGCTCGCCGTAGAGGTCGCGCACCTGGTTCATCCGGTAACGCACCGTCTGCGGGTGGACGTGCAGTGTCTCGGCGACCAGCTCGCGGCGCCCCTGCAGCAGCAGCCACGCGCGCAGGGTGTCGGCCAGCCGGTCCGCGGCACCGTCGGTCACCTCGTCGAAGGGAGCCAGCGCCGCCGCGCGCAGATCGGCCAGCGCCGCGGGGTCGGCCTGCAGGACGAGCTCGGGCAGCAGTGCGTCGGTGTCGACGACCCCGTCACGCAGCCCGATGCCCCGCACGGCCCGCTCGTAGGACTCGTGGGCGCGCGTCCACGGCCGGGCAGGGCCGACCGCGGCGTCGTGGCCGTCGAGCAGCGCCAGCAGCCGCTGGCGTGCGCGCCCGCCGCTGTCGGGGACGAGCAGCGTGGAGTGGGTGTCGACGGAGCCCGGCAGGTCCTCGGCGAGGCTCAGCGTGCGGGGGTCGAGGACGCCGACGGTCCGCACGAGACGGTGGCGGGGGACCATGACGGCAGTCAGGGTGCGTGGCGGGGTCCAGCGGGCGGCGGCCGCGGCGGCCTCGAGCTCGACCTCACCGACCCCGGTGAGCAGCCCGCGGGCGAGCCGGTCGAGGTGGACGATGCGCTCGCGCTCGGTGCTGCTCGTCTCCCGGTTGTGGCCGGCCACCGAGGCGGCGGACAGCTCGTCGATGTAGGTGAAGACCAGCTCGGCAAACCGCCCCAGCGTGGCGGCGTCGACGCCCACGGCGATCGCCTCGACGGACAGCTCGCGCCACGCGGCGCGCGACCCGACGCGATAGGCGGCGAGCAGCGCATCGACGGGGCGGCCGTTGCGCGCCTCGGCCTGCCCGAGGTCCCGTGCGGCGCTGACACCCACGCCGACCGGCGCGCCATCGGGCGCGGACTGCGAGGCGAGCGACACGAAGCTCTCGAGCGAGACCTGCACGGCCTTCTCGATGATCTGCCCCATCCGCCCCTGGAAGGGGACGTCGTAGGCCGGGACCTGCTCCATCACCTCGGCCATGACGACCTTGGCCACCCTCGGCAGGTGAGCGCGAAGGGCGTCGACCGTCGCCTCGTCGAGGGCGAGGTCCGCGGCGTGCTGCGCGGTCCGACCGTCTTTGTCCGACAAGGGAATTCCTTCTTCAGCAGGGATGAATTCTCGAAGGACTGCAGGGGAGTGAGTGCCAGGCCACACCGCCTCTTTGTCTCGAGCGAACAATTCTTCAGGTCAAACACTACTCGCACGAGACACAACCATCGCCTTGTTGAGGCGAGAGGATGGAGTCATGACAACCTTTGCGAATCGAGACGCGGTCCGGACCCAGCCTCTGCTGAAGGTCCGCGACACCGCTGTCCGCATCGCCCGTGGCCTGGCCACCCCCGTCGTCCCCGACGAGTACCTCGACCTCATCGCCCCCCTTCGCGCCGGCGCCGACCTGCGCGGCCGCATCGTCTCCGTCATCCCCGAGACCCGCGACGCCGCCACGATAACCATCCGCGCAGGTCGGGACTGGCAGGGCCACGCGGCCGGCCAGTACATCCGGATCGGCGTCGACGTCGACGGCCGCCGCCTGTGGCGCGCCTACTCCCTGACCTCCGACACGAGCGCCCGCGACGGTCTGATCTCAATCACCGTCAAGGCGATGCCCGACGGTCTGGTCTCCCGGCACCTCGTGCACCACACGCGGCCGGGCACGATCGTCCAGCTCGACCAGGCGACCGGCGACTTCATGCTCCCGCAGAGCGTCCCGCCCAAGGTCCTCTTCCTCACCGGTGGCTCCGGCATCACGCCGGTCATGGGGATGATGCGCAACCACGACTTCGACGGGCTCGACGTCGTCCACGCGCACTCCGCGCCGACGGCCGACGACGTGATCTTCGCCAAGGAGCTGGCCAACCCCGCTCCCGGGGTGCGCGTGATGGTGCGCCACACCGACGACGAGGGCATGTTCACCCCCGACCAGCTCGACGAGCTCGTCCCCGACTGGCGCGACCGCGAGACCTGGATCTGCGGGCCGACCCCCATGCTCGACGCCTTCGAGCAGCACTACGAGGCGGCTGGCCACACCGACCTGCTGCACGTGGAGCGCTTCCGGCCCACCATCGTCGAGGCCGGCGAAGGGGGGACCGCCTCCCTTCGTGTCGGGGCGGAGACCAAGACCCTCGAGCTCGACGGCGCCACCACCATCCTCGACGCCGCCGAGGACGCCGGCGTCCTCATGCCGAGCGGGTGCCGGATGGGCATCTGCTTCAGCTGCGTCCTGCCCATGACCGACGGAGCCGTGCGCGACCTGCGCACCGGCGACGTCACCTCGACAACTCCCGACGACCCGGCGGTCAAGGTGCAGACCTGCATCTCCGCCGTCGCCGGTTCCTGCACCATCGAGACCAAGGAGAAGTGACCATGACTGCCACTCTCGAGCGCACGACGGACGCCCGCATCACCGGCGGCATGTCCGATGTCATCCACACCCACGTCAATCTCACCGAGTCGCCGATCTCGCACCTCACCCCGGAGCGGATCGAGGAGCTCGGTCGCGAGCTCGACGGGATCCGCGCGTCCGTCATGGACTCGCTGGGCGAGGCCGATGCCCGCTACATCCGCCGCGTGATCAAGGCGCAGCGCTACCTGGAGATCGGTGGCCGCGCCGCCCTGTTCTTCTCCGGCAACCCGATCGCCTGGGTGGCCGGCACGGCCGCGCTGAGCGCGTCCAAGATCCTGGACAACATGGAGGTCGGGCACAACATCATCCACGGCCAGTGGGACTGGATGCGCGACCCGAGCATCCACTCCTCCACGTGGGAGTGGGACAACGTCACCCCGGCGGACCACTGGAAGAGCAGCCACAACCAGGTGCACCACACGTACACCAACGTCGTCGGCCACGACAACGACCTGGGCTACGGCATCATGCGTGTCGACGACGCGCAGAAGTGGTACCCGGGCTACCTGATCCAGCCGATCACGCAGTTCATCAATGCCACGCTCTTCGAGTACGGCATCGCCGCGTACGACCTCGAGCTCGGCAAGAACTGGAAGACCCGCAAGGACAACCCGGAGTGGATGTTCGAGGCGAAGAAGGTCGTCAACAAGATCAAGAAGCAGGCCGGCAAGGACTACCTGCTCTTCCCGCTGCTGTCGGGGCCGAACTTCCTGTCGACCCTCGGCGCCAATGTCGTGGCCAACCTCGTGCGCAACTACTGGACGCACTCGGTCATCATGTGCGGCCACTTCCCGGCGGGCGTGAAGACCTTCAGCAAGAACTCGATCGACGGTGAGACCCGCGGCGAGTGGTACCTGCGCCAGATGCTCGGCTCGGCCAACATCACCGGCTCGACGCCGATGCACATCGCCACCGGTCACCTGAGCTATCAGATCGAGCACCACCTCTTCCCCGACATGCCCAGCCGTCGCTACCCGGAGATCGCCCCGCGCATCCAGGCGCTCTTCGCCGAGTACGGCCTGGAGTACGTCTCCGGATCGCTGCCCAAGCAGGTCGGCTCCGCGTGGAGCGAGATCATCCGCCTGTCCCTGCCCAACGACACCTCGCTCACCCAGGCGATCGGCATCCTGCGCACGTCCGGCATGAAGGGCCTGAAGGCCCGCGCCCGCAAGACCCGCTTCCAGCTCGCCAACGCTGGCTGAGGAGCTTGCGCAGCAAGCGTCTCGAAGCCAGACGGCAGCACCAGACGGCAGCAAGCGTCTCGAAGCCAGACGCAAGAGACCCCCTTCGATCGCGAAGGGGGTCTCTTGCGTGACGGGCGCGGCCTCCTGGCTGATATCATTCATCTGATATCGAAGGGGTGGTCGCCATGGAGCAGATCCTGATCCGCAAGCTTCCCGCAGGGACCAAGGCAGCGCTGAAGAGTCGCGCCGAGCAGCATCACCGCTCGACCGAGGCCGAGGCGCGGGCGATCTTGGCCGAGGCGCTGGGGGGAGTTCGCCTGACGCTCGCCGATCTGCTGGCGAGCGAGGAAGGTCTCGACATCGAGTTCGAGCCCGAGCGGCTTGGGCTGGCCGCCCGGACCCCTGAGCTGTGACCCAGTTCGTCCTGGACACCAACGTGGTTACCGCGCTTCGGCTGCGGGGGCGCAACCCGGCTGTCGAAGCATGGTCGGCCACCGTGTCCGTCGCCGACCAGTTCGTCACCGCGTTGACCATGAGCGAGATCGAACGCGGGATCGTCGCCAAGGAGCGGTCGGACCCGGCTCAGGGTGAGGTGCTGCGCCGCTGGTTCGAGCGTCAGGTGTTGCCGGCCTTCTCCGGCCGGGTGCTGTCCTTCGACCTGCCGGCCGCGCGGGTGCTGGCCACGTACCGAGTCCCTGAGCACGCTCCCTTCGACGACGCACTGATTGCCGCGGTGGCCGAGGCCTCGGGCATGACGGTGGTGTCCCGCAACATCCGGCACTTCGAGCCGCTGGGAGTTGCCTGCCTCGACCCGTGGACGGCGTCAGAGCGTCCCTGACGTATGCCCGGGCACGTTCCTCGAGGTACGAAGGGGGGTTCCCCTCACGCGGGATAGCCCTGCGGGTTGGCCGACTGCGAGCGTCATCTGGCCGAGGCTAGGGTTTCGGCATGGTGGGTCGCGTCCTCAAGGTCTTGCAGTCCCGGTGGGACTACGTCCGATTCATCTACGGTCGTAACTCGCGCGTCGCATGGGAGCTGGTGGCCGTGCTCGTCGCGTTGCTCGGGCTGAGCCTTCCTGCGCTCCTCCCGGGTCCCGTGGTGGCGGGTGTCAACGGACTCGGCCTGGTCATCGCGACTGTCTCCGCGTTCATCGGCGCCGCCGTGACCTTCCGAAGTTGGCGTGCCGTGACCCTCGTCCCGTACGAGCCCGAGCCCGTGGCCGGCGTCGAGTGGACGGACACGGGGTGGCATGCGCGCGACGCGGTTGCCTCCCACAACGGGATCGCGACGCGACTGTGGGGGAGCACTGAGGTTGATCAGGTGCTGTGGGGCAGGAGTGTCGCAGAGCCGGTGGGCGGGGAGGGTGACGCGGATGCTGTGATCACCCCGGCGCGGCTGGAGACCAGCGCATATCAGCTGCCCGGCACTCTGCAGGAGGTGGCCGCGGCGGCGCTCCGGCACACAGGGCGCAACTGGAAGCGCACCCTTCGCCTGCCGATTCGTTTCAACGGGCAATGCCTCGGCCTGGGAGTGGAGCCCACCGCCCAGCTGCTCACTGACGGACACCTGGCCTTTGTCCCCACCCGCTACTTCGACGGTGAGTGCAGCAACGAGCTGTGGGGCTTTCGCATCCATCGACGCGACGAGAGACAGTCGATCCAGCCGCGGGATCTCGCTGTCGATCGTGCCGGTCGCGCGCTGAGCCTCGACCAGTCGCGGGCTGCCAACATCGTCGGCATCTCGCTCTTCGCGGTGACTCGCGATGACAAGGTGATGCTCATCCAGCAGACCCAGGGCAACTCGGTCGCTCCGGGAGCGCTCGCGTCCAGCAGCTCAGGTTCGCTCGACCTCGCCGACTTCCCGCAAGGCCCGCGACGCCCCTGGTGGAGCTCTTGGTGGGGCGCGTCCCGTGGTCAGGGCGACGGGGATGTCAATGGTGTGCGGGTCCTGCTGACGGGGATGCTGCGCGAGCTGCACGAGGAGTGCCTCGTGCGGCCGGGACGGCGGACGGATGGTTCGCCCGACTACTTCGCCGGTGAGGTGCGCGGAGAGACCGCTCGGGTGACGGGGTACTGGCGGTGGGAGTCGCGGTCCATGAAGCCCGAGTTCTCCGGCCTCGTGAAGGTGGACGTCGACGCTGGCACGCTCACATCCCGGACGCATCGGGGCGGTGAGACCACGTTCACCGAACGCCTCGTCGCGGTCGACGCCGACGTCTTGGTGAGGGCTGCAGATCTGAAAGCCAACACCTCCACCGGGTGGGAACGACGGGCGATCAACCTGCTGAGAGAGGGCGTGGTCCACACCCAGTCAGCTGATACCAATGCCGTCGAAGCCACCACGCCCGAGCAGGTCGAAGCGGTCGAGATGAGCCCCAGCTGTGAGCAGGCGTGGGTGCACGCCGTGCGCTTTGTGTCGCAGAACCCCGACTGGTTGTCAGTCTCTGACGAGCTCAGCCCTCGGTGATGTGCCGCACCTGCGTGACCTCGGACCACGAGCCGTCGTCGCAGATCGTCGTGATGCGCTGCATGATCGTCGCCCGCAGCCGCGGGGGAGCGGGCTCGCACGCGCAGGAGCGCTGCACGATCTGGCGCAGCACCTGGTCGATGTCGCGCTCGGCGAGGCAGGGGGCGCAGCCGGACAGGTGCTCGCGGAGCGCCTGCGTATCCTCGGGCGTCATCTCGCCGTCGACGTACTCCATCATCCGATAGAGGGCCTGCGAGCAGTCCATGTTGGCGTCGTCGTGGCTCATGCCTTGCTCTCCTTGGCGGCGGCCACGCCACGGTCGGCGGCATAGTCGGTGAGCATCTCGCGCAGCTGACGTCGGCCGCGGTGCAGACGGGACATCACGGTCCCGATGGGCGTGCCCATGATCTCCGCGATCTCCTTGTAGGCGAAGCCCTCGACGTCAGCGAGGTAGACCGCCATGCGGAAGTCCTCGGGCAGCTCCTGCAGCGCCCGCTTGACCTGCGAGTCGGGCATCCGGTCGAGCGCCTCGACCTCGGCGGAGCGCAGCCCCTTGGAGGTGTGCTGCTCGGCCTTGTGCAGCTGGTAGTCCTCGACCTCGGGGGAGTCGGACTGCTTGGGCTCGCGCTGCTTCTTGCGGTAGGTGTTGATGTACGTGTTGGTCAGGATGCGGTACATCCACGCCTTTAGGTTGGTCCCCGGCCGGTACTGGTGGAACGCGGCGAAGGCCTTGGCGTAGGTCTCCTGGACGAGGTCCTCGGCGTCCGTCGGGTTGCGCGTCGTGCGCATCGCGGCGGAGTAGAGCTGGTCGAGCAGCGGCATGGCCTCGCGCTCGAAGCGCGCGCGTCGCTGCTCGGTGGTCTCGTGGGCGACGTCGACGGCAGCGTCGGCCGCAGCCTGGGCAGCCGTCTCGTCGGTCGTGGGATCAGTCATCGCACTCCACCCTAGCGGGGTGGCCGTGCGCTCTCCGGCGTGCAGTACGAGCACCTGGACTCCTGAACGTGGTCGTGGCTCTTCGCGTGGTTCAACGGCGAAGGGGGGGCGCCTCATTCCCGTCGTGTGGTCCGGGCCGGGGACCGGCCGAGTCGTCGGTGTCCGTCTTCGGGCATGACGAAGGGGGTCGCTCCGGTGACCGGATGCGACCCCCTGCGTGGGTGGTGCCAGCTCAGGCGTTGGGCTTCTTGCCGTGGTTGGCGGACTTGCCCTTGCGGGAGCGACGCTTGCGGGCGCGCTTGCTCATGGTGACTCCTTGCGTACGGGCTCTCCCACCGTGCGCAGGAGATGTAACAACGAGGCATTCTGTCACGAGTCCACGGATTGCCCTCGCGCTGGGGGTGGGTCCCGGGTCAGATCAATGGCATCATAGGAACGTGAAGAAGATCATGGCCCTTGTGGGCGCGACGACCTTGGCACTGACCCTGTCGGGTCCTCTCACGCCCCAGGGCGGTGCCGACTGGGCGGCGCAGCAGAGGAGCGGCGCCGACTGGGCACTGCCCTTTGGCCTCAGCCTCGACTTGGGCACGATGCATCCGGCTGGAGCCGACTGGGCTGCACTCCAGGATGATGGCGCCGACTGGGCGTTGCCCTTCGGTCTCAGCTTCGACTGGCGCACCATGCGTCCGGCCGGTGCCGACTGGGCCACTTCCACAGATGACGGTGCCGACTGGGCCGCTTCTCAAGATGATGGTGCCGACTGGGCCGCCCCGGTAGCTACCGGGTCAAGCGCACTCGGCAACGCCTGAGCATCGAGCACGACGACCCTCCTCGGAGGGTGCCTGGCCTGGCGAGGGCGACGCGCGACTACGTCGTGTCGATCGCTGCCCTCGCCATCTTGGGTTTGATCGTTGCGTGGCTGTCCGCTGGACCACCCCAGCAGTTGAGCTGGTTCATCGCGATGGTCGTCGTTGCTGGGATCGCAGCCGTCGGAAGACCCCAAGCGATCGGTGCGGTCCAGATCTCGGTCTCCGGCATCGTGCAGATCGCCTCCATCCCGCTCCTTGGTCCGTTCGGCGCCGCGCTGGTTGCAGGACTGCCGGTATTGCTGGACCGCAATGAGCCCGTGAAGCGGTGGTTCAACGTGAGCCAACGTGTCTGTTACGTGCTGGCGGGAGCCGCGGGCTACTGGCTCGTCGGCGGGACTACTGTCACCACGGCGCGGGAAGGTGTGCAGCCGGTTCTGCTGGCAGTGCAGATCACGACGGCGTCCGTGAGCGCCGGTCTCGTCAACGCGGTGCTCCTCGCTGGCGTGATCCAGCTGAGCTCTGCGGGTTCGATGCGCGCGATCTTCACCGATGTCGTTCGTCAGATCTCATCCCCCTACGCGAGCTACGCGCTCGCGGCATACCTGTTGGTCCTGCTCTGGGCCCCTGCTGGGCTGGGCTGGGTCTCGGCCGTGCTCTTCCTCCCCTCGATCCTCGTCATCCAGTGGGGCCTGCACACCCACTCCTCGGAGTGGGCGATCCGTCACGAGGTGCTCAACCCCTTCGTCGTGGCACTCGACCTGCGGCAGCCCGGGGCCGCGGAGGAGGCTCGCCTCGTCGGTGGCGCGGCCACCGCGATCGCCACCGGCGTCGGCCTGACGCCCGTCGCCGTCGACGAGGTGACGACGGCCGCGCGCCTGCGCGACGTGGGCAACCTTGCCCTCCAGGGCGCGCCGGAGGCGATCGTGCGCCGCGACCACGCTGCAGCCGCTCAGCGGGTCCTCGGCTCGGTGGAGTTCTTGGACGGACCGATGTCGTTGATCGCGGCCCACCACGAGAGGGTCGACGGCCAGGGCCGTCCGCAGGGCTTGATCGGCGAGGACATCCCGATCGGCGCACGCGTCGTCGCGGTTGCGGACACGTGGGGCGATGCCGTCGCCAGCGGTCTGCCGCCCGACAGGGCAGTGAGGCACTGCGAGGCGCTGGTCGGCAAGAGCCTCGACGCGTCGTGCGTCGCAGCGCTGAGGCGAGCCCTGGAGCTGGACCAGCTGCCCCGGGTGACGGCCCGATGATCTCCTGGCTCCGACGGCGCCCGGGTCTGCTCCTCTTCGTCGTGGCCGTGCTCATCGGCTCCATCGCTGCAGTGCGTGGCGAGATCACGCCCGGCATGGTCACGCCACTGACGGTTGCCGCCGTCCTGGCCATCATCATCGGCGAGCAGCTGCCCGTGAGGATCTCTCGGCGAGTCATCGCACCGTTGACGACGGCGCCCGCACTGGGGCTGATCCTCATGCCGCTGGCGGAGTGGGGGGAGAGGCCGACCGCGTCGACCGTCCTTGCCGTCGTCTGGCTGAGCATCCTGCTCGGAGGGTTGATCGCGCGGATCCTCGGACGGTCCGTCGTCGAGGGCTCGCTGGGCTCACGATTCATCGGGATGGCGGTGGCCTGCCTGTGCGCGCGAGGGGTGAGCGTCGACGGCAGCACCCTCGTCGACTGGGCCTTCGCCGCGGACACGCATCGTGGCCTGGGAGCGATGGGTCTGCTCGCAGCAGCCGCCGCCGGTGGAGTCGTCGAGCGTGTCCTGGACAGTGCCGTCGCGTGGTGGGTCGAGGGGCATTCCCTCGCCCGCATCCTCGGCTCCGAGATCGGGCCGGTCGCCGGTGTCTCGGCGGCGACGGTCACGACGGGCCCCCTCATCGCCCTGGCCAGCCGGATCGTCGACTGGGCTGCCATCCCCCTCTTCACCATCCCGGTGCTCCTCAGCTATGTGGCGGTCCACCGCGTCGTGACCATCCGCCAGTCGCTCGACGAGTCCCTCCAGGCGCTGTCCCGACTGACCGAGGTCACCGAGCTCACGCGCGTGGGGCACGTGCGGCGTGTCGTCGAGATCGCGTGTCTGATCGGGCAGGAGCTCAACCTCGACGCAGTGGGTCTCCACGAGGTCGAGCGCACGGCGATGCTCCACGACATCGGGCAGCTCGGACTGACCGAGCCCCTGCGCGGGGGCGCCACGATCTACGCGAGTGCCGCCGAGGTCGAAGAGATGGCGTCGGCCGCACGGAGGGTCATCGCCGGCGCCCCGCAGCTGGCCTCGGTGGCGCCACTCGTCGCGCACGTCGGCACCCCCTTCCGCCGCACTCGCGAGTTCGGCGAGCACATCCCCCTTCCCTCCCGCATCGTGCGTGTCGCCAACGCGTGGGACGACATCACCGAGGGGGCCCGCTCGCCGTGGGCCCGGGGCGTTGCGCTGGAGCGGCTGCACCTCGGGCTGGGCTACGACTACGACCCAGAGGTCGTGTCCGCGCTCGAGCGCGCGCTGGAGTCGCGGCGATAGGTCAGCTGGCGACGGTCGAGCGCAGCGTGATCGCCGCGCCGGTCACGTATCCGGTGCGGCGGGCGGTGACGTGCACGTGGATGCGCGTGCCCTTGTCCTTGCTGGTCAGGGTGTAGGTCGTGCCGGTCCTGCCCGCGATCGCGACGTTGTTGCGGTACCACTGGTAGCTGTAGCTGGTCGGCCGCGGGGTCCACGTGCCCGCCCTGACCGTGATGGTCTGGCCTGCGCGGAAGGTGCCGTTGAGATAGGGGCGGGTGGTCGCATGGATCGGGATCCCGACGCTCGCGGAGGTGGCCGACGCGGTCCTGTAGCCGGACCTCGTCACCTCGACCCGCACGCTGAGCTTGCGGCCCGCGTCGGCGGTGGTCGGTGTGTAGGTCCGCTGGGTCGCGCCGGAGATGTTGGCGCCGTTGCGCTTCCACCGATAGGTGTAGCGCGAGGGAGTCGGCGACCACGAGCCGGTGGAGGCGGTGAGGAGCTGGCCGACACGTGGCGTCCCAGCGATCCTCGGGGAGGTCGTGCGGGTGAAGCCGGGCAGCCGCGAGGTGTTGTCGATGCGCACCACGGCGCCGCCGGCACCCGCGGACTCGGTCGTGACGCGCACCTTGCCGTCGTAGCTGCTGAAGGTGTGCCCGGTTGTCAGAGCCGACTGGTTGTCGAGGGTGCCGGTGGGGGTGGGGTCGAGCAGGACGGAGCCGGACAGTGGGCTGGTGCGCAGTACCCGCACCCCGGTGTCCTGGACCCGGGGGTCCGTCGTGTCGCGTCCGGTGCGGGTGCGGTACTCGACCCAGTACTGCACGCCGGTGCTGACATTGCTGATGACCGCGGCTCGGGTGCCCTCGAGCCCGGAGAGGGGCTTGAGCGTGACGCGCGTGGTGCCGTAGCCGACGGGCACGGCCGCCGCGCTCGGGAGCAGCCCGAGACGCAGCGCCTGCGGGGTCGAGAGCATCGGCATGTCCACGGGGAAGGAAGGGCCCATGATGTCGAGCGCGTCGCCGTACTGCGCCTCGTCGCAGGTGGTCCACCAATCGTTGACGCTGTCATAGCGGGAGTCGTCGCGGTCGGTGCAGACGAGGGAGTTGGCGTGGTCCATCCCCATGTTGTGGCCGAGCTCGTGGGCCAGGACGGGCGCCGCGATGTCCGAGACGTGCAGGACGCCTGGGGAGTTGGGGGTGTCGCCGAGGGAGCCGAGGCCGTACCCGCAGCTTGGGCCGGCGGCGAAGGGCAGCTTCAGGACGAGGCTGGAGTTGTCGGTCCACGCCCAGCCGGTCCTGCTGATCGCCTCGTTCCACAGCTTCATCGGGTCGCTGTCGCAGGCGAAGGCGGAGGTGTAACGCGTGATCGTCGTCGGTGCGCCGATGCGCAGCTCGCTGCGGGACTGGTCGCGCCAGTAGGCGTTGCTCGCGGCGACCTGCTGGGTCGCGGGGGTGAGGGTGATCGGCTCGCGGGTCATGCCCCTGGGAGTGACTTCGACATAGGTGATGCGACGGGTGGCCGGCACGTAGTCGGCGCTGCTCGCCTCCTGGGCCGCAACGACCTGGGCGACCTCCAGCGGGGCGCTGTCCGGTGACATGGCGACGTCGGTGCTCGCCGCCCCAAGGGTCGACGATGACGTGGCGGGCGTGCTGTCGGACGCCGCACGCAGGGCGGCCTGGTCGAGGCGGTGACTGGTCGGGCTCTTGCCCGCCGAGCGGACGGTGAGGGTCCTCCCGGTCTGCGCGGCGGTGACGACGCTCTGCGGGGCGCGGACGTCGAGCGTCACCTGCGCGTGCGGCGGGGTGTGCTCGAGACCGTCTCCGCTGACGGGTACCAGCTCGTCGCCGACGCGCACGGCCAGCCACTGCTTGTCCCCTCGGTGCTCGACGGAGGTCTTGATCAGCTCGCCGGTCAGCCGGACCCGTGCCTCGGTCGTCGTCGCGTCGTCGGCCTGGGCGGCTGCGGCGGTCGTGAGGGCCAGGGCGGCGGTGAGCACTGCGGGGACGAGGCGGCGGCTGCGCATCAGTGGGCTCCGGGCAAAGAGTCGGCGGCACCAGCCGCAGTGACCGTCGTGCGAAGGGGGAGGGGCGAGGCCCCGAGGTGCGGCGTAGGTAGATGGTGACACACACGTACCCACGCTGGCTGAGGTGCGAGGTAGGAGCCTCCCACGCTGGCTGAGGTGCGAGGTACGAGCCTCGAAGCCACGTGTGGGAAGATGATCGCGGCTCACCAGCCGCCCGTCGTGACCTCACCCGGTCGCCACAGGGCCGCCCAACATCTGCTCCACGAGTTTCCGAGGTCTGTCTGCCGTGTCCGCGTCCGAGCCCACCACCACGTATGACCTGGCTGCCCCGCAGTTCGTCGCTCACGAGGGCGGCAAGGTCGAGGTACGGGCCACGAAGCCGTTGCGGGGGATGGACGATCTCGCGCTCCTCTACACGCCGGGTGTCGCCGACGTCTGCCTCGCGATCGAGCAGGATCCGTCGCTCTCGCGCAGCTACACCGCGCGCAACAACACGGTCGCCGTCATCTCCGACGGCACGGCCGTCCTGGGCCTGGGCGACATCGGTCCGCTGGCCGCGATGCCGGTGATGGAGGGCAAGGCAGTGCTCTTCAAGCACTTCGCCGGTGTCGACGCGATCCCGGTGTGCCTCGAGTCCGGCACGGTCGACGAGCTCTTCGACACCATCGTCCGGTTGGCGCCGAGCTTTGGTGGGATCAACCTCGAGGACATCTCGGCCCCGCGCTGCTTCGACCTCGAGCGCCGGCTGCGTGAGCGGCTGGACATCCCCGTCTTCCACGACGACCAGCACGGCACGGCGATCGTCGTGCTCGCCGGCATGATCAACGCCTGCCGCGTGCTGGGCCGTGAGATCTCCTCGCTCAGCGTCGTCGTCGCTGGCGCCGGCGCGGCTGGTGTCGCGGTCACTCAGCTGCTGCAGCTCGCGGGTGTCACCGATGTCGTCGTGTGTGACTCGCGCGGTATCATCGGCAAACACCGCAACGACCTGGTGGCGCACAAGGAGATGCTCGCGGCGACGACCAATGTCACGGGCAAGACCGGGACGATGGGCGACGCGCTCAAGGGCGCCGACGTCTACATCGGCGTCTCCGGCGGCACGGTGCCCGAGGAGCAGGTCGCGGCGATGGCCGAGGGTCCGATGATCTTCGCCCTGGCCAACCCGACGCCCGAGGTGCACCCCGACATCGCGCACAAGTACGCGTCGATCGTCGCGACGGGTCGTAGTGACTTCCCCAATCAGATCAACAACGTGCTGGCCTTCCCGGGGATCTTCCGCGGGGCGCTCGACGCCGGGGGAGTGCAGATCAGCGAGGAGATGAAGCTGGCCGCGGCCCGCGCCATCGCCGACCTCGTCGCGGAGCCGACCGTCGACTGCATCGTCCCGCCGGTCTTCCAGGAGGGCGTTGCCGAGGCTGTCGCCGCTGCCGTGGCTGCCCACGCAGGATGACTCGCTGGCGCGTCGCCGACGGCATCGCCTGGGTGGCGGCCGAGCCCCAACGCGTCGCGCTCATCGATACCCGCGACCCGCTGGCGCAGCCGATGATCGTGCCGACCCCCTTCGCGGAGCTGTGGAAGGCCATCGCGGACGAACCCCACTCGGAGGCCGAGCTGCTCGCGCTCGCGACCGACCTCGTCGAGGACGAAGGGGAGGACCTTCGGGACGAGTTCGTCCGCAGCATCAGTGCGGCCGGCCTGATCGAGGTCGCTACGTGAGTGAGCCGCTGACCCTCGCCGAGGCCGTCCCGCTGGGCACGGTGCACCTGCAGCGGCTGCTGTCAGCGGCAGGCATCCGCTCGTTGGTGATCAAGGGGCCGGCCTTCGTCGAGCTGGGTGTGCGTAGGCCGAGACAGAGCAACGACATCGACCTGATGGTTGCGGCTGGCGACCGCGCAGTGGCCACCGAGACCTTGGCGAGCGCTGGCTGGTCGATCATCAGTCACTGG
The DNA here is from genome assembly GCF_004295485.1 of Janibacter limosus. NCBI lineage: Bacteria > Bacillati > Actinomycetota > Actinomycetes > Micrococcales > Intrasporangiaceae > Janibacter > Janibacter limosus. The sequence continues at coordinate 2,288,702 of NZ_CP036164.1, read as the reverse complement.
TTTCCCCCGGCACTCGACGACATCATCTACTCCACGACCTTCAGACATGAGCGCTTCCCGGCCACGCTGGACCTGCACCATCACTTCTCGGGGATGCTGGCCGACGACGCCTTCGAGCACCTGTGGTCGCGCCGTGTCGAGGTCGTGCTGGCTGGCCAGCCGGTGCACACCGTCGGGGTCCCGGATGCACTGATCATCGAGGCGCTCAACGCGATCAAGGCGCTGGCCCGGGATCGTCGCAAGGCGGCGGTCAGCAGGGTGGTCGAGTCTGCCGTCCCGGTTGACGTCAGCGAGGTGGCGCGGGCTTCGGAGACCATCGGTTCGCGTCACACCGCCACGCTGCTCATCGAGGGCCTCGGAGGACCGTCGGCCACTGGTCCCGTCCCCGCGGGCTACCGACGCTGGCTGCGACGGGGCGCTCGCAACGGTGGCCTCGAACTCGTTCTCGACATCCTGCTCCGAGCGCCCCACCAAGCGCCCCGGGTCATCTGGCAGCAGCTGACACTGAGCCCCGACATCGCGCGGTTCTGGGCAGACACACACCGCGTGCCGTACCACAGCCCGCGACAGGTCCTGTGGGTGCGGATCCGTCGCGCGCTGCGTCGCTGACCGATCAGATCGTGTACTCGACCCCGTGGGTGCTAGAGATCATCCCGGCACCGACGGTATTGCCCGTTGCCGGATCGATGAGGATGAAAGACCCTGTGGCCCGGTGGGTCGCATAGGCGTCGACGGCGAGCGGCTGCGACAGTCGTAGGGAGACGGTCCCGACCTCGTTGAGGCCGAGCTCGCTGGCCTCGCCGTCCCGCTCGAGGGTGTTGACGTCCAAGCGTGCACCCAGGCCGTCGACGACGGCCTTTACGGTGCGGGTGGTGTGCTTGAGGAGCAGCTTTTGTCGGCTGTGGAGCGCGCCCGTCGTCATCCAGCAGATCGTGGCGGTGACCTCGCGGGTGACCTCGGGTGCATGCTCGGCGTCTGCGATGAGGTCACCACGTGAGACGTCGACCTCGTCGGCGAGGCGCAGGGTGACGGACTGACCCGTCAGGGCCTGGTCGTGCGTGGCATCAAGGGTGTCGATGCCGGCGATGCTCGTGCGCACACCACTGGGCAGGACGACGACCTCCTGCCCGACGGTGAAGGTCCCGGCCTCCACGCGGCCGGCGTATCCGCGGTAGTCCCGGTGCTCTCCCTGCTGCGGGCGGATGACGTACTGCACGGGGAAGCGGGCTCCCTTCGACTCGAAGAGGTCCGCGTTCTCGGCGGTCTCGAGGTGCTCGAGCAGGCTCGTCCCCGTGTACCACGGCATCGCGTCGCTGGTCGCGACGACATTGTCCCCGGCAAGCGCACTGATGGGGAAGGTCGCGACGGCCGGGACCTCGAGCTGCTCGGCGAAGGTGAGGAAGTCGTCGCGGATCTGCGTGTAGACGGCCTCGTCGTAGTCGACGAGGTCCATCTTGTTGACCACGAGGGTGATGTGCGGGACCTGTAGCAGCGACAGGAGCACGGTGTGCCGGCGCGACTGCTCGGTGAGCCCGTGGCGCGCATCGACGAGGACAAGCCCGAGATCGGCAGTCGAGGCGCCGGTGACCATGTTGCGCGTGTACTGCGCGTGCCCGGGGGTGTCGGCGAGGATGAACTTGCGACGCGGGGTCGCGAAGTAGCGGTAGGCCACATCGATGGTGATGCCCTGCTCGCGTTCGCTGCGCAGCCCGTCGGTCAGCAGCGCCAGATCGGTGTGATCATGCCCCTTGGCCTTGCTCGTCGCCTCGACGGCCTCGAGCTGGTCCTCGAAGATCGCCTTGCTGTCGAGCAGCAGGCGCCCGATGAGGGTCGACTTGCCGTCGTCGACGGACCCGGCCGTGGCGACGCGCAGCAGGCCAAGGTCGAGGTCCGTGGATACCCCGCTCCCTGAGGTGCTAGGAGCGCCAGCGACGAGCCTCGAAGGGTCGGTAGTGGTCAGGGTGTCGGCACTCATCAGAAGTACCCTTCCTTCTTGCGGTCTTCCATGGCGGCCTCGCTGAACCGGTCGTCGCCACGGGTGGCGCCCCGCTCGGTCAGGCGGGCGATGGAGATCTCGTCGATGATCTCCTCGACGGTGCCGGCGGTGGACTCGACGCAGCCGGTGAGCGTGAGGTCGCCGACGGTGCGGAAGCGCACGGTGCGCTCGCTCGCGACCTCTCCGGGGCGAAGGGGGTTGTGCTCGCTCGCGGTGAGCAGCATCCCGTCCCGCTCGAAGACCCGCCGCTGGTGCGAGTAGTAGATCTCGGGGATGTCGAGCTGCTCCCGACCGATGTACTGCCAGATGTCGAGCTCGGTCCAGTTGCTCAGCGGGAAGACGCGCATGTGCTCGCCCTCGTGGATGCGACCGTTGTACAGCGACCACAGCTCGGGCCGCTGGTTCTTGGGGTCCCACTGGCCGAAGTCGTCGCGATGGGAGTAGATGCGCTCCTTGGCGCGGGCCTTCTCCTCGTCACGCCGCCCTCCGCCGAAGGCAGCCGTGTAGCCGCGCTCCTCGATGGCGTGCAGCAGGGTGCCGATCTGCAGGCGGTTGCGCGAGGTCTTGCCGTCATCGATGACGATGCCGTCGGCGATGGCCTGGTCGACTGACGCGACGTGCAGGTCGATCCCCAGTCGCTCGACCCAGCGGTCGCGGGTGGCCAGGACCTCGGGGAAGTCGAATCCGGTGTCGACCTGGAGCAGACCGAAGGGGATCTTGGCCGGCGCGAAGGCTCGCTCGGCCAGCCGGAGCATGACGATCGAGTCCTTGCCGCCGGAGAACATCAGGACGGGGCGCTCGAACTCTGCGGCGACCTCACGGATGATGTGGATCGACTCGGACTCGAGGACGTCGAGGTGCGTCAGGGCGGCCTGTGGGGCAGCAGTGGGCACGAGGGAACCTCTCTTCGGACGGAACCCTCGGAGCATAACGAGAAGTTATGGATGTCCAAACTGGTGTTCATGTGTTGGATGGACACGTCCCGGAGGTGCGCAGGGCACGTGCGTGCGTCGGGCACAATGTCGCCCATGACTGTCGGGGAGGTGGCGTGCGCGTCCTCCTGCTGACCCATCACTACCCGCCGGAGATGGGTGCCCCGCAGCAGCGCTGGGAGGGCCTCGTCGAGTGGTTCACCGCCAACGGCCACGACGTCGCCGTCATCACCCCGGTGCCCCACTACCCGAGCGGCCGGGTCTGGCCCGAGGCCGCCGGTCTCGTCGCGGGGACGGTCCACGGCGGCTCGCACGGCGAGGTCGTCCACCGGGCGGCCTACCGCACGACGACCGGCTCGGTCTGGTCGCTGCTCACCGACCAGGTCATCGGTGCGGCCCACTCCGTCTGGCTGGCCCGACGGTTCGCCGGGGACGCGCGGCCGGACGTCGTCATCACGACCGTCCCGGCGCTCCCTTCTCTCATCTCGGGTGTCGTCGTCTCCCGCCTCATGCGCCGCCCGCTCGTGCTCGAGATGCGCGACGCCTGGCCCGACCTCCTCGCCGTCATCGACCGCTGGGACGGGGAGCGGGTCACCGGCCGCCAGCACGTCAAGCGCTCGCTCGCCCGGGTCGCCGCGGTGGGCACGAGCGTCCTGCAGCGCCGGGCGTCGGTCGTCGTGACGACGACCCACTCCTTTGCCGAGCGACTGCGCGAGCGCCGGTTTCGCCACGTGCGGGTCGTGCGCAACGCCTCGCACCCCTTCGAGGCCCCGCTCGAGCTGCCGACGCGTCCGCTCGAGGGTGAGCTGCGGGTCGTCTACGTCGGCACCGTCGGCCGCGCGCAGGGTCTCGAGACGGCCGTCGAGGCCGCCCGACTGGCCGCGCAGGCCGGGGTCACCGTGCGCCTGCGGGTCGTCGGCGGCGGTGCCGGGCGGGCCCTCGTCCAGCAGGAGGCGGCCGCGGCCGGCGTCGACGTCGAGCTGCTCGGCATTGTCCCGCGCACCGAGGTGCCGGACCACTACGCCTGGGCCGACACCGCGCTCGTCATGCTGCGCGCCTGGCCGGGGCTGGAGCTGACCATCCCCTCCAAGGTCTACGAGCTCATGGACGCCGGCATGCACATCAGCGCGAGCGTCTCGGGCGAGGCCGCGGACGTCATCGGTGACGCCGGTGCCGGTGACGTCGTGCCCGCGGGCGACGCGCGCGCCCTCGCCGACCTCTGGGTGCGGCTCGCCCGTGCCCCGCACCCGCCGGCGCCCTCGCCCCGGGCCAAGAGCTGGGTCGACCTGCACGCCCGCCGCCCGATCACGGGCGAGCAGTACCTCGGCCTGCTCGGCGAGCTCCACGTCGCCGTGGGGCAGCGCGGGGTCAGCGCCGGGCAGCGCCTCGCCGCCCTCACCGACAACGCCTCGCTCCTCGCGGCCACGGCCGTGGAGCACGTCGGCGACGACCCGATCTCCTTCGGCGTCCTCGTCATGCGCCGGCTGCCCGGCCGGATCCGTGACCGCGTCGCCGGACCGCTTGCCCGGCTCGGCTCGAGCCCGACGACGGCCGCCCTCGGGCACGTGCTCGCCGACCGGCCGGAGCAGGCCCGCTCCCTGCTCGAGCGGGCCCGTCCCTCGCGCCTGCGCGACGAGCTCGAGCTCATCGTCTCGGGCACGACCGCGGGCGAAGGGAGGCTGCGCTCACGCGCCCTGTGGTCCGACGGCGAGATCTCGGGGGCGATCGACGCGCTCTCGTCGAGCGACCGCGGTGGCGACCGGCGCCAGGCCGAGCGGCTGCGGTCCGAGCGCCGGCTCCTCACCCCGGGGCACCGTCTCGCCGTGCCCCCGACGCCGGGCCGGCGTGAGCGGGCCCGCCGCCGCAGCGTCACCCACCTGCTCACCAACTCGCTCCCGCACACCGGCTCCGGGTACGCCCTGCGCAGCCACGCGATCCTCCAGGCGCAGACGGCGGCCGGCATCCGGGCGCGGGCCATCACCCGGCCCGGCTACCCCGTGACCGTTGGGGTCCCGGGGGCGCAGCACACCGACTTCGTCGACGGGGTGCCCTACCACCGGGTGCTCGCGCCCCGGCTGCCCGAGATGCTCGAGGACCGGCTCGGGCTGTGGGCCCGCGGCGTCGTCGACCTCGGGGCGCGCTCGCGCACCGAGGTGCTGCACGCGACGACGCACTACCCCAATGCCCTCGTCGCCCAGGCGGCCGCCTCCGCGCTCGGCGTCCCGTGGGTCTACGAGGTGCGGGGGCAGCTGGAGAAGACGTGGGCGACCTCGCGCCCCGACGGCTCCGACGCCGTCGCACTCGCGAGCGAGCGGTATGCGCTGTGGCGGGCCCGCGAGATCGAGATGGCGTGCGCGGCCGACGCCGTCGTCACCCTCTCCGAGGCCCTGCGCGACGACCTCGTCGAGCGCGGGGTGCCCTCCGACCGGATCACCATCGTGCCCAATGCTGTCGACGCGACGCTGCTCGTCGACGCGCCGCCCGCGCACCTGGCCCGTCGTCGCCTCGAGCTGCCGGAGGACGGGGTCTGGGTCGGTACCGTCTCGTCGATCGTCGGCTACGAGGGCCTGTCGACCCTCGTCGACGCCATCGCCCTGGCCCGCGAGGCCGGGGTCGACGTGCGCGGAGCGATCGTCGGCGACGGCGTCGCGCGCCCGGCACTCGTGGACCAGGTGCAGAGCCTCGGACTCGCCGAGCACGTCGTCCTCCCGGGGCGGGTCTCTCGGGGCACCGCGCGACTGTGGCACCAGGCCCTCGACGTCTTCACCGTGCCGCGCCGCGACGTCGACGTCGCCCGCACCGTCACGCCGCTCAAGCCGATCGAGGCGATGGCCGTGGGGCGCCCCGTCGTCGCGAGCGACTTGCCCGCACTCGCCGAGATCGTCGAGACCCCCGGCAGCGGCCTGCTCGTGCGACCCGAGGACCCCGAGGACCTCGCCCGGGCTCTCGTGCGCCTCGCCGGCGACGAGACGCTGCGCGCCGACCTCGGCCTGCGGGGCCGGGCCTTCGCCGAGACCCGGACGTGGACCGCCCTGACGCACAGGTACGCCGGTCTGTACGACACACTGGTGGGTGCGGAGGTGAGCGGATGACGTCGGTGCAGGCGCAGATCGAGGGACAGCCCGTGTCGACGGAGTACGTCGACGTGCGAGGGCTCGTCCCCGTCGGGCGACGCCCTTCGCTGCCCACCTACCTCGCGGAGCTGTGGCGCCGGCGGGCCTTCATCGTCGCCGACTCCCGGGCCAAGAGCGCCACCTCCAACAAGGACTACCTGCTCGGCAACCTCTGGCTCATCGGCCGGCCGCTGCTCGACGGGCTCACCTACTTCGTCATCTTCGGCATCGTCTTCGGCGCCCGAGACGGGATCGACAACTTCGTCGGGTTCCTGCTCATCGGCATCTTCCTCTTCGGCTACACCTCCAGGTGCCTGACCGGCGGCCTGTCGGCGATCCAGAGCGGCAAGAACCTCATCCGCACCTTCGCCTTCCCCCGGGCCGTCATCCCGCTGGCGGGGACCCTGCGCGAGACCCTGTCGACCTTCCCCGTCATCGCGACGATGGTCGTGCTCATCCTCGCGATCCCGCCCCGCGCGCAGCTCTCGTGGTGGTGGCTGCTCTTCCCCGTCGTCTTCCTCCTGCAGACCCTCTTCAACACCGGCCTGGCCCTCTACGCCGCCCGCTTCGGTGCGCTCGTCCCGGACGCCAAGGTCGCCGTCTCCTTCATCAGCCGGATCTGGATGTACGGCTCGGGTGTGATGTTCTCCATCGAGAAGATCAGCGACGGTCACCCGCTCGTCATGGCCATCTCGCAGCTCAATCCCCTGTACTGCGTCCTCGAGATCTCACGTGACCTGTTGCTCTACTCACAGCCCGGAGACCTGCGGCTGTGGGTCGTCCTCGCCGCGTGGGCCATCATCACGCCGCTCTTCGGGTTCCTCTTCTTCTGGCACGGAGAGGAGCACTACGGCCGTGAGTGACCCGCTCATCACCGACGCGAGCGTCGTCGTCCAGGACGTGCGGATGACATATCGGGTCAATGCCGAGGAGGACGACGGCCACCGCCGACGCCTCTGGCGACGGGCGACCCGGGTGCACGCGCTCAGGGGCGTGAGCCTCGTCGCCCGCCGGGGGGAGACGATCGGCATCCTCGGCCACAACGGCTCGGGCAAGTCGACGCTCCTGCGGATCATCGCCGGTCTCGAGCCGCCGACCTCGGGCTCCGTCCTCGCGACGAGCACCCCGACCTTCCTCGGGGTCAACGCCGCGCTGCAGCCGGAGCTCACGGGCGGCCGCAACGTGCGCCTCGGCCTGCTCGCCATGGGCCTGACGCCCAAGGAGGCGGAGGCCGCCGTGCCCGACGTGCTCGAGCTCGCGGCCCTCGGGCCGGCGATCCACCGGCCGATGAAGACGTACTCCTCGGGTATGGGGGCGCGGCTGCGCTTCGCCATCGCGGCTGCTGCTCAGCCCGACATCCTGCTCATCGACGAGGCTCTCGCCACGGGTGACGCGGCGACGAAGGCCCGCAGCGACGAGCGGATGAGGAAGATCCGCGAGCAGGCCGGCACGATCTTCCTCGTCTCGCACGCAGCGCAGGTCATCGAGGAGATGTGCACCCGCGCGATCTGGCTGCACGAGGGGCAGATCATCTCCGACGGGCCCGCCGAGCAGACCGCCCGGGCCTACCGGTGGTGGGCGTGGTGCGAGGCTCAGGGCGACACGGACAAGGCCCGCGGAGTCCTTGAGGGCACCATCGCCCGGCACACCCCTGCCCGGGTCTCCCTGGCCGAGCCGCGAGGTCGTCGGGCCCGCCGGAAGGCCACCTCGTGACCCAGCCAGTCCTGCCGGATGGGTGGCGACCGAGTGGTGCCGACTACACGAGGTACGACCCGGTGCGCGCGTGGGCGAGCATCGACGACTTCGTCACCCGGTCGACCCTCGAGCGCGGCGTCGACATCATCCGGCTCCCGAGCGGTGACCACCTCGACGTCATCGTCGGCGGTCGCGCCGGAGACGCCGAAACCTGTATCCCCGTCTTCTTCGGCGGCGCCATGCCGAGCCGTCCGCAGCACACGCCCCCCTTCTTTTCCGGGCACAACCTCGGCAAGCTCGCGGGCGGGCGATACCTCGCCTTCTCCGACCCGCTCGTCGCCGCCGACACCGACCTGACGCTCGGCTGGTACGCGGGTCGGGCTGGTGACCACGCGCAGGAGACGATCGCCCGTGTCCTCGAGCTGGCCCACCGCCGGTGGGGGCAGGAGCTGCTGCTCGTCGGTGGGTCGGGCGGTGGGTTCGCGGCACTCGAGCAGCTGCGCCGTGCGCGGGTGCCCACGTCGGCCTTCGTGTGGAACCCCCAGACCGACATCCAGCGCTACCTGCCGCCCTTCGCCGATGCCTACCTCGCGACCGCGCTGGGGTTGTCCCGCCCCGCGCTGGGCGGCCAGACGGTCGACCAGCGGGAGGAGCGAGCCCGTGCGGCCGGGATCGACCTGGCCGCGGTCGGGCGTCCCATAGCCACACACGGCGAAGGGGGACGCCTCCTCGTCCTGCAAAACGCGACCGACTCGCACGTCGCCGACCACATGGGGCCCTACCTCGACCGCACCGACCTCGCCGACCTCGGTGACGGCCTGTGGTCCGGCGGCAGGGAAAGCTGGCTCGTCGCCGACATGGGTGAGGGGCACGCGGTGCCACCGCGCGCCACGCTCGAGGCGGCCTTCCTCGCGATGGTTCGTGCGGGCGCCGACTCCCGGCGCATCGCGACCGAACTGCGCTCGCGCGGCCTTGCGCCGGTGCCCCCGCACGACGAGCTGCCGGTCGACCTGCGTGGGGGATCGGTCGATCTGCTGCGCGCCGGGCTGCGGGTCACCCAAGACGAGTGCGGCATCGTGCGGGTGTGGCTGGGCCGACCCGAGCTGCTCACCGACCCCGTGCGAGTCAAGGTCGAGATCGCCTGGGCCGCGCGGGTGTCGTGGCGCGACGTCCCGCCGACCGGCATCGCCATCGCGGCTCCCGGTGCGCTGACGGCGACCGTGCACCTGCGGGACTGGTATGGGCACACCGTCGACTCGGTGACCGTGCCGCTCACCGTCACCGCCCAGCGGGGGATCGGCGTCGTCGGTAGCTGTGTCTCTCGAGACGCCTGCGAGCACCTGCCGAGCGACATCTCGCTCGTGGCCTACGAGGCGCGCCAGAGCCTGGTGAGCGCCTTCGGTTCCCCGGTGCCGCTGCCTCCGGAGCACGACCAGCTGTCGAGCGCCTTCCAGCGGCGCGTCTTCGAGGCCGACCACGCGAGTGCACTGCCCGACAAGGTGCGGGCCATGGCTCCGCTCACCGACCTGCTCGTCCAGGACCTCGTCGACGAGCGCCTCGGCATCTTCGTCCACCGAGACGGTGGCGTGACGACTCGCACCGTCGAGTGGCTCGGGTTGCACCGCGACGGTGCGCCTCCGGTGGGCGCTCGACTGGTCCCCTTCGGCTCCGACGATCACCTGAGGCTCTTCCGCGAGGCGCTCGTGCGGTGGCGAGCACTCCTCGAGGAAACCGGCCTGCTCGGACGTACCGTCCTGTTGGCGCCACCATGGGCCGTGCTCACGACCGACGGGGCACTCACCGGCCGTAGCCTCGACCTCGACGCCGAGGCCGGCAATGCTGCGATGCGGCCTTACATTGCGAGCGTCGAGGAGATCGTCGGCACCCCAGTGCTCGGCCGTGACCTGCTCACCCGGGCGGGTGACCCGCACCGGTGGGGGCCTGCTCCCTTCCACTTCGACGACGAGACCGAGCGCGCGATCGCCGCCGAGCTGGTCCGACGCACCGCCCCGGCGGCCGACCTCGGCGGGGTCGACGTCGGAGGCGACGGGGTCGTCATATCGGTGGGTCCCTCGGGCCCGGCGGCGATCGTCGTCGGGGTCACGGTGCCCCATGGCGCACGGGTCGCCTACCACCTCTTCCGCGGGGCAGAGCGGGTCGAGATGATCGGTTACGACGTGCCCCGCACACATACCTTCTGGCGGGTCGATCCCGGACGTTACGTCGTCAGGGTCTTCGTCATGCTCGCCAGCGGCTCACGGGTCTCGCGTGCCTCGGCGCCCGTCACCTTGGGCTGACGGCGTCGCGGATACCCGCGGCCAGGTGCCCGTAGGCCTGCGCGGTGTAGTGGAAGGGGCTGGCGCCCCACTGGTGCTCGCGGGTGGACGCGGTGAGCTCGGCGGGGAGGGTGACGACCTGCCAGCCCAGTCGGCGCACCCGGTCGTAGTAGCGGCGGTAGCGAGCATTGGCCTCGTCGGGCGTCAGGCCGGACTCCTTGGCCTCGAGGGACTCCCCGTCGTCGAGCGCGTCGGCCCAGGCGGTCTCGAGCACGACGACCCGGTCGGTGAGGCCGAGCTCGTCGATCTCCGCCGCGAGCCGGGCGATCGCCGGGGACCACAAGGCGAAGTGCTCGTCGGTGCCGAAGTCGATCTGGTGGCCGTCACTCGTGGCCTCGGCACCGCCGGCCCGCCACAGCTCGGCGAGGCGGCTGACGTAGCCGCCGCCGACCTCGACGACCCCGCCCCGCTCGTCGATGAGGTCGATGACGAGCACGTCGACCTCGTCGGCCCGACGGGCGAGCTGGGTGAGGGCATCACCCTCGATGTCGCCCTGCACGTTGCGCCGCTGGAAGGGGGACTCGATGGGCTCGAGCTTCGACCACACGCCCTCGGCCGGGTGGCCGGCGCTCACCGCGGACTGGCGTGCAACGTAGGCGATGAGCTCGTGGGTGTCGCCCATGGTCTCCAGGGTGTCCCGGGAGACGCAGCTGCCGTAGATGAAGGTGCGGACGCGGTCCTGGTCGTCGGTGCTCACGCGGTGCCTCCGGTGATGATCTCGGTCAGCTGGGTGGTCGTCCGCTCGTGGGAGAAGGCCGCACGGGCCTGCTCGGCGAAGGCCTCGCCGTCGCGGGGCGCGGTGGCGATCCGCTCGACCATGGACTCCACGTCGGGGCTGATCCACTCGCGTGGGTAGATCAGGTCCGAGCCCGGCCAGGCGAGCAGCGCGGGCAGCGCGCCCGACGCGGCACCGTCGGCGACCGTAAGGTGGAAGGACTCGAAGTCGCTCGTCGACAGGGCGACGCCGATGCCCTGGTACCACTGCGCCATGTCGTCGCCGTGGCCGTCGAGCACGACCGCCCCGGGACGCTGGGCGTTGATCCGGTCGATGCGGGCGAACTGCTCGTCGTAGTACGCCATCTCGTCGGGGCGCTGGGCCATCCACAGGTAGTCGGCGGGGGTCTTGCCCTTGATCCGCAGGGTGTGGTCGAGGCCGCGGGCGTGCAGGCCCTCGAGCACGTCGAGGGCCCGGTCGAGCCGCTTCGGCCGGGCGACGATGCCGACGAGTCCGAGGGTCGTCTCGGCCCCCGGGGACTTCGGCAGGTCGAGACCGTCGAGGTCGACGGCATTGGGCACGACGTGCGTCTTGTCTGCTGGAACGCCATGGCTGGCCACGGCCGCGTCGCGGATGAGGTCGCCGACGAAGACGTAGGCGTCGACGGCCGAGTGCTTGATCGAGGCGAGGTAGGGGCGGCGCAGCTCCTGCGAGTGGACCCGCACGACGAGGCGCTGACCCGGCATGAGGTGCTTGCTGTACCAGACCGCGTTGCCCAGGCCCCACTCGCAGACGATGACGTCGGCACCCTGCAGCAGACGGCTGGAGCGCTCCTCGTCGTGGTTGACGTGGTCGGCCCACTCGTCGATCTCGACCTCGTGGCCGGTGGCCCGCAGGTCGCGGATCATCGCCCGGGCGAACTTCATGTCGTGGCCGGCGACGACGACCTTGAGGTGGCGCGTCGGGCGACCGAAGTCGATCGGGTCTGTGGTGCCGTGCTCGATGCCGGGCGAGGCCGCGGGGAGGGTGAGGTGGACACCCTTCGCGTCGTCTTGCTCGAGACCGGCCTCGTAGGGGCGCGGGCTCCGGTGGTGCGTGCGGATGACGCTGCGGTGGACCATGGCGGGGCCGGACATCGGTGCCCGGGTTTCGTGGGCGAAGGCGTCGCCGGTCGCGTGGTCGGGGTCGACGGCGCCGCTGATCCGCTCCCAGTTGCCGAAGCTGCGGGTGTGTAGCAGGTCCTCGATGCCGGTGCGGGTCGCGACCGGCTCCTCGAGGCGTACGACGTAGTCGGCGGTCATCGCGTTGTAGAGACCGCGACCGTCCCACGCGTGCACGTCGACCCCGAGGTGGGTGAGGCGCTCGCGGGCGGCCTCGGCGTCGCCGACGACGAGGACCCGGGTCGGCAGGACGGACTGGCGGGCCAGCGAGTCGAGGACGTCGGTGCGGAAGTCGTCGACGATCGCCGCGTAGGTGGGCGGCACGTCACCGCGGGTCGGGATGCCGGCGGTGCGGGTCAGCAGGAGCATCGCGCTCGTCACGGTGTGCGAGCGCAGGACGGTGCGCATCTGGCGCCAGGCCTCGCGCAGGCGTGCCTGCGGGTCGCGGGACCACAGGCCGAGCGAGGCGCGCCAGACGTCGGAGTCGTTGGTCGCGGGGATCGTCGGGCCGAGCGTCTCGCCGATGCCGCGGCCGGGGCCCGAGAGGACGACACCACCGCAGGCGGCGACCTCGACGACCCGTCGGGAGAACATCGTCGGGGAATCGGCGACGGAGTTGACGTTGAGGTTGGCCAGGTGCGACTTGTAGGAGTCGATGACCTCGTCGTAGGGGAGCGAGCCGCGCACGTTGCCGCGGAAGATCGCGGGGAAGTGGTACGGCGAGTCCGGGATCGCCGCCTGGCGGTCGTAGATCGCCAGGCCGAAGGGCTGGGCCACGGTGAGCAGGCGGCTGAGCTCGGCGGAGCGCTCCGCGTAGCGCTCGCCGTAGTAGGTCCCGGCGTAGGCGACGGAGGGGTCGTAGGTGCGCGCGCCGGGCAGCGGGTTGTGGATGAGCGGCTGGGCGTAGAAGGGCAGCCCCGACGCGGTGCGGACCGTGCCCACCCCGGCGGCGAGGTAGCGCGGCACGCAGTTGGCATCGGTGGTGAAGACGTGGTCGCACAGCGAGGCGGTCGCGATGAATCGCTCGATGTGGACCGGGTCCTCCTTGTTCCAGAAGACCGAGGGGATGCCGAGCTCGCGGGCCCGCGCGAGCAGCGCGACGATGTCGGCGTGCTCGTCGTCGTCATACCGACCGACTCCACGCAGCCACTGGCCGTCGTTGCCCTTCCACGCAGACTCGACGAAGACGAGGTCGAGCCCGTCGAGCTGGTCGCGCCACCCCTGGCGGTCCAGTGGCACGAGGTCGAAGGTGGGGCGCAGCGTCTCGGTGGTGAACTCGTCGGCGATGATCCCGACCCGCAGGGACCGCAGGTCACGGTCGGTGGTGGCGTCGTGGGCAGCGACTACCGCGGTCGCGCGGGCGTGAGCGTCGCGGAAGGCCTCGGCGACGTGCAGCCAGGTGCGCTCGTCGAGGGTCCACAGCCGGCTGCGGCGGCCGAGGTCGGCGCGGGCGTCCTCGTCGGCCAGGAGCGGCCGGAGGGCGTCGGCCAGGGCGCGGGCGTCGTCCGCCGGCACGATGACGGCGCGCTCGCCCTCGGTCCCCGCGAGGGTGCGGTGCGGCGAGACGTCGGAGAGGACGACGGCCTTGGCGCAGGAGAAGGCCTCGAGGGGCTTGAGCGGCGAGACCATCTCGGTGACGGGCAGCGAGCGGCGGGGGCACGGCATGACGTCGAAGAGGCTGATCATCCGCTGCATCTCGCTCGCCGGGACGCGCCCGACGAAGCGCACGGTGTCACCGAGGTCGAGCTCGTCGGCCTGCTTCTTCAGCGCGGGCTCCGCGGCGCCGGAGCCGGCGAGGACGAGCTGGGTGTCGACCCCTTCGTCACGCAGGAGGGCGACGGCGTCGACGAGCAGGTCGAGACCCTCGTAGCCGACCATCGAGCCGGCGAAGCCGATGACGGGCACGTCGGTGCGCACGCGGTGCTGCCGGGCGTATGCCTCGTCCTTGGGCAGCGGGACGAAGACGCCGGGGTCGACGGCATTGGGCGCCAGGGTGATCTTGTCGGCGGGGACGCCCCGACGGATCAGCTCCTGCCGGGTCTCCTCGGTGATGGCGAGGACGGCGTCGGCCTCGGTCGCTACGAGCGTCTCGAAGTCGGCCTGCTGCTGGTAGCGCTCGGTCTGCTCCCAGTCCTGCTTGCCGGAGGCCTCGGTGACCTCCCACAGCCCCCGCACCTCGTAGACGAAGGGAACACCCACGCGCCGCGCGGCGATGAGCGCAGCGAGACCGGTGACGTGGTTGGAGGCGGACTGGATGAGCGAAGGGCGGCGCAGCCGGGCCTCCCGCACGAAGGCGTCGGCGCAGGCGAGGATGTAGTGGTCGATCGGCGTGGAGCCGAGGCGCGGTCCGGGCAGGTGGGTGTAGTCGACACCGTCGAGCGTGCTCACCTGACGGTGGGCCTTGGGCGCCTTCTTGTCGACCTGGCTGTCCCAGGGATAGCCGACGCGGGCGACGACCGAGACGTCGACGCCCGCGTCGCCGAGGCCGGCTGCGACACCGCGGGTGCGGGTCGAGTAGCCGTTGGTGTTGTAGGCGGGCGTCGAGTGGACGCAGTAGAGCAGGCGGCTGGGCTCCGGCACGTAGGCGGCCCCGCTCGAGCGCGGGGGGACGGGGATGCCCTCGAGACTCACCCGGTGAGCGGCCACGGCGCGGTCGACGAAGATGCGCTGCTTGGCATCGAGGCTCGCGACGAGCTCGGGGTGCTCGGAGGCGATGCGGTGTGCCTCGGTGATGGACCCGAGGCCGAACCATGCGCGGTTGAGCGCGTGGACCAGGTTGCCGGTGGAGGGGCGTTCCGCGAGCTCGGCGAGCAGCTCGTCGTACGACTTCTTCGAGGCTGGGGCGGGCGTGGCGGGCTGCGCGGGGGACTGCTCGGGTGAAGGTGTGGCCGCGGCGGGCCGGGTCGGCGCCAGGGACGAAGGGGTGGTCTCTGCCGTCGCCGCGGGAGCCGGCTTGGTGCCGGGCTTGAAGACCCGACCGGGGGAGGTGAGCGCCTTGCCGACCTTCATGGAGCGGGAGGTGCGGACCCTCTGGAGGTCTTCCTTGAGCCGCTTGTTCTCGGCCCGATAGGCGTTTAGGGCAGCGTTGGCGCTTGCCAATTCGCTCTTGAGGGCCTCCGCCCGTGCGACGGCGCCCGAACGCTTGGTCTCGACAGCCTCCACCTTGGATTGCGTCGCCTCGAGCTTGGACCTGAGGCCTTTGCCCTTCGCAGCGCGGCGCCGTAGGTCCTGAAGCTCGGCCAGAACCGCCTCTGGGTTGGCTGCGATCTCCTCGAGCAACTGACGGGACAGGGCCGCGTCGTCGGACTTCTCGTCGTCATGCACCGTGCACTGTCTCCTTGATCGCAGCGGTCGAGGCACACGGTAGTATGGAAACCTCCGACCGGCAGACGCGGCGGCCCTTCTCCAGTAGGTTGTCGGCGAGCCTTGCTAACAGAACTCGGAGTACTGATGCGCTACACCACCTCAGCGCCACCCGTCCAAGCCCCAGGGGACCTCGACGCGATTGGGTTGAGGGCAGGGACGGACAAGTCGTCCAAGTATCACGGGTATCTCACTGTCTATGAGCAGCACGTGGCGCACCTCCGGAACGAGGACATGACTGTCCTCGAGGTTGGCGTCCACAAGGGCGCATCAACGCGCATGTGGGAGGAGTACTTTCCGAACGCACAGATTGTCGGGGTAGACATCAGCCCAGCATGCAAGGAGCTCGAAGGTGGCCGGATCCGTGTCGAACTAGGTGACCAAGGGGACCTTGATTTCATTGGTTCGCTCGCTGACAGATATTCCCCCCGTATAATAATTGAGGATGGTTCACACAGGTGGGGTCACCAGATCACCAGTTTCGAAATCTTGTACCCCGTTGTTGAACCAGGGGGGGTGTATGTGGTCGAGGATATCCACACAAGTTTCGGGTCCTACATTGACACTTACTCGGGAGGGCATCCTGAATCGGCCTTTGACTATGTGGCTCAAATTGCGAGGGGCTTCGTCGCTGGTGTAGTGGCAGACCCCCCGCGCTCAGAGTTCGAGGCCTACTGCCGTGAGACGTTCGAGTCCGTGACTCTTATTGGCCATGCTGTGATCATCCGAAAGAAGCCGACCGCAGGTCAGACGTGGCGGCGTGCTTCGCTGGACAGGATCGTCCGGGGTGCGTCCTCGGTGCGAACCACGCCGTACGACCGGATAGGAGGCGAACTGTACGGGGCAAATGGCAACGTTGTAGCCTCATTTGACCGAATCATTCACCAGTCTCCAGTTGACCTCGGCACCGTGTCGAGCGGCGTGCTCGAAAACGCCACTACGCTGGGGGCAGCCGTCTTGACCTCCTCGGGTGAAATTCTCGAGGAGTCCATCAACTGCATTGCTAATGTGCCAAAATATCAGGGGATGGATCGGCAAGCAGGAGCCACGAGATGGGTGGCCCGACGCAAGTTCGATCCCTCAGAAGGGCCCAAGCGTGCTGGTCGAACACCGGTCTTTCTCAAGAGCGCCTGGGACAGCAATTACGGACATTGGCTCGTCGACGCATTCGCCAAATTGAGCCTCCTCCCAGTCTTGAATCTGCGCGATAAGCCCCTTTTGATCGTTTCGGAGCAGCGTGGACCCATGAAGGCCGTCGTTTCCGATTGTCTCGAGCTTGCGGGCTTTGGGAGCGACGACGTTGCGTGGGTAGGTGAGGGCCCTTGGGAGTTCGATTCCTTGGGTGTTCTGGGTAGCCTGTCATGGCATCCAACATCGAAGGCGCCCGAAGCAATCCAGTACCTAGAGCATGTAACGCGAACGGTGGAACCAGCGGGCTCTGAACGGATCTACGTCAGCAGGAATGCATATGGTCGTCGGCGCCTGCTGGACGAAGATCGAATCGTGTCTAGTCTGAGCGCCCGAGGGTTTGAATTCGTGAACCCTGAAAAGATGACCTTTCTGGAGCAGGTAGCCACCTTTAAAGCGGCTCGAGTGGTGGTTGGCAACATGGGCGCAGCGCTCTCGAACCTGGCCTTCAGTAAGTCAGGGGTCCAAGTCGCAGCACTGGCTACAGAAGCCATGCCCCATGACTTTTTCTACGACATTGTGTGCCACAAGCGCGGGTCGTACTTAGGGGTTCAAGGAGAATCGGGCGACGCTCAGCGGGACATGTCCTCCGACTTCTCAATTGGGGACGTCGGCAAGGCGCGGCTCCTGGAATGGGTGGACGAGCGGATCTAGCGCACGTGCCTGGCGCCAAGCCAGCGACCGTGGGCACGGCCCACCATGCCCAGTATCGTGCCTCGGGACGCAAACGATCGAGGCTGGTGAAGCCTGTCTGGTTTATGTGCGGTCCCAAGCTTGCATGTGGTCCACGTCAAGTTCCTGCATCCATCCGAGTCGCTCCGCAATTCGCTGCCGGGACAATTCGCGCCATTGCGGAGGGATCGCACTGTCGACAGCCGGTGAGTACGCTCGTCCCATCCACTCGGTCCGTTCCAGGCTGGCTCTGGGGAGTTTCGTGGCCAGACGTGACAGCCCACCTGGCCAGTCTTCCCGAGGGAGTCGCGCGATCACCCACTCGTACTGAGCTTGCATGTAGAAAGGGGGGTCCGCAGCAAACGGACCCCAGCCTGGAGCATCGTCAGGAATGGAGCGGGCCCCCGTGGCGTCACCGGTGATCACAGCCCGAATCAAATCCTTCCGAATGCACTTGCTGCAACGGTGGCAAGCGTCTTCGACGCTGCCAGCAACGCATGACCGAGCGAAGTTCTTAAGATCGGACTTGAGGGTCAGCTCCATGGTTCCAATCTCAGAGATGCCAACCAGTGGCCTCATGACAGGCATGCCGACGAGTCGGGGCAGTGGATCGATTCCCGATTCAGTCGGAGGCGGACCCGTCCATCGACGACCCATGTCCATGTATCTGGTTTCGAGCGTGCCGCCCAAAACAAGAGCGCCCGCGTCCAAGTGCTCACTGAGCAACAGCGGGCCCACGGCAAATCCAAACCAATGTGGGAGCGATGGGTATGGGTCGACGATGTGCTCGAAGTCGGTCCGGGTTATATAAACGTCGCGACCGCGGTCACCGGCAGCAGTTACCAGCGATTCAATCGCGTCCGCTCTGTAGGTGCCAGGGTCCGGAACGGCAGGGTGGCTCACCCTCCGGTGGTGAACGTGCGGGAACTCTGGAAACAGTGCAGAGGCTGCTGTCGAGTCGAATCCGGCGCTGTACGAAAGGACCGGAACGCTGCCTTGGCTGCGTGGTTTGAGGTACTTGTGCACTGGACCAACTTCGATCCTGAACAGTCGGAACACCTCGTCCTGGAATTCTTGCGAGACGCCTCGAGTCACCTGAAGCGAGGAGCCGATCCACGGCCGTACGATGGTGAGGACGGCTAGAGCCTCCGCGTCCGGGTGCGGAGCTTTGACGGGGGCTACCGGAAGTTCGACGTGAATCTGTTGAGCTTTGAAGCCGATGTCAGTGCCGCTTTGCCCAGGGCCCCGATGGCGGTCGTCGGCTTCGAGGCCGAACCTCAGAGTCCAACACTGGACGTCGAAGTGGGAGTGGGTGAGCATTCTTGGAGTCTAGCGGGAACTTGAGATTGCTTGGCCACTTGTGACGGGGCGAGGGACCTCCGAGGACCGCGACCGGATGGCGCGCCCCAAGCAACGTGCGATGGATCCCACGTCTCCGACTCTCGCCTCATACTCGTACGCGCGCTTCTCCAGTTCGCTGCCTGGAGCCACAACCACCATTACTTCTGCGCCCGTTCCGAGATAGTCGCTGATTTTGGACGGCAGGAACGGATTTGCGACGGGGAAATCTCCGCCCTGGGTGTCGAACACGAGCAGATAGTCGTACTTGGCGGCCACAGACATGAATCGCGTGTAGGGCAGTGCTCGTTTAGCGTGGACAATGTCGCCCAGCTTCATGCGTTTGATGACGCCTTCGCTCTGGGTGACATTCGGGGTGAATAGGTCAACACTCAAGCGGTCTTGGTCGCTGGGCGGCAGGATGCGAATAGCTTCCAACAGCGCGCCTAGGCCGCGATTGGGATAGAGGCTTCCGAAATATCCGAAGTGGACGCGTCCATTGTCCTCTGGCCCCGGCCCGTCGGCCAGATTCGCCCACGAAGACGGTGGGGTCGGGTGCGCACTTACAACGCTCTTCTGGAAGACCACGTCTGCCATTCGTCCATCTGGCAGGTCCCCCAGCATCAACTCCCGTTGTTGGTCGTTCGTAAAGATGATCTCGTCCGCGAGCGCGAACGGGAGGAACTGCACAAGCTGGAGAGTCTCGGGCCGATCGCCCAAGAGGCGTTGGTATCGTGCGGGCAGTGCGCGAACGAGACTTCTTGTCATCTTGTTGTGCGGCAACGTCGGACTGTGCCGGGTCTTGCCGTCTACGTGCCATAACAGCGGGTCCGAGAATTCCGCTTGCCACGTCGTCTTGGGTGACCTAACCCGAATCGCTCCGGCCAGCAAGTGCGAATGTGGCCACATGGTTCGCGAGTACATTCTGTCGTACCTGCTCAAGGGGCCCTTGGCGATCAGTCTGGCGAGGCCCTGATCGATGAAGGACTCCAAGGAGGACCAAGTCAAGAACTGGACGGGTCCGCGCAGGATGTGGCGCTCCTGAACGAACGGCGCAACCAACTGCCAAAGCGTTTCATCGCGCGGTCGGACTTTGGACAAGTCCTGCATCACGACGTGAACGTCCTCACCCGCATCAACAATCCGCTTAGCTGCCGTGACCGCAGAAGCGTCTGAGAACGGTGGGAAATTGTAGGTGATAACCAATCGTGGCTCAGCGGTCATCGTTCACGCTCCCGCGAGGCCAAGTCCGACGGAATCCAGAAGAAGCGATACCTCGGGCGGCAGAGCATGCGCGCGATCGGTGACGAGGATGCGTCCCTGCAGATCGGCAGCCAAGAGAGCGCCCAGGCCGAGAAGTTGGATTTGATGTGCGTTTTCCAATGCAGGTGGCCGAAGGAGGTAGAGGGAGCTGGGGATTGCCGTGCGATCTGGCGCCGATGCGAAGGACTCCTGACGAGCCAGTGAAGTGAGGCTGAGCAGATGCTCCTTCATTCGCGAAGGTGATTCCGTCTCAGGCGTCGTGATGCGGATGCGGCGAGCGCCTGGGAGGATTGGCCAATCTCCCCCACGAACTGGACTCGGCAAGGTGGTTCGTGCGCCGAAAAACTGAGTAATCCGGTTGGCGACGAGTGGTGATATTGCCTCGGGGAAAACTATCGTCCCGGCAATCCAGGGGTGGAACAGCATCGCAAGTGCGACCGCTGTCCGGTCCGGCGTCATCGACTTCACTGGGGCGCCCACGTCGAAGCGTTGAATTGGCGGCACGCCGTCGAATTCCTCGCCCGTGCAGTGAAACACTGTTCGCACGCGGTCGACAGCCATTGTGAACTTCATCGAGCATCTACCTTAGTCAACTGGGAAAGCGAAATGACTGCTGGGCGGCATCGAAGTTCGACGCTTGCACCAGCTGGGGCTATGGCACGTACTCGGTTCAAGGCTGAAATTCCGTCACTCTTGTTCTCCAGGGCGGCCATGACAAGGCGGTGATGTGAGAATTCGTCGATCACGTCGCGTCGAAGAACGCAGGTCAGGCCCGACATGCGTTCCAACCCGTGGAACACTCCTGCGATCCCTGAGTCGTTCGCGAAACTGACGACTATCCAAGTGGCCGCAGTGGGGTCGCTCGTGTAGATCCTGCTGCATTCGTCCATGACGACATCGATTTCTGTTGAATCGTCGACGGTTGCCATCGAGGTGCGGCTACGAGCAGTAGCTTCTCCCAGAACGGTCGATTCGCGGGTTGACCGCATCAGCGATACGTCGGCGAATGACAGGCCCGAATGCCTGACGATCGAGAACAACTCGGTGCCTTCACCGTCTGTCACTAGCGTAGATCTCATCAGCCCGCTTGAGAGTTTCGAGGTTGCCTCGACGGCCAAATCGTGCGCAGAGGGCGTGACGAGGATAAAGTCGTACTGCTCATCGTAGGTTTCGGCCGCAAGTTTGGTGGCAGGCTCGAGGTGGCCCGCGATTTGGAAATTGTCGAGCCAAGATTTGTCGCTGCCGCCCCACTCCAATCGTCGGCGGGAGTCTGCGCTCTTGGCGAGGTCCTGCTGGAGTTCGATCTCGGCTGGAGCCGTGAACACGCTGCCCAGCGCTTCTTCTGCGGTTATGAAAACACCGCCCCGTAGGATTGCGTACAAGAGATCCTCGGGGGACCCTGACTGTGCGCCCGAAAGCCCGTCGAGAGCGTTCTGACGTGGGATGAGGACAGAACTCCATGGATTAGGGAAGGTGTTCAGGATCGAGGCCGCGACGGGGGAGAAAACTCCGCTGGACGATCTGGTTACCATTGCCGTGGAGTCTGCGATTGCGCGGCCAGAGGTTGATGTGAGGTTTACGAGTCGCTCGAGGCGATTGCTGACGTGGAGCTGACGTCGGGCGTGCAAAGTGATGAAGGTTCCGCGTGAGTGCTTGATAGCAGCTACCCAGCCGTCATCCAGCCGAGGAGCCACTGCAACTCGGGGATCGTTGAAGAACCTCTGCCAGGACGAATCGCCCCCGACCAGAACGATCTCGATGTCAGTCAATGTCTGGCCCAGCAACGTGGAGATCTCGACGGCGCCGTCGGATGGATCCGTGTACTCCTCGCAGTTGACCATGACGCTCACCACCGGGGGCGCTTCAGGGTGACGGTGAGTCCACCGGACCACGTTGCGTACGGTGGTGTTGTCGTTCGTGTGGAGCTCTCTGTTCCGCTTTATGGCGGCCGTGGCTGCAGGGTCTTGCGCGGCGGCGGCACTGGTCGAAGGGTGCCACACGTGGTACATGCGAACCGACGGCTCGTCGAGCCAGTGGATGGTGGCCCCAGATCTGCGGAGTCTCTTGAGGTAGTCGATGTCTTCGCCACCGTACGTGTGCATGCGCTCGTCGTAGCCACGCAACTTCAGGTACGTGTCGCGGTGGGTTGCGACCAACCCTCCGCACCCCCATCGAGGGCGCACCGTGGCAACGGTCGCAAGGTCCTGCCAATCCGGATCCAACAAATCTTGTTCCGTGACGCTGTATGGGAGATCTCGTGACTGCAGAATAATGGCCTCGGACGGGGCTTCGGACAGACGCTCGACGACTCTTGCCAGTGCGTGCGGGGTGAAGATCATGTCAGCGTCGGTGTTCATGAACACCCGCCCTGTGGCATGGGCGAATCCAGCGTTCTGGGCCCTGCCGCTTGACCACGTCCCGTCCGTCTCAGTGCGGATCACGGTCGCACCGGCCGCTTCGGCGGCTGCGCGGACTGCCTCGGCGTTTTCGCTACCGTAATCAGAGACGATGACTTCGTGAGGGTGACCAGAAAGCGAGGCGTGGATTGACGAGACGCATCTGGCCAGCCGGTCTGTACCCCAGTCCTTGAACCCGATTACAACAGAAGCGTCCAGGTCAGTCATCGATTTCCTCCGCGAGGTATGCCGCTACGGTTGTTTCCGTTGGCGCGTCGTCGTCCATCGGGAGGAAGATCAACGGTCCAACGGTAGTGACATCTAGCTGTGGTGAATTGAACGGCCTCACTTCGACCTCGATCTCCGAGACGTAAACGTCCGACTCTTGCGGAGGGAGCAGAATCTCCTGGCCGGGCGGGGAAGCTGGCAAGTAGGCGAAGTTCGCGTCGAAGCGTTCGCTGTAGAACCATCCCTCGCGACGCAAGGAGTGAATGGGTTCACCGTCAGGGTCGCGGGGGTGAACGACGACCACCGCGCTCTTACTGTGTGGTACGTCGTCTCCGAAGGTCAGGGCCATTTGCCAGCGGCGTACTGGCACGTCAGGGTCGACTCTGAACCTCATGCGCTTGGTCATCTGCTACTACTCCTAGAAGGGACGTCTGGCCACGTTATCGGCTGGAATGTGACTAGAGGGGCCAGGCCCAGACCCTGGGTTCGCTCCAAAGGGCAGCCGGGGCAGGATGGCGATCGAATGGGTGCTCACAGCCGCGACTCGTCTCCGAACCACATGAGCATCGTGCTCGCCCAGTACAGGTGGCGCACCCTACTGCGGTTCCACGTGCCCGTGCGGGCCAGGTCTTGCAGGTACGACACGTTGACGACCTCGGCGTAGGTGCTCAGGTCGGTCTGCTCGATCACGCGCCGCAGGACGGCCTGGGTCGACTCGAGGTTGACCGACTGCCAGAAGATGATGTCGAGCGCCTTTGCCCGCTTCAGCACGATCTCGCGGCGCTCTGCCGACATCGGTGCAGGAGCGGGTCCGCTGGTGGGACGCGCGGGCTTCACCGACCAGGTCACCTGGCCCTCGGGGAAGGGCAGGCCAAGCCGCGGTCGTCGCTGTCGCCGGTACTCGATCGAGGAGCGGTCCTTGTCGAAGGGGTAGCGCGAGAGGTCGTGGCCGAAGGACTCGAGCAGGTCGTACCCGAGGACGTTGGCCCGCCGTGCCATCCCGGGCAGCTCGCACGCGGCCTGCAGGGCGCTGACGGAGTACAGCGGGTTGACCCGCGCCCCCACACGGCTCCAGCTGAGCGAGGTGGCGCCCATGTGGTAGCGGTTGCGCACGTCGGAGTAGTAGACGTCGCCGACGAAGTCGGCGGGCACGCCTGACTCGTGGATGCTGGTGAGCACGTCGGTGAGCCGCCCGGCGAGCAGGTCGAAGGCGCGTGGGCTGAGGATGCCCTGGTCGGGAGCCGAGCCAACCATCGCGGTCATCAGAGCGCGCCCGTCCGCCCACGGAGCCGGACCCTGCCCGGTGATGGCGTGCGTGTAGAAGGAGCGGAAGAGCTCGCCGTAGCCACCGCCGGCCGCGATGACGTCGAGGGGGTCCTCGGTGCCGGTCGGCCCGACGTTGGACATGCCCGCCGTGTACCCGAGCAGGGCGAGCTGCTGGTCGCTGAAGCTGCCCACGTGTTGCGGGACCAGGCCAGCCGACGCGGAGCGCACCAGACCCAGCGTGCGGGCCAGCCCGTCGGCGACCTCACGGTCGCGGGACTCCGGCGGTCCGCTGCAGAAGAACTCGAAGCGGTCCTGCACACCGGCCTCGAGGATCGCGCCGAGCACCATGCGCGAGTCGAAGCCGCCGGTGAGGTGAGCGATGCGCTCTTCGGTCGGAGCCGCGGCGATGACGGCGATCGAGTCGAGGACGTCGGCCCGCACCGTGGCCAGGCCCTCGTAGTAGCTGCGCGGCTCGTCGAGGGAAGGCGCCACGTCGTAACGGACCTCACGCAGCCCGCCCGACGTGATGTCGAGGTGGG
Source organism: Janibacter limosus (assembly GCF_004295485.1). NCBI lineage: Bacteria > Bacillati > Actinomycetota > Actinomycetes > Micrococcales > Intrasporangiaceae > Janibacter > Janibacter limosus. The sequence continues at coordinate 2,264,502 of NZ_CP036164.1, read as the reverse complement.
TGAAGGTCGGGACCCGGCGCCCACCCACATGGCTCGTCTCGTAGAGACCGCCGCTCCCGAAGACGGTGCGCTCGACCTGGTACATCAGGTCCTTCTCCGGCCGCAGGCCGAGGTCGTCGAGCATGCCGATCAGGGCGGCGTAGTCGGAGGAGAGGACCTGCACCCCGCCGACCTCGTGGACGAAGACGGTGGCCCCGCCCAGGGCGTCGGGCAGCACGACGAGCCGCTCGGTCGGGGCGTGCCACACGTACGCGCAGGAGGCCTGGCGGGCGTGCCGACCCCACCAGTGGGCGAAGGGAGCAGGCTCACGACCACCCCACACCTGCAGCAGTTCAGCGCCGGAGCGCAGCAGCCGGCCGTCGGCGATCGTGACGCCGTCGAGCGAGACCGTCCCGTCGGCACCTTCCGCCGTCTGCGGCCCGCGGGACCAACGTGCGTGGACGCCAGAGCTCAGGGCCGTGAGTGCTGCGGGCCGGGGGAGCCCGTCGAGGGAACCCACGACGATGACCGTCCCGGGGGCGATCCCGCCGCTGCCGCCTGCAGCATCCTGCGGGGCCACGGTCATCGAGACCCACCTCCGTCCGTCGTGCCGAACCCTTGGACATCTGCGTTCGCCAGCATCTCCGCATCGCTCGCATCCCACGTGTGCTCACCGGCTCCGCGGCGCACCTGGACGAACTCGAAGCGGTCGGCGGAGTAGATCCGACCACCGGTCTCGACGACGCGTCGCAGCAGCCCGGTGTCCTCGCCGATCTGGGCGTCGGGGAAGCGATGCTCGAGCGCGACCGAGCGCGGCATGACCATCGTCGGTCCGGCGACGAAGTCGGTGAACCGGTGCTCGCGCTCGGGGAAGCGCACGAGGTGCGCCGACTGGCTCTCGAGGTACATCTGGTGCGCCTGCTTGCCGACGACGTCCGCCCCCGAGTACTCGAGGGCCTGCAGGCTGTCGAAGAGGTAGTACTCGCCGTAGAGGTCGTCGTCGTCCATCTTGGCCACCACGTCGCCGCTGGCCGCATCGACGAGCCGGTTGAGGCAGGTGCCGAGGAGGACGTCTTGGTCGGCGTGCAGCACGACGAGGTCCTCGATGCCGTGCTTGGCGGCGAGCTCCCGCACCCGAGCCTCATCGTCGAAGCCGTGCATGAGCAGCGCGAGCTGGACCGTGACGTCACGCTGCCGTGCCACCTGGGTGATGACGTGCTCGAGCTGGTGCGGCCGGTTGGTCGAGACGAGGGCCGTCACCGTGCGCGGCTGCCGCACGTGCTGCTCGAGGCCGACCCGACGCAGGACGTCGTCGACCCTCGCGGCATACGTGTGCTCGCGCCAGATCCGGCGCTGGGCGAGGTGGACCGTGCGGTCGCGCAGCAGCGGGCTGCGCACGAGCGCCCGCAGCATCCACTCCGCCTCCTGCGGCTCGGACACCCGGATCACCTCGTCGTCGGGGAAGAAGGCATCGAGCGCCGGGCTCGGGGTCGAGACCACTGGCGTGCCGCACGCGGAGATCTCGAAGACGCGACGGGCGCACATGCTCGGGCTACCGACGATTGAGTTGACGTTGAGGAAGACCTTGAAGACCCGGTAGGCGGTGAGGGTCTGGCGGTAGCTCAACGAGCCGACGACGTGCTCGTCCAGGGGGGCCGGGAACTGATAGTTGGGGTCCCCGCCCTGGAAGCGCGAGAAGATCTCCAGCCCCCGCTCCATCCGCGGCGAGACCCGGGCGGCGGCACCGAGGAGCAGATCCATCTGCTCTCTCCGCTCGGGGTACTTGTGGGCGAAGTACATGCCGGCGAAGGCGATGTCGCGCTCGGCGTGGCCCTGCTGCGGTCGGATCGGGTTGTGGATCCGCTCCTGCGCGGCGAAGGCCATGACGCCCACGCGGTCATGACCGAGCCGCTCCCGGTACCGCGGCACCATCTCGACGTCGGTGGTCAGCACATGGTCGAAGAGGGCGGCGGTGTCGACGAAGTCGTCGAAGTGGACCGGGTCCTCCTTGCACCAGAAGACGGTGGGCACCCGGGCCGCCCGGCAGTGCTCCACGAGAGCCACCAGCGCGGGGGAGGGGGCCGAGGGGCCGGTGAGCTGGTATCGCCACGTGCCACTGTTGCCGTGCCACGCCGACTCGACGAAGAGCAGGTCGATCCCCTCGGCGACCTGCGACTCCCACGCCGCCGGGGTCACCTCGACCTGGGTCCACTCGGGCGCGAGGGCCAGCCGGCTGAAGTCGTCGAGGACGACCCCCACGCGCAGGTCCGGCCGGCGCACGGGGCGGTCCGGCAGGGGCCACTCCGGCAGGGCCTCATCGCGGCGGACGACGACGCCGCCCTGACCGAGGCGCTGGCGGCGCCGCCAGGTGCGCACCTGCGAGAGGCCGCCCCGTCGCAGGTGCCAGAGCGCGGTCCGCGCAGTGGACATCGACATTTCGACCCAGCCTCCCCCGATGGAACACACGTGCGTGCACAACCTAGTGCGCGTCGCCCGGGTCGACGACCCAGGGTGCCCGGTGAGTCATACTGGTGCCTTGTGAGACGCGAACGCCTGTCGGGGGTCATGATCGGTCTGGTCGTGGTCCTCATCAACTTCGCCCTGGTGGTGGGCCTGGTCGCCTGGCTGCAGGGCGGCCCTGACCTGACCTCTCTCGACGACTCCTCGTCCACCTCCGCCGAGCCGAGCAACAGCTCGTCGTCGACCTCCGACAAGCCGGAGTTCGCGCAACCGCGGACCGTCCTCAAGGACGACAAGGACCCCTTCGTCACCGTCCTCGGTGGGGACGAAGGCGTCGGCGAAGGGGGCTGGGTCCAGAGCATGGCGTCCCAGGCCGCACAGCGGCACCGGCGGGTGAACTACAGCGCACTCGACCCGCAGGACCCGACGAAGTATGAATCCTCCTCCGGCGACGGCGAGGGCAAGCGTCTGGGGATCCGCAACGGGTCGGTCAAGGGCAGCTCGCCGTCGTATGCGACCAACCGTCTGCGCTTCCTCCTGCCGCGCAACACCGACGTCGTCGTCATCAGCTACCACCCGACCTCGACCAAGGGGCTCGACCGCGATCTCAACGACCTGCTGAAGAAGGTGAAGGGCCAGGCGCGCAAGGCGACCGTGACCCTCGTGCTCGGCCCCAACGCCGCCGACGGCTCGGGGCGGACGGTGCGCAAGCGCCAGCGCGACTGGGCCGAGCGCAACGGCGTCCCGACGATCGACGTGCACCACGCCTTCTCCAAGGCGAGCGGCCAGGAGCTGCGCTCGGAGTGGGAGGACACCCACCTGACCGCTCAGGGCTCCGACCTCTGGGCCCGCACGGTCCTCGCCAGGCTCATCGGCGCGGGTCAGGCCGCGCCCAGCTTGACCTCCACGACCGAGGCGGTGCCCCCGGTCGAGCCCACGACGGAGACGACCACCGAGCCGGTGCCCACCGACACCCTGACCGAGACCGAGACCACGCCCGTCGAGCCCGAGGCGCCCGTCGAGCCCGAGGCGCCCGTCGAGCCCGAGGCGCCCGTCGAGCCCGAGGCGCCCGTCGAGCCGACCTACGTGCCGCCTGCACCGACGTCGACCTACAACCCGCCGCCCCAGCCCACCGAGTCGCCCTCGGACGACACGTCGACCACCTCGGAGGGTGACTCCGGGACGGCGGACCCGACGACCGACCAGCTCAGCTCGTCGCCGTCGGTCGGCGACTCCTCGAGTTGACCCGAGCCCGCCGCCGACGCGCCCAGGTGACGATCTCCGGGCCGGCCGCCCACGCGCCCCCGACGCCGACGGCGACGACCGTCGCCGCAGGCAGCGGCAGCCGACGCGCAGCCCGCCCGAGAGCGGCGACGAGCAGGGCGTGGGCGCCTGCCACCTGCACGTGCGACCACCCGTGGTCGTGCACGAGTCGCTGGTAGGCGTGCTCCCGGTGCGCGGCCATGAGGTCGCGTCCGGCGAGGGCGCGGCGGGCGAGGGTGACCCCTGCGTCGAGGAGGTACGGCGCCAGCGGCAGGGCCAGGCGCACGGCGACCCGGGGTTCGGCGCGGGTGATCGAGGTCCCGACGAGCGAGCCCAGCAGATAGCTGCCGGAGTCGCCGAGGAAGAGACGCGCACGGGGCAGGTTCCACGGGAGGAAGCCCAGCCCGGCACCGGCGACCGCCTGGCCGGAGGGCGAGTCGGGTTCGACCCGCGCGGCGTGGGCACCCCAGGCCAGGGCGGTGAGGCCCGAGATCCCGTTGATGCCGTCCATGAAGTTCACGACGTTGACCGCAGCGGGGACGACCACCGCGCCACGCGCGATTCCAGCCGCTCCCGTTGACCCTGCGAGGGCACCGGCCGCGAGCTGAGCCGAGAGCCGGGCCACGGCCGGTAGGCCGCGCCGGTCGTCGGCGAGACCAACGAGAGTGAGGGCCGCGACGCCCACGAGCTCGCGGCCGGGGGCCGGGTGCGGGTGGGCGGCGACCGCCGTGGCGACGCCGAGCGCGCAGGCCACCCCGCCGCCCCGAGGGATCGGCGCAGCGTGGGACGAGCGGTCGTTGGGCACGTCGAGCATGTCGATGGCGACGAGCCCGGCCCGCACGAAGGGGGCGGCGGCGGCGGTGACGGCAGCGGCGCCCAGAGCGGGCAGGAGGGAGTGAGAGCCGTCGCTCACGACAGGTGCGGCAGCGCGTCGTCCCTGACCGCCGGGGTCGGTGCGACACCGACGTGCTCGAGCATGAGGACGAGGGCCTCGTCGTCCGGGGGACCCTGGTGGTGCTCGAGTGCCTCGGGCCGGATGCCCGGGACGGGCACGTGCGAGACGCGGGGGTGACCCGAGCCGAGGATCGTCTCTCCGTCGCCGTAGAGCTCTTCGCGCAGCTTTTCGCCCGGGCGCAGGCCCGTGTAGACGATGTCGACATGTTGGCGTCCCGACAGCGAGATGAGCGTGTTGGCCACCTCGTTGATCCGCACCGGCTGGCCCATGTCGAGGACCATGACGTCGCCGTGCTGACCGACCGCCGCGGCCTGCAGCACGAGCTGGCAGGCCTCCTCGACGAGCATGAAGAACCGCTCCGCTTGCGGGTGCGTCACCGTGACCGGCCCGCCCCGCTCGATCTGATCGGTGAAGACCCCGATGACCGAGCCGCGTGAGCCGAGCACGTTGCCGAATCGCACACTGACGAAGGTGCCCCGGCCCTGCCGGGCGAATCCCGCGGTGAGCCGCTCGGTGAGGCGCTTGCTGTACCCGAGGACGCACGTGGGGTTTGCGGCCTTGTCCGTCGAGACGTTGACGAAGGTCGACACACCCGAGCGCTGCGCCGCGCGCAGCACGTTGAGCGTCCCGAGGACATTGGTCTTCCACGCCTCGGCGGGGCTCTTCTCGAGGATCGAGAGGTGCTTGAGGGCCGCGGCGTGGAAGACGACCTGCGGGGCGTGGGCGTCGAAGACCTCGCGCAGCCGGGCGGCGTCACGGATGTCGGCGAGGACGATGTCGTCGCCCTCGAAGAGCCCGCGACCGGTGAGGCTGAGCTGGGTCGCCTGGAGCGCGGTCTCGTCGCGATCGAGCAGGACGAGGTGCGCGGGGGAGTACTTGGCGATCTGCCAGCACAGCTCGGACCCGATGGAGCCGCCGGCGCCGGTGACGAGCACGCGTCGACCGGTGACGCACCGGGCGATCGCCGTCGCGTCGAGCTGGACCGGCTGGCGGCCCAGCAGGTCGCTGAGGTCGATGGTGCGCAGGTTCTCCGTGGCAGGGCGGCCCATGAGCTCGGACGCCGGCGGGAGCACGAGCAGCTCGAGGCCGGCCTGGGCGGCCCGGTTGCGCAGGTCGATGAAGAGCTCGGGGGTGGCGCTCGGGACGGCGATGGCGAGGGTCGTCGCGTCCTCGCGGTCGGCGACGGCACCGAGGTGCTCGCGGCGGCCGCGCACCCGGATGCCGTCGATGCGCAGCCGGCGCTTGCGGGGGTCGTCGTCGAGGATCGCCACGGGGTGCATCTGGCTGTCGGGGTCCCGCAGCATCGCGCGGACGATCTGGCGGCCCCCTTCGCCGGCGCCGAAGACGACGACCCGCTTCGCGTCGACGTGCGGGCCCGTGCCCGAGCGCATGGCGCGGATGACGAATCGTGCGCCGAACATCCCGACGAGGGCGATGGCCGCGGCGGTGACCGGCACCGAGCGCGGGACGAAGATCGGGTCGGAGGCGAAGTTCAGCACCATGACGACCGCACCGACGATCGCCACGAGCTTGGTCACCGAGTAGACCTCCTCGAAGGACCCCGGCTCGTGCCGGACGAGGTAGGGCCCGATGAGGATGCCGAGGACGAGGTGGATCACCGCGACGCCGCCCACGGCCATGGCGAGCCGGTCCTTGTCGACGAGGGTGACGTCGAGGTCGTAGCGCAGGATCGTGGCGGCGACGAGGGCGACCGCCCAGATGATGAGGTCGACGATGGCCCACGCGGCCAGAGGGCCGCGGCGACTGGCACGCAGGGGGGCGCGAGATGCACTCACGTGGCGACCTTTCGCTCGGCGGGCGGACTCATCCGCAGGCCATCATGGCAGGCTCTATCGTCACGTGGGTCACTCTGGACGTCATGTGGGATCACTCGTCACTCCCGGCTCACCGGATGTCGACGGCGAGGACGTGGTCGCTCGCCCCCACGACGAGCCGGTCGTCGGCCCGCACGATGCCCCTCGCGGTGACGCCCTCGGAGACCGGTGTCGCCGTGCGCAGGTTGATCGGGTCGACCGCGTAGAGCCGGCCGTTGGTCCGCAGGAAGAGGTACCCCCGGTGGGTCACGAGGTCGGTGCTGCGGAAGGTCGGGCTGTCCCCGACGGGTGTGGGGTCGACGGTGATCGAGCGCAGGGTGTGCCCGTCGGTCGGGTCGAGCTCGTAGAGGGTCCCGCCGTCGGCCGCCCAGATCGTGCCCCGCGGGCCGACGGTGACGGTGAGTGACTGGGCCCCCTCGGCCGGGGCGACCGACCACGTGACCCGGCCCGACACCGGGTCGTAGCCGAAGACCCGCGCGCTCGGGGTCGTCGGGGTCGCGCCGAGACCGCCCCACCGGGACGTGCCGCCGTAGACGACCCCGTCTCGGGCGGTGAGCGAGACGACCGACTGGTCGCGCACGACGCCGCGGGTGAACCGCGTCATCCGGCCGCCCTGGATCGTGCCGATGCCGCCGCCGAGGACGCCGTACTTCGGCACGGTGCCGAAGAAGACGCGGTCTCCGTCAGTGGCCCATGCCGTCGGACGATCCTGGTCGTGGCTCTTCCCGAGCGCTGCCACCTCGACGAGGTCGCCGCCGCCCTCTGATGGGTCGAGCCGCCAGATGTGGGCCGATGTGTACGTCCCGAGGTAGTTCACGCCCCCGAGGGTCGTGCCGCCCTCGACCTCGCCGAAGGTGGGTGGCGCACCCGTGGTCAGGCCAGGGCGCAGTGCGCCACTGCGGGCGTCGACCATGGCCACCTGGGGCCCGGCATAGCCGCCCACCAGGGCGGTGCCGTTGCTCCCTTCGGCTAGCGCCTTGGTCGGCAGCGCCTCGGGACGGAGACGAAGGGAGAAGGTGTCCTCCCGACCGCTCTCGAGGTCGTGGGCGACCACGTCTCCCGTCGTCGGGTCGACGACGAGCAGCCACTCGGAGGCCCTTCCCCTGATGGTCGCCCGCACGACGTGGCGCTGTCCGATCGCTGGCGTCGCCGCCGGGCCGGTGGTCGAGCGTCCGGTGCGGGAGTCGATGCTCACGAGGTGGCGCGAGACGACGTAGTGGAACCGACCCCGGCTGTCGAGGGGCGTGGGCAGCTGGTCCGCGGCATTGACCGGGACGTCCCAGGTGCGCCGCTCGAGGTCGTACAGGCGGCGCTCCGTGGGCCGGTGGGAGCCGTCGGCGTTGGTGCCCGCAGGCACCTTGACCGCGAGGTAGCGTCCGAGGAGCTCGAGCTCGCTGAGGACGCCCTGCGTGGCCCGGCCGGGCAGGGCGATCACCGTGCGGTCGTCGGGGTCGTCGATCGCGACCCGGACGATCGCCGGCTGGCTCGTGCCGACCCCGACGTAGACGTAGCGATCGTCGACGGCGATGCTGCGCGCGTACTCCTGCTCGTGTCGCACCCGTCCGAGGTTCGTGATCTCGCCGGAGTCGGGGTCGACCCGCCAGAGCTCACCGCCCGGGTAGCTGCCGCCCCAGATCGTGCCGTCGGGTGCCACGGCCAGGTCGAAGACGGTGCGAGCCCCGCCGGTCACCTGCCCGAGGTCCTCGGCGGAGTCCGCCCCGGGGGTCCACCGGTAGAGGTGGCCACCGTCGCCGCCGGCGTAGAGCCGGCCGTCGCGGCCCACGACGACGGTCTGGCCGGTCGTCATGCCCGCCAGCTCGACCCGGTCCTCGAGCGCGCCCGTCTCGAGGTCGAGGACCTGCAGCCGGGTGGGCACCCCGGTGACGAGCGTCGCGACCTTGACCCGGCCGTCCTTGACGAAGGGAGCGCTCGTGCGCGTGCGTGCCGAGGCCCGCAGCGGGGTTCCCAGGTCGGTCGTCGAGAAGTCCAGGGGTTCGGCCGCCGGGGTCGGGGCCAGGGAGAACGCATCCCACGACGCGGTGCCGGTCCCGGCCACGGAGGTGCGCGGACGCACCGCGGCGAAGTGGGCGTCGTGCGGCGCGACGACGTCGGCGGCGGTCACGAGGCTCCAGCGCCCGGCGGCGCGCGCGCCCGACATGGTCCGGGTCCCCACCTCGCGACCCTCGGCGTCGTACCAGAGCACGTCGACGGCGGTCGTGCCGCTCACCGGGTGCACCCACCCGCGGAAGGTGTACGTCACGCCCGGGTCGACCCGCGTGCGCTCGCTCGTCGCGCTCGTCGCCCCCTTCGGCGTGGCGTCGGTGAGCAAGAGCGACCAGCGGCCGAGGCGGGCCCGGTCGGACGAGCGCATGGCGCTCGCCCCTCCGGATCCGGTCGTCTGCCACGAGCGGAGGGAGCCGTCGTCACCGGGTGACTGCTCGAGGCTCGCGTCGGGGATCGCCGAGTCCGTGACCCGCACGTCGTCCCACCACGTGCGGCCCGGCGCGTCGGAGCCCGAGGCGATCTGCAGCTCGCCGTAGCGCGCGCCCTCGGGGGCGGTGAGGTCCAGCGAGACGCGCTGCCACATCTCGACGGCGCCTGAGGTCGTGCGCGTCTCAAAGCCGAGGGTGTGGCCGGAGGCGTCGATCCACCGCACCCGCAGCTGCTGGTCGGTGCCGGTCTGGAAGGCACGTGCGCTCACGTAGTGGTTGCGGCCGGCGGAGGTGGCGAAGAGGGACCAGGTCGCCTGGGCGCGACCCGTGCCCGACGCGTCGTCGAGGAGGAGGGAGTGGTCGCCAGAGGACGCCTCGTCCGTGGATCGGCGGACGGAGCCCTGGGGTGGCTGCTCGAAGGTCCAGCCGTGGCTCTCGGGCGTGCCCGCCTCGAAGTCGTCGTACGCCGACGCGCCCAGGTGCCGGACCGGTGGGTCGTCGTGGAGGTGGACCAGAGCCAGCCCGGCGACGACGACCACCACGAGGATGCCGGTGAGCGCCACACGGGCGGTATTCCTCATCTCTGGTGCTCCGAGCGCTGGTGGGTTGGCCACGGTGGATCTTAGTTGCCGCGGACGTGGACCGATCGCGGTGCCCGCCCGCCCAACGACGTCGGCTCGCGGGAGGATGGAGGGCATGAGTGTGCGTCTCCTCGTCGTCTGCACGGGCAACATCTGCCGGTCCCCCTTCGCCCAGCTCGTGCTGCAGGAAGGGCTGGGCTCGGTGCGCCCAGGGGTCTTCGAGGTGTCGAGCGCGGGGACGGCCGCACTCGTGGGGGAGCCGGTGGCCGAAGGTAGCGCCCGCATTCTGCGGGGGAGGGGCATCGACGCCGCGGGCTTCGCCGCGCGTCGCGTGTCCAGAGACGTTGTGTCGGACGTCGACCTCGTCCTGACGATGGAGACAGCCCACCGCGGGGCGGTGCTGTCCCACGTACCGAGTTACCTCCAGCGCACGTACACACTCACCGAGGCGGCTCGCGTGCTCACGGCAGCCGGCGAGCGCGAGTCGTGGAGCGAGCGGCTGGCCGGCCTGACCACTGCGGAGGAGCGGTGGGCCGCGCTCCCTTCGCACTTGGCGCAGGAGCGGGGCCGCACGCGCGTCATCGAGGGCGCCGACGACATCGCCGACCCCTACCGCCGACCGCAGGAGGCCTTCGACCGGATGGCGGCCGAGGTGGACGCGGCGGTGGAGCAGATCGTGGCCTTCGAGCGGCAGTTCGATTAGCGAGACGCTTGCCCTTCGAGACGCTTGCCCTTCGAGACGCTTGCTGCGCAAGCTCCTCAGGGACCACTGCGCAAGCTCCTCAGGGACCGGGGTGGAGCAGGTCGAGGAGGTACTGGCCGTAGCCGCTCTTGACGAGGGGCTCGGCGCGCTCGCGCAGACCGTCGGCGTCGATGAAGCCCATGCGCCAGGCGACCTCCTCGGGGCAACCGATCTTCAGGCCCTGGCGGTTTTCGAGGGTGCGCACGTAGTTGCTCGCGTCGTTGAGCGCGGCAAAGGTGCCGGTGTCGAGCCAGGCCGTGCCGCGGGGGAGCACCTCGACGTGGAGGCGACCCTCGTCGAGATAGGTGCGGTTCAGGTCGGTGATCTCCAATTCACCTCGGGCTGAGGGGCGAACCTGCTTGGCGCGATCAACCACGGTCGAGTCGTAGAAGTACAGCCCCGGGACCGCAAACCGGCTCTTGGGTTCCCGTGGCTTTTCCTCGAGGGACAAGACGCGACCCTGCGTATCGAACTCGACGATCCCGTAGGCCCTCGGGTCGGCAACCTGGTAGCCGAAGACGGCTGCTCCGTCGATGTCGCAGAACCGCCGCAGCTGCGTGCCCAAGCTGGGACCGTAGAAGATGTTGTCGCCCAGCACGAGGCCAGCGGGGCCATCGGCGAGGTGGTGCTCGCCGATGAGGAAGGCCTGAGCGAGACCATCTGGGCTCGGCTGCTGCGCGAACGAAATCGATACGCCGAACTGCGATCCGTCACCCAAGAGACTTTCGAATTGAGGCGCGTCATGGGGCGTGGTGATGATCAGGATGTCGCGGATGCCGGCCAGCATGAGAGTACTGAGCGGATAGTAGATCATTGGCTTGTCATAGACGGGCACCAACTGCTTCGAGATGCCCAAGGTGATCGGATGCAGCCGGGAACCTGTGCCCCCGGCGAGAATGATGCCTCGCATGCAGGTCACCCTATGGGACTCGTTAGCCTGAGCCCATGGATCTGTCCGTCGAGCAAACGCCCATCCCTGGCCTACTGGTGGTGCGCCGACCGGTCCACCACGACACGCGCGGTTGGTTCACTGAGGCGTGGCAGCGAGAGAAGATGACCGCGCTCGGGTTGCCGGACTTCGGCCCGGTCCAGCACAACGTCTCCCACAACGCGATGCGCGGCTCCACTCGCGGGATCCACGGTGAGCCGTGGGACAAGTTCGTCACCGTGCTCCACGGCTCGGTCTTCGGGGCCTGGGTGGACCTGCGCGAGGGCGAGAGCTTCGGCGCGACCTATTCGATCGAGATCGACGAGAGCGTCGCCGTCTTCGTCCCGCGAGGCGTCGGCAACTCCTACCAGGCACTCGCCGACGAGACGATCTACTCTTACCTCGTCAACGAGCACTGGCGCCCTGACCTCGTCTATCCCGCGCTCGCTCTCGATGACCCGACGGTCGCCATCGACTGGCCGATCCCGTTGCCGCAGAGCGAGATCAGCGACAAGGACAAGGCGAACCCGACGCTCGCGGAGGTCACCCCCTTCGCTCCCAGACCGCCGCTCGTGCTTGGGGGGAGCGGCCAAGTGGGCCGCGCGCTGCGCAGCCTCCTGCCAGACGCCATCGCGCCGACGCGTGACGAGCTCGACCTCACCGACCGGGCTGCCGTCGAGGCCTACGACTTCAGCGCGCACGACCTCGTGATCAATGCCGCCGCGATGACCGCAGTGGATGCCGCGGAGACGCCCGACGGGAGCCGTCTGGCGTGGCGACTCAACGCCGAGCTGCCCGCGCAGCTCGCCCGGCGAGCGGCGACCGGACGCTTCACGCTCGTGCAGTACTCCTCTGACTACGTCTTCGACGGTCAGGTCGAGGAGCACGACGAAGGTGAGCCACTCGCCCCCCGCGGGGAGTACGGCCGCACCAAGGCAGCCGGTGACCTGGCGGTGGGGGTAGCGCCGCGGCACTACCTGCTTCGCACCTCGTGGGTGGTGGGCGACGGGGGAAACTTCGTCGCGACGATGGTGCGGTTGGCCGACGGTGGGGTGTCCCCGTCGGTGGTCGACGACCAGTGGGGGCGGTTGGCCTTCGCCGACGAGATCGCCGCGGCGACGCTGCACCTGGTCGAGCAAGGTGCTCCCTTCGGCACGTACAACGTCACCCAGTCGGGGGAGCCGATGACCTGGGCAGAGATCGCCCGGGAGGTCTTCGCGTTGCGAGGCCGCTCGCGGGACGACGTGACGGCGGTGACGACGGATGAGTACGCGGTGGGCAAGGAGATGGCGCCGCGGCCGACGCACTCGACGCTCTCGCTCGCCAAGCTGACCGCGACGGGGTTCGAGCCGACGGATCAGGTCGAGGCTTTGCGGGAGTATGTGGCGACCCTTCGAGACGGCCGCGAGCGGCCTCCTCAGGGATCGGGGACTCGAGAGGGTGGCGAGCGGCCTCCTCAGGGACCGGTGACTCGAGACGGCCGCGAGCGGCCTCCTCAGGGATCGCGCCCTCCCCAGGTATCGACGACGGAGGGGGACTGACATGCGCGTGCTCGTCACCGGGGGAGCCGGGTTCATCGGGAGCAACTTCGTGCACCAGACCCTGGCGACGCGGCCCGACGTGGAGGTGACCGTGCTCGACGCGCTGACCTATGCGGGGTCGAGGTCCTCGCTCGAGGGCGTGCTCGGCGACGTGCGCTTCGTCGAGGGACTCGTCCAGGACGGTGCGCTCGTCGACTCGCTGGTTGCGGACGCAGACGTCGTCGTCCACTTCGCCGCGGAGTCGCACAACGACAACTCGCTCACGTCGCCGGGCCCCTTCGTGCAGACCAACGTCGTCGGCACCTACGAGCTGCTCGAGGCGGTGCGACGCCACGGCGTGCGCTACCACCACATCTCCACCGATGAGGTCTACGGCGACCTCGCGCTCGACTCGCCCGAGCGCTTCACCGAGGAGACGCCCTACAACCCCTCGAGCCCCTACTCGTCGACCAAGGGGGCCAGCGACCTGCTCGTGCGGGCGTGGGTGCGTTCCTTCGGCATCGAGGCGACGATCTCCAACTGCTCCAACAACTACGGCCCGCGCCAGCACGTCGAGAAGTTCATCCCCCGTCAGGTCACCGAGGTCATCGACGGACGTCGACCGAGGCTCTACGGCGACGGGCTCAACGTGCGTGACTGGATCCACGTCGACGACCACAACAGCGCCGTGTGGGCGATCATCGACCGCGGGCAGATGGGGGAGACCTACCTCATCGGTGCTGACGGTGAGGTCGACAACCGCGGAGTAGTGTCGCAGGTGCTCGAGCTGATGGACCGGCCGGGTGACGACTTCGACCATGTGACCGACCGGCCGGGTCACGACCGCCGCTATGCCATCGACTGGACCCGGCTGCGCGACGAGCTGGGCTGGCAGCCGCAGTACCGCGACTTCCGCTCCGGACTCGCCGCGACGATCGAGTGGTACCGGGACAACGAGGCCTGGTGGCGGCCGCAGAAGGCTGCTGCAGAGGCGCGGTACGCCGCGACGGAGCAGGTGCTGTAGGGCCCCTCGCTCCGCGCACGCTGATTGCTTTGGGGGCGCGGTATTCGGTCCGCTGTCCCCTCAGTCCGGGTTCTTCCGACGTGGACGTCTCTTGAGGGGTGGCACCACGAGCTCGGGGATGGCGCGCAGGATGAAGCGGTCAAAGTGAGGGACCGTGAAAGCTGCGTAGCCGTGCTCGGGCGTATAGAGCAGTCCCATGTTGATGAGTTCTGCTCGTGTAGGTCCGAGGTTCTCGGAACTTCGTTCTGGTCCCATGGCTTCAGCCACGACGGATGCCTTTTGAGGTTCGGGGCCCAGCTGCGCCATCGCGCGCAGGTATGCGCGCTGTAGTTCGGTCGCGCGGTCGAGTCGCACGCGGAAGAACGACTCGTCGAGCTTGGTCTCATACCCTGGGACTGCCGCACGGACATCGTCCTCGTGGATCGTTGGTCCTTCTGCCACAGTCCACACCGCATAGCCAAGTTCTTGGAGGAAATAGGGGTAGCCGCCCGTCAGCTCCACGGCTGTGGTCAGGGCGGCTTCGTGATATTCGATGCCCTCGTCCATAGCGGGTCGAGCCAACGCTTCACGTGCGTCACCGGAAGCCAGCATCCCGATCGCGGGGAATTTGAAGAGGCGCTCGGCGTACGACTTTGCGTCGCCAGCCAACTCAGCGATCTGCGGTAGGCCAGCGCCAACCATGGTGATCGGCAACTTGCGTTGGACCATCTTGTGCAGTGCCTCGATGACGGCCTCGAGTTGTTCCTTGTTGAGGAACTGAACCTCGTCGAAGAGGAGCACGACCCCGCGATCTCGTTCAGATGCTGCCTCGCCTACAGCGAGGAGGACGTCGGTCAGGTCGAGGGCCAGGTCTGCGTGATCTGCGAATCCCTCAGCAGCTTCGACATCGAGGCCAGCAGACCACGTGCCAGCGGAGTCGACACTGACGGTGAAGGACTTCAAGACCGCGGCTGCATGCCGGAAGCGGTCTGTCCACTTCGCCTTGGGCGACAACTGGAAGAGAGCGGTACGGAGGCGGCTGCTGATGTCTCGCCTGAAGTCGGCCTCGTCGTTCTTGCTGACTTCGAGCTCGACCACGACCCAGTCACGGGCCAAGGCCTTGGTGCGGAACTGTCCGAGCAGCACTGTCTTGCCGACTCCCCTCAGGCCCGTGATGATCATCGACTGCTCCGTTCGGCCCGCCTCGATCCTTGCGAGGAGCAGGTCGAAGGACTCGAGCTGATCATCTCGGCCGACGACTGCTTGGGGTTCAGCACCTGCGTTGGGCGTGTACGGATTGGTCACGGCCTACATGCAAACGGACTTTACATGCCTTAGAAGGCTTTATCTAGATTGCATAAAGCGATCTAAGGCACGTAAGTCGATGGACCTCATCACCTGGGCCTGCTTGACGGGGCACGATGCGCGCGATCCATACCGATTCGAGGAACCCGGACTACCGATTCGGTCGCTGACGCCTCGTCCGGAGGTACCTCGAATCACCAGAGCTGGGTAGTCCGCACGTCCGTCAACCTGGTGGTGGTTGTCCACCGGTAGCGGAGGAGGCATGGGCAAGCGGCCTCCCGTGACCAAGGTGCTGCCATGACCAGAAAGGCAACCAAAGAGACACCTCTCGCTCGCCACCACCGGGTCGTGCGCGGTTGCTGAGGACACGGACTTCGTCGTGAACCACGCGCTCTTGCGCGCCATGGGCATCAGCCGTCAGCAGGCTGCGCGTCAAGTGGCTGCAGGTCGGTGGGAACGACACGGCACGCAGTCCTTCGCCGTGCGGAGCGGTCCGTTGGGTCCGACGGCGCGATGCTGGCGGGCGGTGTGGGAGGTCGGACACCAGATTGCCCTGGTGGAGGGGTCAGCGCCCTCCAGTTCGCCGGCCTCAGGGGGTGGACTGATGATCTCGTCCACGTCTCGGTCCTCCACCGCACGATGCGAATCGGCGCGACGGTGTCCGCGTGCACAAGGTCATCCGCCGCGTCGACGGGGAGGCTGGTCGCGCCAGCATCCCGCGCACCACACCTGCAGTCGCCGCCATCCGGGCGGCGCACTGAGCGGTGAGCGACAAGGCTGCCGCGACGATCATGGCGATGGCCGTGCAGCAGCGACTCGTCACGGGGGAGCAGCTGCTCGAGGCCAGCGGCGGGTGCGCGGACGGACACGCCGTGCCTTCCTCCGTCAAGTTCGTGGCCGACACCGGTGGGCCACGCTCGCTGAGCGAGCTGGACTTCGCTCAAGCGTGTCGAGCGTGGCCTGCCGACACCGACGCGACAGGCGGTTCGGCAGGGGCGAGACGGTCGGGTGTACCTCGACGTCTACTTCGAGGAGTACGGGCTGGTCGTCGAGATCGACGGCGCCGGTCACCTGTGGGGACTCTCAGGGGCGGCGGACGCCCTTCGCGCCAACCAGGTCGTCATCGACGGTGACCGGGTGCTGCGGATCAACGTCATCGGCTGGCGCCTCGACCAGGAGGCATTCATGGACTAGGTGGGCAACGCCCTTTGCTCTGACCGGGCGCTGGACAACATCTCTCGGCACCACGCACGCGCGAGTGGAGGTATCAGCGGTCGAGGTAGTGGGGACCGGATAGACGGACCCATTACCTCGAATGGGCGTCAGGGGCGGCAGCGTCATGGCGGCAGCGGTCGCGAAACGCCTCAGCCCATCCACTCGCCCCAGCCGTGGTGCAGCACCAGCCAGGCGATCAGGCCGTAGCCGGCCTGGCCGGGGTGCGCACCGTCGAGTGAGGCAGCGATGTCGGACTCCCACTGGTCGTGTCCGACGAGGGGGGCGAAGGTGTCGACGAAGGTCACGCCACGCCGGTCGCAGACGTCACGCTGGGCCTCCACGACCTGGCTCAGCGCGTCGTTGGTGTCGGCGTCGGCGGCCGGGGGCGGCCCGACGACGAAGACCGCGACGCCCTGGCTGGAGGCCTCGTCGAGGATGTTGGCCAGGTTGAGCCGCAGCCGGGCGATCGAGGTGCCGGCCTGCACGTCGGCGTGACCGAGCTGCACGACGAGCCGTCGCTCGGACACGCCGTGGAATCGGCGCGCGCCCTCGGTCTGCCAACGCTCGGCCACCCCACCGGCGGTCTCACCCCGCACCCCGAGGTTGTAGTGAGCGACGAGGGCGCCGGGCACCTCGGTGCGGGCCATGACCCGACCGGTCCAGCCCAACGCCTTCTCGTCACCGACACCGGCGACGAAGCTGTCGCCGATGAAGACCAGCGCGATCTCCCTTCGCCCGTCCTCCGTGCCGAAGGTCGCGCTGGGGGTGAACTCGTTGCCGGCTGCGTCCGTCATCGGGTGGGCGCTCACGTCGGGGTGCTCCTGAGGGGATCTGGGGTGCGGGTACGGGCCGACGTTACTCGTCGTCGAGCTCATCGTCGTCGAGGCGTGCCAGCCACGACGCGAGTCGCTCGATCGGCGTCTCGAACTCAGGGTTGATGTCGACGAAGGTGCGGAGCTGGTCACTCACCCACTCGAGAGTGACCTGCTCCTCACCACGTCGATCCGCGAGCTCCTCGATGCCGCGATCGGTGAAGTACATCAGCGATCGAAGGCGCGGCTGATCAGGTCAGCCTGCTCCTGGGCGTGCTTCTTGGCCGTACCAGCCGCGGGCGAGGCGCTCGGCGGGCGGGTGACCGCCTGCAGGGCGCGGGTCTCGCCGTGAGCCGCGAGGTCCGCCGGCAGGTTCATGGCCAGGAAGGGCCACGCACCTTGGTTCTCCGGCTCCTCCTGCGTGAAGACGATGTCCGCGTTGGGGTACTTCGCCAGCTCCGTCGCGAGAGCCTCACCCGGGAGGGGGTAGAAGCGCTCGAGGTGCAGGACCGCGGTCTGCTCGTCGCCGCGCTTCTTGCGCTCGGCCTCGAGGTCCCACGTGACCTTGCCGGCGGCGATGAGGACGCGCGTGACGTCCTCTCCCTTCGGGTTGGTCATGTCCGGCAGGACCGCGCGGAAGCTGCCCTGCGTGAAGTCCTCGGGCATGCTGCTCGCGGCCTTCAGGCGCAGCATCGACTTCGGGGTGAAGACGATGAGCGGACGACGCGGACGGTGGTAGGCCTGACGACGCAGCAGGTGGAAGTAGCTGGCCGGCGTCGACGGGTAGGCCACCGTCATGTTTTCCTGCGCGCACATCGCGAGGAACCGCTCGATGCGGGCGGAGGAGTGGTCCGGTCCCTGACCCTCGTAGCCGTGCGGCAGGAGCAGGACGACCGAGGAGTTCTGGCCCCACTTCTGCTCCGAGGAGGAGATGAACTCGTCGATGATCGTGGCCGCGCCGTTGGCGAAGTCACCGAACTGGGCCTCCCAGAGCACGAGCGCGTCGGGGCGCTCGACCGAGTAGCCGTACTCGAAGCCCATCGCGGCGTACTCCGACAGCAGCGAGTCGTAGACCCAGAAGCGGGCCTGGCCACCACCGAGGTAGTTCAGCGGCGTCCACTCCTCACCGTTGCTCTTGTCGATGAGCACCGCGTGACGCTGCACGAAGGTGCCGCGACGCGAGTCCTGACCGGTCAGACGCACCGGGGTGCCGTCCATCAGGAGGGAGCCGACGGCGAGCATCTCGCCGGTGCCCCAGTCGATGCCACCGTCGTGCACCGAGGCGGCACGCTTCTGCATCGCCTGCTGCAGCTTGGGGTGGATCGTGAACTCGGCCGGCGGGGAGTCGAACATGTCGCCGATGTGCTTCAGGTCCGTCTCGGAGATCGCCGTCTCGGTGGCCGAGCGGGCGGGCTTGTCGCTCGTCTGCGCCGACGGCCGCTCGAGACCGGCGTTGTCCGGGGCGTCGCCCGACCCGGCCTGGTCGGTGGGCGCCTCGGGGCTCTTCTTCAGGGCCTCCTTGGTCTCGACGAAGACCCGCTCGAGCTGGGCCTGATAGTCGCGCAGGGCGGCGTCGGCCTCCTCGGTGGTGATGTCCTTGCGGCCGATGAGGCTCTCCGTGTAGAGCTTGCGGACCGAGCGCTTGGACTCGATGAGCTTGTACATCAGCGGCTGGGTCATCGACGGGTCGTCGCCCTCGTTGTGACCACGACGGCGGTAGCAGACGACGTCGATGACGACGTCCTTGTGGAACTTCTGCCGGAACTCGAAGGCGAGCTCGGCGACCCGCACGCAGGCCTCCGGGTCGTCACCGTTGACGTGGAAGATCGGCGCCTGGATCATCCGCGCGACATCCGTGGAGTACACGGACGAGCGGCTGAAGTTGGGCGAGGTGGTGAAGCCGATCTGGTTGTTGACGACCACGTGGATCGTGCCACCGGTGCGGTAGCCGCGCAGCTGGCTCTGCTGCAGCGTCTCCGCGACGACACCCTGGCCGGCGAAGGCCGCGTCACCGTGCATGAGGATCGGCAGGACGGGGAAGTCCTCGCCGCCGTGGTTGAGCCGGTCCTGCTTGGCGCGCACGATGCCCTCGAGCACCGGGTTGACCGCCTCGAGGTGGCTCGGGTTGGCCGCGAGGTAGACCTTGGTGGTCTCGCCGGACTCGGCGGTGAACTCGCCCTCGGTCCCCAGGTGGTACTTGACGTCACCGGAGCCCTGCACCGACTTGGGGTCGACCTGGCCCTCGAACTCGCGGAAGATCTGCCCGTAGGACTTGCCCGCGATGTTGGCCAGCACGTTGAGCCGGCCGCGGTGCGGCATGCCGATGCAGACCTCCTCGAGGCCCTCCTCCGCGGAGCGGGAGAGGATCCGGTCGAGCACGGCGATGACCGACTCGCCGCCCTCGAGGGAGAAGCGCTTCTGCCCGACGAACTTGGTCTGCAGGAAGGTCTCGAAGGCCTCGGCGGCGTTGAGGCGGCGCAGGATGCGCAGCTGCTCGTCGCTCGTGGTCTTGGCGTAGCCGACCTCGACCCGGTCCTGCATCCACTTGCGCTGCTCGGGGTCCTGGATGTGCATGTACTCGACGCCGGTGGTGCGGCAGTACGAGTCACGCAGGATGCCCAGGATCTTGCGCAGCTTGAGGAAGGGCTCGCCGCCGAAGCCGCCGGTGGCGAAGTGACGCTCGAGGTCCCACAGGGTCAGGCCGTGGGTCGTGATGTCGAGGTCGGAGTGGTGGCGCTGCTTGTACTCCAGCGGGTTGATGTCGGCCATCAGGTGGCCGCGGACCCGGTAGGAGTGGATGAGCTCCTGCACGCGCGCGACCTTGTTGATGTCGTCGTCGTGCGAGGTGGAGATGTCCTGGACCCAGCGCACCGGCTCGTAGGGGATGCGCAGGCTGGCGAAGATCTCGTCGTAGAAGCCGTCGGCACCCAGCAGGTACTGGTGGATGACGCGCAGGAACTCGCCCGACTGCGCACCCTGGATGATGCGGTGGTCGTAGGTCGAGGTGAGCGTCAGCAGCTTGGAGACCGCGTTGCGGTTGAGCGTCTCGGTGCTCGCGCCCTGCCACTCGGCGGGGTAGTCGAGGGCGCCGACACCGATGATGGCGCCCTGGCCCTTCATCAGTCGCGGGATCGAGTGGACCGTGCCGATGCCGCCGGGGTTGGTCAGCGACATCGTGGTGCCCTGGAAGTCCTCGACGGTCAGCTTGCCGTCGCGAGCCTTGCCGACGACCTTTTCGTAGGCCTTCCAGAACTCCTTGAAGTTCATCGTCTCGGCCGGCTTGATGGCCGGGACCATCAGCTGACGCGTGCCGTCGTCCTTCTGCAGGTCGATGGCGATGCCCAGGCCGATGTGCGCGGGCTGGACGACGACGGGCTTGCCCTTCTCGTTCGTCGTGTAGCCGACGTTCATCTCGGGCATCTGGCGCAGCGCCTTGATGAGCGCGTACCCGATGAGGTGGGTGAAGGAGATCTTGCCACCGCGGCTGCGCTTGAGGTGGTTGTTGATGACGATGCGGTTGTCGATGAGCAGCTTGGCCGGGATGGCGCGCACGCTCGTCGCGACGGGGACCTCCAGCGAGGCCTCCATGTTGGTCACGACCCGGGCAGCAGCGCCGCGAAGGGGGGTGAGCACGTCCTGCGGCTCCTCCGCCTCGTCGCTGGCCTCGGCCTTGGCGGGAGCCGCCTTGGCGGGAGCGGCCTTGGGCTCAGGCTTCTTCGCCGCGGGGGCGGGGGCGGCCTTGGGCTCGGCCTTCGCGGGCTCGGCCTTCGCGGCCGGCGCGGTGGCCGTCTTGGGCTCGCTCTTGGCGGGCTCGCTCTTGGCCGGCTCGTTCTTCGCTGCAGCGGCGGGCTGCTGGGAGGCGGGGGAGCCCCCCTTCGCGCTCGTGCCGTTACTGGCGCCACTCTGACCCGGCGTGTAGTTCTCGAAGAACTCCCACCACGCCTTGTCGACGCTGTCGCGGTCGTTCTTGAACTGCTCGTACAGCTCATCGACCAGCCACTCGTTGGGGCCGAAGTCGTTCAGGGACACGGGGCCATCCTGGGGGTCAGGCACGGCGCATACGCCTCTTTCGTCACAGTCGAGGATCTGGGCCCGAAGTCACCGCGGACCCACCGGGGCAAGCCTAACGTGACCAACACCATTAGCCGACTCCCGGTCCCGCCCGACACGGCGGGACCGCCCCCCTTCGATCGGAGGACGGTCCCGGACGCTCACTGCGGGTCGAGGCGACCGCTCAGCTGATGTCCTTGCGGTTGGACAGGATCGAGCCGGCGACGGTCAGCAGCGCGGCGTACCCGACGAGGATGAGCGCGCAGAGCCACCAGGCGAAGTAGGGACTCTCGCTGGCACTCAGGCCACCCGTCGGGTCGCCCGTGACGAGCATGCCCGTCGTGAGGTTGCCGGGGATGAACTTGCCGGCGGTCGTCCACCCCAGGAGCCCGAAGGCGATGTTGAGGATGAGCTGACCGAGGAAGCCGAAGGCGACCGCGATGAGCACTGCCGCGATCTGGTTGCGCACGAGCATGCCGAAGCCGAAGCCGATGAGCGCCCAGACGACGGTCGCGACGATCGAGGTGCCGAAGGACGCGAGCACGTCACCGTTGGTGAGCAGCAGCGGCTGGTCCTTGAAGACCGTGAGGACCAGCGCGCCACCAGCCACGGAGGCGATGACGTGCACGACACCCAGGACGGCGGCGACGGCGACCACCGAGAGCGTCTTGGCGACGGCGACGATCCACCGGCGCGGGGTGGCGAGGTAGGTCGCCGTCGCGGTCTTGTGCCGGTACTCGGTCGTGATGAGCAGGACACCCAGCGCCAGCGGGAAGAGCGCCGTCATGCTGCCGAAGTTGCCCAGCAGGCCGGCGGTGTAGACGACCTGTCCCGTGGCTCCCGTCATCTCGGAGAAGGCAGCAGGCTCGCCCTCGGGCCCGGTGAGGCCCACGAGGGCAGCCGCACCCATGGAGAGCAGGAAGGCGAACATCGCCATGCCGAGGCCCATGCCCCACCACAGCTTGGTCGTGAAGATCTTGCGGATCTCGGAGGTGATTGCACCCATCATCAGAGGTTCGCCCCTTCGTGGCCGTCGACCGCGTCGGTCATGACCGGCGCGGGCTGGTTCTCGGCGTCACCGAGGTTGCGGTTGGTGCCCTCGGTGAGGGAGAAGAAGAGCTGCTCGAGGTCTGCGGCCAGCGGTCGCAGCTCGTGGATCGGGACACCGGCACGAAGGGCGACGTCACCGATCAGTCGCAGGTCCTCGGTCTGGGCGACGACCCCGCCGTCCTCCCGGACGACGGCCTCGACGTCGGCGACGCGCAGGGCCCCGATCAGGGACTCGGTGTCGGTGGTGCGCACGATGGAGGTGGCGGCGCCGCGCAGGTCGCCGACCGTGCCCTCCTTGATCAGCTTGCCGTTGGCGATGATGACGACGTCGTCGACGGTCTGCTCGACCTCCTGCAGCATGTGGCTGGAGATCAGGACGGTCCGACCCTCGTCCGCGAGGTGGCGCAGGAAGCCGCGCAACCAGCGGATGCCCTCGGGGTCCAGGCCGTTGGCCGGCTCGTCGAGGACGAGGAGCCGCGGGTCGCCGATGAGCGCGGCCGCGAGGCCCAGGCGCTGGCGCATGCCCATGCTGTAGCCGCCGGCGTTCTTGCGGGCGGCCGCCGGGATGCCGGTCAGCTCGAGCAACTCGTCGACGCGGCTGTCGGGCGCGCCGATCGTGGCTGCGAGCACCCGCAGGTGGTCTCGCCCGGAGCGACCGGGGTGGAAGTTGGTGGCCTCGAGGGCGGAGCCGACCACGGTCAGCGGCCGGTCGAGCTCGCGGTAGGTCTGGCCGTCGATCGTCGCCGTGCCCGCACTCTGCCGGACCAGGCCGAGCAGCATGCGCAGGCTCGTGGTCTTGCCGGCGCCGTTGGGGCCGAGGAAGCCGGTGATCCGGCCCGGCTCGACGTTGAAGCTGAGGTCGTCGACGGCCGTGAAGCCCCCGAACCTCTTGGTGAGGTTGCGTACTTCGACGCGCGCTCCCGTTGTGGGCATGGTGGTCCCCTTCATCTGTTGATGTCGCCACAATCCTCGCAGCCCACACCCGCGCACACATCATCCCGTCGGATGAAGAGCGGCTCCACCCTGAGGGGGAGACGGGCGCGGCCCTTCGCCCCGGTCCCTGAGGAGGCCGCCCCCTTCGTTCCGGTCCCTGAGGAGGCCGCCCGCGGCCGTCTCGAAGGGCCGCCCCCCTTCGCCCCGGTCCCTGAGGAGGCCGCCCCCTTCGTTCCGGTCCCTGAGGAGGCCGCCCGCGGCCGTCTCGAAGGGCCGTCCCCTTCGTCCCGGTCCCTGAGGAGGCCGCCCGCGGCCGTCTCGAAGGGCCGTCCCCTTCGTCCCGGTCCCTGAGGAGGCCGCGCCACTTCGCCCCGGTCCCTGAGGAGCTTGCTCTGCAAGCGTCTCGAAGGGCCGCCACACCCCCCGACTGTGGAAAAGCTCGACCCGACCACCGCCGACACTGCTGGGATCGACCCATGGCCCACGTCTACATGCTCAGGTGCGCCGACGGCACCTACTACGTCGGCAGTACGCGCAACCTCGCCTCACGGATGCGACAGCACGGTGCAGGCGGAGGGTCGGCCTACACGAGCAAGCGGATGCCGGTCGAACTGGTGTGGTGTGCGGAGACGGAGAGGGTCACGCAGGCCTATGCCTTCGAAAGGCAACTCCACGGGTGGTCGCGCGCGAAGAAGGAGGCTCTCATCCGGGGGGACTTCGACGCGATCCAGCTCTTGGCCAGTCGCCGGTGGAAGGGGTGAGGTGTGTCGAAGGGCAGGGATCGTGGGGGATTGGGGCGCATCCCTTCGAGACGGTTGCTGCGCAACCTCCTCAGGGATCGGTGGGGGAGGCGCTTGCTGCGCAACCACCGGGTCCTGAGGAGGCGCGCCAGCGCCGTCTCGAAGGGCAGGGATCGGTGGGGGGAGGCGGCCCTCCTCAGGGATCGTGGGGGACTTCCCCGTAGAATCTCGCTCACCATGACCATCGGTCTCCTCGTCCTCGCCCTCGTCCTCACGCTGGGTACCGCCCTCTTCGTGGCCGCAGAGTTCTCTCTCGTGGCCCTCGACCGGCCGACCGTGCAGCGGGCCGTCGATGGCGGTGACGCCGGCGCAAAGCCGGTGCTCGCCTCCCTTCGCTCGCTGTCCACGCTGCTGTCCGCCTGCCAGATCGGCATCACGGTCACGACCCTGGCGCTGGGGTACATCGCCGGGCCCGCGGTGGGGGAGCTGATCACGCCGGGCCTCGAGGCGGCGGGCCTGCCCACGACCGCAGCCGCGTCGACCGGCAGCGCCCTCGCGCTGATCATCGCGACGGTCTTCTCGATGATCCTCGGCGAGATGGTGCCCAAGACCCTCGCGGTCTCGGTGCCGCTGCGCACGGCCAAGATCGTCGCCACGCCGATGCGCGTCATCGGTGTCCTCTTCAAGCCGCTGATCTTCATCCTCAACGGGTCGGCCAACTGGGCACTGCACCGCATGGGCGTCGAGCCGCAGGAAGAGCTCTCCGCAGCCCGCAGCCCCGCCGAGCTGGCCTCGCTGGTGCGCAGCTCCGTGGAGGCCGGCACGCTCGACTCCGGTACCGGCCGGCTGGTCGCGCGCTCGCTCGGCTTCGGCGAGCAGACCGCCGTCGACGTCATGACGCCGCGCAACCGGGCCAGCGCCATCGATCGGACCGCATCCGCCGAGGACCTCGTCGCGCTCGCGCGCCGCACCGGCCACTCCCGCTTCCCCGTCACCGGTGAGGACTGGGACGACATCGACGGCGTCGTCCACGTCAAGAAGGCCATCGCCGTCCCGCACGAGCGCCGCGAGTCGGTGCCCGTGTCCGCGCTGATGATCGACCCGGTCGTCGTGCCCGAGACCCTGCGCCTGGACCCGCTGCTCATCCAGCTGCGCGACTCCGGCCTGCAGATGGGGATCGTCGTCGACGAGTACGGCGGTACCGCAGGCGTGGTCACGCTCGAGGACCTCGTCGAGGAGATCGTCGGAGAGGTCAACGACGAGCACGACCTGGCCCAGACCACCGGTCGCGAGGTGAGCGACGGCGTGTGGACGGTGCCGGGCCTGTGGCGCCCCGACGAGGTGCGCGACCGCATCGGCGCACCCGTACCCGAGGGCTCGTCCTACGAGACCGTCGGTGGCTGGATCATGGCCGAGCTCGGCCGAGTCCCCGAGGTCGGGGACGTCGTCCAGATCGACGGCTGGGAGATCACCGTGGCCGACATGGACACCCGTCGCGTGGATCGGCTCCGCTTCGTCGAGCACGCGCACAGCGATGACGAAGGCGATGTCCTTGGGTCCCACGTTCCGCGTGGGCGGCGCGACGAAGGAGCCACGAAGGGGGGTGAGTCGGCATGAGCACCGTCCTCATCACCGTCGTGCTGCTGCTGGCCAATGCCTTCTTCGTCGGCGCCGAGTTCGCGGCGATGTCCGCCCGGCGCTCGCAGCTCGAGCCGCTCGCCGACGCAGGTGACAAGCGGGCCGCCATCGCCGTCGATGCCCTGCAGCACACCGGGGTCCTGCTCGCCACCTGTCAGCTCGGCATCACGATCTGCTCGGTGCTCCTCGGTGCGATCTCGGAGTCGGCCCTGCACCACGTGCTGTACCCGATCGCGGTGCGCGTGGGTGTGCCCGACGCCTTCACCGACGCGACCTCGCTCGGCCTGGCGATCCTCATCGTCGTGTACCTGCACGTCGTCGTCGGCGAGATGATCCCCAAGAACCTCGCGATCGCCGGGCCCGAGCGCGCTGCGATCCTGCTCGTGCCCCCGCTCATGTGGGTGATGAAGGTGGCCAAGCCGATCATCTACGCGATGGACTGGGTCTCCAAGGCCTTCGTGCGGGCCATGGGCATCGAGCCCAAGGACGAGGTCGGCTCGGCCTTCACCGCCGAAGAGGTCCACCAGATCGTCCACGAGTCGCACCGCGAGGGCCTCGTCGAGTCCGAGAAGTACGGGCTCGTCGGCGCCGCCCTGGAGTTCTCGGACAAGGACGCCGCCGATGTGGGTGTGCCGGTCGAGGACCTGGTCACCGTGCCCCGGGACGCGACCCCGGACGACATCGAGCGGCTCGTCGCCAAGCACGGCTTCTCGCGGTACCCGACGGTCGACGACTCCGGCGAGCTCGCGGGGTACATCCACCTCAAGGACGTGCTCTACGCCGACGACACCGAGCGCAGCGAGCCGGTCCCGCGCAAGCGCCTGCGCCGCATGGCGACCGTGCTGCCCGACGACGAGGTCGAGGACGTGCTGGCCACCATGCAGCGCACCGGCACCCACCTCGCCCGCGTCGTCGACCCCGACGGGTCCGTGCGTGGCGTCGTCTTCCTCGAGGACGTCATCGAGGAGCTCGTCGGCGAGGTGACGGACTCCACCCAGCGGGGGTGATCCTTCGCCCGGGTGCCGGTCAGGTGGTCACCTGACCGGCGGAGGAGCGGATCATTCGCCGCTGACGAAGATGGTCGCGGTCCGGGCCGTCCCATCGCCGATCGTGTAGCTGACGTTGACGTTGACGGTGTCGGGAGCGGGTGAGGACGCGGTCTGGAACACGTACTCCCACACGCCGGGACGCAGCGGGACGGGCCCGACGTCCAGGACTGTGCTGGGGATGCCGTCTTCGAGCGAGACGGAGGTCACCCGCGGGGCCGGGGCGTCGGCGGGGGAGACCGTCAGCACCAGGCGGTAGCCCTCCTTGGGCCAGCCGCTGGGGACCGCGACGGCGCCTTGGATCTTCTGGGCGAAGCTCAAGGGCTGCACAACGATCGGCTGCTGCTCGCGATTTCCGGGGGAGTCGGCCTCAGACGCGGACAGGCTCGAGGCAGACGCAGCGATGTCCACCGCGGGAATGGCCCACGCGGGGCCCTTGGCGAGGTGGCGGCGAGAGACGTTGGTCACCGAGGACTCCTGGAATGGGCAGCAAATGATCGCACTTGATGAGCTCGCTGATGTTCGTCGGATGGAGGGGACGCCTTTCATTGCCTGGGGCGACAGCTCATTGCCTGGGGCGACAGCCATCTTTCGACGCCACATGACGTCGAAACGGTGATCGCAGCCGGGGCCGGATGATTGGACGGTAGCAGCGCTGATCCCCTGTCGGGCGGCCAGGACGCCGTGGCGGAGAGGGGCAGCATTGCACCCGCAGACCGTGAGCGGTCGCCTGCACCGGCTGCGTGACCTGCTGGCCGACGACCTCGAGGACCCGACCACGCGCTCGGAGCTGCTCGTGCTGCTCACGGCCGAAGGCGTCGCCTGACCGCGGTCGGCTCGGTCGCGCACGCACGAAGGCACCGGCGCCGCGATGTGTCCCCTGACTGCGCGACACCGATGCCGGTCCGTGGGCCGCCCGGGTCCGTCCCGCCTCGCAGCGGTGCCCGGCAGGCACGGGGCAAGCATCGACGAGTGCGCCCGGCCGCGTCGCCTGCTCGCAGGCACAACGGCCGCGCCACCGTTGTCACGCGGTGACAGTTCCTCGTGGGTCCGCCTGCGTTGATAATCAGCACCCGACGGGGAGGGTCCCCGGAGGGCGACACGACGGTATGGGGGAGCGCGCCACGATGGACCAGGGGATGACGCGGGCGGCTGACCGGCTGCGAGAGGTACGCGAGGAGCTGCTCGACGAGCTCGTGCCGATCCTCATCGAGCAGGCAGGGGAGGCCTGCGGCGTCCACCCGCTGCCGGCGCGGCACCACTGGCCCACGGATGTCCGGGAGACCGTGGGCGTCATGCTCGACGCGGTGGTCGCCGACGACGTGGAGTCGGTGTGCGACCCCGCCGGCGTCTTCGTCGCAGTCGGCGCCGAGAGTGCTCGGGGCTCGCTGCCCCTCGACGACCTCGAGGCCGCCATCAGGGTGGCCAACCGCCTGACCCACAAGCACGTCCACCGCGCGCTCGTCTCCGGCCCGCGGGTCGACCCCGACGGCGTGGTGGAGATCCTCGACCGCCTGGCGGAGGGGGGCGAGCTCGTCGTCCGAGCGGCCCGGCTCGGGTACGCGGGAGGCGCGCAGCAGCCCGAGACCGACGAGGAGTCGCACACGCGGCGCCTGGGTGGGGCCCTGCTGCACGGCGACGGCAGCGCCGTGGCCCTCGCCCGCGCGTGCGGCTGGGACGACGACGCGGTCATCGCCGCGATCATCACCACGCCGCAGGCCGCTGCCACCATCCGTCGTGAGTCGGAGTGCGTCCTCGCCCACTACCCCCGCGCCCGCGACGTCGTCCTGCTCCACCCGATCGCCGAGGACAAGCTGGCCACCACCCTTCGCCCCCTCCTCGCGGGTCATCGGTGCGCCGTCGGGCCAGCGGTCCACATGCTCGACTCGGTCCGGTCGCTCGACCTCGCTCACCGCGCGCAGCTCATCGCGGGGGACGAGGAGCTGACCTTCGCCGATGACCGCATGCTCGAGATCGCTTGCAGCGCAGACCGGGTCGTCATCCAGTCGTTGCGGCGCACCTACCTCGACGATCTCGACGACGTGCCCGAGGACCAGCGCACGATCTTGCTGGAGACCCTCCTGGAGTGGCTGCGGCAGTGGGGCCACCGGCCCAGCGTCGCGGAGGCGCTCGGTGTCCACCCGCAGACCGTGAGCCATCGGATCAACCGGCTCAAGGACCTGCTGTCCGACGAGCTCGAGGACCCGGTGGTGCGCGCCGAGCTGCTGGTGGTGCTCACGGCCATGTCGGTGCGACGGGCGTGGCAGGTCCCCTGAGGGGAGATCGGCGTGGCGCACGCCACATATGTCTCGGATGCAGGAGCATGCTGGGGTTCAGACGTCGATCAGGAGCGTGAGCATGTCCAGCACCGAGACCACGAAGGTCAAGCCCCGAGAGGGCTTCTCCTCGCGCAAGGTCTTCATCTTCGCCGCGATCGGATCAGCCGTCGGGCTGGGCAACATCTGGCGATTCCCCTACGTGGCCTACGAAGGGGGTGGAGGCGCCTTCATCATCCCGTACCTGATCGCGCTCGTCTTCTTCGGCGTCCCGATGCTCTACCTCGACTACGCGATCGGTCACCGATTCCGCGGGTCGGCCCCGCTCTCCCTTCGCCGGCTGCACCGTGGTGCCGAGTGGCTCGGCTGGTGGCAGGTGCTCATCTGCATCGTCATCGCCGTCTACTACGCGGCGATCCTCGCGTGGGCGAGCAAGTACGCGGCCCTCTCCTTCACCAAGGGGTGGGGAAGCGACCCGGAGAAGTACTTCTTCGGTGAGTACCTGAAGGCCGCGGACACTCCCGGGCCGACCTTCGACTTCGTCCCCGGCATCCTCATCACGATGATCCTCGTCTGGGCCGTGACGATCGGTGTCCTGGCCATGGGCATCCAGACCGGCATCGGCCGCACGGCCGTCGTCTTCATCCCCGTGCTGGTCATCGCCTTCGTCGTCCTGGTCATCCAGTCGCTGACCCTCGAGGGCGCGGGGGCGGGGCTCAACGCCTTCTTCACCCCCGACTGGGGTGCGCTCGCCGACTCGGGGGTGTGGATCTCCGCAGTCGGTCAGATCTTCTTCAGCCTGTCCGTCGGCTTCGGCATCATGATCACCTACGCGGGCTATGTCTCGCGCAAGACCGACATGACCGGCTCGGGTGCGGTCGTCGCCTTCTCCAACTCCGGCTTCGAGCTGCTCGCCGGCATCGGGGTCTTCGCGGCGCTGGGCTTCATGGCGCAGGCCGCCGGCAGCGAGGTCGGTGAGGTGCTCGGCAGTGGAGGCATCGGTCTGGCCTTCATCGCCTTCCCCGCGATCATCAACGAGGCTCCGGGCGGTGTCGTCATCGGTGTGCTCTTCTTCGTCTCGCTCGTGCTGGCGGGCATCACCTCGCTCATCTCGATCGTCGAGGTCGTCATCGGGGCCGTCCGCGACAAGGTGGGCATCTCCCGGACCGCGGCGACCTTCGTGGTCGGGGTCCCGATGGCCGTGGTGAGCATCCTGATGTTCTCCACCACCGGTGGCCTGTACGTCCTCGACACGATGGACGCCTTCGTCAACTCCTTCGGCATCATCGCCGTCGCAGCCGTGCTGATGCTGGCCATTACCTACGCCTTCCGCAAGCTGCCGATCCTGCGCCAGCACCTCGACGCGATCGGCTCGATCAAGCTCAAGGGCTGGTGGCCCGCGCTCATCGCCGTCGTCATCCCGATCCTGCTCCTCGTCATGCTCTACCAGGCGCTCACCGACAAGCTCGACGCGCCGTACGAGGACTACCCGGCCCAGCTGCTCAACGTCTTCGGCTGGGGCATGGTCGTGGCGCTGCCCCTCATCGCCATCGCGATCTCGCTGCTTCCGTGGCGCGGTGGGGTCTCCCTCGAGGACGAACCCGAGGCGCTCGTCGACGGAGGTGAGCAGGCATGACCACGACGGCCATCATCATGATGATCATCGCGATGCTCACCATCTGGGGCGGGCTGGTCGCGGCGATCATCAACCTCAACAAGCGCGGTGACGCGTCCGCCGAGGAGATCCGCGACGTCGAGATCCACCGGGACCTGTAGACGGACCCGGGCGAAGGGGGGTGCGCCGGCCGACGAGGCCGGCTCGCCCCCCTTCGTCATGTCCGTGCTCCCTCCCTGCCCCCCCCACCACGGAGGGTGGTGCGTGGCTCGGGGGGACTGGCCCCCTTCCCCCGGGTGGCGATGGACAGGTTGTGTGCAGGTCGGCAGGCCTAGCCTCACCGGCATGAACTTCAATGGACTCCCGTTGCACCCGCTCGTCGTCCACCTCGTCGTCGTGCTCGCACCGGCTGCGGCACTCCTGGCCATCACCTACGGCTTGGCGCCGAGGTGGCGGTGGTGGTCCCGGCTGCCCCTGCTCGTCGCCAGTGTCGTGGGCGCGCTCGCCACCTATGTCGCTGCTGCCTCGGGCGACAGCCTCAAGGAGGCGCTCGGCGAACGCAGCCAGCTGATCGAGGTGCACGAGATGTGGGCCGGGCGCCTCCAGGCGTCCATGTGGGTGTTGGCCCTGCTCTCGCTGGTCGCGTGGTGGGTCCTGCCGGTCATCACCCCGCTCGAGGGCCGCTCCGACCGAGCTGCCCGGTACGGCGCACTCGTCACACCCCTTCGGGTTGTCCTGCCGATCGTGGGCCTGATCGTGATCTTCCTCGTCTTCAAGACCGGTGACGCCGGCGCTCGGGCGGTCTGGGCGGGCTGATCCGGCGGGAGGGGGCGGCGCAGGGAACGACGAAGGGCCGCCAGCAGGTGCTGACGGCCCCTCGAAAAACGTGCCCCCGGCAGTGTGCGAGTTCACGACATCGTTGACAGGTTGGGGCGCGAGATCCGCGAGTGATCGTTGACTGGTGAGTCGCGACATCGTTGACGAAATCGTGGTGGTGATCGTTGACTGGTGAGTCGCGACATCGTTGACACTCCAAGTCTGTCGCCGAACCCGAGTGGCGCTTCCGACCGACAAGATCGCCGCCACCGGCACCGTGTCACTGCGCTACGCCGGCAAGTTACGCCACCTGGGCATCGGCCGCGCCCACGCCGCACAGCCCGTCCTGATGCTCATCCACGACACCCACGTCATCACCAGCCACGCCGCCACCGGCGAAGTCCTGGCCGAACACCACATCGACCCCGACCGCGACTACGAACCCCCGACCCGACCCCCGTCGTGATCCTTGACCCCATGAGTCGCGACATCCACGACAACCCACGCGAACCTACAAAAAAAGTCCTGAGCCGCGACACCGTGTAAACGATGTCGCGACTCAGGACAAACGTGCCCCCGGCAGGATTCGAACCTGCGGCCCCTGGTACCGGAAACCAGTGCTCTATCCCCTGAGCTACGGAGGCGGGATGTGCCCGGTGAGATTAGCACCGGCGTGGCCCGTCCCGAGAATCGACCGCCGCGACGGGCATGGCGCCCGCGCACCTAGACTGGGCGACCGTGACCCCCGAAGAGCTTTCTGCAGCGATCCGTGCCGCCCTGACCGCCGCCGTCGAGGCCGGCGAGCTGAGCGTCGAGGTGCCCACCGAGCTCAGGGTCGAGCGACCCAAGCAGAAGGGCCACGGGGACTGGACGAGCAATGTCTCCATGCAGCTGGCCAAGCCCGCGGGGATGAAGCCGCGCGACGTCGCCGCGGTCGTCGCCGAGCGCCTGGGCGCCCACGAGGGCATCGCCGAGATCGAGATCGCCGGGCCGGGGTTCCTCAACATCACGCTCGACACCGCGTCTGCCGGTGCGCTGGCGCGGGCGATCGTCGAGGCGGGTGCCGGGTACGGCCGCAACGACGCGATGGCCGGCCACGTCGTCAACCTCGAGTTCATCTCCGCCAACCCCACGGGGCCGCTGCACATCGGCCACACCCGCTGGGCGGCGCTGGGTGACTCGATGCGCCGCCTGCTCACCGCCTCCGGTGCCGAGGTCACGGCCGAGTACTACATCAACGACGCCGGCGCCCAGATGGACAACTTCGGCGCCTCCGTCCTGGCCCGCGCCAAGGGCGAGCCCACCCCCGAGGGTGGCTACCCCGGTCCCTACATCGACGACCTCGCGCAGACCGCGCTCGCCGCACGCCCCGACCTGCTCGAGCTGCCCGACGCCGAGGCGCTGGGCACCGCGCGCGAGATCGGTTACGAGGCCCAGCTGGCCGACATCCGCTCCACGCTCGAGGACTTCGGCGTGTACTTCGACGTCTGGTTCTCGGAGAAGACCCTGCACGAAGGGGGTGCCGTCGAGTCCGCGATCGCCCGCCTGCGCGAGCAGGGCCACGTCGACGACCGTGACGGAGCCGTGTGGCTGCGCACCACCGACTTCGGCGACGACAAGGACCGCGTCCTCATCCGCACCGACGGGGTGCCGACCTACTTCGCCGCCGACGCCGCGTACTACCTGAGCAAGAAGGACCGCGGCTTCCCGGAGAAGATCTACCTCCTCGGCGCGGACCACCACGGCTACGTCTCCCGGCTCAAGGCGATCGCGGCCTGCGCGGGCGACGACCCCGAGGTCAACATCGAGATCCGCATCGGCCAGCTGGTCAACCTGGGCGGCGCCAAGCTGTCCAAGCGTGCGGGCAACATCATCGAGCTGCGGGACCTCGTCTCGTGGATCGGCACCGACGCCGTGCGCTACTCGCTGGCTCGCTACCCGGCGGACTCGCCCCTCAGCCTCGATGGTGAGGAGCTGCGCAAGCAGACCAACGACAACCCGGTCTTCTACGTGCAGTACGCCCACGCGCGCACCGCCAACGTCGCGCGGTTGGCCGGTGAGGACGGCGTCCTCCGGGAGGACGGCTTCGACCCGGCACTCCTGTCCGACCCGACCGAGGCGCAGCTGCTGGCCGCCCTCGGTGACTTCCCGCGGGTCGTCGCGCACGCTGCCGAGCTGCGCGAGCCGCACCGCGTCGCCCGCTACCTCGAGGACCTCGCCGGCCACTTCCACAAGTGGTACGACACCTGCCGCGTGCGCCCGCACTCCGACGAGGAGACGACGGACGTGCACCGCACCCGCCTGTGGCTCAACGACGCCACCCGTCAGGTGCTGGCCAACGGCCTCGACCTGCTCGGCGTCTCCGCGCCCGAGCGGATGTGAGCTGACCCATGGCGATCAACATGAGGGCCCACGAGGCCGGCATCCTGCACGCCGAGGGCTACGGCGCCGCGCCCCAGTGGCTGCCCTTCCCGCAGGACGTGATGGAACTGCTGCCGCAGCTGTGGCCGAGCAATGTCGTCCGTGACCCCTCGGGCGTCCTGAGCATCGCCGGCGTGCCGGTGACCGACATCGCCCGCGACTTCGGCACGGCCGCCTATGTCGTCGACGAGGACGACTTCCGTTCTCGCGCAAGGGCCTTCCGCGACGACTTCACCGCTCCCTTCGCCGCGGTGGCCGGCGCCGACGTCTACTACGCCGGCAAGGCCTTCCTGTGCACCGCGGTCGCCCGCTGGGTCATGGAGGAGGGGCTCAACCTCGACACCTGCAGCGGTGGCGAGCTCGCCGTGGCGCAGCGCGTCGGCTTCCCCGCGGAGCGGGTCGCGTTGCACGGCAACAACAAGTCGGTCGCCGAGCTGCGCCAGGCCCTCGAGTACGGCATCGGTCGCATCGTCGTCGACTCCTTCGACGAGATCGACCGGGTCGCCGCGGTGGCCAGCGAGCTCGGCGTCACCGCGCCGGTCATGGTCCGCGTCACGGTCGGCGTCGAGGCGCACACCCACGAGTTCATCGCGACCGCGCACGAGGACCAGAAGTTCGGCTTCTCCCTCGCCGGTGGCCAGGCCCGCGCGGCGATCGACGCCATCGTGGCGAAGGGGGAGTCCCTGCGCCTCCTCGGCCTGCACAGCCACATCGGCAGC
This sequence comes from Janibacter limosus, assembly GCF_004295485.1. Lineage (NCBI taxonomy): Bacteria > Bacillati > Actinomycetota > Actinomycetes > Micrococcales > Intrasporangiaceae > Janibacter > Janibacter limosus. The sequence goes on along the minus strand of NZ_CP036164.1, from coordinate 2,230,168 downwards.
CAGATCTTCGACACCTCCGGCTTCGAGATCGCGGCCCGCCGGCTCGTCGGGCTGCACACCGAGGTCGCCGACGAGCACGGCATCGCCATGCCGGAGATGGACCTCGGTGGTGGCTACGGAATCGCCTACACCTCCGAGCACGAGCCGCTCACCCCCGGCCAACTCGGTACGCAGATGGCCGAGCTCGTCGACCGTGAGCTCAAGGAGTTCCGCGACGGGCACCCGCAGGCGGTCCTGCCGCGCATCTCCATCGAGCCCGGCCGGGCGATCGCCGGCCCGAGCGCCTTCACCCTCTACGAGATCGGCACGGTCAAGGACGTCGAGGTCAGCCACGGCGTCCTGCGCTCCTACGTCAGCGTCGACGGCGGGATGAGCGACAACGTGCGCACCGCCCTCTACGGCGCCGACTACTCGTGCACGCTCGCCGGGCGCCGCTCCGACGCCGAGCCGCGCCTGGTGCGCGTCGTCGGTCGGCACTGCGAGAGTGGTGACATCGTCGTCATGGACGAGTACCTGCCCGGCGACATCGTCCCCGGTGACCTCATCGCCGTGCCCGGTACCGGCGCCTACTGCCGCAGCCTGTCCAACCAGTACAACCACACCCCACGCCCGCCGGTCCTGGCGGTCCGCGACGGGGCAACGCGGGTCATCGTCCGTCGCGAGACGATCGACGACCTGCTCGCCCTCGACGTGGACGAGCCCAGCTTGTCCCAGGAGGTCCGATGACCACCGCTCCAGCCCAGCAGACCCCCCTTCGCGTCGCCCTGCTCGGTGGAGGTGTGGTCGGTGGCAGCGTCGCCCGGCTGCTCACCTCGCAGGCCGACGACCTGGCCCAGCGCATCGGCCGACCCCTCGAGATCGTCGGCGTGGCCGTGCGGCGTGAGGGCCGCGACCGCTCCGACCTGGGGCTCGACCCGTCGGTCTTCACCACCGACGCGGAGGACCTGGTCACCCGCGCCGACATCGTCGTCGAGGTCATCGGCGGCATCGAGCCGGCCCGCAGCCTGATCCTGCGGGCGATGGAGCACGGCGCCTCGGTGGTCACGGCCAACAAGGCGCTGCTCGCCGAGGACGGTCCGACCCTCTACGAGGCGGCCGCCGAGCACGGCGTCGACCTCTACTACGAGGCCGCGGTCGCCGGCGCGATCCCGATCCTGCGCCCGATCCGCGACTCGCTGGCCGGTGACTCGATCCGTCGCGTGACCGGGATCGTCAACGGCACGACCAACTTCGTCCTCGACGCGATGGACACCACCGGCGCCGGCTTCGCCGAGACCGTCGAGCGCGCCCAGGCGCTGGGCTATGCCGAGGCCGACCCGACCGCTGACGTCGAGGGCTTCGACGCCGCCGCCAAGGCCGCCATCCTGTCGTCGCTGGCCTTCCACTCGCGCGTCTCCAGCGCCGACGTGCACCGCGAGGGCATCACCGAGGTGAGTGCCCGCGACATCGCCGCCGCGCAGGAGATGGACTGCACGGTCAAGCTGCTCGCGATCTGCGAGCGGGTCGTGGGGGCCGACGGGCGCGAGGGCATCTCCGCCCGCGTGCACCCGGCGCTCATCCCGCTCAGCCACCCGCTGGCATCCGTGCGCGGCGCCTACAACGCGGTCTTCGTCGAGGCCGAGGGCGCCGGAGACCTGATGTTCTACGGCCAGGGCGCCGGTGGCGACCCGACCGCCAGCGCGGTCCTGGGTGACCTCGTCGCCGTGGCTCGTGCCCGGGTCACCGGCGGCCGTGGGCCGGGGGAGAGCGCCTATGCCGACCTGCCGGTCCTGCCGATGGGGCAGGCGATCACGCGCTACCACGTGAGTCTCGACGTCGCCGACCGCTCGGGTGTCCTCGCGTCGGTCGCCACGGTCTTCGCCAACCACGACGTGTCGATCGAGACCGTCCGCCAGCAGGTCGTCACCGACGACGACGGCGGCTCGCGCGCGATGCTCATCATCGTCACCCACGCGGCCACCGATGCCGCACTCTCCGCGACGGTCAACGAGCTCGCCGAGCTCGACACCGTCAACGAGGTCACCTCCGTCATGCGTGTTGAAGGGAACTGACATGGTCCACCAGTGGCGCGGCGTCATCACCGAGTACGCCGACCGGCTCCCGATGCTCGCGGGCGCACCGACGATCACCCTGCGCGAAGGGGGGACCCCCCTCATCCCCGCCGAGCACCTCAGCGAGCTCGTGGGCGCCCAGGTGCACGTGAAGTACGAGGGGCTCAACCCCACCGGCTCCTTCAAGGACCGTGGCATGACCGCCGCGATGACGATGGCCGCGGGCAAGGGCGCCAAGGCCGTCATCTGCGCGTCGACGGGCAACACCTCCGCGTCAGCCGCGGCATACGCGACCAAGGCCGGCATGACCTGTGCCGTCCTGGTGCCCGCGGGCAAGATCGCCATGGGCAAGCTCTCCCAGGCGATCGCGCACGGCGCGACCCTGCTGCAGGTCGACGGCAACTTCGACCACTGCCTCGACGTCGCCCGCAAGCTGGCCGAGGCCTACCCGGTCGAGCTGGTCAACTCGGTCAACCCGGCCCGCATCGAGGGGCAGAAGACCGCGTCCTTCGAGATCGTCGACGCCCTCGGCGACGCGCCGGACATCCACTGCCTGCCCGTCGGCAACGCCGGCAACATCACCGCCTACTGGCGCGGCTACCAGGAGTACGCGACCGAGACCGAGGGCGTGTCCGGCACGCTCGCCGCGGTGTCGACCCGGACCCCGCAGATGTGGGGCTTCCAGGCGGCCGGCTCCGCGCCGATCGTCCTTGGCCACCCCGTCGACGAGCCCGACACCATCGCCACCGCGATCCGCATCGGCAACCCCGCCTCGTGGCAGCAGGCCGAGCAGGCCCGTGACGACTCCGGTGGCCGCATCGAGGCCGTCACCGACGAGGAGATCCTCGACGCACACCGGATCCTCTCCTCGCGGGAGGGCATCTTCGTCGAGCCGGCGTCCGCCGCCTCGGTCGCCGGTCTGCTCAAGGCCGCGGCTGCCGGTCAGGTGCCCAAGGACGCGACGATCGTCTGCACGGTGACCGGCCACGGCCTGAAGGACCCGCAGTGGGCCCTGAAGAACGCCGACGGCAGCGACATCGCCCCGGTGAGCGTGCCCGCGGAGGCCTACGCGATCGCCAGCGAGCTCGGTCTGCAGGGCTGAGCGTGACCATCCCCGTCGGGACGACGGTCACCCTGCGGGTGCCCGCGTCCAGTGCCAACCTCGGTCCCGGGTTCGACTGTGTCGGACTGGCGCTCGGCGTCTGGGACGAGTGCACGGTCACCGTCACGCAGGAGCCGGGACTCGTCGTCGACGTCGCGGGCTCGGGCGCCGACTCGGTCCCGCGCGACGAGAGCCACCTGGTGGTGCGCACGATGGTGACGACCTGGGAGCGGCTCGGGGTGGCCGCCCCGGCGGGCCTGCACCTGAGCGCGACCAACGCGGTGCCCCATGGTCGCGGCATGGGCTCCTCGGCGACCGCGATCGTGGGCGGCGTCGCCGCGGCCCACGCGCTCGCCGTGCGCGGGGGCGTCCTCGCGGCCGAGGAGCTGGACCTCACGGCGATCAACTCGATCGCCAGCGCCCTCGAGGGGCACCCCGACAACGCGTCCGCCAGCGTCTTCGGTGGTGCGACGCTCTCGGTGACCGAGGCGGACCAGCCGCTGCCGCGGACCCGGACCGTCCCCCTTCGCCTCCACCGGCAGGTCGAGGCCGTCGTCCTCGTCCCGGAGACGACGCTGAGCACGCACACGGCCCGCTCGGTCCTGCCGGAGGTCGTGCCGCTGGCCACCGCTGCGGCCAACTCCGCGCGGACCGGGCTGCTCGTCCACGCGCTCACGAGCGAGCCGGAGCTGCTGCTCATGGCGACCACCGACCTGCTGCACCAGGAGGCGCGTCGGCCGAGCTATCCGCACAGCATGGAGCTCGTCGACGCACTGCGCGCCGAGGGGATGGCCGCGACGATCTCCGGCGCCGGCCCGTCGGTCCTCGTGCTCACCACCGGTGACCGGGTCGAGCAGATCCGCCGGATCGCGGACGCGACCTCCACCGACTGGCAGGTGCTCATCCCCGGCGTCCCCGAGCGCGGCGTCCACCTCGTCTGACCGCTCGTCTGCACGACCTCTCCTTCCGCACGACCTCAAGGAGATGCGGTCTGGGTGACCGTTGGTCCGCACGACCTTAAGGAGATGCGAAGGGGGAGAGGTGCATCTTGTCGCCGGGCGTGGCTGATGTGCCGTGTGGCCGGGCTGCAGTGATACATTGAAGACGCTTCAGTGAGCCCGGTGCATCGACCAACCAGTCGAGTGGCACGTACGGGCAGGAGCTTCCCCCACGTGAGCGTCTCGCTCGTCACGGGTGCGACGCACGGTCGTGGGGTACATCACCAGAATTCCCGCTCTTGACGGGACTCATCAGGCTTGCCCATCGACAAGCCCTACGAGGGAAAGGGTCCTTCGTGACCGACACCACCACTGGCGACACCGCTGCCGCAGCCGCGGACCAGCCCCGCCGATCCGGCGCACTCAGCGCCATGCGCCTCGCCCAGCTCCAGCAGCTCGCTTCGAGCATGGGGATCACCGGCACCGCCAAGATGCGCAAGAGCGACCTCGTCAGCGCCATCCGGGCGAAGCAGTCGGGCTCCTCTGCGCCCGCCGGCTCCTCGGCTCCCGCCCAGGCTCCGCAGGCCACGACGGAGCGCAAGGCCCCGGCCGACACGACTGTCGACAAGCCCGCGCAGTCCGCTGCCGCCGACCAGAGCGCGGCCCCGGTTGCCGACAAGGGCGCGGCCCGGGTTGCCGACAAGGCCGCTGACAAGAACGCCGAGACCTCCGCGCGCACCGAGGGCGATGCCCAGTCCGGTGGCCGCGAGCAGCCGCGTCGCGAGCGCGGCGAGGACCGCGGCGGCGAGCGCAACCGCAACCAGGGCGGCAACGACCGCACCCAGGGTGGTCGCACCGACGACTCCCAGGGCGGCAACGACCGCACCCAGGGCGGCAACCGCAACCAGGGCGGTCGCACCGACGACACCCAGGGCGGCAACCGCAGCCAGGGTGGTCGCAACAACGACCGCAACCAGGGCGGCAACGACCGCACCCAGGGTGGTCGCACCGACGACAACCAGGGTGGCGGCAACCGCAACCAGGGCGGCAACGACCGCACCCAGGGTGGTCGCACCGACGACTCCCAGGGCGGCAACCGCAACCAGGGCGCGGGCAACCGCAACCAGGGCGGCAACGACCAGTACGGCGACGACGAGCGGGGCGGCCGCCGCAGCCGCAACCGCAATCGCAACCGCAACCGTGACAAGCGTCGTGGTGGCGGTCAGCAGTTCGACGACAACGAGCCGCAGATCCACGAGGACGACGTGCTCGTCCCCGTGGCCGGCATCCTCGACGTCCTCGACAACTACGCCTTCGTGCGCACCTCCGGCTACCTGCCCGGGTCGACCGACGTCTACGTGCCGCTCGGCATGGTCAAGCGCAACGGCCTGCGCAAGGGTGACGCCGTCACCGGCCAGGTCAAGGCCGCTCGCGAGGGCGAGGAGTCGCAGCAGCACACCGTCAACAGCAAGGGTCAGCGCGGCAAGTTCAACGGCCTGGCCAAGCTGGAGACGGTCAACGGCATGACGGCCGAGGACGCCAAGAAGCGTCAGGAGTTCGGCAAGCTGACGCCGCTCTACCCGCAGGAGCGGCTGCGCCTCGAGACCGAGTCCAACATCCTCACCACCCGGATGATCGACCTCGTCGCCCCGATCGGCAAGGGCCAGCGCGGCCTCATCGTCGCCCCGGCCAAGGCCGGCAAGACGATGGTCATGCAGTCCCTCGCCAACGCGATCACGACGAACAACCCTGAGTGCCACCTCATGGTCGTCCTCGTCGACGAGCGTCCCGAGGAGGTCACCGACATGCAGCGCGCGGTCAAGGGTGAGGTCATCGCCTCCACCTTCGACCGTCCGGCCGAGGACCACACCACGGTCGCCGAGCTGGCCATCGAGCGTGCCAAGCGTCTCGTCGAGATGGGCCACGACGTCGTCGTGCTGCTCGACTCGATCACCAAGCTCGGCCGCGCCTACAACCTCGCCGCGCCGGCGAGCGGTCGCATCCTCTCCGGTGGTGTCGACTCCGCTGCGCTGTACCCGCCGAAGAAGTTCTTCGGTGCGGCGCGCAACATCGAGAACGGTGGCTCGCTCACCATCCTCGCCACCGCGCTCGTCGAGACCGGCTCGCGCATGGACGAGGTGATCTTCGAGGAGTTCAAGGGCACCGGCAACATGGAGCTCAAGCTCGACCGTGGCCTGGCCAACCGTCGGATCTTCCCGGCGGTCGACGTCAACGCCTCCGGCACCCGTCGCGAGGAGATCCTCCTCGCGCCCGAGGAGCTGCGGATCATGTGGAAGCTGCGTCGCGTCCTCGCCGCGCTCGACACCCAGCAGGGTGTGGAGCTGCTCCTGGACCGGCTGCGCAAGACCAAGACGAACTACGAGTTCCTCTCGCAGGTCGCAGCGACCAGCTCGATCAAGCTCGGCGACGAGGACGAGAGCGCCTGACGGTTCTCGCCCCAGTCGCGACGAAGGGGGTCGACCCGCACCACGTTGCGGGTCGACCCCCTTCGTCATGTCCGTCCAAGGCCGAGCCCGCTCACCCCAAGGCCGAGGCAGGTCACGTCATGCACGAAATCCTGGATCTAGCTGCATGACGTGACCTGCCTCGGGTGTCGGTGGGCCCTCGGGTGTCGGTGGGCCCTCGGTTGTCCGCCCCGGGGTGTCACCTGCCCCGGCCGAAGGGGGAGCAGTCCTCAGTCCTCGTCGGGCTCGGCCGGGCGCTCCAGACGCAGCCGCATCTCGGGGAAGGTCGAGGCGACGAAGCCGAATTGGTCGTAGATGTCGCGTCCGGCCTCGGTGGCGTTGAGGGTGACGACCTCGACGTCGGTCTCCTCCTCGAACCACCCGAGCAGCGCCTCCAGGACCGCGTGGGTGAAGCCGAGCCGGCGGTGCCGGGGGAAGGTCGCGATGTTGGTGACGAGCCCGCCACCCCTGGTGCGGGTCGGTGAGGGCATCAGGTCGAGCACCTGCCCGATGGCGCACGAGACGACCGTGCCGTTGGCCTCTGCGACGACGACGTGCACGCGCTCGTCCGTGAGGTGCTGCTGCAGCCAGCGCGAGGCGTCCTGCTGCCAGTCGATGTCGGAGATCGCCTCTGCGGAGGTCCCCATGGCCTCGAACATCAGCGCCCGCAGGGCGATGATCGTCGCGATGTCACCGGGGACCGCCGGGCGGATCACCGAGCCCTCGACGGGCCCGGGGGCCGGCTCCCTTCCTCGATCGCGGGGAGTGCGGCGAGGCAGGCGGCGGGGACGTGGTGCCATGACCCCATCCTGCCGCACGACGACGCCCGGACGACGACGGGAACAAGGACCCCTGGTCGTGTGTTTGGACCCTTGTGTCACGTCTGGCACAATTCACAGGCGGTCCGGTTCACGGCACGCGGCACAGAGCCCGCAGTTGTCGGCCCAGCGAGGGCGCAACGCCGACCCGGACGACTCAGACTCAAGGAGTACCACGTGAAGAAGGACATCCACCCCACGTACGAGAGCACGGTCGTCACGTGCACCTGCGGCAGCACCTTCACCACCCGCAGCACCAAGCCGGACCACCAGATCAAGGCTGAGGTGTGCAGCCAGTGCCACCCCTTCTACACGGGCAAGCAGAAGATCATGGACACCGGTGGCCGCGTGGCCCGCTTCCAGAAGCGCTACGGCAAGGCCGAGGCCAAGTAGTTCCTCCGATGCGCCGGTCAGCCCCACGCGGGCTGACCGGCGCATCCGTGTTTCCACCCGCACGTCCACCCGCAGCTGCGCCCGCGGGCCACCACCCGCCCGCACCACGACCCGGAGGTCCCCGTGCTCGAGTCCGTCGAGAGCCTGCTCGCCGAGCACGCCCAGCTGGAGACCTCGCTCGCCGACCCGGCTGTCATCGGCGACCCGGACCGGCTGCGCCGGGTCAACCGCCGCTATGCGGAGCTGACCCCCGTCGTCACCGCCCAGCGCGAGCTCGACGAGGCGAGCGGGGATCTCGAGGCCGCCCGTGAGCTGGCCGCCGAGGACGCCGCCTTCGCCGAGGAGGTCGCGCAGCTGGAGCAGACCGTGAGCGACCTCGAGGACCGGATCCGTCGCCTGCTCATCCCCCGCGACCCCGACGACGACCTCGACGTGATCCTCGAGATCAAGGCGGGCGAAGGGGGCGAGGAGTCGGCCCTCTTCGCCGGTGACCTGCTGCGGATGTACCTGCGGCACGCCGAGAAGCGCGGCTGGAAGACCCGCCTGCTCGACGCCACCGAGTCCGACCTGGGCGGGTACAAGGACGTGCGGGTGGCCGTCTCGGCCAAGGGCGCCGTCGAGCCGGGCTCCGCGCCGTGGGCCCGCCTGAAGTACGAAGGGGGAGTCCACCGCGTCCAGCGTGTCCCCGTCACCGAGAGCCAGGGCCGCATCCACACCTCCGCTGCCGGCGTGTGGGTCATGCCTGACGTCGAGGACACCACGGAGGTCGTGCTCGACCCCAACGACCTGAAGATCGACGTCTACCGCTCCTCCGGCCCCGGCGGGCAGTCGGTCAACACGACCGACTCCGCGGTACGGATCACCCACCTGCCCACCGGCACGGTCGTCTCCTGCCAGAACGAGAAGTCCCAGCTGCAGAACAAGGAGTCGGCGATGCGCGTGCTGCGCGCCCGGCTGCACCATATGGCGATGGACGAGGCCGCCGCGGAGGCCAAGGAGGCCCGCTCGTCGCAGGTGCGCACGGTGGACCGCTCCGAGCGGATCCGCACCTACAACTTCCCGGAGAACCGGATCAGCGACCACCGCACCGGCTTCAAGGCCCACCACCTCGACTCCGTCCTCGACGGCGACATGGACGCCATCATCGACTCCGCGGTGCGCGCCGACGAGGAGGCGCGGCTCGCGGCCCTCGCAGGAGGAGGGGAGTGACCTCCCTTCGCTCGCAGGTCGATGCGGCCACCGCCACGCTGGACGAAGGGGGTGTCCCCACCCCTCGCATCGACGCTCTCCTCCTCGCCGCCCACGCGCTGGGTTGCGACCGCGGTGAGGTGGAGCGCCGGATGATCCTCGAGGCGGTGCCCGGCTCCGGCTTCGCGGAGCGCTTCACCGCCCTCGTCGAGGAGCGCGCCACCCGGGTGCCCTTGCAGCACCTGACCGGCACCGCTCCCTTCCGCCGGCTGGAGCTGCACGTCGGGCCGGGCGTCTTCGTCCCCCGGCCGGAGACCGAGCAGGCGGTCGACCACGTGCTCGCCGCCCTCGCCGGCATCGATGCGCCGCTCGTCGTCGACCTGTGCACCGGCTCCGGTGCGCTCGCGCTCGCCGTCGCGGACGAGGCGCCGACGGCCGAGGTGACCGCCGTCGAGCTCAGTGACCTCGCGCTCGCCTGGGCCGCGCGCAATGTCGAGTCGACGGGGGTGTCGGTGACCCTCGTGGCCGCCGACGCGACCGCGGACCCCGGGAGCGTGCCCGGGCTCGCCGACCTCGTCGGTCGGGTCGACGTCGTCGTGAGCAACCCGCCGTACGTCCCCGTCGGGATGGTGCCGCTCGAGCCCGAGGTCGCCGAGCACGACCCGGACCTGGCGCTCTACGGCGGCAGCGAGGACGGGCTGCGGATCCCGCTCGGGGTCGCCGCCACCGCAGCCAGGCTGCTGCGTCCCGGCGGCCTGCTCGTCATGGAGCACGCCGACAGCCAGGGCCAGAGCCTGCCGCGGGCGCTCGCCGGCACCGGCGCCTGGGTCGAGGTCGCCGACCATGCAGACCTGGCCGGACGTCCTCGGACGACCACCGCCCGTCGAGGGTGACCGCATGGGCGTGACCGCTCGGGGTGACCGCTCGGCGTGACCGCTCGGGGTGACCGCACACGACGAAGGGGGTCCGGCCGCGTGGCCGGACCCCCTTCGTGCTGGGTTCTTCAGAAGATGAAGATGAGCAGGGCGATGATCAGCAGCACGCCGACGATCGTCCAGATGAGACTGGATCCACGCATGTCTTCCTCCATGGGCCGGTGGGTGAGGGCAGGTCGCACAACCACCTACCCCGCCCGCGGTGTCCGCATGCGTGGCACGCGCGAGGAACTGCCGGTCGGCGGCATAGGGTGGGCGCATGAGTCCTGTCGTCGATGCGACCTCCAGCGACCGCGCGGAGAGTGTCGCCGCCACGGTCGACGCCGTCCGCCGGGGTGAGGTCGTCGTCATCCCCACCGACACCGTCTACGGCATCGGGGCCGACGCCTTCGACGCGTCCGCGGTCGCCGACGTCCTGGCCGCCAAGGGGAGGGGGCGCGAGATGCCGCCGCCCGTCCTCATCCCCGATGTGCGCACGATCGACGGTCTCGCCCGCGCCGTGCCCGACTGGGCCCGCCGGCTCGTCGACGAGCTGTGGCCCGGCCCGCTGACGCTCGTGCTGCTCGCCCAGCCCTCCCTCCACTGGGACCTGGGGGAGACCGCCGGCACCGTGGCGCTGCGCATGCCCGACGACGAGGTCGCCCTCGAGGTGCTGCGCGAGACCGGCCCGATGGCCGTCACGAGCGCCAACCGCACGGGTGAGCCCGCCGCGACCACGATCACGGACGCGGCCGTGCAGCTCGGCCCGGCCGTCAGCGTCTACCTCGACGGTGGTCCGCGCACCTCCCAGGAGCCGTCGACGATCATCGACTGCACGGGGGAGACCCCGGTCGTCCTGCGCGAGGGCGCCATCGCACGTGAGCGCCTCGAGGAGATCCTCGGGGCCGGCTTCGACGAGATCGCCGATGCTGACGAGACCACCGAAGCTGACGAGACCACCGATGGTGGCGAGACCACCGAAGCTGACGAGACCACCGATGCTGCCGACCCGCAGCAGTGGGAGGATCTCCCTTCGAGCAGTGACACCCCGGACGACCCGTCCACAGACCCCACCCCCGACACGGAGGCCCCGCGATGACCGACGACACCTTCTACGGCTCCGACTTCGGCGCCCTGAGCGCCTTCGACCCGGAGATCGCGGGTGTGCTCACCAGCGAGCTCGACCGCATCCGCGGCGGGCTGCAGCTCATCGCCAGCGAAAACATCTCCTCCCCGGAGGTCCTGACCTCGCTCGGGTCGACGCTGAGCAACAAGTACGCAGAGGGCTACCCGGGGCGTCGCTACTACGGGGGCTGCTCCGAGGTCGACAAGGCCGAGACCCTCGCGATCGAGCGGGCCAAGAGCCTCCTCGACGCCGAGCACGCCAATGTGCAGGCCCACTCCGGTGCCAGCGCCAACCAGGCCGTCTACGGCGCCTTCCTGCAGCCGGGTGAGAAGATCCTGGCGATGTCCCTGCCGCACGGCGGGCACCTGACCCACGGCACCAAGGTCTCCTTCTCCGGCAAGTGGTTCGACGCAGTCCACTACGGCGTCCACCCCGAGACCGAGGACGTCGACTACGACGAGATGGAGCGCCTGGCCAAGGAGCACCGGCCCAAGGTCATCTGCTCGGGCGGCTCGGCGATCCCGCGACTGATCGACTTCGAGCGGATCCGCGCGATCTGCGACGAGGTCGGCGCGATCATGTGGGTCGACGCCGCCCACTTCATCGGCCTGGTGGCCGGCAAGGCGATCCCGAGCCCCGTGCCCCACGCCGACGTCGTGACCTTCACCACCCACAAGGTGCTGCGTGGCCCCCGCTCGGGTGCCCTCGTGTGCAAGGAGGAGCACGCCAAGGCGCTCGACAAGGCGATCTTCCCGATGATGCAGGGCGGGCCGCAGATGCACACCATCGCGGCCAAGGCGGTCAACTTCAAGGAGTGCGCGACCCCCGAGTACCAGCAGTACGCCAAGGACGTCATCGCCAACTCGCAGGTCCTGGCCAAGGAGCTGCTCGCCCGCGGCATCCGCCCCACGACCGGTGGCACGGACACGCACCTGGCGCTGCTCGACCTGCAGGGCGTGGGCGTCACCGGTGTCGACGCCGAGGCGCGCTGCGACGCGGCCGGCATCACCCTCAACAAGAACGCCATCCCCAACGACCCGCAGAAGCCCTCGATCGCCTCGGGCATCCGCGTGGGCACCCCGTGCGTCACGACGCAGGGCATGGGCGCCGACGAGATGGTCAAGATCGCCGAGCTCATCCACACGGCCGTGACCACGGGCGACGCCGACCCCGACCACGAGGTGTCGCGCGAGGTGCGTGCTCAGGTGACCGACCTGGTCACCCGCTTCCCCGCCTACCCGCGCTGATCCTGCTCGGAGCAGGAGCAGGGGCGCCATGAGGGAGTACGTCTTCGTCTTCCTCGTCGCGCTCGCGACGACCTATCTGCTCGTCCCGCTCATGCGGGCGGCGGCGATCCGTCTGGGCGCCTTCACCGAGGTGCGTGAGCGGGACGTGCACGTCGTGCCGATGCCCCGGCTGGGCGGCGTGGCCATGTTCCTCGGCTACGCCGCCGCCACGCTCGTCGCGTGGCGGATGCCCTTCCTGCGGCAGGTCTTCGACTCGGGCGAGCTCATCGGGATCCTCATCGGTGCGGGCGTCGTCTGCCTCGTCGGGGCCATCGATGACATCCGCGAGCTCGATGCCCTGACCAAGCTGGGCGGGCAGATCGTCGCGGCGGCCGCCATCGCCTTCGGCGGGGTGCAGTTCTTCTCCCTGCCTCTCGGGGTGGTCACCGTGCTGCCAGCGCCGATCCTCGTGCTGCTGACCGTCTTCGTCGTCGTGCTGTGCATCAACGCGGTGAACTTCATCGACGGCCTCGACGGTCTGGCCGCCGGGCTCGTGGCCATCGCGGCGGTCGCCTTCTTCATCTACAGCTACGTCATCTCGGCCAGCTATGCGCCGCCCAATGTCTTCTCGTCGGCGACCTTCGTCTCTGCCGCTCTGGCCGGGGTCTGCCTGGGCTTCCTGCCGCACAACGTCTTCCCGACCAAGCTCTTCATGGGGGATTCGGGGGCCCTGACCCTCGGTCTGCTCCTCGCCGCGGCGACGATCCTCAACGTGGGGCAGATCAACCCCACCCAGGTGAGCACGAACCAGCTCGCGGCCACGATCCTCCCGCTGCTCGTCCCGATCTCGATCATGATGCTGCCGCTGCTCGACGTCGTGTGGGCCGTGGTGCGGCGGACCGCTCGTGGCCAGCGCCCCTGGCAGGCGGACAGCCAGCACCTGCACCACCGGATGCTCAAGATCGGCCACGGCCACCGGCGAGCGGTCATGCTGCTGTGGCTGTGGGGCTTCGTCATGGCCATGGGATCGGTGAGCTTCGTCGTGCTGCCGCCCCTCGTGGCCGGCATCGGGGGAGCGGTCCTGCTGGCCCTGGCCGCCGGCCTGACGACCTGGCTGCCCCGGTTCTCCGCCCCCGGTCACCGGCCCAAGACGTACGACCGGGGCGGCCGACGGGTGGACACGTGACCCAACGGGTGGGCGGATTGGTGGCCCTCCCGGCGCTTGTGTAAACTTTCACAAGCGCCCACCGATCGCGGTCGGGCCACCCCACGAGCACTTCCTGCTCCCGTCCCGAAGAGAGCCGATGTCGTCGACCTCCCGCCGCAGCCCCGTGCAGGGCATGCGCCGAGGTGTCCTCGTTGCCGGGGTCGTCGGGACCGCGCTGCTGACCATCGCCGGAGCCGTGGCGAAGGGGGCTGACGGTGCCCTCAGTGCACTGGCCGGCTCCTTGCTCGCCTTCGTCGTGATGCTCCTGGGCGTCATCGCCATCTCGCTCGTCGTCGCCGGTGATCCCGGCGCCTCGATGGCTGGTGCAGGCCTGGTCTTCATGGGCCAGATCATCGTCCTCATCGCTGCCATCGCGGTGCTGACCCAGATGGGTTGGCTCCAGGGGCCGGTCGCGGCCGCCGCCACGGTGGTCGAGGTCGTGCTGTTGCAAGTCGGCCAGCTGGTCGGCTATGTGCGTGCCCGCCACGAGGTCTACCCGCAGGGTGGCCACGCATGAGGGCCCAGGCACGACGCGCACACGTGCCAGCACCACGTCTGGTCACCAAGGCATCGGCGACGCCGGAGCAGGCCGCCGCGAGATCCGAGCGGTACACCGCAGACCCGAGCCTGCCCAGCCCCACGGCCAAGGCCGATGCGATGGGCTCGACGGTTCTCGCCTACCTGATCACCGGGCCGATCGTCTTCGGCGGGCTCGGTCTGCTGGCCGACCGCTGGCTCGAGGTGACCGGCCTTGTCGCGCTGGGGATCATCATCGGGATGGCCCTGTCGCTCTACATCATCTGGCTCCGCTACGGTACGTCCCAGGCACCCCTGACTGTTGACACCCGCAAGGGGCCGACGACGGCTGCCCAGCCACACAACGAGGAGATTCAGTGACCCTGACTGCGCTTGCTCCCGCGCTGCTGCCCGCTTCCGGCGGCGGCGAGAGCTACCAGCCCCCGACGCCGGCGATCTTCTGGCAGCCCCTCTTCGAGGTCGGTCCCATCACGGTGACCAACCAGATGGCCTGGGCCGCGATCATCACGGGCGTCCTGTCGCTCGTCCTCATCGTGCTGAGCAAGAACGCCGCCGTCGTTCCCAGCAAGGGCCAGTGGCTCCTCGAGGGTGTCTACAACTTCCCCCGCAACTCGGTGGCCCGCGACATGATCGGGACCAAGGAGTTCAAGAAGTTCGTGCCCCTGCTGGTCACGCTCTTCCTGATGGTGCTCTTCTACAACCTGGCGGGTTCCTTCTTCCTGACGATGAATCCCGTCACCGGCAAGGTCGGGTTCCCGATCGCCCTGACGCTGGTGGTCTATGTCGTCTACCACTGGGTCAGCATCCAGAAGATGGGCTTGGGCGGCTACTTCAAGCACATGATCCCGCCGGGCCTGCCCGCGTGGATCGTGCCCTTCGTCTTCCTGCTCGAGCTGATCACCTACTTCATCACCCGCCCGCTCACCCTCGCGCTGCGACTCTTCGGCAACATGTTCGCCGGGCACATGGTGATCTACCTCTTCGTCACCGGAGCCTTCTACTTCCTGCTCCAGGGTGACGGAATCCTCCTGCAGGCCCTGTCCGTCCCGACCTTCCTCATGGCGGGCGTGATGGTCATCTTCGAGATCCTGGTGCAGTTCCTGCAGGCCTTCGTCTTCACCCTCCTCGCGGCCAGCTACATCGCCGCAGCGGTCGCCGACGACCACTGATCGTCGGAACGCCAGACCTACAACTTCATAGCCCACCAAGAACTTCCCCTCGGGACGAACCCGTGGCGGATCACAGAAACACGAAAGAGGAATCATCGTGGAAATCACCGGCTCGCTTTCCCTCATTGGTTACGGTCTGTCCGCCATCGGCCCGGCCATCGCCGTCGGTCTGATCTTCGCCGCCTACATCAACGGTGTCGCCCGTCAGCCCGAGGCCCGTGGCCTCCTGCAGCCGATCGCCATCCTCGGCTTCGCCCTCGCCGAGGCACTCGCCATCTTCGGTCTGGTTCTTGCCTTCGTCCTCTGACTCGCCGGTAACGGCTTTCGACATCGGCACCAGTAACTAGGAGTACCCGTGCACATCACCGCAACCGTGTCATCGGTCGTGGCGCTCGCCGCGTCGGGCGGAGAGGGCGAGACCATGCCCCTCATCCCGGAATGGGAAGAGCTCGTCTTCGGTCTCGTCATGTTCGCGATCCTCTTCTGGGTCGTCGCGAAGAAGGTCGCCCCGAACCTCGAGAAGGCCTACGAGGAGCGCCACGCCGCCATCGAGGGTGGCATCGCCCAGGCCGAGAACGCCCAGGCCGAGGCCGAGGCCGCCAAGGCCCAGTACGAGGCACAGCTGGCCGAGGCCCGTGCCGAGGCCGCGAAGATCCGTGAGGACGCACGCGCCGAGGGCGCTGCGATCGTCGCGGAGATGCGCGGGCAGGCCCAGGACGAGTCCAACCGCATCACCGACTCGGCGCAGAAGCAGATCGCGGCCGAGCGGCAGCAGGCATCCGTGTCGCTGCGCAGCGAGGTGGGTCGTCTCTCGACCGACCTGGCCGGGCGCATCGTCGGTCACGAGCTGCAGGACTCCTCGAGCCGTCAGGGCCTGATCGACTCCTTCCTCGCCGAGCTCGAGTCGGGCAAGGTCCAGCCGGAGAAGGTCGGGGCCGCCGCAGCGCCCTCGGCCGCCGCCGAGCAGGGTCAGCTCGACCTCGGCGATGCAGGTCGTGACGCCTGATGCGAGGTTCTTCGCGCGCCGCCGTGATCGAGGGACGTCAGTCCTTCGAGACGGCACTGATGTCCGGTGACCCGGCCGTCATGGCGGACGAGCTCTTCGCCGTGACCGGGCTTCTCGACGACAACGCGACCCTGCGTCGCAGCGTCGCCGACCCCTCCCGTGAGGGCAGGGACAAGTCCGAGCTGATCACGCGACTGCTGGACGGCAAGGTCTCGAAGCAGGCCTCCGACGTCGTCTCGGTGCTGGTCGCCCAGCGCTGGGCGCGGGAGCGCGACCTCACCGACACCATCGAGCGGTTCGCCGTGGAGGCCTCCCTCAAGGGGGCCGAGGCCGGCGGCGCGCTCGACCAGGTCGAGGACGAGCTCTTCCGCTTCGAGCGGGTGGTGGCCGGCAACCCCGAGCTGCGCGACGCCCTGGGCAACCGCCTCGGCGACGCCGGTGGCAAGGCCGAGCTGGTCAACACCCTGCTGCAGGGCAAGACGCGCCCGGAGACGGTGCGACTGGCCCGCCAGTCCGTGCTCGCCCCCAGGGGCCGGCGCTTCGACGCGACGATCGAGGCATACCTCGACATCGCCGGCGAGCGCCGCCAGCAGCTGACCGCTGTCGTGACCACCGCAGTCGACCTGACGCAGGAGCAGCGCACCCGCCTGTCGGACGCCCTGCAGAAGATCTACAGCAAGCCCGTCCTGCTGCAGATCATCGACGACGAGGACGTCATCGGCGGGATCCGGGTCCAGATCGGCGACGAGGTCGTCGACGGGACCATCCTGCGACGTCTCGACGAGGCGAAGCGCCACCTGGCCGGCTGAGTCCGCTCAGACATCCCATGCAGACCACATATTCGGCCCGTAGTGCGGCCGGCAACGAGGAGAAGACAACATGACGGAGCTTTCGATCCGTCCGGAGGAGATCCGGGACGCCCTGGACGGCTACGTGCAGTCCTACAACCCGGGCGCGGCCTCCCGTGAAGAGGTCGGCCGCGTCACCGACGCCGGTGACGGCATCGCCCACGTCGAGGGACTCCCTTCGGCCATGACCAACGAGCTGCTCGAGTTCGAGGACGGCACCCTCGGCCTCGCGCTCAACCTCGACGTCCACGAGATCGGCGTCGTCGTCCTCGGCGACTTCTCCAAGATCGAGGAGGGGCAGCAGGTCAAGCGCACCGGCGAGGTCCTCTCGGTCCCGGTCGGTGACAACTTCCTCGGCCGCGTCGTCAACCCGCTCGGTCAGCCGATCGACGGCCTCGGCGACATCGAGTCCGCCGAGCGCCGCGCCCTCGAGCTCCAGGCCCCCAGCGTCGTCGACCGCAAGTCGGTCCACGAGCCGCTGCAGACCGGCCTGAAGTCCGTCGACGCGATGACCCCGATCGGCCGTGGCCAGCGTCAGCTGATCATCGGTGACCGCCAGACCGGCAAGACCACGGTCGCGGTCGACACGATCATCAACCAGAAGCAGTTCTGGGAGACCGGCGACCCGCAGAAGCAGGTCCGCTGCATCTACGTCGCCATCGGCCAGAAGGGTTCCACGATCGCGTCCGTCAAGGGCACGCTCGAGGAGGCCGGCGCCATGGAGTACACGACGATCGTCGCTGCTCCCGCGTCCGACGCCGCCGGCTTCAAGTACCTCGCCCCCTTCACCGGCTCGGCCATCGGCCAGCACTGGATGTACCAGGGCAAGCACGTCCTCATCGTCTTCGACGACCTGAGCAAGCAGGCCGAGGCCTACCGCTCGATGTCGCTGCTGCTGCGCCGCCCGCCGGGCCGCGAGGCCTACCCGGGTGACGTCTTCTACCTGCACTCGCGGATGCTCGAGCGGTGCGCCAAGCTCTCCGACGAGCTCGGTGCGGGCTCGATGACCGGTCTGCCGATCATCGAGACCAAGGCCGGGGACGTCTCGGCGTACATCCCGACCAACGTCATCTCGATCACCGACGGCCAGATCTACCTGCAGGCCGACCTCTTCAACTCCGACGTCCGCCCGGCCATCGACGTGGGTGTCTCCGTCTCCCGTGTCGGTTCTGCCGCGCAGACCAAGGCGATGAAGTCGGTCTCCGGTCGACTCAAGCTGGACCTCGCGCAGTACCGCTCGCTCGAGGCCTTCGCGATGTTCGCCTCTGACCTCGACCCCGCGTCCAAGCAGCAGCTGGCGCGAGGCGCTCGCCTCGTCGAGATCCTCAAGCAGAAGCAGGCCGACCCCTACCCCGTCCCGGAGCAGGTCGTCACGATCTGGGCCGGCACCACGGGTGAGCTCGACCCGATCGCCGTCGAGGACGTCAAGCGCTTCGAGGCCGAGTTCCTCGACCACCTGCGTCGCAACAAGCGGGAGCTGCTGGACGGCATCCAGGAGACCGGCAAGTTCGAGGACTCCACCCGGTCCGCGCTGGAGACCGAGATCGCCTCCTTCCGCGAGACCTTCCGCCCGACCGACGCGGACAACGTGCCGGTCGCCAACGAGGAGACCGGCGAGGACGCCCAGGAGTCCGAGCAGGTCCAGATCGTCAAGCAGAAGCGCTGATCCACCACCGGTGGGGCGTCGGCGACGACGCCCCACCGGGGAGCAGCACCGCAGCATCCGACCAGGCGGCGGCACCGGCCCTTCAGCCGATGACCACCAGCCGACCACGACCCACCAGAGAGGCGGCAGCACATGGGAGCACAGATCCGTGTGTACCGACAGCGCATCCGGTCCGTCACCGCGACCAAGAAGATCACGCGCGCCATGGAGCTCATGGCGGCCTCGCGGGTTGTCAAGGCCCAGCAGGCTGTGCGTGAGTCCACGCCGTACGCCCGTGCGCTGACGCGCGCGGCCTCGGCCGTTGCCACGTACTCCGACGAGGACCACCCGCTGACCACCGAGCCCGAGAACGTCACGCGCGCTGCGCTCGTCGTCGTCGCGGCAGACCGTGGTCTGGCCGGCGGCTACAACTCCAACGTCCTGCGGGAGGGGGAGCGCGTCGCCGCTGCCCTCCAGGCCGAGGGCAAGGAGGTCGTGCCCTACCTCGTCGGTCGCCGTGCGGTCTCCTTCTACTCCTTCCGCAAGCGCGAGTACGCGGCGGAGTGGACCGGTAGCTCCGAGAAGCCGACCTTCGAGAACGCCCGCGAGATCGGCGAGCGCCTCGTCGCGGACTTCATCAAGCCGACCGAGGAGGGCGGTGTGGACGAGGTCCACATCGTCTCCACCCGCTTCGTCTCGATGGTCAACCAGGAGGCCGAGGTCATCCGCCTGCTGCCCCTCGAGGTCGTCGAGGGCGTCGAGTCCGTGGACGAGAGCGGTGAGGACGCCGAGCTCTACCCGCTCTACGAGTTCGAGCCGAACCCCGAGGAGCTGCTCGACACGCTCCTGCCTCGCTACGTCAACGCGCGCATCTTCAACGCCCTGCTGTCGGCGGCAGCCTCCGAGCTCGCGGCGCGCCAGCGCGCCATGAAGTCGGCGACGGACAACGCCGAGGAGCTCATCAAGAAGTACACCCGGCTGGCCAACCAGGCCCGCCAGGCCGAGATCACCCAGGAAATCTCCGAGATCGTCGGCGGCGCCAGTGCCCTCGCCGATTCCAAGTGAGAAGGTAGAGAGAACAGATGACTGCCACCGTCACCGAAGACACCACCACCACCACAGGCGGGGTCGGACGCATCACCCGCGTCATCGGCCCGGTCGTCGACGTCGAGTTCGGCGCTGACACCATGCCCGAGCAGTACAACCTGCTCACCACCGAGGTCACCCTGGACGGGGTCGGCCGCAACCTGAACCTTGAGGTCGCCCAGCACATCGGCGACAACATGGTCCGCGCCATCTCCCTCCAGCCCACCGACGGCCTGGTCCGCGGTGCCGCCGTGCAGGACACCGGGGGCCCCATCTCGGTGCCCGTCGGCGATGTCACCCTCGGCAAGGTCTTCAACGCGACCGGCGACTGCCTCAACCTCGAGGAGGGCCAGACCCTCGAGGTCACCGAGCGCTGGGGCATCCACCGCCAGGCCCCGGCATTCGACCAGCTCGAGTCCAAGACCGCCATGTTCGAGACCGGCATCAAGGTCATCGACCTCCTGACGCCCTACGTGCAGGGTGGCAAGATCGGCCTCTTCGGAGGTGCCGGGGTCGGCAAGACCGTGCTCATCCAGGAGATGATCGCGCGTGTTGCCCGCAACCACGGTGGTGTCTCCGTCTTCGCCGGTGTCGGCGAGCGCACCCGTGAGGGCAACGACCTCATGGTCGAGATGGAAGAGGCCGGCGTCCTCGGTCAGACCGCCTTGGTGTTCGGCCAGATGGACGAGCCGCCGGGCACGCGTCTGCGCGTGGCCCTGTCCGCCCTGACCATGGCGGAGTACTTCCGCGATGTGCAGGGTCAGGACGTGCTGCTCTTCATCGACAACATCTTCCGCTTCACGCAGGCCGGGTCCGAGGTCTCCACGCTGCTGGGCCGCATGCCCTCCGCCGTGGGGTACCAGCCGACCCTCGCCGACGAGATGGGCACGCTCCAGGAGCGGATCACCTCGACGCGTGGTCACTCGATCACCTCGATGCAGGCGATCTACGTCCCCGCCGACGACTACACCGACCCGGCGCCGGCGACCACCTTCGCCCACCTCGACGCGACGACCGAGCTCAACCGTGAGATCGCGTCCATGGGTATCTACCCGGCCGTGGACCCGCTCACCTCGACGAGCCGCATCCTCGACCGTCGCTACATCGCGGAGGACCACTACACCACCGCGGTGCGCGTCAAGCAGATCCTGCAGAAGAACAAGGAGCTGCAGGACATCATCGCGATCCTCGGTATCGACGAGCTGTCCGAGGAGGACAAGATCCTCGTCAACCGCGCCCGTCGCATCCAGCGCTTCCTGTCGCAGAACACCTACGTCGCCAAGCAGTTCACCGGCATCGAGGGCTCGACCGTGTCCCTGCCGGACACCATCGAGGCGTTCACCAAGATCTGTGACGGCGAGTACGACCACGTCGCCGAGCAGGCCTTCTTCATGTGTGGTGGCCTCGACGACGTCGAGCGCCAGTGGGCGGAGATCCAGAAGAACCTCTGATCCCACGATCACGTGCACGGCTGCGGCCGCTCCCTTCGTCACGAAGGGGGCGGCCGCTCCCTTCGTCCGGACGGCATTGGGGTGCCGCCGGGCCGCGCACCTACACTGGCGCCATGACGAACTCTGGCGAGCAGTACAACGCGCCGGGCCCGCAGGGTCCGCCGCCCCCGCCCGGTCAGCCGCAGGGCGGCTACCAGCAGCAGGGCCAGCCTCAGCAGGGCCCCCAGGGCGGGTACCAGCCGGCACCCGTCCAGCAGCCGGCCAGCGGGCGCTACCACCTCAACGTCATGGGCCAGGAGTACGGGCCTTACGGGATCGGCGACCTCGCGGCCATGGCGACCAACGGCCAGCTCAAGGGCGACAGCCCGGTGCGTGGTGAGGGCCAGGCCAACTGGTTCCCCGCCTCCCAGGTGCCCGGTCTCTTCTCCAGCCGTGAGTGGATGACCACGCTCCTGCTGTCGATCTTCGTCGGCGGCTTCGGCGTCGACCGCTTCTACCTCGGCCAGACGGGCTTGGGCATCCTCAAGCTCATCACCTGTGGTGGCATGGGCATCTGGACGATCATCGACGTCATCTTCGTGGTGATGCGCAAGATGGTCGACGTCGACGGGCGCCCCCTGCGATGACCGTCCCGACCGCCCCGCCGGCCGAGCGCCGGGTCCACCTCGCCCGAGGCATCAGCCTCGGGCAGCGGGCCATCGTCCCGGTGCTTGCGCTGATCAGCCTCGTCGGGCTGATCGTGGCGCGGGTCTGGCCGGTGCCGTCCGTGGACTCGGGGGAGCCCACCTGCATCCTGCGCATCCTCACCGGGCTGCCCTGCCCGGGCTGCGGGATGACCCGCTCGTGGGTGCACCTGGCGCACGGCGACGTGGCGACGGCCTTCGAGTACAACCTCTTCGGGCCGTTGGCCATGGCAGCTGCAGCCGGGCTGGTCGTCTACACGGCCGTGGCTCTGGTGCGGCGACAACCCACCGAGAGACTCTTCGACCAGCTCAACCCCAAGGTCCTCATGGTCGTGATGGGACTGTGGCTGGGCTACTCCGCGATCCGCATGGTCAGCATCGGGATCGGCCAGGACTACTTCGCGCTCGTCGTCGCCTGAGGCGTGCGCGGACCCATCAGCGCGGCGGGCTACCATGAGAGCCTGCCGCTCTACCGAGACGAAGGATCCCCACCGTGAGCTCCCTCAATGTTGAACTCGTCGCCGCCGACCGCAAGGTCTGGTCCGGCGAGGCCTCCATGGTCCGTGCCCGCAGCACCGAGGGCGAGATCGGCATCCTGCCAGGTCACACCCCGCTGCTCGGCGTCCTCATCGAGGGTGACGTCGTCATCCACTCCGCTGAGGGCGACCAGACCGCGACCATCGATGGTGGCTTCCTGTCGGTCGACCACGACAACGTGACGATCGTCGCCGAGACCGTCCAGGCTCCGGTCAAGGCCTGATCCATCATGTCGACCCTGCAGGTGGTGGAGGTGGTCCTCCTTGCAGGGTGTCTGGTCGTCGCGCTCTGGTTGGTGCTCCTCTGGCTGCGCCGTCGAGCCCTCTCCGCACATGGCCCAGTCAGTCCCTGTGCCGTCCGACTGCCCGGGTCGCATCGATGGCGACTCGGGCTGTTGCGTCTGAGCTCCGGTCAGCTCGACTGGTTCAGCGTCAGCGGGATGACCACCAGCCCGACGATGTCGTGGTCCCGTGAGGGCCTGGACATCTCCACGCCGTCCACCGAGCTGGTCTCGATCCCCGGGCTGATGTCCGCCGTCTCCCTGACGCTCTCCGGGTCGTCGGGCGATCTGGCCGATCTCGCGCTCGAGCCCAAGATCTACCCGGCCGTGCGCTCCTGGCTCGAGTCGGCCCCGCCCGGCCGTGGGGTCAACGTCACCTGACCCACCGCATGTCCTTGAGGTCGTGCCAGGACGTGCGCATTTCCTTGAGGTCGTGCCAGGACGTGCGCATTTCCTTAAGGTCGTGCGGACTTCTCGGGTCGGTCCTCGCGGCCGCCGCCCGGCTGCCACAGGACGTCGCCGCCCACTGAGAGGTTGGCGACGCGGGCGAGGATGAAGAGCAGGTCCGAGAGCCGGTTGAGGTAGGTCGTGGTCAGGGGGTTGATGCCGCCCACGCCCCGCTCGTCGGCGACCTCGGTGCCGTACTCCTCACGGGCTGCCCAGGCCGAGCGCTCGGCCCGACGCACCACGGTCGTCGCGTGGTGCAGGTGGGCCGAGCCGGCGGTGCCGCCGGGGAGGATGAAGGAGCGCAGCTTCTCCACCCGCGTGAGGTACTCGTCGCAGTCGGCCTCGAGCTCGTCGATCCACTCCTGCTTGACCCGCAGCGGCGGGTACTCGGGATTGGCGAGAAGGGGGGTGCACAGGTCCGCGCCGACGTCGAAGAGGTCGTTCTGCACACGCGTCAGCGTGCCGACGAGATCCTCCTCCAGGCCTCCGGTCGCGACGGCCACCCCGATGACCGCGTTGGCCTCGTTGGTGTCGGCGTAGGCCTGCAGTCGGGAGTCGGTCTTGGAGGTCCGGCTGAAGTCACCGAGCGCGGTCGTGCCCTCGTCGCCGGTGCGGGTGTAGATCTTCGTCAGGTTGACCATGGGACCCATCGTGGCAGAGCCCTGGTGACGGGTCGGTGGCACGTCCGTGACCGGACGCTGGTCATCGTGTGATCACATCGTGATTGCGAGGTGGGTGCGCTCGCGTGTCACCCCCGTCACACTGGATGACAACGGACGCAGCAGCCAGGGGAAGCAGGTGACCGTCTTGAGCGCAATGACCGCGCTGACGCCGGTGGGTGGCGTAGGGGCCACCCGAGTGCGAGTGCACGTGCCCTTCGACCTGCGGCACAGCGCCGACCTACGACAGGGCTTCGTGACCGCGATCCGCGAGGGCAGCGAGCTGCTCGTCGACATCTCGGACTCGACCGTCGTGGACCAGGTCGGCTTCGCGACGCTCGTCGGAGCGCACGCCCGCGCCGCCCGTGCAGGTCGCCGGCTGCGCTTCACCGGTGCCGACGAGCGGACCACCCGGCTGCTGCGACGAGCCGGTCTCGTGCGCCTCCTCGACGACTCTCCCGCGCCGAGCCGGCTGCGGCCCTCGCTGGCGGGCTGACTCCGGATCCTCCCTTCGTCCTGGGTGGATGCCAACTCGCCGAGGATTCGTCCGCGCGTTGACCTCCACCCCGGTCTCGGTCATTGGGAGTGGATGCCGACTCGCCGAGGATTTGTCCGCGCGTTGACCTCCACCCGGGCTTGGGGCGCTCTCGAACGACAAGGAGCGGGGCGGCGGGCCACGTCCTAGACTTCGGCCAGACCCGACCGGCGGCACAGTGAGCCAGCAGACCGCGCGTCTCAGCGCGACCCAGATCGACCGCGACCACGTGGCCTACCCGTGGGAGCGCCGGCGGGACCCAGCGGTCGATCTCGTCCGGGGCGTGGCGATCGTGTGCATGGTCATCGCCCACGTCCGGGTCTGGGCGCCTGTGGACTCGACGCTCGTCACGGTCGCGCTGCTCGTCGTCAACAACGTGGCCTCCCCGCTCTTCGCGACGGTCATGGGGATCTCGGCCGGGATCGTCCTCACCCGGGGCAGCCACCGGTTGGTCGGCGCCACCTTCGTCGCCCGCAACCTCGTCCGCGGTCTCATCCTGATCGGCATCGGCGTGCTGCTCCAGCAGCTCGGCACCTTCGTCGCCATCGTCCTGATGTCCCTCGGCGCGACGCTCGTGGTCGCCTCGCCGCTCGCGCTGCTGCCCGTGCCGGCGCTGGCCGCGACCACCGTCGTGACCTTCGCCGTCGGACCCTGGGTCAACTCCGCCGCGCGTGCGGGGCTCGACCCGGCTCGCGTGTACAGCACTGCGTGGGTCGACCAGGTGCTCCAGTGGTTCGTGCTGTCCACCCACTATCGGGTGGTGAGCCTGCTCCCCTTCGTCCTGGCGGGGGTGCTGCTCGCCCGGTACCGGCTCACGGTCCGCACGGCACTGATCAGCATCGGCGTCGCAGTGATCGCCGGTGCCGCTGTCATCGTCCTGCGGCTGCTCGGCCACGGCCTGGGGGTGAGCGAGGTCGTCTCGGGAGGGGTGCCCGACGCCCTCCTCGACGTCGCGCTGACCGGCACCGCGCTGGGGATCATCGTCCTGGCCGCCCGCTCGTCCGTGCTGCAACCCGCGGTGACCGCGCTGGCGCCGGTCCGTGCTGCTGGCGCCATGGCGCTGACCTGCTACGTCCTGCACGTCGGCCTCATCGCCATCGCGCAGCGGGTCGGGGACCCTCGAGCGCCGTACGAGCACTGGCTCGCCTACGGGGGAGGGATCCTCGTCGTCACCGTGCTGGCCTGCTGGGCGTGGTGGCAGGTGATCGGCAAGGGACCGATCGAGCGGGTCATGGGGCTGGTGACCGACCGGATCGGGTGACTCCCCTCGGGCGCTGGAGGCTGCTCCCTTCGAGGTGACCGGGGGAGGAGGCGCGAGGAGGCGCGGGGATCTCCCTTCGTCCTGGGTGGATGTCGACTCGCCGACGAGTCGTCCGCGCGTATACCTCCATCCGGGTCTGGGTCATCGGGAGTGGATGCCGACTCGCTGACGATTCGTCCGCGCGTTTACCTCCACCCGGGGCCGGGGCGCGGGCGCGGTGGGCACTCTCCAAGGCGACCGGGGGAGGAGGCGCGGGGATCTCCCTTCGTCCTGGGTGGATGTCGACTCGCCGACGAGTCGTCCGCGCGTATACCTCCATCCGGGTCTCGGTCATCGGGAGTGGATGCCGACTCGCTGACGATTCGTCCGCGCGTTTACCTCCACCGGGGTCTGGGGCGCGAGGGACTGGGGCGCGAGGGACTGGGCGCGGGGAGGGGTGGCGGGCGGTGTGGCGGTATTCACCGCGGACAGGCCTGTGACACAAGGCGGCGCGAGGGTAACTTGCCACCATGGCCGACAGCATCGATGCCCCCACCCCTGCAGCCGAGGCTGCGCGCCCCGAGCGTGACCGCCCCTGGGTGATGCGCACCTATGCCGGGCACTCCAGTGCCGCGGCGTCCAACGAGCTCTACCGCCGCAACCTGGCCAAGGGCCAGACCGGTCTGTCCGTGGCCTTCGACCTGCCCACGCAGACCGGCTACGACCCCGACCACGTGCTCAGCCGCGGTGAGGTCGGCAAGGTCGGCGTGCCGATCAGCCACATCGGGGACATGCGCCGTCTCTTCGACCAGATCCCGCTGGACGAGATGAACACCTCGATGACGATCAACGCGGTCGCGATGTACATGCTCGCGATGTACCAGGTCGCCGCCGAGGAGCAGGCCGAGGCCGCCGGCCAGGACCCGGCCGAGGTGCGCGCGCGCCTGGCCGGCACGACGCAGAACGACATCATCAAGGAGTACCTGAGCCGCGGGACCTATGTCTTCCCGCCGGCTCCCTCGATGCGGCTGATCACCGACATGGTCACCTACACGGTGAACGAGATCCCCAAGTGGAACCCGATCAACATCTGCAGCTACCACCTGCAGGAGGCGGGGGCGACCCCCGTCCAGGAGATCGCCTACTCCATGTCGACCGCGCTCGCGGTCCTCGACGCCGTCCGCGACTCCGGCCGGGTGCCTGAGGAGGAGTTCGGCAAGGTCGTCGCCCGCATCTCCTTCTTCGTCAACGCCGGGGTGCGCTTCGTCGAGGAGATGTGCAAGATGCGCGCCTTCGTCGAGCTGTGGGACGAGATCTGCCGCGAGCGCTACGGCGTCACCGACGCCAAGCAGCGCCGGTTCCGCTACGGCGTCCAGGTCAACAGCCTGGGCCTGACCGAGGCGCAGCCGGAGAACAACGTCCAGCGGATCGTCCTCGAGATGCTCGCGGTCACCCTGAGCAAGGACGCCCGCGCCCGCGCGGTGCAGCTCCCCGCGTGGAACGAAGCCCTCGGCCTGCCGCGCCCGTGGGACCAGCAGTGGGCGCTGCGCCTGCAGCAGGTCCTGGCCTTCGAGTCCGACCTGCTCGAGTACGACGACCTCTTCGCCGGCTCGCCCGTCGTGGAGAAGAAGGTCGCCGAGCTGGTCGAGGGCGCCAAGGCCGAGATCGAGCGCATCCAGGACATGGGCGGCGCCGTCCCGGCCGTCGAGTCGGGGTACATGAAGAACGCCCTCGTCGCGAGCCACTCCCTGCGCCGTCAGCGCATCGAGGCTGGCGAGGACATCGTCGTCGGCGTCAACAAGTTCGAGACCACCGAGCCCAATCCGCTGACCGCCGACCTCGACACGGCGATCCAGACGGTCGACGCGGACGTGGAGGCCAAGGCCATCGAGGCCGTGCGCGCCTGGCGCACCCAGCGCGACGCCGACCCGGAGGGCGCCAAGGCGGCCACGGACTCGCTGGAGCGGCTCAAGGAGATCGCGGCCACCACGGACAACCTCTTCGAGGCGTCCATGGTCTGCGCCCGCGCGGGTGTCACCGTCGGCGAGTGGGCCCAGGCCCTGCGCGAGGTCTTCGGCGAGTTCCGCGCACCGACCGGTGTCTCCGGCTCCGTGGGCGTCGCCTCCGGCGGGTCCGCGGACCTCGCCGCAGTGCGCGACCGGGTCCGGGCCACCAGCGAAGAGCTCGGTGGCAGCCTGCGCGTGCTCGTGGGCAAGCCGGGCCTGGACGGCCACTCCAACGGCGCCGAGCAGATCGCGGTGCGGGCGCGTGACGCCGGCTTCGAGGTCATCTACCAGGGCATCCGCCTGACCCCCGACCAGATCGTCTCTGCCGCCGTGGCCGAGGACGTCGACCTCGTCGGCGTCTCGATCCTCTCCGGCTCGCACATGGAGCTCGTCCCCGACGTGATCGAGGGCCTGAAGGCACAGGGCGCGGGCGACATCCCGGTCATCGTCGGCGGCATCATCCCCGAGTCGGACGCGGCCAAGCTGCGCGAGATGGGGGTGGCGGCGGTCTTCACGCCCAAGGACTTCGGCCTCAACGAGATCATGGGGCGCTTCCTCGACATCATCCGCGACAACAGGGGCCTGCCCGCGCTCGAGACCACGGACGCGTGAGCGGCCGGGGCCGATCGGTCTCCTGGGGCCACGCGGTCGCGGCGGTCCCTGCCGCGGCGA
This sequence comes from Janibacter limosus, assembly GCF_004295485.1. Taxonomy (NCBI): domain Bacteria; kingdom Bacillati; phylum Actinomycetota; class Actinomycetes; order Micrococcales; family Intrasporangiaceae; genus Janibacter; species Janibacter limosus. The sequence continues at coordinate 2,201,939 of NZ_CP036164.1, read as the reverse complement.
TCGTGTGGACCCTCCTCGCGCTGCTGCTGACGGGGGTCCTCGCTGACCTCGCGCTCGGCGGGTTGGTCGCGATCGGCATCATCGCCGCGGTCAGCTGCCTGCTGCTCCTCCTCCCTTCGCCCGCGACGAGGGGGAGTGGTCTCGGGGCCATCGTCACGATGATCCCGTGCGCGATCGGGCTGGCCCTCAGCCTGGTCTGACCCGGCGGGTCTAGTCTCGAGGTATGCCCCTGCACTGCCCGGCGATCCTGCTGGTCGCCGCCTCACCCCGTGACGCGAAGGGAGCCGACGAGCTCGTCGCAGCCCTCGCCGGTGAGCGGGTGCTGGCTGTCGTGCGGGCACCCGCTGATGATGTCGGTGGTCGGCTGGCGCAGACGCTCGACGTGCCGCTGGAGGACGAGCCCGGGCTCGCCGAGCCCACGCCGGGCAGGGTCGTGCTGGGGGAGATCGCCGACCTGCACCGCGGTGAGACGGTGCTCGTCCTGACCTCCGAGGGGGCGGGGGAGACGCCCTTCGAGACGGGCGCTGAGCGCCCTGCTCAGGGAGCGGTCGTGAGGAGGGGCGCTGAGCGCCCTCCTCAGGGAGCGTTCGTGAGGATGGAGCTGGACTGAGCCCGCTCTCTAGAAGAGGCGGTGCATGCTCGTGTCGATGCCCTTGAGCTCGTCGTAGTCGAGGGTGACGCAACGGATGCCGCGGTCCTCGGCGAGCGTGCGGGCCTGCGGCTTGATGACCTGGGCGGCGAAGACCCCCGTGACGGGACGCAGCCCGGGGTCGCGGTTCATCAGCTCGAGGTAGCGGGTGAGCTGCTCGACGCCGTCGATCTCGCCGCGGCGCTTGATCTCGATGGCGACGGAGACCCCCTTCGCGTCCCTGGCGAGGATGTCGACCGGGCCGATGGCCGTCATGTACTCGCGGCGCACCAGGGTGTAGCCGTCGCCGAGGGTCTCGATGTGCTCGGCCAGCAGCTTTTGCAGGTGGGCCTCGACGCCGTCCTTGACCAGGCCGGGATCGACGCCCAGCTCGTGGGCCGAGTCGTGGTGGATCTCGTGGAGCTTCACCCGCAGGCGGTCCTCGTTCTTGGCGTGCTGCACATTCCACACTGCGGTCACCCCCTCGGTGACCTCGGTCTCGTCCGGCTCGATCTCGGCCATGGAGCACGGGGGCGCCATCCAGTTCAGCGGCTTGTAGGAGCCGCCGTCACTGTGGATCAGCACCGATCCGTCCGCCTTGACGATGAGCAGACGGGTCGCCAGGGGCAGGTGGGCGTTCAGCCGCCCCTCGTAATCGACGCTGCAGGTCGCAATCACCACTCGCACCCCGCAGACCCTACGCGCACAAGGGAATTGTGTCGTGATCGTCCTGTGCGGACCGTCACGCCGCGAACCCCTACCAGCGGGTCATCCGGACTGCGATAGTGCCTGTCATGTCTGACTCCCGCGCCCTCGCCGACGCCCTCGTCTTCCCGTACCTGAACCACGCCGCCTCGATGTTCGAGGAGAAGTACGCGTCCCGTGAGGACGTCGACAACGGCATGCGGTTCGGCTGCGGCCTGCCCAAGGGCCCCCTCACCGTCATCGACGAGCTCGGTCTCGAGAGCGTCCGCGACGCGCTGGCCGCTCGGTTCGCCGAGACCGGCGACCCGCGCCACCAGCCCAACCCCGCCATCGAGCGGCTGATCTCCGAGGGGCGCACCGGCAAGGCCGCCGGGAAGGGCTTCTACACCTACGAGGGCGACGAGGTCGTCGACGACGAGCTCACCCCCGCCAAGACCGGCCAGGGCGACGCCCGCCCGATCAAGACCGTCGGTGTCGTCGGCTCCGGCACGATGGCGACCGGCATGATCGAGGTCTTCGCCGCCAACGGGTTCCCCGTCACCTACATCGCGCGCAGCCAGGACAAGATCGACGCCGTCGCCGCCAAGATCGCCAAGAACCTCGGCCGTCAGGTCACCAAGGGCCGGCTCGAGCAGGGTGACGCCGACGCGATCCTCGGCCGCCTCACCGGCTCCACCGAGCGCGAGGCGCTCGGTGACGTCGACATCGTCGTCGAGGCCATCGCCGAGGAGATCGGCATCAAGAACCAGCTCTTCGCCGACCTGGACCGCATCTGCAAGCCCGGCGCCGTGCTCGCCACGACCACCTCGTCGCTGTCCATCGCCGACCTCGCGGCGCAGACCAAGCGCCCGCAGGACGTCGTCGGCATGCACTTCTTCAACCCGGCACCGGTGATGAAGCTCGTCGAGGTCATCAACCACCCGAGCACCGGCCAGGACGTCCTCGACACCGTCCAGGACCTGTGCCGCAGCACCCGCAAGGTCGCCGTCAGCTGCGCCGACCGCTCCGGCTTCATCGTCAACGCGCTGCTCTTCCCCTACCTCAACGACGCCATCAAGGCGCACGAGGACGGCGCCGAGCTGGACGTCATCGACGGCGCCATCACCGAGCACTACGGCTACCCGATGGGTCCCTTCGCGCTCCTCGACGTCGTCGGCAACGACGTGGCCCTGGCCATCGAGGAGGAGCTGCTCGCCGAGTTCGAGCACGAGTCCCTGACCCCCGCGCCGCTGCTGCGCGAGGTCGTTGCTGCGGGCAAGCTCGGTCGCAAGACCGGTGAGGGCTTCCGCTCCTACTGAGCCTGATCACACGAGGGACTCCTGGTGCATCTCGTGGCGGACTCCGCCACAGATTGCACCGGGAGTCCCTTGTGTGTGCACAGCCTGGACCCGGGTACCGAGGACGGTCCGGCCCAGTTCGTCCCGGCCAGCCCGCCCTGTCTCACTCCGAGGGCGGATGGGGACGGTCGATCAGCAGGTCCTCAGGGACCAGGGCGGCGCCGACGACGCCGCTGAGCAGCAGCGGATCGATCTGCTCGCCGCGGCGCAGGACGCTGATCGTGCCTGAGGGCTCGAAGATCACTGCCACGACCTGTTCGTATCGGCTGACACCGGCCAGCCGCAGACGGGACTGGAGCTCCCCGGGCAGCACGTGGCAGCGGCGCATGTGCTCCTCGATGACGCGGGGCCCGGCCATGAGCAGGACCGGAGCGTTGACGACGGCGTGCTGGACCCACCCACGACGGCGCAGCATCCCGAAGAGCCCCTGGACGACGACGAGCGTCACCAGCGCCACCAAGCCCCCGCCGAGCACGGGTGCCTGACCGAGGGCCGCCCGCCCGATGATCGAGCCGAAGCCGATGACGGCGATGAGGTCGAAGCTGGACATGCCCGACAGCACGCGCTGACCCAGGATGCGCACCAGCACCACCATCGCGAGGTACATCCCCGACGTGGCGGTCGCCACGGCCAGGGCCTCGAGCGGGCTGATCCAGAGCAGGTCGTACACGGGGGGTCCTCGATCCGTCAGGTGAGTCAGCGGCGTGGCCCATGGTGCCTCAGGACATTTGCGAGACTGGACCCATGCCCAGGTCCAACCGCCGCCGTCGGGACGAGCACCGTCCGCTCGCTCTCGGAGGCTCCCCGCAGACGCGGGAGACGTGGATGGGGCGGGCATGGATCGTGCGCCGGCTGACCGGGCAGACGTCGACGCGCGTCTACACCTGCCCGGGGTGCACCCACGAGATCCAGCCGGGCACCCCGCACGTCGTGGTCTGGCCCGACGACGGACTCGGGGGAGCGGACGACCGTCGGCACTGGCACTCGCGGTGCTGGCAGGCCCGCGACCAGGGGCGCTACGGACGGTGAGGGTCCTCCCTTCGTGACGGCCGCGGGCGGCCTCCTCAGGGATCGGTGGTCGAGGTCGCGGACTGGCCTCCTCAGGGACCGGCGGGCAATCCGGTTGGGCAGAAGCCTGCACGGTGCAACAATCATCGAGTGCTCCTACGCCTCGTCCGCAACCACCTCAGCGGCACCGGCGGCCGGGTCGCGACGCTGCTCGTCCTGCAACTGACCGCGACCCTCGCCTCCCTCTACCTGCCCAGCCTCAACGGCGAGATCATCGACAACGGTGTCGCGACCGGCAACACCAGCTACATCGTGGGCCACGGCGGGCTGATGCTCGCGGTCTCCGTCCTGCAGATCATCACCACCATCGCCGCGACCTGGATCGGCGCCGGCCTGTCCGCCGGCATGGCCGCCCGGCTGCGAGCCGCCGTGTTCTCGCGAGTGGGCAGCTTCAGCGCCCAAGAGGTCGCCCGCTTCGGGGCGCCGACGCTCATCTCGCGGACGACCAACGACGTCACCCAGGTGCAGCTGGTCACCAACGTGGCGCTGACAATGATGGTCACCGCGCCGATGATGATGATCGGCGGCGTCATCATGGCGCTGCGCGAGGACGTCGGTCTCAGCTGGCTCGTGGCCGTCGCGGTGCCGCTGCTCGCCGTCTCGGTCGGCCTGGTCATCCGGGCGATGATCCCCAACTTCCGACGCATGCAGACCAGCGTCGACACGGTCAACCGGATCCTGCGTGAGCAGATCACCGGGGTGCGCGTGGTGCGGGCCTTCGTGCGCGAAGGGAGCGAGCGCGAGCGCTTCGAGGTGGCCAACACCGAGTACACGGGGTCGGCGATCGCGGTCGGCCGCCTGATGTCGCTCGCCTTCCCGATCGTCATGGTCATCCTCAACCTCTCGACCGTCGCGGTCCTGTGGTTCGGCGCCCAGCGCATCGACAGCGGCCAGATGCAGATCGGGTCCATGACGGCCTTCATGACGTATCTCATGCAGATCCTCATGTCGGTGATGATGGCGACCTTCATGTCGATGATGATCCCGCGCGCCGCCGTCTCGGCCGGACGCATCGACGAGGTGCTCTCGACCCGGTCCAGCGTCGTGCCGCCGAGCGACCCGCTGCCGATGGCGCAGGCCCGTCCCGACGTGGTGCTCGAGGACGTCGAGTTCTCCTACCCGGGCGCCGACTCGCCGGTGCTGTGCGACGTGAGCCTGCGGGCCCAGCCCGGGCGCACCACGGCGATCATCGGCTCGACCGGCGCGGGCAAGACCACCCTGCTCGACCTCGTGCCTCGGCTGCACGACGTGACCGGCGGGCGCGTGCTCGTCGGCGGCGTCGACGTGCGCGAGCTCGACCCCGACGCGCTGTGGGGCACCATCGCCGTCGTCCCGCAGAAGCCCTTCCTCTTCACCGGCACCATCGCCACCAACCTGCGTCAGGGGCGGCCGGAGGCGAGCGACGACGAGCTCTGGGACGCGCTGCGGATCGCCCAGGCCGAGGACTTCGTGCGCGACCTCGAGCTGGGTCTCGACTCGCCGATCGCCCAGGGCGGCACCAACCTCTCGGGCGGTCAGCGGCAGCGTCTGTCCATCGCGCGGGCCCTCGTGCGTCGCCCGGCGATCTACCTGCTCGACGACGCCTTCTCGGCGCTCGACCTGACGACCGATGCCAGGCTGCGCGCCGCCCTTCGTCCCGTGGTCGCCGACAGCGTCGTCCTCGTCGTCGCACAACGGGTGTCCTCGATCATCGACGCCGACCACATCGTCGTCCTCGACGACGGCCGGGTCGTCGGCGACGGCACCCACGAGGAGCTCCTCGCGAGCTGCCCGACCTATGTCGAGATCGTCGAGAGCCAAGCAGCACGGGAGGAGGCAGCATGAGCGAGGTCCCCACCGCCGAGGAGAAGGCGGCCCAGGCACGAAGGGGGCCGCCGCGGCGTGGCCCCATGTCCGCCGGGACGCCGGGGGAGAAGTCGAAGAACTTCCTCCCCTCGGCCAAGCGGCTCGTCGCGCGGCTGCGGCCGGAGCGCACCCGGGTGCTGACCGCGATCGTGCTGACCATCGTCTCCGTCGCGATGAGTGCGGTCGGGCCGCTCATCCTTGCCCGGGCCACCGACCACATCTTCGCCGGCTGGATCGGCTCGAAGCTGCCTGCAGGTGTCCCGCTGCCCACCGTCGTCGAGCAGCTGCGCGCGACGGGCGAGGGCAAGCAGGCCGACATGATCGCCTCGATGCCCTACCTCGTGCCCGGGCAGGGCATGGACTTCGGTACGATCGGCCGGATCCTGCTGCTGGCCCTCGGTCTCTACGTCGTCGCAGCGCTCCTCTCCTGGGTCCAGGGGCGCGTCATCGTGGGCGCGGTCAACCAGGTCGTCTTCGACCTGCGCGCCCAGGTCGAGGCCAAGCTGCACCGCCTGCCCCTGCCCTACTTCGACCAGCAGCCGCGCGGCGAGCTGCTCAGCCGGGTCACCAACGACATCGACAACGTCGCGCAGTCGCTGCAGCAGACGCTCAGCCAGCTGCTGACGAGCCTCATCACGGTCGTGGCGATGGTCTCGATGATGATCTGGATCTCGCCGCTGCTCGCCGTCATCGCCCTCGTGAGCATCCCGATCTCGATCGCGCTCACGGCAGCGATCGGCAAGCGCAGCCAGGGGCACTTCGTCCAGCAGTGGAAGTCCACCGGTGAGCTCAGCTCGGTCATCGAGGAGACCTACACGGGCCACTCGCTCGTCAAGGTCTTCGGTCGCCAGGCCGAGGTCGACGCCGCCTTCGCCGAGCGCAACGAGGAACTGCGGGCGGCCGGCTTCGGCGCGCAGTTCGTCAGCGGCATCATCATGCCGGCGATGATGTTCGTCGGGAACCTCAACTACGTGATCATCGCCGTCATCGGTGGTCTGCGCGTGGCGTCCGGCACGATGACGCTCGGCGACGTCCAGGCCTTCATCCAGTACTCCCGCCAGTTCACCCAGCCGCTCACGCAGGTCGCCTCGATGGCCAACCTCATGCAGTCAGGCGTGGCCTCCGCGGAGCGGGTCTTCGAGGTGCTCGACGCCCCCGAGCAGGTGGCCGACCCGACTGGTCCCGCGGGCACCGGCGAGGGTCACGGGCGGGTCGTCTTCGAGGACGTCTCCTTCCGCTACGACCCCGCCCGTCCGCTCATCGAAGGACTCAACCTCGTCGTCGAGCCGGGGCAGATGGTCGCCATCGTCGGTCCGACCGGCGCCGGCAAGACCACCCTGGTCAACCTGATCATGCGCTTCTACGAGCTGGACTCGGGCCGGATCACGATCGACGGCATCGACATCACGCAGATGTCCCGGGCGGACCTTCGCTCGCGCACGGGCATGGTCCTGCAGGACACCTGGCTCTTCGCGGGGACCATCGGCGACAACATCGCCTACGGGCGTCCCGGTGCCACCCCGGAGCAGGTGCGGGCGGCGGCGGAGGCGACCTACGTCGACCGCTTCGTCCACTCGCTCCCACGCGGGTACGACACCCACCTCGACGACGAAGGGGGCAACATCTCCGCCGGCGAGAAGCAGCTGGTCACGATCGCCCGCGCCTTCCTCGCCGACCCCAGCCTGCTCATCCTCGACGAGGCGACCAGCTCGGTGGACACCCGCACCGAGCGCCTCGTGCAGCAGGCGATGGCGGCGCTGCGCGGCGACCGGACGAGCTTCGTCATCGCCCACCGGCTCTCGACGATCCGCGACGCGGACCTGATCGTCGTCATGGAGGACGGGCACATCGCCGAGCAGGGCACGCACGAGGGGCTGCTCGCGGCTGACGGCGCGTATGCGCGGCTCTACCGCAGCCAGTTCACCGCGGCCGTCAACGAGCTGGACACCTCGGTCAGCCTGGCCTGACCCCCTTGACCCCGTCGCGACGAAGGGCGAAGGGGGATGGCTGCGCACATCAAGCCGAAGTCGGGAACGACAACGGGAGCGACCAGCGAACGAAGGACTTCGGCGGGCGCAGCCACCCCCCTTCGACCGGAGGTGACATGACGAAGGGGCCCCACCGGCTCGAGCCGGCGGGACCCCCCTTCGTCGGATCAGGCGGTGATCAGTTGTCGCGGAAGCGGTTGATCTGCTTCTCGAACTTCGCGCGCTTCTCCGGGTTGGTGACGCCCAGGCCGGCCTCGGGGGCGAGGGTGAGCACGCCGACCTTGCCCTGGTGCTTGTTGTGGTGCACGTCGAGAGTGGCCTGGCCGACCTCCTCGAGCTTGTAGGTGCGGCTCAGGGTCGGGTGCACGAGGCCGCGGTTGATCAGCTCGTTGGCCTCCCACGACTCGCGGTAGTTGGCGAAGTGGCTGGAGATGATCCGCTTGAGGTTCATCCACAGGTAGCGGTTGTCGTACTCGTGCATGTAGCCCGAGGTCGACGCGCAGGTGACGATCTTGCCGCCCTTGCGGGTGACGTAGACCGAGGCGCCGAAGGTCTCGCGACCCGGGTGCTCGAAGACCATGTCGACGTCGTGGCCGCCGGTGAGCTCACGGATCTTCTTGCCCAGGCGCTTCCACTCCTTGGGGTTCTGCTCGGTGTTGTCCTCGTTCCAGAACTTGTAGTCCTCCGCACGGCGGTCGATGATCAGCTCGGCGCCCATGGCGCGGCAGATCTCGGCCTTCTCGGGGGAGGAGACGACGCAGACCGGGGTGGCGCCGGCAGCGAGGGCCATCTGGACGGCGTAGGAGCCCAGACCGCCGGAGGCGCCCCAGATCAGGACGCGGTCGCCGAGCTTGAGGGCGCCACCGTTCTTGGAGATCAGCTGACGGTAGGCGGTGGAGTTGACCAGACCGGGGGAGGCGGACTCCTCCCAGGTGAGGTGGTCCGGCTTGGGCATCAGCTGGTTGGCCTTGACGATGGCCAGCTCGGCGAGGCCGCCGAAGTTGGTCTCGAAGCCCCAGATGCGCTGCTGCGGGTCCATCATCGTGTCGTCGTGGCCGTCAGCGTCCTCGAGCTCGACGGACAGGCAGTGGGCGACGACCTCGGTGCCCGGCTTCCACTTCGACACGTGCTCACCGGTGCGCAGGACGACGCCGGAGAGGTCGGAGCCGACGATGTGGTACGGCAGGTCGTGGCGCTTGGAGTACTTGTTCAGCTTGCCGTACCGCTCGAGGAAGCCGAAGGTGGAGACGGGCTCGAAGATCGAGGTCCACACGGTGTTGAAGTTGATCGCGCTGGCCATGACGGCGACGAGCGCCTCGTCGGGGGCGAGCTCCGGGATCGGCACGTCGTCCAGGTGCAGGGACTTGCGCGGGTCCTTGTCGCGGCTGGCCAGACCCTTGAACATCTCGACCTCGTCCTTGTGGACGGTGGTCGCGCGGTAGGTGTCCGGCAGGGGCAGGTTGGTGTAGGTCTCTTCGCTGCGGTCACCGGAGAGGATCGCGTCGCGGATCTGGTCGATTGCCATGTGAAGTGGGCTCCTCGGCCTCGTGGGGGGAAGGGTCAGGGGCGTGCGTTGCGTGCAACCTAGGTCGTCATGACGCCGAGGTGAGCGGTGTCATGACTCAGTTCACACGCGAGATCGTGGTGCCCGGCAACACCTCGGCGCCGGGCGAAGGGGTCAGTGCCCGGCGTCCGCAGCGGGCTCGACGAGCTCCACGAGGATGCCGCGGGCGTCCTTGGGGTGGATGAAGTTGACCCGGGAGTTGCTCGTGCCCCGCTTGGGGGTGTCGTAGAGCAGCCGCAGGCCGCGCTCGCGCAGAGTCGCGCAGACGGCGTCGATGTCCTCGACCCGGTAGGCGAGCTGCTGCATGCCCTGCCCGCTGCGGTCGAGGAACTTCGCGATCGTCGACTCGGGGGAGAGCGGGGCGAGCAGCTGGATGCAGGAGCCGGAGTCGCCGACGCGCATCATCGCCTCGCGCACGCCCTGCTCCTCGTTGGTCTCCTCGTGGGCGAGTTCCATGCCGTAGACGTCGCGGTAGAAGGCGATCGCCTCGTCGAGGTCGGGGACGGCCACGCCCACGTGGTCGATGGCAGTGAAGAGATCAGTCATGGCGGCAGCCTAGAGAGGCGAAGGGGGCGCGCGCGCCCCCTTCGCCTGTGGTCCTGCACACCCGGTCCGGCCGGGCCGAGGTCCGGCACGCCGGGCCGCGCTGTGGTGTCCACCACGAAGGGAGGCACTGCCCTCCCTTCGTCCTCGTCGCTAGGGTGAGACACAAGAGCCGCGACGTCCTGCCGGGCGCGCGCACCCCACGAATGTTGGAGGAATCCACATGTCTGACCGTCCCGTGTCCGTCATCGTCGCCGGCGCCCGCACCCCGATGGGCCGCATGAGCGGCTCCCTCAAGGGCTTTTCCGGATCCGACCTCGGCGGCATCGCCATCAAGGGCGCCCTGGAGAAGGCCGGCGTCAACGGCGAGGACGTCGACTACGTGATCATGGGTCAGGTGCTCACCGCGGGTGAGGGCCAGATCCCCGCCCGCCAGGCCGCGATCAAGGGCGGCATCCCCAAGGACGTGCCGGCGCTGACCGTCAACAAGGTCTGCCTCTCGGGCATCGACGCGATCGCCCTGGCCGACCAGCTGATCCGCGCCGGTGAGTTCGACGTCGTCGTCGCCGGTGGCCAGGAGTCGATGACCAACGCCCCCCACCTGCTCCCCAAGAGCCGCGAGGGCATCAAGTACGGCGACACCAAGCTCAAGGACTCGATGGCCCACGACGGCCTCTACGACATCATCACCGACCAAGCGATGGGCTCGCTGACCGAGAGCAAGAACGCCGAGAACTCCGAGTTCACGCGCGAGGAGCAGGACGCCTTCGCCGCCGCGAGCCACCAGAAGGCCGCCAAGGCCTGGGCCGACGGCAAGTTCGCCGACGAGGTCGTCCCGGTCGAGATCCCGCAGCGCAAGGGCGACCCGATCGTCTTCGCCACGGACGAGGGCGTGCGTGCCGACACCACGGCCGAGTCGCTGGGCAAGCTGCGTCCCGCCTTCGCCAAGGACGGCACCATCACCGCCGGCTCTGCCTCGCAGATCTCCGACGGTGCTGCCGCGGTCGTCGTGATGAGCAAGACCAAGGCGCAGGAGCTCGGTCTGACCTGGCTCGCCGAGATCGGCGCCCACGGCGTCGTCGCCGGCCCGGACTCGACCCTGCAGGCCCAGCCGGCCAACGCCATCGAGGCGGCCGTCAAGAAGGAGGGCATCTCCGTGTCCGACCTCGACGTCGTCGAGATCAACGAGGCCTTCGCCGCTGTCGGCCTGTCCTCGGCCAAGCAGCTCGGTCTGTCCGACGAGCAGGTCAACCCCAACGGTGGCGCGATCGCGATGGGACACCCGCTCGGCATGTCGGGCGCCCGCATCACCCTCGCCCTCGCGCACGAGCTCAAGCGTCGCGGTGGCGGCGTCGGCGCGGCCGCCCTGTGCGGCGGTGGCGGTCAGGGCGACGCCCTGATCATCCGCGTGCCGAGCGCCTGAGCTTGATCCGCACCGTCGACGTCCCCGCCCTGGTCGCTGAAGCCAGGGCGGGGACGTCCCGCGCTGTCGGGCGACTGATCTCCCTCGTCGACGACCAGCACCCCGCGCTCCCGGAGGCGATGGCGGCCCTCGCGCCGCACACCGGTGGAGCGCACGTCGTCGGCCTCACCGGGGCGCCCGGGGTCGGCAAGTCCACGACGACCAATGCCCTCGTGCGCGCACTGCGCGAGCAGGACCAGCGGGTGGCCGTCCTCGCGGTCGACCCGTCATCCCCCTTCTCCGGCGGTGCCCTCCTCGGGGACCGCATCCGGATGAACGAGTCCGCGAGCGACCCCGGCGTCTACATCCGCTCGCTCGCCAGCCGCGGACACCTCGGTGGGCTGTCCGTGGCGACGCCGCAGGCGATCCGGGTGCTCGACGCGGCCGGCTTCGACACGATCCTCGTCGAGACCGTCGGCGTCGGGCAGTCCGAGGTCGAGATCGCCGGCGCGGCCGACACGACGCTCGTGCTGCTCGCTCCCGGGATGGGCGACGGCATCCAGGCGGCCAAGGCGGGGATCCTCGAGATCGGGGACGTCTTCGTCGTCAACAAGGCCGACCGCGAGGGCGCCGACTCGACCGTCCGCGACCTGCGGCACATGATCCAGCTCGGTGAGGGGCTGACGCCGGGCGGTTGGCGCCGCCCCGTCGTCAAGGCCGCGGCCCTCGACGGCACCGGCGTCGACGAGGTCGTCGATGCCATCGCTCGGCACCTGGACTGGCTCGCCACGAGCGGCGTGCTGCGGCAACGCCGTACGGCTCGAGCGCGCGACGAGATCACGGCGCTGGTCATCGCCCGGCTGCGTGCCCGCATGGGCGATCTCGGCTCGGGCGGGACTCTGCAGACCCTCGCGGCACAGGTCGTCGACGGGGCGAGCGACCCCTACGCCGCGGCGGAGGAGCTGCTCACCACCCTCGGCGTCTGACGGGGTGACGACGACGAGCGCCGCCGGACCCCGAGGGGCCGGCGGCGCTCGTCGTGCGTGCTGGGTCAGTAGCCCTCGCGGACGCGGATCTCGTCGGCGTCGGAGACGTCGTAGACCGCACCGATGCAGGTGGGCGAGTAGTCCGTCGCTCCCGCATCGAGGTAGGTCGTGGTGCAGCTGACGTCGTCGATGACGTTGCCGTCCTTCATGAAGTAGAAGGTCAGGTAGAAGGAGTCACTCGTCCCGCTGTCGTTGCGCACCGTCAGGCCGCTGATGTCATCGGAGGTGACGCTCCAGCCGGACTGGACCGAGGCGCCGTCGACGACCACGGAGCCGCCCTCGCTGACCGCGAGCCCACTGGCAGCATCGGCGCTCTCGGAGGCATTGATCGAGGAGCTGAAGTCGGAGTACGAGTCGTCGGCCTGGTTGGCGCCCCAGACCACCGCGCCGGCGCCGGCGCAGCAGCAGAGCAGCACGACGCCGGCGATGATGCCGAGGATCCACCAGAGGGTGTTGTCCTTCTTGGGCGGCACGCCCACCGGCCCCCCTGAGCCATACGGCGCCCCTGAGCCATACGGCGCCCCTGAGCCATACGGCGCCCCTGAGCCATACGGCGCCCCCGCGTACGGATTGGGGTTGCCGGCACCGCCAGGCGGTGGCGGAGCTGGGTACGACATGGTGGATCCCCCTGCATGATGTGGCGACTGGAGCGGGCGATCGCCCGCGCGGTGGAGTCTACGTGCCGCTCACGGACCGAGCATCTACGCTGGCCGGGACATGACTGACGACACCACACCCGGGCTGATCGGCGACCGCTACGAGACCGTGCGGCCGATCGGGCGTGGGGGGATGGGCATCGTCTGGCTGGCCCGCGACACGGTGCTGGGTCGCCAGGTCGCCGTGAAGCAGATCGGTGACTTCCCCGGGGAGAGCGAAGGGGAGACCCGTCGCGCCATGCGTGAGGCCCGGGCTGCGGCCGCGCTCAACCACCCCAACGTGGTCGCCGTCTACGACGTCACCGAGCACGAGGGCACTCCGTGGCTGGTCATGGAGTACGTGGCCGGCCCCACCCTGGCCTCCGTGATCCGCGAGCGCGGACCGATGACTCCGAGGGGGGCTGCCGACCTGGGCGCGCAGCTCGCCGGTGCCCTGGCAGCGGCACACAAGGCCGGGATCGTGCACCGCGATGTCAAGCCCGCCAACGTCCTCATCGGCGGCGGCCGGCCCAAGCTGGGTGACTTCGGCATCGCGCGCTCCGGGACCGATGACCAGCTGACCCAGACGGGTCTCGTGACGGGCACCCCGAGCTACATGGCACCGGAGGTCGCCGTCGGCGACGACCACGGCGAGGCCGCAGACGTCTGGGCGCTCGGAGCCACGATCTACTTCGCGGTCGAGGGCAAGGACGCCTACCCGAGCCAGGGCAACGCACTGGCGACATTGCGCAGCATCGCCGCGCACCCGCCACGACGGCCCGACCGCGCCGGTCAGCTCGAGCCCGTGCTGGCGGACATGCTCTCGCGTGACGCCACCCGTCGTGGCTCGATGGCCCAGGCCTTGCGACGGCTGGAGAGCATCGCTGCCGGAGGGACGGGTGGGGCTCCTGCCACCGCCACGCACGTGATGCCGGCGGCCGCGCCTGCCGCGGCTCCCGCCCAGCACCACCCGGATCCCCTGGCGGCGCAAGGGGCGCCGCGACGGGGAGGCGGGTGGTTGTGGGTGCTCCTCGTGGCCGGCCTGGTCGCGCTGCTCGTGGCGGGCATCGCCTTCGCCATGTCCAGGGGTGCCGGCTCTGACGGCTCGACGGGGGCCTCGGGCACCGACCGGACCACCGAGACCACGACGACCAGCACGACGACGAGCGGGACCTCGACGACCTCGTCCGACACGACGTCCAGCACGACGTCCGGCACGACGTCCGAGGACGCCATCACCGAGGCCGAGGGGCGCCGCTTCGTCGAGGACTACTTCTCGACGGTCACATCCGACCGTGACGCCGCCTGGGCGATGCTCGCACCTGAGCGGCAGACCAACCGGGCGGGTTATGACGACTTCTGGAGCGACATCGACTCGGTCACGACGAGCGACATCAGCGTGGCCGAGGCGTCCGGCGAGGTCGCCGTGACCCTCACCTACCGGCCCAAGGGCCGGGACACCAGCGTCGAGCAGCACACCTACGATCTGACCCGCATCGACGGCCACATCCGCATGACCAGATGACCTCGGAGGTCCCTGTGCTCCTCGCCTTCTCGATCGCCCCGTCCTCGCCGGACGCCCATGGCTCGTACGCCGAGGCGGTGGCCGCTGCGCTGCGCGTCGTCCGCGACAGCGGCCTGCCCCACGACCTCGGCTCGATGTTCACCACCATCGAGGGTGAGTGGGACGAGGTGATGGCCGTCGTCAAGGGATGCGTCGACGCCATGGAGCCCTACGGCGACCGCGTCGGCCTGGTGATGAAGGCCGACATCCGGGCCGGTCGGACCGGCCAGATGGCCGCCAAGGTCGAGCGCGTCGAGGGCCTCCTCGGGCAGGACTGAGCACCACACGCTCCGTGACCGATTTGTGACATTCGGGCAACATTTGTCATGGTGGGTCGTCCGCTGCAGTCGGCGGACCCTCCTGATCTCCCACGGAAAGCACTGATGTGAGCACGCTCATCCAGCGCGTGGCCGGCGCGGCACTTGCCCTCGTCGGCCTCGTCGTCGCGATCGTCGGCGGTTGGTTCCTCGCCAACCTCGGCACGTCCGGCACGGCAACCTTCACCGCCGACCCCGGCCAGCGCGTCGTGGTCCTCGGACCCGACGTCCTCAACCGGGTCGACCACCCCGTCACGGTGACCGCGACCGGGACGGGCGACATGTGGGCCGGCACCTCACGTCCCTCCGATGTCGAGGCACTCCTCGGCGACGGTGCACGCGTGCAGGTCACCGGCGTCGAGGTCGGCGACTGGGCCCTGACGACCGCTGCGGCGGGCAAGGGCGATGCCGTCTCTCCCCGTGGCCTCGACATCTGGCAGGAGTCGGACAACGGCTCGGGCGAGATCACGCGCACCATCGAGCAGGCAGACGCACCGCAGTCGCTCGTCATCACGGCCCCCGAGGGAGCCGAGGTCGACCGGGTGACCATGACCGTCGAGGACGGAGGCTGGGGCACCACGGCCCTGACCACGCTCGTCGTCGGCCTCGTCCTCGTCATCGTGGGCCTGGCCCTGCTCGTCCGCACCGGGGCGCTGGGCGCCACCCGGGCGCGCTTCGCCCGCACCACTCGTGAGGAGGGCTCCTCATGAGCCGCACCAAGACCCCCTTCGTCGCGACCATGATCGCGCTGCCCGTCCTGCTGGGCGGCTGCGGTGTCGGCAGCTCGCTGGCCGGCATCCACGACGCACCCGCGGAGCAGACCGGCGGCGCATCGATCTCCGCCGACACCGCGAGCACGGTGAGCAAGCGCGTCATCGACGACGCCGTCTCGGTCTCCCGCACGAGCGGCGCCGCCGACGACGCGGAGCGCGACAAGACCCTCTCGGGGCTTGCCCTGCGCGAGGTCAACGCCTCGGTCGCGAGCAAGGACAGGGGCAGCCGCGCGGGCGAGGAGGTCGACGGGCTGAAGGTGCTCGCCGTCAGCCGTGGCAAGGACTGGCCCCGGGCCGTGCTCGCCACCTCGCAGACCAAGGACGTGCAGTACCTCCACGTCCTCGTGTCGCAGGCCGCCGACCAGCCGTACACGCTCTTCGCCGACGTCCCGATGGCCGCCGGGGCCAGCGTGCCGGCGCTGGCCCCCCTCGAGGAGGGCACACCGGTCAAGCTGACCAAGGCTCCCTCGCAGGACGTCACCTCGGCCGCCAGCTCCTGGGCGAAGGGAGTGGCCTTCCCCGCGGCCAAGAAGGCGCCCAAGGACGTCTCCGTCAGCGACGGCTTCTCCGCGGCGCTGAAGAAGAACGCGAAGAAGACCGACAAGGAGCTCGGCGCGCTGGCCGACTACAGCCAGAGCCAGGCGGTCGCCTCGGGCGAGAGCGTCGAGTTCGAGCTCGCCGACGGGGGCTCGCTCACCTTCATGCCGATGACGCGGACCGACACCATCACGGCCACCAAGAAGCTCAAGGAGCTGAAGATCAAGCAGCCCGCGCTCAAGCACGTGCTCGACGCGTCGACCGTCAAGAAGTCGCTGACGGTCAAGCACGTCGAGACGATCGGCTTCGTCACGCCGGCGGAGGGCAAGTCCCGGGTCGTCGCGGCCAGCGACGTGCTGCACTCGGCCAAGGG
This sequence comes from Janibacter limosus, assembly GCF_004295485.1. NCBI lineage: Bacteria > Bacillati > Actinomycetota > Actinomycetes > Micrococcales > Intrasporangiaceae > Janibacter > Janibacter limosus. The sequence goes on along the minus strand of NZ_CP036164.1, from coordinate 2,185,614 downwards.
CCGCTGAGTCGCGCCACCTCCGGTGGGGGACAATGTGGTCATGAGTGATCCGACCCGAGCCCTGCGCGGAGCCGTCGATCTGTCCGGTCTCGGCGGCCCCGCCCGCCCCGCATCCACACCCGCTCCTGCGGGTGGTCCCACCGCCGCCGGTGGTGGCGCGCCCGCGGGTGCGCCACCTGCTGACGGTGGCGAGATCGACGGACTGGTCGTCGAGGCGAGCGACGCCAACTTCAACCAGATCGTCGGCCGTACGAGCATCGTCCCCGCGGTGGCCGTCGTCTGGTCCTCGCAGCAGCCCCAGAGCCGGGCGCTGCTCGACGACGCGATCGACATCGCCACCGCGCTCGAGGGGCGGGTGCAGGTCGTCGGGATCGACGTGGCCACCAACCCCGGCATCATGCAGGCCGTCCAGCCGCCCGAGGTCCCCCTGGCGCTCGGGCTCGTGAGCGGTCAGCCGGTCCCGCTCTTCAGCGGGATGGTCGACAAGGAGCAGTTCCGTGCGGTCGTCGACCAGCTGCTCCAGGTGGCCGTCCAGAACGGCGTGACGGGACGGGTCAGCGCGAGCGACGTGCCTGCCGAGTCGGAGGCGGACGAGCTCCCGCCGCTGCACCAGGAGGCCTACGACGCGATCGAGCGGGACGACCTCGACGCCGCGACCGCGGCCTACGAGAAGGCCATCGCTGCTGACCCCAAGGACACCGACGCCCAGCTCGGTCTGGCGCAGGTGGCGCTGATGAAGCGCACCCGGGACGTCGACCTGCAGGCCGCCCGCGAGGCGGCAGCCAGCGACCCGTCGGACGTCGACGCGGCGCTCGTCGTCGCCGACCTGGACGTCCTGGGCGGGCACGTCGAGGACGCCTTCGTGCGGCTGATCGACCTCGTCCGCGTCACGGCCGACGACGAGCGCGAGCGGATCAAGACGCGCCTGCTCGACCTCTTCGCCGTCGTGGGCAACCACGACGAGCGCGTCCGCAAGGGCCGCACGAGCCTGATGAGCGCGCTCTTCTGAGCCTCCGCCGTGCCACCCCTGAGTGCGCATGACCTCAAGGAGATGCGCCGGGGGTGCGCATGACCTTAAGGAGATGCGCCGGGGGTGCGCATGACCTTAAGGAGATGCGCCGGGGGTGCGTACGACCTTAAGGAGATGCGCCGGGGGTGCGCACGACCTCAAGCAGATGCGGGGGTGAGGTAGACGGCGCTGAGGGCGGCGACGTGGACCTCCACGGACCACGGCTGGTCCTGCCAGGCACGCGGCTCGGCGTCGAGCACGAGGCCGGCCTGGCTCGGTGAGCCAGCCGCGTCATAGCCCGAGGTGTCGAGACGGACCTCCCAGCGACCCCCCTTCGGCACCCCGATGCGAAGGGGGGAGCGCGCCGCCCCGCCGAAGTTGACGACGACCGCGACCACGTCGTCGCCCTGCTCGGCGAAGCGCAGGAAGGCCACGGTGTTGCCCTGGTTGTCGTCGGCGTCCAACCACCGGAACCCCGCCGGGTCGGCGTCGAGCGCCCACATCGCCCGGTGGCTGCGCGCGAAGGTGTTGAGCTCCGCGACGAGCTCGCCGGTGCGGCGGTGGACCGCGTGGTCGAGCAGGTGCCAGTCGAGCGAGCGACCGTCCGCCCACTCGCTCGTCTGCCCGAACTCGGTCCCCATGAAGATCAGCTGCTTGCCGGGGAAGGCCCACTGGTAGGCGAAGAAGGCCCGCAGCGTGGCGAAGCGCTCGTCGTCCCCGCCGGGGATCTTGTAGGGCATCGAGCCCTTGCCGTGGACGACCTCGTCGTGGCTGATCGGCAGCAGGTAGTTCTCGGCGTAGGCGTACATCATCGCGAAGCTGAGCAGGGTGTGGTGGTGCTCGCGGTTGACCGGGTCCTCGCCGAGGTAGCGCAGGACGTCGTTCATCCAGCCCATGTTCCACTTCAGGCCGAAGCCGAGCCCCCCTTCGTCGGTGGGGCGGGTGACGCCGGGCCAGGCGGTCGACTCCTCGGCCACCGTGACGATGCCGGGGGAGCGCCGGTAGGCGGTCGCGTTGACCTCCTGGAGCAGCGAGACGGCCTCGAGGTTCTCCCGGCCACCGTGGACATTGGGGATCCACTCGCCGGGCTCACGTGAGTAGTCCAGGTAGAGCATCGAGGCCACGCCGTCGACGCGCAGCCCGTCGATGTGGAAGTCCTCGAGCCAGTACAGGGCGTTGGCGACCAGGAAGTTGCGCACCTCGGGCCGCCCGAAGTCGAAGACGTAGCTGCCCCAGTCGGGCTGCCACCCCCGCCGCGGGTCCGGGTGCTCGTAGAGCGGCAGCCCGTCGAAGCGCACCAGCGCCCACTCGTCGGTCGCGAAGTGCCCCGGGACCCAGTCGAGGAGGACGCCGACGCCCGCGCGGTGGAAGGCGTCGACGAGGTGACGGAAGTCGTCGGGCGAGCCGAAGCGCGAGTTGGGCGCGAAGTAACTCGTCACGTGGTAGCCCCACGACGGCGGGTAGGGGTGGTCCATGACCGGCATGAGCTCCACGTGGGTGAAGCCGTGGCGCACGACGTGGTCGACGAGCTCGGTGGCCATGTCGCGCCAGCCCAGCCCCTGCCGCCACGAGCCCGGATGCACCTCGTAGATGCTCATCAGCGACGTGTGCGGGTCACTGCCCGCGCGCTGCTCCAGCCAGGCGTCGTCCTGCCAGACGTGGGTGCTGCTCGTGACCACGGAGCCGGTCGCGGGAGCCGTCTCGGCCAGACGGGCCAGCGGGTCGGCCTTGTGCCGCACCACGTCGTCCGCGCCGCGCACCGCGAACTTGTAGACGTCCCCGACGACCGCACCGGGCACGAAGACCTCCCACACGCCCGAGGCGCCGAGGGCGCGCATGGGGTGCGCCAGGCCGTCCCAGCCGTTGAAGTCGCCGATGACGTGCACGGCCTTGGCCCGGGGCGCCCACACCGCGAAGGAGACGCCGTCGACCCCGCCCATGGGGCCGTCGTAGGAGCGCGTGTGCGCTCCGAGGACGGTCCACAGCTGCTCGTGACGGCCTTCGTTGATGAGGTGCTGGTCGACCTCGCCCACGGTCGGGGCGAAGCGATAGGGGTCATCACCCAGGTGCTCGACGCCGTCCTCCCACGTGGTGACCACCCGGTAGTCCATCGTCCGCGTGCAGCCCGCGCGCACCCCGGAGAAGATGCCTTCGCCGTCGTGCTCGAGGTCGAGGTGCACACCGTCCTCGAAGCGCACGGTCACCCGCGTGGCGAGCGGTCGCCGCACGCGCACCCGCAGGCCGGCCTCCTCGAGGTGCTGCCCGAGCAGGTCGTGCGGCTGGGCGTGGCGGCCGTGGGCCAGCGCCCACAGGGCGCCGGTCAGGGCGGGGTCGGGGGTGGGGTTCACGAGCGGTCCTCCTGGAGGAGTCGGTCGATCGCGGTCGTGGGCAGCGAGAGCCACCCGGGTCGGTGGTGCGCCTCGTAGACGACCTCGTAGAGCGCCTTGTCGAGGACGAATGCGGTGAGCAGGTCACCGTACCCGCGCGGGTCCGGGCCGACCTCGGCGTAGCCGTCGAGGAAGGCGGTCTGCATCGCGGTGCACCACGCCCGGGCGTCGAGGCCGGAGTCCGAGCGCTCGAGCGTGCCCGCGGCGTAGTCCAGCGAGCGCAGGATCCCTGCGACATCGCGAAGGGGGGAATCCAGCTCGTTGCGCTCCGCCAGCGGGCGCAGCGGCTCACCCTCGAAGTCGATGAGCATCCAGCCGCGGCCGGGTACGTCGAGCACCTGTCCCAGGTGCAGGTCGCCATGGATGCGTTGCAGCGCAGGCCAGTCGGCTGTGGTGGCGGCGTCGAGGACGGCCGCGACGCGGGCGTCGTGGGCGGTCAGGCCGGGGACCTCGCTCGTCGCGCGGGCCGCCCGCCGTCGCATCGCGGCGACGCGTCGCTCGACATCGCCGGCGTCGGGAGCGCGGCTGGGCAGGGCCCGGGCGAGCGTCGCGTGGACGTCGGCGACCACGCGCCCGAGCTCCCGAGCGCGCTCGCGGAGGTCGGTGCCGGAGGCAGCCGTCTGCAGCGTCTCGCGCCAGGCGTCGGTGGCGCCCTCGAGGTACTCCTGGGCGAAGGCCAGCTGACCGAAGTCCCTGGCCTGACCGTCGGGTCGCTGCCAGGCGCCGGCGACGTGGCCCACGCTCGCCGGGACGGAGGGGGAGCCGGAGGCGGCCAGTGCGCCCTGCAGGGTGATGTCGGGGTTCTCCCCGGGGGAGAGGGTGCGGAAGACCTTGACGATGATCGGGGCCCCCGTGCCGGGGGCGGGGGTGACGATGATCGAGGTGTTGGACTGCTCGCCGCCCAGGACCCGGCTCGAGGCCATCACCGGGTCGCTCGGCCAGGCCGGGTGCGGAGCGCCGACGATGTGGGGGTCGGGGGTGTCAGAGGTCGAGCCTGCTTGCGCGGCAACGCGTCCGCAGAGCAGCTCGAGGAGCTGGGTGACGTAGACGGGGTCGTGCGGGGCGTCGTAGACCCATCGGTGCCCGAGGACGGAGTGCTCCATCTCGCCGACGAGCGCGGCCTCGGCACCCTCCAGCGGAGCGTCCCGGTAGGTGAGTGGGACCTGGTAGACGACCGGGGTGCTGCCGGCCTCGTCGAGCACGATGACCGTCTCGATGCCGACCTCGCCGCTCGGGTCGTCCAGGCGCCAGGAGTCGAGCCGGCGCAGCCGGGGCCGACTCGTGCCGACGAACCAGCGCTGCCCGCCCATCCACTCGGTGAGCAGCTCGAGCTTGGAGGGATGCAGCTCGGCCCGATGGATCGTGGCCATCAGGCGTGCCGCACGGAGACGATGTGCACCGGCTCGGTCTCGACGCCGACGCGCACATAGGTGGCCTCGCCCCAGACCCACTGGGCTCCGGTGACGAGGTCCTCGACGTGCAGCTGGGCGCCCCAGTCGAGGCCGAGGGCCTCCATGTCCAGCCGCAGCGTCGACTCACGGGTCGAGTGCGGGTCGACATTGGCGACGACGATGACCGTGTCGGTCGTGCCGTCGGCGAGGGTGCGCGACTTGGAGTAGGCCAGCAGGTTCTCGTCGTCGACGTGGTGGAAGGTGAGGTTGCGCAGCAGCTGCAGGCTGGGGTGCTCGCGACGCACCCGGTTGAGCATCGTCAGCCAGCCGATGAGCGACCCTCCGGCCTCGGTGACGTCATCCCACCGGCGGTCCTTGAGCTCGTATTTCTCGTTGTCGATCTGCTCCTCCGCGCCGGGACGGGCGACGTGCTCCATGAGCTCGTAGCCGGCGTAGATACCCCACGTCGGGACCATCGTCGCGGCGATCGCGGCCCGTACCTTCCACGCCGCGGGGCCGCCGAACTGCATGTAGGGCGTGAGGATGTCGTGGGTCGTCGGCCAGAAGCTCGGCCGCATGTAGGCCGCCGCCTCGCCGCTGAGCTCGGTGCCGTACTCGACTAGCTCGGGAACGGTGTTGCGCCAGGCGTAGTAGGTGTAGCTCTGCTGGAAGCCGGCCTTGGCCAGCGCGTGCATCATCGCCGGCAGGGTGAAGGCCTCTGCCAGCCAGATGACGTCGGGGTGCGACCTCGCGACATCACCGATCAACCACTGCCAGAACTCGACCGGCTTGGTGTGCGGGTTGTCGACGCGGAAGATCTTGACCCCGTGGTCGATCCACACCTGCACGACGCGGCGGACCTCGGCATAGATGCCGGCCGGGTCGTTGTCGAAGTTGATCGGGTAGATGTCCTGGTACTTCTTCGGCGGGTTCTCCGCGTAGGCGATGCTGCCGTCGGCACGCGTGGTGAACCACTCGGGGTGCTCGGTGACCCAGGGGTGGTCGGGCGAGCACTGCAGCGCCAGGTCGAGCGCGACCTCGAGGCCCAGACGGGTCGCGTCCGCGACGAAGGCGTCGAAGTCCTCGAAGGTGCCCAGATCGGGGTTGATCGCCTCGTGCCCGCCGTCGGGCGAGCCGATCGCGTAGGGGGACCCGGGGTCCTCCGGCCCGGCCTCGAGGGTGTTGTTGGGGCCCTTGCGCGCGGTCGTGCCGATCGGGTGGATCGGTGTCAGGTAGACGACGTCGAAGCCCATGCCGGCGATGGCCGGCAGCCGCTGCGCGGCCGTGCGCAGCGTGCCGGTGACCCACCGACCGGTCGCCGGGTCGACGTGGGCGCCCTCGCTGCGCGGGAAGATCTCGTACCAGGAGCCGAAGAGGGCCAGCTCCCGCTCGACGAGCAGCGGCAGGTCGGCGCTCGGGCTGACCAGCTCGCGGTGCGGGGTGGCCCCCAGCTCGACGGCGGCGGTGCCGGTCGTCACGAGATGCAGCGCGGAGGTCGCCTGATGGCCCTGCTCGTCGCGCAGCACGTCGGCAGCGGAGCGAAGGGAGCAGCGCCCCCCTTCGTCCCGGTCCGGGTCGGCAGCCGCCCGCTCCAGCACGATCGCCCCCTCGGCACGCATGAGGGCGGCGTCGATGTCGGCGGGGATCTTGATCGAGGCGTCGTGCACCCAGGTGGCCCACGGGTCGGACCAACCCTCCACCCGGTAGCTCCACATGCCCTCCCGGTCGGCGGCGACCTCGCCCTCCCAGATGCTCAGCCCGGGGTTGGTGCAGGTCATCGGCACGTGGTGCTCGACGCCGTCGGGGTCGGTGAGCACGATCGTCGCGTTGACCGCGTCGTGTCCCTCGCGGAAGACCTCGGCGCTGACGGTGAAGGGCTCACCGACGACCGACGTGGCGGGTCGCGCACCGTGGTCGACGCACGGGCGCACGTCCAGGACCGGGATGCGGCCGAGGGGCTGCTGCGGTGGTTCCGAGACGGGAACCGCGCTCAGGGGGGATGGGGCAACGGTGAAGTCGGTGCTCACCATCACCACGGTACCGTCGAAGACGCCGTCGAGGACTTGGCGTGCCGCCACCGGACCCCCCAAGATGGGCTGGGTGAAGGCCATTCGACGTTTCAGCGTCCGCACTGCCCTGCCCGAACCGATCTCCGCCCTGGGGGACCTGGCGATGAACCTGCGCTGGAGCTGGCACTCGCCCACGCGCCGGCTCTTCGCCGGCCTCGACCCGAGGCGCTGGGAGGAGGCCGGCCACGACCCGGTGCGTCTCCTCGCGACCTTCTCCGGCAGCGAGCTCGAGGAGCTCGCGCAGGACGAGGACCTCGTCGCCCGCGTGGGATCGGCCAAGGCCGGCCTCGACGAGTATCTGACCTCCCCGCACTGGTACCAGGAGCAGGGTGAGGCGGCCCCGGCGTCGATCGCCTACTTCAGCCCCGAGTACGGGATCACCGAGGTGCTGCCGCAGTACTCCGGTGGCCTCGGCATCCTCGCCGGCGACCACCTCAAGGCGGCCTCCGACCTCGGTGTGCCGATCGTCGGGGTCGGGCTCTTCTACAAGACCGGCTACTTCAAGCAGAGCCTCGACGCGGACGGCTGGCAGCGCGAGACCTACCCGGTCCTCGACCCGCAGGGGTTGCCGCTGACCCTCCTGCGCGAGGACGACGAGACCCCGAGCGTCATCACGGTCGGCATGCCCGGCGGTGGCCAGCTGCGGGCGCACGTGTGGCGCGCGCAGGTCGGCCGGGTGCCGCTGCTGCTCCTCGACTCCGACGTCCCCGGCAACGACGACGCGATGCGGGCGGTCACCGAGCGGCTCTACGGCGGCGCCGGCGAGCAGCGGCTCCAGCAGGAGATGCTGCTCGGCATCGGAGGTGTCCGCGCGCTGCGCCTGTGGTCCCGCCTGACCGGCGCGACCGCCCCGGAGGTCTTCCACACCAACGAGGGTCACGCCGGGTTCCTCGGCATCGAGCGGATCAGCGAGTTCACCCAGTCCGCAGGGATGAGCTTCGACGAGGCGATGGAGGCCGCCCGAGCCGGCACCGTCTTCACCACGCACACACCCGTGCCCGCCGGCATCGACCGCTTCGACGTGACGATGCTCGAGCGCTACTTCGGTGGGTCGCAGGAGCTGCCCGGGGTCCCTCTCGACAAGCTGCGAGCACTCGGCGCAGAGACCTACGAGGGCGGCTCCGAGGGCGTCTTCAACATGGCGGTCATGGGGCTGCGCCTGGCCGAGCGGGCCAACGGTGTCTCCCGGCTCCACGGTGTCGTCTCCCGCGGGATGTTCGACGGGCTGTGGCCCGGTTTCGACGACTCCGAGGTGCCGATCACCTCGATCACCAACGGCGTGCACGCCCCGACCTGGGTCGACGACTCCGTCTACGACATCGCCGCCCAGCACCTCGGCGGCCGTGACGTCGAGGCCTCCGGCCGCTGGAACGAGATCCCGGACGTGCCGGGGGAGGCGATCTGGTCGGCCAAGGCGCAGATGCGCTCGCGACTCGTCGACGACGTGCGCGCCCGCCTGCGCTCCAGCTGGGCCAAGCGGGGGGCAAGCGATGCCGAGCTCGGGTGGACCGACTCGGTCCTCGACCCGGCGGTGCTGACGATCGGTTTCGCCCGCCGCGTACCGACCTACAAGCGACTGACCCTGATGCTGCGCGACCCCGAGCGGCTCAAGGCACTGCTGCTCCACCCCGAGCGGCCGGTGCAGCTGGTCATCGCCGGCAAGTCGCACCCGGCCGACGAGACCGGCAAGCAGCTCATCCAGCAGATGGTCCGCTTCGCCGACCAGAACGACGTGCGCCACCGCATCGTCTTCCTGCCCAACTACGACATCGCGATGGCCCGCACCCTCTACCCGGGCTGCGACGTGTGGCTCAACAACCCCCTACGTCCCTTCGAGGCGTGCGGCACCTCCGGTATGAAGGCCGCGCTCAACGGCGGCCTCAACCTGTCGATCCTCGACGGCTGGTGGGACGAGTGGTACGACGGTGACAACGGCTGGGCGATCCCCACCGCCGACGGTGTCGAGGACGAGTCCCGTCGCGACGACATCGAGGCCGCGGCGCTCTACGACCTCATCGAGACCCAGGTGGCACCGCGCTTCTACGACGTCGACGAGAGCGGCCTGCCGCAGCGCTGGCTGTCGATGCTGCGGCACACGCTGACCACCCTCGGCCCCAAAGTCCTGGCCACCCGCATGGTGCGTGACTACACGGAGCGCCTCTATGCCCCCGCGGCCGTCCACAACGCGCGCGTCAACGGCGACGACCACGCGGGCGCCAAGGCGCTCGCGGACTACAAGGCCCGCGCCCGCGCCGGCTGGTCGTCCGTGCACGTCGACCACGTCGAGGGCTCGGGCGTCTCGGACAGCCCGCTCGTCGGGGAGTCGCTCAGCCTCGACGCCTACGTCACCCTCGACGGGCTGGCCCCGCACGAGGTCGACGTCCAGGTCGTCGCCGGCCGGGTCGCCCTCGGCACCGATGACCTCGTCGACTGGGACGCGACCTCGCTGTCCTTCGTCGAGGGCTACGAGGACGGCAAGGCGAAGTTCGCCGGGCAGGTCCCGATCGAGCGCACCGGCCAGTTCGGCTGGACCGTGCGCGTGCTGCCCAAGCACGAGCTGATGGCCTTCCCCGCGTCACTCGGGCTGGTGGCCAACGCCTGAGCTCCTGCTCCGCACGACCCGCACGACCCCGCTCGACCCCGCACGAGCCGCTCGGCCCAAGGCTCGCTCGGCCCGCGCGAGCCACGACCCATGGCCCGCACGACCCGCTCGGCTGGCTTGCGTACGCGGGCGGCCGCGAGCGGGGTGGCGCGCTGGAAAAGTCCGGACTGCTCTCCCTTCGTCTCACGACGAGGAGACGGTCCGGACTTTTCCTTGATGCGCGCCAGCCCCGCTCCCGCCTCCCGCTCCCGACGCCTCCCGCCTCCCCGCTTGGCTACTTGCGGGTACGACGTGCACTTGTGGTGAGAGGTGCTGACAGAACCGCAGAAAATCAGGGGTTGAGTCGTGCCGGTGCGCGCAAGTGGGTGTCGTACCCGCAAGTAACGACGGGTGCCGGGCCCCGGGCCCGGCCGTCGGCCCCGCCCCGGGCGCGCGCTCAGCTGGTGTAGAGGCGCAGGCTGAGAGGGGTGAGGGTCTCGGGTGGACGGGGACTCGCCGAGGATTCGTCGGCGGGTTCACCTCCACCGGGCGGGGTTGCTTCGTCCGCGCCCTCCGCGCCCTCCGCGCCCTCCGCGTCCTCCGGCCGCTCCCAGGCGCTGTCCCAGCGCAGCCGCAGCGGCCCCACGTCGGGGAGGGTCACGTCGACGGGACCCAGGCCGCCGTGCACGACCAGCAGGGCAGAGGGCTCACCGGCCAGGTGCAGCTGCAGCGTGCGGCGGTCGTCCTGCTCCCAGGTCTCGTCCGTCATGGGCTGACCGGCCTCGTCGTACCAGCCGATCACCGACTCGTCGTGGTCGCGCAGCACCGGGACCTCGCGGCGCAGCTCGGTCAGGTGCGCGGCCGTGGCGAGCAGGTCCGTGCGCGCCGTGTCGAGCTCCCAGTCCAGCCAGGTCATCTCGTTGTCCTGGCAGTACGGGTTGTTGTTGCCGTCGGTGGTCCGGCCGATCTCGTCGCCCGAGGCGATCATCGGGATCCCGGACGACAGCAGCAGCGTGCCGAGCAGGTTGCGCACCGAGCGTCGCCGCGCGAGCTGGATGACCTCGTCGTCGGTCGGGCCCTCCGCGCCGTGGTTCCACGAGCGGTTGTGGTCGTTGCCGTCGCGGTTGTCCTCGCCGTTGGCCTCGTTGTGCTTCTCGTCATACGCCACCAGGTCGGCCATGGTGAAGCCGTCGTGCGCGGTGACGAAGCCCACCGATGACAGGGGAGAGCGCTCGCCGAAGAGGTCTCGGCTGCCGACGAGCCGGGTGGCGATCTCACGCACGCCGTCACCACTGACCTCCCCGCGCGACAGTGCACCGGCGTCGGCCAGCCAGAAGTCGCGCGCGGCATCGCGGAAGCGGTCGTTCCACTCCGCCCAGGCCCCGGGGAACTGGCCGGTCCGCCACCCGTCCGGTCCCAGGTCCCACGGCTCGGCGACGTGCAGCACCTGCGACAGGACCGGGTCCTCCAGCACCGCCACGAGGAAGGGGTGGTCCGCCTCGTAGCCGAGGTCCTCGCCGCGCCCCAGGGCGACGGCCAGGTCGTAGCGGAACCCGTCGACGTGGCACTCGCTCACCCAGTAGCGCAACGAGTCGAGGACCATCTCGATGACGACCGGGTCGGTGAGGTCGAGGGTGTTGCCGCAGCCGGTCACGTCGACGTCGTTGCCCTCCTCGTCGAGCCGGTACCAGGTCGCCTCGCCGAGACCCCGCCACGAGAGGGTCGCGCCGCCGATGCTCTGCTCGGCCGTGTGGTTGTAGACGACGTCGAGGAGCACCTCGATGCCGGCGGCGTGCAGCAGCTTGACCATGCCCTTGAACTCGCGCAGCACCTCGTGCGGGTCCTGGTTGCTCGCGTACCGCGCGTGCGGGGCGAAGAAGCCCAGCGTGTTGTAGCCCCAGTGGTTGGTCAGGCCCCGCTCGACGAGGTGCGGCTCGTCGGCGTAGGCGTGCACCGGCAGCAGCTCGACCGTCGTCACGCCCAGTGCCTTGAGGTGCTCGATCGTCACCGGGTGGCACAGGCCCGCATAGGTGCCGCGCAGGTGCTCGGGCACCCCGGGCAGACGCATCGTCATCTCACGCACGTGCACCTCGTAGACGACCCGCTCGTCACGAGCGGGGGCCGGCGGCGCGTCGTCCCCCCACTCGAAGCCCGTGTCCAGCACCACGCACCGCGGGACGAAGGGGGCGGAGTCCAGGTCGGATCGGACGCTCGGGTCGCCTTCACCAGCCTCGTCGACGACGTGCCCGTAGACGGCCGGCTCGTAGGAGAGGCTCCCTTCGACGGATCGGGCCCACGGGTCCAGCAGGAGCTTCGCGGGGTTGTGCCGGTGGCCCTCGGTCGGCTCCCACGGTCCGTCGGCCCGCAGCCCGTAGCGCGTGCCCGGGTGGACGTCGGGCACGAAGCCGGCCCACCACCCGTCGTCGGCGGCAGGCAGCGCGACGCGGGTCTCGCCCCCCTTCGAGGTTCCTGCGTCGCGCCTCAGGACATCGCCTTCGTCGTCGAAGATGCACAGCCACACGGCGCTGGCCGCTGCGGCGTGGATCGCGACCTCGACGCCACCGTCGACGGGGTGGACACCGGGGGACGGGAGGTGGGGGAGCGCCTGCGCTGAGGTGGTCGACATGGCTCACAGCGTAGGCAGTCGGTACGTTGAGGGCATGAGCGATCCGACCGCCCTCCCGAACTTTGGCCCGACTCCCACCAACGGTGGTGCCCAGCCCGAGCCTGAGACCCCCCTGAGCGACCGCGTGCAGGACGCCCTGCGCGAGCTCGGTCTCGAGCCCTCCGTCGACGACGAAGGGGACATCGCCTTCCTCTTCTCCGAGCAGCAGATGTTCGTCCGCTGCCAGGACGACGAGTCCAATGTCCTGCGCGTCTTCGGCCAGTGGGCCCTCGAGGACCCGGTGCCCACCGACCCGATGGAGCGCCTGCAGGTCAGCAACGACCTCAACGTCGCCTTCAACCTCGTCAAGGCGGCCGTCGCCGGCGACACCCTCCTCGTCACCAGCGAGCACATCCTCCCGCGCGGCGCGGACGTGCGCGGCCTGCTCGGCCTGGCCCTCCCGCTCGTCCTGCAGGGCGTGCAGCTGTGGCACCAGCGCGCCACCGGCCAGGACCCCGATGCGCAGGGCGGGCCCGACGAGGCCACCCCCGACGCCGGGCCGCAGGCATGAGCGAGATCGTCCGTCTCGAGGTCGCCGACGGCATCGGGACGATCATCCTGGACCGTCCGAAGATGAACGCGCTCGACGCCGACATGCAGCGTCGCCTGGTCGCGGTGGCCGAGGAGGCCACCGAGCGTGACGACGTCAAGGCGGTCATCCTCTGGGGTGGCGAGCGGGTCTTCGCCGCCGGCGCCGACGTCAAGGAGATGGCGGGGATGTCCTACACCGACATGACCGCCCACGTGCGCCTGCTGCAGAAGTTCACCCGCGCGCTCGCCGCGATCCCCAAGCCGACCGTCGCCGCGATCACCGGCTTCGCGCTCGGAGGCGGGCTCGAGACGGCGCTCTGCTGCGACTTCCGCGTCGTCGCCGACAATGCCAAGCTCGGCCAGCCCGAGATCGCGCTCGGCATCATCCCCGGCGCCGGCGGCACCCAGCGGCTGCCGCGCCTCGTCGGCCCGGCCAAGGCGAAGGACATCATCTTCACCGGTCGCTTCGTCGACGCGCAGGAGGCGCTGGCCATCGGTCTGGCGGACCGGGTCGTCCCGGCCGCCGAGGTGCTGGCCACCGCCCAGGCGCTGGTCGCTCCCTTCGTCAACGGCCCGACCCAGGCGCTGCGTGCGGCCAAGGAGGCCGTCGACAAGGGTCTGGAGACCGACCTCAGCACCGGGCTGGAGATCGAGGCGCAGCTCTTCGCCGGCCTCTTCGCCACCCGGGACCAGAAGTCCGGCATGCGCAGCTTCGTCGACAACGGCCCGGGCAAGGCCACCTTCGAGGGCATCTGATGGTGTCCACCGGCGTCGCGAGCGCCGCGGAGGTCGAGCAGGCCTGGGCGGACAACAAGCTCGCCCAGGTGCTCTACCACGACTGGGAGGCGCAGACCTACGACGAGAAGTGGTCGATCAGCTTCGACGACCGCTGCACCACCGTCGTGCGCGACCGCTTCCTGCGGGTGCTGGAGTCCACGCGCCGGCCCGGCGAGTCCCTCCCGTACGGCAGGACCCTCGAGCTCGGCGCGGGGACCGGGTTCTTCTCGCTCAACCTCAAGCTGGCCGGCCTCGTCGACGAGGTCCACGTCAGCGACCTGTCCCCGGGCATGGTCGAGGCGGCGAAGGAGAACGCCCGCCGGCTCGGCTTCGAGATCGAGGGCCGGGTCGCTGACGCCGAGGCGCTGCCCTACGAGGACGACACCTTCGACCTCGTCGTCGGTCACGCGGTGATCCACCACATCCCCGACGTCGAGGGCGCCCTGCGAGAGGTCGTGCGGGTGCTCAAGCCCGGTGGTCGCTTCGTCATCGCCGGTGAGCCGACGACGATCGGGCACTGGTACGCCCGCCACATCTCCCGCGCCACGTGGGAGACGGCCACCCGGGTCAGCAAGCTGCCTCCCTTCCGCCAGAAGTGGGCCCGCGCGCAGGCCGAGCTCGACGAGTCGTCACGGGCCGCGGCCCTCGAGGCCGTCGTCGACCTGCACACCTTCGACCCGGGCGAGCTCGCCGCGACCGCCGCTCGGGCGGGCGCTGCCGATGTCGGCACGGCGACCGAGGAGCTGCTCTCGGCCGTCGCCGGCTGGCCGATCCGCACGGTCGAGTACGCGGTCGCGGAGGACGCGCTGGGCTTCGGCTGGGCGACCTTCGCCTACACGACGTGGAAGCGACTGATGAGGGTCGACGCCGTCCTCGGCCGCGTCGTGCCGCAGAAGTTCTTCTACAACGTGGGCGTCACGGGCACCAAGCCCGCCCGGTGAGGTCCGCGCACTGATGGCCGCCTCCCGCTTCACGTGGTGGCACTGGACCCGGTGGGTCATCGCCAACCGGGCCTGGAGCCACCACCACGTCCTGGGCTACCTGCGGATGGTCCGGGCCCGCGCCACCACCCCCGGACTGGTCTTCGAGGGGCCCTGCTTCATCGGGCCCGGCGTGCAGTTCCAGGTCACGCCGGGGACGGGCCGGCTCATCGTCGGCGCCTACACCCACATCGGCGGCGGGTCCGCGCTGCGTGCCCACGAGGGCACGCTGCGGATCGGCGCCAAGACCATCATCGGGATCCGCAACACCTTCAACACCTGGCTCGACATCGAGGTCGGTGAGGCCTGCCTCTTCGCCGACGACGTCTACGTGTGCGACTTCGACCACGTCACCACCGACCTCGACGTCCCGATCAAGGACCAGGGCATCGTCAAGTCGCCCGTGCGCTTCGGCGACGACGTGTGGGTGGCGACCAAGTGCGTCATCACGCGCGGCACCGACATCGGCGCGCACTCGGTCGTCGGTGCCGGCGCCGTCGTCAGGGGGAGCCATCCCCCCTTCGTCGTCCTCGGTGGGGTGCCGGCCAGGGTGCTCAAGCACCGCCAGCCCGTCGCCGTCGCCGAGGGCGAGCTCGACCTGCCGGCGGGGTGGTGAGGTGAGCGAGCGGGAGGCCCTCGACGTCCTCGTGGCGCACATCCCGGCCACCCACACCGAGGAGATCCTCAAGGCGCTCTTCGCCGTTGGGGCCGGTGCCGTGGGGGAGTACCGCGAGTGCGCCTTCGTGCAGCGAGGCGAAGGGAGGTTCCGCCCGGTGGGAGCCGCCAACCCCACCATCGGGACCGTCGGCGAGCTCGAGCACGTCGTCGAGGACCGGGTCGAGGTCACCTTCCCCAGGTCGCGACGAGCGGTGGTGGTGGGCGCGCTGCGCGCGGCGCACCCCTACGAGGAGCCCTCCTTCCACGTCCTCGTCAACGCCGCCGAGTGACGCATGTGGCGAAGGGCACCCCGGGCCGTCTTGGTGGTCCAGCATCCCGATGGATAGCGTGAGCGGACTGGGACCCTCCCCACAGTCCGCGCCCACAACGCGCGCCTGCTGAGAGGATCGCCCGGTACCCAGCCCCCTCACCCAGGAAGAGGACGATTCACCGATGAATATCGTCGTCTGCGTGAAGTACGTTCCGGACGCACAGTCCGACCGCGGATTCAACGAGGACAACACCACCGACCGTGAAGGTGTGGATGGTCTGTTGTCCGAGCTCGACGAGTACGCCGTCGAGCAGGCCCTCCAGATCGTCGAGGCCGGAGAGGGCGAGGTCACTGTGTTGACCATCGGCCCCGCCGACGCCGCCGAGGCCGTCAAGAAGTCGCTCCAGATGGGTGCCGACAAGGGCGTGCACATCTGCGACGACGCGATTGCCGGCTCCGACGCCCTCGCGACCTCGCTCGTCCTCGCCGAGGCCATCAAGAAGATCGGTACCCCGGACATCGTCCTCACGGGTATGGCATCCACCGACGGCACCATGGGTGTCGTCCCGGCGATGCTTGCCGAGCGCCTCGGCCTGCCCCAGGTCACCTACGCGTCGGAGCTGTCCGTCGACGGTGGCGTCGCCACGATGCGCCGTGACGGCGACACCGCGAGCGAGACCGTCCAGGCCTCTCTCCCGGCGCTGATCTCGGTCACCGACCAGATCAACGAGCCGCGCTACCCCTCCTTCAAGGGGATCATGGCCGCCAAGAAGAAGCCGGTCGAGGAGTGGACCCTCGCCGACCTCGGTGTCGACGCCGGTCAGGTCGGCCTCGCCAACGCGGCGACCGCCGTCGAGTCGACCACCAAGCGTCCTCCGCGCGAGCAGGGCACCATCGTCACCGATGAGGGTGACGGCGGCACCAAGCTCGCCGAGTTCCTGACCACCAACAAGTTCGTCTGAGCGACGACTCCGGACATCAAGGAGCAACAACATGGCTGAAGTCCTCGTCCTCATCGACCACGCGAACGGTGAGGTGAAGAAGCCCGCAGCGGAGATGCTGACCATCGCCCGTCGTCTGGGTGAGCCGTCCGCCGTCTTCATCGGCCCCGGTGCCGAGACCGCCAAGGACCTGCTCGCGCGCTACGGCGCCGACAAGATCTACGCGGTCTCCGACCCGGCCGCCCTCGAGCACCTCGTCGCCCCCCAGGCCGAGGTCCTCGCGCAGCTGGTCGCGGAGAAGCAGCCCGCCGCGGTGCTCATCCCGAGCAACGCTGCCGGCAAGGAGATCGGTGCGCGTCTGGCCGTCAAGACGGAGTCGGGTCTGCTGACCGACGTCGTCGACGTCCAGGCCGGTCCGGTCACCACCCAGTCGGTCTTCGCCGGCAGCTACAGCGTCCAGGCGAAGGTCACCAAGGGCACGCCGATCATCTGCGTCAAGCCCAACTCCGCTGCGCCGGAGCAGGCCAACGGCGCAGGTGCCTTCGAGGAGCTCTCCGTGAGCTTCACCGACGGTGCCAAGGCGGCCAAGATCACCGCGTCCGAGCCGAAGAAGGCGTCCGGTCGTCCCGAGCTCACCGAGGCGGCCATCGTCGTCTCCGGTGGCCGTGGCACCGGCGGTGACTTCAGCCCGGTCGAGGCCTTCGCGGACACGCTCGGTGCCGCTGTCGGCGCCTCGCGCGCTGCGGTGGACGCCGGCTGGTACCCGCACAGCTCGCAGGTCGGCCAGACCGGCAAGCAGGTCTCCCCGCAGCTGTACGTCGCCGCGGGCATCTCCGGTGCGATCCAGCACCGCGCCGGCATGCAGACGTCCAAGACGATCGTCGCGATCAACAAGGACGAGGAGGCCCCGATCTTCGAGCTCGTCGACTTCGGAGTCGTCGGTGACCTCTTCACCGTCCTGCCGCAGGCCACGGACGCCGTCAAGGGCAAGTGACCCTCGGTCCTTCCTGACGAAGGGGAGGTCGGCGCCCACGGGTGCCGACCTCCCCTTCGGCGTGCCCCGGGCCGTGCGGCCACGGGCCACGTGTGCGAGGTCTCCCCACATCGCCTTTACCAAAACGTGACTTTGGTATGAAGAACTCGCTATGGTGTGCGTGGCCGTGAGGCCAGTCCCTGTTTTCAACGCTTTGAGGTCTCGCGTGAGCACGTCCCGTTACGTCAGCCGCCACGGCGGCAGCCGTCGCCGCCCCTTCGCCCGTCTGGGCGGTCTGCCGTCCTCGGTCAGCGCCAACGGCGCCCGTGCGGCGGCCAAGACGGTCGCCGGTGTCGGCATCGTCCTGGGGTCAGGTGCCTTCGTCATCGCACCGAGCTCGGCCGCCGACACCTCGGCCTCGACGGACCTCGCCTCGATCAGCGCTGACAGCGCCACGGTCACCGAGCTCCTCGGCGAGCGTGCCAGTGACCCCGCTTCGCGCTCGGCGTCCCGTGCGGCCGTGGCCGTCACCGCTCCGTCGGGGACCAAGGCGAAGGACGTGCACGACACGGCCGGGGCCCTGGCCGTCGACCCGGTCGTGAAGCCCAAGCCCAAGCCCAAGCCGAAGCCCACGCCGAAGCCCGAGCCGGTGGAGCAGCCGGTGGACAAGACGGTGGACAAGCCGGACACGACCGCGGCCCCGCAGGCGAGCGAGAGCCAGGCGCCCGACCAGACCTCGCGCAGCTCGCAGCGTCAGAGCGCCCAGCCCGAGAGCACTGACAGCAGCGACCCGGAGCCGACGCAGGCGCCGAGCGGCTCGGTCAACACCAGCAACTACGCCTCGCAGGGCGCTGCCCTGGGCCTGGGCGCCAACGCCCAGGGGGTCTACTCGGCCGTGCGCACGCAGTTCCCCGACCTGACCAACATCGGTGGCTTCCGCGCCGGCGACCCGGGCGACCACGGCAGCGGCAACGCCGTCGACATCATGCTCACACCCTCGCGCGGTGACCAGGTCAACGCCTGGCTGCAGCAGAATGCCGGCAGCCTCAACATCAAGTACATCATCTGGCAGCAGCGCATCTGGTTCCCCAACGGCAGCTCCAAGATGATGTCGGACCGCGGCAGCGCGACGCAGAACCACTACGACCACGTGCACGTGTCGGTCAATTAGGCCAATTATAGAAACAGATGCACGATTCGTGCATCTGACGAACCCTGCAGGGGCGGGATTCTCAGTTCTGCGGGCTTCGTCGCTCGCACGCGCGCCATCGCCTCTGGGAAGACTCTGGGCCCGGCGATCCGGGGGTCCTTGCGGCCGGATTGCATCTGATGCAATGATCATGCATCGGATGACTCGGTCTTGAGATGGGTGAATGCGTGGGTGAGCGGGAGAGGAATCCTGGGTCTGCGTGGGACTTGCTGCGGGATGAGGTGGTTCACCTCGATCCTCAAGACGCGGTCTGGACGGCGATGCGCAGAGGCTGGGAGATTCAGCAGCAGTCGCGGATGCTCAGCCGTACGACGATCGATAGTCGTCTGAAGGCGGTCGATCGCTTCTTTGAATTCGCGGGCACCTATCCGTGGCAGTGGCAGCCGAGCGATGTCGAGGAGTGGACTGCTGTTCTGCGTTCGCACAAGCGGGCCTTCTCGACGGTTCGGGCGTATCAGGGTGCGGTCGCGATGTTCTGTGACTACTTGGTTGATCCGCGGTACGGGTGGGGCGATGCCTGCTTCGAGCAGTTCGGGGAGCACCCGGTGCAGGTCTTTCACGAGTGGAATATCGCGCGCCACACTAGCGAGTTCGAGGCCAACCCGGCGGTGCGCCCGTTCACTCGCACGGAGTTGCAGCGCTTGTTCGACTTCGCTGATGAGCAGGTCGAGCGTGCCGTTGCCTCGGGGCGCAAGGGCTCGCTTGCTGCCTTTCGGGATGCCGTGATGCTCAAGACGTGCTACGCCTACGGTCTGCGGCGGGCTGAGCTGGTCGGGTTGGCGCTTTCCGATTTCTACACCAACGCCGCCTCGCCCGAGTTCGGTGCGTGGGGGTCGTGCCTGGTGCGGTATGGGAAGGCGGCGAAAGGGTCACCGCCACGGCGGCGGACGGTTCTGACCGTGATGCCGTGGATCGTGGAGGTCCTGGAGGAGTACGTGACACGAGTCCGACCGTTGTACGAGGTCGGGCAGCGCACGATGATGTTTCCCACCGAGCGTGGCGGCAAGGTCAGTGCCAGTTACCTGGAGGCCCGGTTCAGGCAGTATCGGGAGGCAGCAGGCTTGCCCGCAGAGCTGAGACTGCACGGACTGCGCCACTCGTACATCACTCATCTGATCGAAGACGGCTGGGACGCCTACTTCGTACAACGTCAGGCTGGCCACGCGTGGGCATCGACCACCTCGATCTATGCCGGCGTCAGCTCAGACTTCATGAACACGACGCTGCGGGCCGCGCTGGACAGATCTGCCCCGGGGCTGCTGGAGAGTGCTTCGATCGTGGACGGCGATGCTGGTGAATCAACCGAGGGGAAGGACATGGAATGCGAGTCGTGAAGTATCACTGGAACCTGCGGCAGCTCATGGCTGATCGGGGTTTGTATGCCACGACGGACTTGTTGCCGTTGTTGGCCGATCGTGGGATCGAGCTGTCGGCCTCGCAGGCCTTTCGGCTGGTCACGGGCACCCCGGAGCGGCTCAGCTTGCCGATCATGGCCGCCTTGTGCGACGCCTTGGCGTGTGAACCCAGCGAGCTGTTCGAGCCGTATGCGGTAGCGGCCAAGGCTCGTACTCGGAGGGCGGCCGGCGAGACGAAGTCATCCCCTGCAGACCTGAAGCGGCCGACACCGGCGCGGATTGTCAAAGAGTGAGACTCGGTGGTCCCCACACGCGAGGCTGATGCCCTGCGCGCAGCCGACGTTGACCGACTGGTGAGCCTGGTTAGGGCCGTTGACCCAGAAGTCACCACTGCGACGATCGCGGCGGTGGTCGACGTGGTCGCCACGCCACCGAGAACGCTGAAGAGCCTGATCAGTCAGGTGGGAGCCAACCCAGGGCTGCTGACGGCGCCGGATGCGTCGACGTCGCGACTGGGCTTCGACTTCGTCGCGGCGCTCGATCGCGGCGGTGTCGCTGGGGTGGCCCATCTGAGCTGCCCGGCCTGCGGCCGTGATGACGTCCCGTTGCGTAACCCGCATCCGAAGGGGCGCCAGTGCGAGAGGTGCTACCGCAGGGCTGCCCGCGCCGAATGTGTCGGCTGCGGGCAGCTGCGGGCTGTCCGCACACGGGTCGATGGCCAGCCGTGGTGCAAGACCTGTACCGATGCTGACCCTCGAGGCTGGGCACCGTGCGCCGGGTGCGGGCAGGTCCGGGCCGTGATGGCGCGCAACGGGGAGGAGCCCCTGTGTCGTCCCTGCCGCCGTCGACAAAGCCCGTCCTGGGGCACGGACAGCGTGCAGCGTCAAAGGCGCCAGGTCCAGGTCATCGCGGAGGTGGTGGCCAAGGCCGCTGACCTAGCTGCTACCCCGTGGAGTGCCGCGGACACGAAGGAGGCCCTGGAGGACGTAGCGTCATCACCTTTGCGTCGGGCACAGTTGGCCAACCACCTCTCCGTCCACCCTGAGGCTCTGGTGAACGGCGAGCCCTTCGGGCCGCTCGTGGTGGGTGACTTCATCGACGCCCTGTCCGCCGCCGGGCTGGAATCGGTACGCCGTTGGGCCTGCCACCACTGCGGACGGATGGTTCGTCTGCTCCACCCCCAGGAGGGACGGCGTCGGGTGTGCGCGCGGTGCTTTAGTCACACCGTTGTCGCGGCGTGCGCTGTCTGTGGCGAGGAGAGGCGGGTGGCTGCTCGACGGGAGGGACGTGCCCTGTGCGCCCGGTGCCACCATAAGGCCAAGCCGCTGGAGGCGTGCAGCGTGTGCGGTCGATGGAAGCGAGTCGCTGACCGGCAGGGGAGTGCCGGTGGCCCCCGGTGTGCCCGGTGTCGTCGCCGGGATCGAAGCACGTGGCGCGAGTGTGGCCGCTGTGGCCGGGAGGCACCGGTTGCACGGACCGACCCGCGGACGAGGATTCCGCTGTGCCCCAACTGTTACGAGCAACCGACGAGCCGGTGTGACATGTGTGGGCGACTTGAATCCATCAGGTCACGCCGGGGCTTGAGCATCTGCGTGCGCTGTTACCGGGGCCCGTGGGCCCAGTGCTCCAGGTGCTCGAGGATCGACTGGTGCTACCACGAGGACGGGGAGACCCTCGTGTGTCAGCGCTGCCTGTTGCGATCGGCAATGGCCGATCTCGTGGCGGGGCCCACGCCCGCAACAGCGACGGGGTGGGAGCCACTCATCGAGATGCTGGTGGGGGCCCCGCACCCCAAGACGCAACTGCGGTGGCTACGCCACAGCGAGGCCGCCCGGATCGTGCGACGATTCGCCGAGAGCGGGATCCCCCCGAGCCATGACGTGCTGGATGAGGCGGCGGGCGCCCGAGGAGGCGCCGCGGGAGCGATCGAGCATCTGCGGTCACTGTTGGTCACCACCGGGGCCATCCCTGCCAGGGATAACCGGATCGCGCGGCTGGAGTCAGGGATCAAGCGCAAGCGCGCCGGCGCCCACCGAGAGGATCGGCGAGTTCTGGAGCAGTATGCCCGCTGGCATGTTCTGGCCAGAGCACGACGGAATGCCGAGACCGCGGGCCTGAGCCACGGCCGGCGGAACTCCGCAATGCATCAGGTCGGCGCCGTGGCCGACTTCCTCGCCTGGCTGCGCCGGATGGACAGCGCCCTGGATGATTGCACCCAGTTCCTGCTGGATCGCTACTTCGTCGACTTCCCCGCCCAGCGCCGCGAACTGCTGCGCTTCCTGCGTTGGGCCCGGCGACACCGACACCTACCGGACAACATCAGCGTCCCCAGCGATCGCTATCGGGCACCGCGGGCCCGGTTCACCCCGGGCGAACGCGAGCACCTCCTTCGACGTGCTTTGACCGACAAGGGATGGCCACCGCGAGAACGAGCGGCCGCCTGCCTGATCCTGCTCTACGGCTTGTCACCTGCACAGATCGTGACCCTGACTCACGACCAGGTACACCACGAGGGGAGACTCATCCGGTTGTCACTGGGGCGGGCGCCGATCGACCTCCCCCCTGGAGTCGCGGACCTGGTCCGTGGCCTACCGGAGGGCCATCGAGACGGCGCCCACGCCGGTGCGTTCGCATCGCTGGAGACGTGGTTGTTCCCCGGAGACCGAGTTGGCGCGCACTTGGACCCCACATCCTTGTCGCGGATGATGCGTCGGCGCGGGATCAGCCCGCGTCGTGCTCGCAACACCACTCTCTCCGACCTCGCCGCGGAAGTCCCGGTCCCAGTGCTTGTCCGGCTCTTGGGCGTCAACGCTGTCACGGCCGAGCAGTGGCGCGACACTCGAGGTCACGCCCCCGGATACGTCCGAGATCGACTGGATCTGGGTGGATAGATCGACGGGTAAGAGCCAACGCGGCCCTCGACACTTGTGTGCCCTTTGGAACTGTCGTCGGCGCTACGCTGCAATCCGGCGTTGCTTTGGGCAGACCTACCGAGCCAACGGGCTGTAGAAGGCGAGCCCTTTGCCCGTGTAGTCATAGAGCACGACACGCCGTTCGTGCGCGTCGTCATAGGAACCCTTCACGACACCGCCACCGTTGGCTTCGAATACTCGGGCTGCGGCATCGACATCGGTGGTCCTGATTCCCACGACGACCTCCCCCGGAAGGGGATCCCCTTACGGAGGTGAGTCTGCTGCTGGGCCGGTCTCTGTCGCCTGGTCCGCCAAGCCCGTCCGGCCCTGGTGCCGACACCAGACCTCAGATCCGGCAGTTTCGCTCTCGGCGTACCCGGACGACCAGCGCCCACAGGAGAACGGCGATGGCGGTCGCCGCGAGGAACGGCTGCACGGGGGCGAAGTACTGCAGGGTACCCGAGTAGCCGAGGGCGATCAGGACCAGCTTGTTGCACACGGGGCACCCCACGGCGAAGAAAGTCGTGAACCCTCCGACCATGCCCAGACGGGAGCCCCGGCCGCGCCCCACGTCCGGATCGCGCCGTGCGACGTAGGTGGCCGTGAGCATTCCGGCGAGCACTGAGGTGACCGTCAGCACCGGCCATGCCCACACGGTCGTCGGTATCTCCCGACTGAAGACCGGGGTGGGGATCATGGCGGTCGGGACCGCCGTCGCGAGCATCGTCAGGGCAGCGACTCCCACTGCGGCCCACCAGCGTCGCGCCGGCCAGGCGCGTAGCTCGTCGAGGACCGACGGCGTCGCCCTCTGCTCGTGGGGCCGGATCAGGATGTCCACGTCACTTCTTCCTGCTCATCAGGTCGGGGTCCGACGAGGCCGCCGCGGCGGCGGGCGGCGACTCCCGTCGCTGACTGCGATGGCGCCACAGCCCGACGCCGGCCAGGACGACGACGGCAGCGACGATGAACCAGACGTCCGAGACCCCCGAGCTCCAGGTGCTCAGCGCCGACTCGGCCGAGCGCTGGGTACTGATCGTGAAGACACCCGTGAGGTTGGCGGTGCCCTCGGTGACGATCAGGAGCACGCCGATGGCGATCGAGAGCAGGCCGGAGAGGATCATCGCCCACGTGTTGCGCCACGGGCCGATCGAGACCTCCCTGGGAGCGATGACGGCACGCCCACGCGCACCCAGACGCTTCCAGACGACCGCGAGCACGAAGAGCGGTACGGTCATGCCCAACGCGTAGAGGGCGAGCACGGAACCGCCGTAGATCGGGCTGCCGCTCACCGCGGCCACCATCAGCACCGACCCGAGGATCGGCCCGGCGCACACCCCGGCGACGGCGTAGACGGCCCCCAGGGCGAAGACCGACCCGATCGAGGTGCCGTCGCCCCGCCGGCTGCTGGAGCGGGACAGTCCCGGCACCGGCAATCCGGACAGCTGCCACAGGCCGAGGAGGATGACCACGGCCGCGGCCACGGTCACCAGGGTCATCCGGTGGGTCGTGAGCAGCGAGCCGAGCGAGCCGGAGAAGATGCCCAGCGGGACGAGGGTGACGCTCAGGCCGGCGTAGAAGATCGCCGTCCGGCCGATGAGCGCGGTCGGGGAGGTGAAGGCATAGGCGAAGAACGCCGGCAGCAACATGACCGAGCACGGGCTCAGGAGGGTGAGGATCCCCCCGAGGAAGGCCCCGGTGTACCCGATGTCCATCTACTCGTCTTCGACCGACGCGAGCTTCTCGTCGATGAGCTCCTTGAACGTCTCGGTCGGCTGGGCACCGACGACCCGCTGGTCACCGATGACGAAGGTCGGCGTGCCCGTCGCGCCCACCTCGGACCTCGCCTCCTGCGCGTCGGCCTCAACCTTCTTGCGCAGCTCCGGGTCATCGAGGTCCTTCTCGAACTGCTCCAGGTCGGGCACGCCGACCTCCTTCGCCCACTCCATGACCTTCTTGTCGGTGATCTTCAGGTGACCACGCTCGGGCGCGTCCTCGTACATCGCGTCGTGGTACTCCCAATACCTGTCCTGCTCACCGGCGGCCCGGGCGGCCATCGCTCCCGTCGTCGACTCCTCGCCGAAGACCGGGAAGTCTCGCCACTCGAAGCGCAGCTTCCCGCTGTCGATGTACTCCTGCTTCAGCTTCGGCATGGTGTCGCGGGCGAAGGCGCCGCAGAAGGGGCATCGGTAGTCGGAGTACTCGATGAGCACGACGGGTGCGTCCACATCACCCATGGCGGTGACGTCGTCGGCGTCCCGGCGCACGAGGCCGACCTCCTCCTCGCTGAGGCTCTGCTCCTCGGCGGACTCGCCACCCTCGCCCGAGGACTGGCTCGAGGAGGCGGCGTCGGAGGAATCCTCGTCATCACCGCGCTCGGAGAGCATCACGCCCGCCGCGAGGAGGGCGACGACTGCCACAGCAGCGACTATGGTCAGGACACGTCGGTTGATTCCCGTCATGACGACGACGGTACCTCAATGTATAGACATTCCAATCCAGAGGGGTGGACGTGCGAGCACTCCCACGGTGGCGCGAGATCAGCGACGATCTCCTGCGCCGGCTGCAGGACGGCGAGTTCGCCGACGGCTTCCCGGGCGAGCTCGCCCTGTCCGAGCGGTACGGGGCCAGCCGCGGCACGATCCGGCAGGCCCTGACCCCGCTGCGCGAGCAGGGGATCGTCGGCGGCGGTCGCGGTCGCCGGCCCTACGTGATCAATACCAGCCCCACCACCGGCTTCGGCCCGATGTACAGCCTGCGCGATGCCATCACCGCGCAGGGCGGCCACGAGACCTCCGAGGTCCTGGCGCAGCGCATCGTCACCAGCCCGGAGGTGTCCACCGCGCTCGGTCTGGCAGCGGACACCCCCTTCGTGCACGTGGCGCGGGTGCGCAAGGCCGACGGCGCCCCCTTCGCCATGGACCGGCTGTGGATCATCGCCTCCGCGGCCGAGGCCCTGCTCGAGGCCGACCTGACGGAGGCCTCCGTCTACGAGGTCCTCCGCTCCCGCTGCGGAGTCGAGTTCGACGCCGGCGTGGAGTACACCCACTCCGTCCCGGCGAGCACCGACGTCGCCGCGCGGCTCGGGGTGGACGAAGGGAGTCCCCTCCTGACCATCCGTCGCAAGTCCTGCCTCGCGGGCCGGCCTGCCGAGCTGCGCGACACCTGCGCCGTCGGTGATCGCGTCACCCTGACCCAGGTCTTCGGTGACGCCTCGGCCGTCCTCGACTGCAGCGGCCGAGGCCGCCCCATCGAGATCCCCTGGGACTGAGCGAGCCAGCTCGTCACCCGGCCCGCGCATAAGGCCCAGTCGTCGTCAGACGAGGACGTCCTCCCGCTGGGCCCAGGCGGCGTACCCGCCGACGAGATCGGTCACGTCCGCGTGGCCCGTCGAGCGCAGGAGACTGGCCGCGACGGATGAGCGCCACCCGCTGGCGCAGTGCACCAGCACGGGTCGCTCGCTCGCCAGCTCCTCGTGGCGGCGGGGCAGCTCGGCCAGGGGTCGTGTCAGTTGTGACCGTCGCGCAGCTGCGCGAAGACCGTCTCGGGGTCGGGTGTGTTGCGGCGGTTGTGCGGCAGTTTGGACAGGAGCATGCCCATGGCGCAGGTGTCGGTGAGCGCCGCGCCGGTCAACCCCGCACCGATGCCGGCGGAGAGCCACTTGGCCTGCGGCACGACGGTGCTCGCGACGATGCCGGTCAGGACGATGGAGCCGGCCACGAGGCGGACCTGGCGCTCGAGGTCCCACGTGCCCTCGCCGCGGACGACGTCGCCGCCGGCGCTCTCCCAGGCGGTGATGCCGCCGTCGAGGACGTGCAGGTTGGGCAGGCCGGCCTCGGCCAGGGCGCCCTCGGCGCGACGGGCGCGTGCCCCGGAGCGGCAGACGAGGACGACGTCGTCGTCGAGGTGCTCGGCCAGCTCACGGCGGTGCTCCTCGAGCAGGTCCAGCGGCACGTTGTAGGAGCCGGGGATGTGCACGTCGGCGAACTCACCGGGGGTGCGCACGTCGACGATGCGCGGGTCGGTGGGGCCGGCCATCCACTCGCGCACCTGCGCGGCGTCGAGGGTGGCGGGTCGGGCGGTGGTGTCGATGGTCAAGAGGGGTCCTTCCGGATGGATGGGGTGGGGTGATCGGGATCAGGCCAGCAGGGCCGGCACGGACTGCACGGCAGTGAAGGCGGCGATCCCCAGCACGAGGACCGCGAAGCCCTGGGAGAGTCGTCCGGCCGGCAGCCGGTCGGCGATGCGACTGCCGATCAGGCTGCCGACGACGGCAACTGCGGCGAAACCGAGGATGAGAGGCCAGTCGAGATCGCCGACCCCCTGCTGCGCCCGTGCCGCCAGCGCTGTCGCGCTGTTGATGGCGATGACGAGCAGGGAGGTGCCGACCGCCACGGGCATGGTGAAGCCGAGGACGAGCACGAGGGCGGGGACGAGCACGAATCCTCCGCCGACGCCGAGAAACCCGGTCAGCAGCCCGACGAGCGTGGCCGCGACCACGAGCTTGAGCAGACGCGGGCAGGCGCACGCCAGCGGATGGAGCGTGAGGATCGGCTCGTCGGGTCCGGCGTCGTCACCCGCCGAGGAACCACGTCGGCTGCGCCGCAGCATCAGGACGGCCACGACGACCATGAGCACGGCGAAGACGGTCATCAGCACCTCGCCGGGCACCGCCCGGGAGGCAGCCGACCCGGCGAACGAGCCAGCCGTGCCCAGCAGCCCGAACGTCACTCCCTGCCCGAAGCTCACCCGCTTCGCACGATGGTGCGCAGGCAGCGAGAGCAGCGAGGTGATGCCCACGATGATCAGCGAGCTGGTGGTCGCGGTGACCGGGTCCTGCCCCAGGACGTGCACGAGGGCGGGGACGGCGAGGATCGACCCTCCTCCGCCCAGGGCGCCGAGGGCGATACCGATGAGCAGGCCGAGGGGGATGACAGTCAGGGGCATGGTTCCGGGTGGCTCAGCCGCGCCCGAAGAGCCGGGCGAGCGGTCCGCGGGAGGCGCCGCCCCCCCTCGTCGGGGTGGAGTGACCCGGGCAGCGCTGGCTTCCGGGCACTACCTTCATCACCTGGTCGACGTGCTGGCCACAGCCGGCCCAGGTGGTCTTGCCGCACTGACGGCAGGTCGCTTGACGGCACATGGGAGCTCCTTGGAGTCGGGGGTGACGGTGTGTCAGTGGGAGGAGGTCAGGGGCAGGCCGGCGTCGCCGGCGTTGCCGAAGACGTCGTCGACGAGGACGACCCGGTGGCCACGCGCCGCGAGGACGGAGGCGGCGATCGAGGCCCGGTACCCGCTGCCGCAGTGGATCCACAGCTCGCGCTCGGGGATCTCGTCGACCCGGTCGAGGAGCTCGCCGATCGGGACGTTCTGCGCGCCCTCGATGTGGCTGTCCTCGTACTCGCCCACGAGGCGGACGTCGAGGATGTGCACGGGCCGGTGGTGGCGCACCTGGGACAGGTCGGCGAAGACGGCCGTCTCCAGCGTGCCCAGCGGACGGTCGGTCCAGTCCTCGGGCCCACCGGTGGCGGCACCGGTGATCCGGTCGAGACCGATGCGCACCATCTCGCGCTGCGCCTCGGCGACCTGCTCGGAGCTCTCACCGAGCAGCGTGACCGGCGCACCCCAGGGGATGAGCCACCCCAGGTAGGTGGAGAACTGGCCGTCCAGGCCGAAGTTCAGCGTCCCGGTCACGTGACCGGCCGCGAAGGCGGTGCGGGTACGCAGGTCCACGACCCACTCACCGACGTCGATGCGCTTCGCGAGCGTGTCCTTGTCGGCCCGCTCGGGGGCGCTCAGATCGGCCTCGCTCGGCCCCTCGGCGTTCGCCGGGGTCATGTGGACGTAGTAGGCCGGGTAGGCGTCGAGGCCGGCGAGGGTGTCGGCGACCCACTGCTCCTCCGCCTGGGTGAGTGCGGGGTTGAGGCGCTTCTCCGCGCCGATCGTCGACTCGGTGGAGCCTCCGGTGGACCCGGCGGAGCAGAAGGAGCCGAAGCCGTGGGTCGGCAGCACCTCCGCCTGCTCGGGCAGCTCGTCCGCCAAGCGGTGGATGGAGGCGAACTGGTGGCGCACGAGGGAGCCAGTGTGCTCCTCGCCGAGCAGGTCCGGGCGCCCGGTGGCGCCGAAGAGCAGTGAGCCCCCGGTGAAGACGGCCGAGGCGGTGGCGCCGGAGTCGGTGACCGTCTCCACCGCGTAGGACAGGTGGGTGAAGGTGTGGCCGGGCGTCGCGATGGCCCGCACGCGCATCGTCGGCGAGACGTCGATGACGTCCCCGTCGCGGATCGGCTCCCGGTCGAAGGAGACGTCGTCCTCGCCGTTGACGTGGTAGCGGGCGCCGAGGCGGCGCGCCAGGGCCAGCCCCCCGGTCACGTAGTCGTTGTGCAGGTGGGTCTCGAAGACGTCGGTGATCCGCACGCCGGCCTCGTCGGCGGCCTCGAGCACGCGGTCGATGTCCCGCTGCGGATCGACGACGAACGCGACCTCACCGTCATGGGCGAGGTAGGAACGGTCGCCCAGGCTCGGGGTCTCGATGGTCATGATCGTGGGTTCCATGCGTGACAAACTAATACCCCCTGGGGTATGATGTCAATCTCGGCCGCACGGGCCGTGCACCGAAGGGAGATCGACATGCAGTACGCCATCACCACCACGCTGGACGCCCCGTTCGACGAGACGCTCACCGCCGCTCGCGAGGTCCTGGCCGACCAGGGCTTCGGGGTGCTCACCGAGATCGACCTGGCCGCTACCCTCAAGGCCAAGGTCGGCGCCGACATCGAGCCGCACGTCATCCTCGGCGCCTGCCGACCCCAGCTGGCCGAGCAGGCCGTGGCCCGGGAGGCCTCGATCGGCCTGCTGCTCCCGTGCAACGTCGTCGTCCGGGCCGAGGGCGAGCGGCGCACCATCGTCGAGGCCCTCGACCCCGACATGATGGTCGGCGTGACGGAGAATGAGCAGCTGAAGGACGTCGCCAGCGACGCACGCACTCGACTCGACGCCGCACTGGCCGCGCTGCCGACCCGCGTCGGCCCACGCACCTGATCACGAAGGAGAAGACACAATGGTCACGTTGGACATGGAGGACATGGGGCCGGTCATCAACCGGCTGCGCCGGGCGCAGGGACAGATCGGCGGGGTGATCCGCCTCATCGAAGAGGGCCGCGACTGCAAGGACGTTGTCACCCAGCTCGCCGCGGCCAGTCGCGCCCTCGACCGGGCCGGCTTCGCCATCGTCTCCTCCGGCCTGCAGGAGTGCCTCTCCTCGCCGGACGGCGTGAACGAGGACGACAAGGCCGCGATGGAGAGGCTCTTCCTCACCCTCGCCTGACGCCCGACATCGGGCGCCCGGCCCCCAGCAGGACGGGCGCGCAGGCACTATCGCAACGCGCCCGGCTCGGATAATCTCGGAGCACCTCGAGGAGGGTGATCACGATGACCGAGGCACAGGACGTCGAGCGGCTCTCGGTGGACACCTGCTGGGCGCTGATGCGCACGACCGCCGTGGGGCGCCTTGCCATGCCGTGGTGGTCGACGGCCGACCGGACGTCTCCCCCTCAACTACGCGGTCGACCGGGGCGCCGCGGTCTTCCGCACGGGCGAAGGGAGCAAGGTCGCGCGCCTGGCGACGATTGCCCCGCCGGGAGCGATTAAGGAACGACAGACGGGAAAGCCGCAGGCGGCGAGCAGGCCCCTTCTCCGCACAGGAGGGGCGTCACCGCATAGGCCGTCCGGTGCGGCATCCCGGGACGCGGGCGTCCTGCAGCACACTCTGGCTGTCTCAGGAACCTAAAGCCTTCCGAGACGCTCGTGCGCACCGGGCTAGATGCCCATACTGGCTCCTAAGCCCCCGAACGGGTCCCATACCGTCTCATCAGCAGCGGGGAATCGCTCACTGGCCAAGGAGACTGGGGCATGCATTCATGAGGTTGGAATAATGCGCTCCACCAGTACTGACACCAGCCGCGCTCAGGCCCCACCATGCACCCGCGTGGTGGGGCCTTCGTCGTCCGTGCCCCACTCACAAAATGTGGCTGGCCACATGTGCGCTGGTCAGCCACAGCACGTGGTGTGGCTGACCACGGAAGGTGTGGCCAGCCACAGTTTGTGTGGAAGGGGGGAGGTGCCGGGCCGCGCGATCGGTCCGCTCAGCGACGGTCACGCTGGTCCTTGACCGCCACGGCGAGCGCCACGAGGACGACCAGCAGGATCACGCCGAAGCTCGTGGCCATCGCCACCGGCCAGCTGCTCACGGCGAGGGTGGCAAAGGCGACCGAGGTGATGACCGCGATGCCGATCGAGGTGCCGATGCGCTGGCCCGTCTGCATCACCGCACCCGAGCTGCCGGCATAGGCGAGGGGGACCTCCTCGAGGGCCAGCGCCTGGTTGGGGCTGATCACCGCGCCCTGGGCCGTGCCGACGAAGGCCAGGGTGAGCAGCAGCCACCACTCGCTCACGTGACCACCGGCCTGCAGGAGCACGACGGCGATGCTCGAGGAGACGCCGACGAGGGCGAGGACGAGGCCGCCGATGATGATCCGGTGGCCGTACCGGGGCACATTGCGCCCGGCCCAGCCGGAGGCGAGCGCGGCCATGATCGCCGACGGGACCCCGACGAGACCCGCCTGCAGGGCGCTCTTGCCGGTGCCGTCCTGCAGGTACAGGGCCACGAGCACCCAGATGCTCGTCATCCCGAGGAAGTACAGCAGGGCGATGATGCTGCCCTGGGTGAAGCTGCGGATCGAGAAGATCCCGAGGTCGACCATGGGCGTGCCACCGCTCGCCCGGTGGTGGCGCTCCCAGCGCACCCACCCCCATGCGAGGGCCAGCCCCACGGGCAGGGTGAGCCAGATGATCGGCGTGGACCCCCCTTCGACGAAGGGCAGCATGGTCGCCAGTACCGCGAG
The DNA here is from genome assembly GCF_004295485.1 of Janibacter limosus. Lineage (NCBI taxonomy): Bacteria > Bacillati > Actinomycetota > Actinomycetes > Micrococcales > Intrasporangiaceae > Janibacter > Janibacter limosus. The sequence goes on along the minus strand of NZ_CP036164.1, from coordinate 2,154,011 downwards.
ACCCAGCAGGAGCGAGCCGACGGGGTCGAGCGAGCGCCACCCGTGGGCGCGCTGCCCCTCGGCCGCGACGGGCCGTCGCAGCAGCGGCTTGGGGAACCACAAGAAGGCGAGCGCGATGCACAGCAGCCCGACCGGCACGTTGACGAGGAAGGTCAGTCGCCAGCCGATCTCGCTCCCGCCGAGCTCGATGAGCAGCCCACCGATGACGGGGCCGATCCCCACCGCCACGCCGACGACGCTGCCGAAGGCCCCGAAGGCCCGCGCCCGCTCGGCGCCCCGGAAGTACTGCTGGATCATCCCCACGCCCTGCGGGTTGAGCAGCCCCGACCCGACGCCCTGCACGAAGCGGGCGGCGTTGAGCGAGCCGGCCCCGGGAGCCAGCCCGGCGGCGACCGAGGCGAGGGTGAAGATCGTGGCCCCGATGACGAAGAGTCCGCCCCGACCGAGCAGGTCACCGGCACGGCCGCCGGCGACGAGGACGACACCGAAGGTCAGCGCATAACCGGACAGCACCCACTGGACGTCGGAGTCGCTGGCGCCGAGCCCGTGCTGGATCGAGGGGATGGCGACGTTGACGATGCTCACGCCGACGAGCGACATGAAGATCGCGACGAGCAGGACCGCGAGGATCCGCCAGCGCTGCGCGCTCGGGATCGCGGCGTCGTCCACGGCCTGGTCGGCGGGCAGCTGGGTCACCGGGGGCGCAGCCCCCGGACGAAGACGTCGACGAGCCAGTCGCCGACGTCGGGGACGAGGACCTTGGTCGCGGCGGGAAGGGGGCGGGAGACCACCGCGAGCCCCATCTGGAACTCCTCGGCCGAGACCGACGGGTCGACGAGTCCGGCATCCTGGGCGATCCCCAGGATGTGCTCGATCTCGATCAGCGCGCCCCGGCGGGTGTCCTTGAGCGTCGGGACGAGCTCGAGGACGTCGATCCCCTCGATCAGGCGTGGCATGAAGGCTGCGACGCGCATGCCGACCATGTCGGCGACGAAGCGGGGCCACGCGTCCGCAGGGTCGGTCTCCATGCGGGGACGCCATCGCTCGCAGACCGTGTGGATCTCGTCGCGCAACCACTCGACGATCCCGATGACGAGGTCCTGCTGGGTGGGGAAGTGCCGGTAGAGCGTGCCGACGCCGACGCCCGCCTCCTCGGCCACGGCGCTGAAGGGGATCTCGGGGCCGCGCTCTGAGTACAGGCGGCGGGCCGCGTCGACGATGGCGGTGCGGTTGGCGCGTGCGTCTGCTCGCACGGTGACTCCCTTCGTCGGCCGGAACTTGCCTCCCACCCTAACGGAGGAATACTCTCCACTTGTAACCGGAGCGAAACCCTCCACTTCACAGGAGCCAGTCATGTCCCACGCCGCACCCGCCGTCTCCGCGACGGCCCCGACGCCCACCGCGGACTCCCCGCGCAAGCTCGTCGCGATCGTCCTCGGCCTCGTCACCGTCCTCACGCTGATGCTGCTCGCCTTCGCCGCGCCAGCCCTGGGCTCGGGCCCCTCGGGCCTGCCGCTCGCGGTCAGCGGACCCCCGCAGGCGACTTCGCAGGTCGTGGCAGCGCTCGACGAGCAGGCTCCCGGGACCTTCGACGTCACGATGCATGCCACGGCCGACGAGGCCAAGCAGGCCATCCTCGACCGTGAGGCCATCGGGGGCATCGCCGTCGGGCCGCGGGGCGTGACGATCCAGACCGCAGCAGGCGCGGGCGCCGCCTACACGCAGCTGCTGACGGGCATCGGCTCCGGTCTGGAGGAGTCGGGCCAGCAGGTGACCCACGAGGAGCTCGCCCCGACGACCAAGGACGACCCCTCGACGATCGGCGTCGCCACCCTCGGCATGCCACTCGTCTTCGGCGGCATGGCCACGGCCGCGATCCTGCTCCTCGTCTTCAAGGGCTCCTTCGGCTCCCGGCTCCTCGGCGCAGGCTCGATCGCCGTCCTCGGGGGCCTCGTCGCAGCGGCGGTGCTGCAGCTCGGCTTCGGAGCCTTCGACGCCTCGTACTGGCAGGTCGCGCTCGCCATCGCCTTCGGGATCTTCGCCATCTCGAGCACCGTCCTCGGGCTCGGCACGCTCCTCGGCACTCCCGGGATCGGTCTCGGTGCCGTGACCATGCTCTTCGTCGCCAACCCGCTGTCGGGACTGGCCAACGGGCCGCAGTGGCTCCCTTCGCCCTGGGGTGAGGTCGGCCAGTACCTGCCCATCGGGGCCGCGGGCTCACTCATCCGCTCGGTCGCCTTCTTCGGCGGGGGTGGTGGCACCCACCCGGCGCTCGTCCTGGGGGCCTGGGTCCTGGCCGGGGTCGCTCTCGGTCTGATCGGCGTGGCGCGCTCCCCACGAACCGCTGGCGACGCCTGACCGCTGGTCGCCGCGGAATGAATCCGGGACCCGGCTCGTAGACTCTGGGTGATGACCACCTACCTCGACCACGCGGCGACCACGCCCATGACCCCGGCCGCCCGGGAGGCGATGGTCGAGCAGCTGGCGATCACCGGCAACGCCTCGAGCCTGCACGGTCCCGGCCGCGACGCCCGCCGGGTCGTCGAGGAGTCGCGTGAGCGCATCGCCGCCGCGCTGGGTGCGCGACCGAGCGAGATCGTCTTCACCTCCGGCGGGACCGAGTCCGACAACCTCGCCATCACCGGCAGCCTGCGCGCCGCGCGGACGGCCGACCCGCGACGCTCCCGCGTCGTCGTCAGCGGCGTCGAGCACCACGCCGTCCTCGACGTCGTCGACCACGCGGTCGAGCACGAGGGCGCGCAGGCGACCTTCGTCCCACCGGGGGAGTGCGGCACCGTCCACCCCGACGCGGTGCGCACGGCGATCGAGGAGGACGCGTCCACCGTCGGCCTCGTCTCGGTCATGTGGGCCAACAACGAGGTCGGGACCGTCCAGGACGTCGCCTCGATGGCGCAGATCGCCCACGAGCACGGGCTCGCCTTCCACACCGACGCGGTCCAGGCGGCCGGTCACCTGCCCGTGGACTTCGCCGCGAGCGGTGTCGACCTGATGAGCGTCAGCGCGCACAAGCTCGGCGGACCGATCGGCATCGGTGCGCTGGTGGCCAAGCGCGACGCGCGGCTCGTCGCCCTGAGCCACGGCGGCGGGCAGGAGCGCGGCATCCGCTCCGGCACCCTCGACACCCCGGCGATCCGCGCCTTCGCCGTCGCGCTCACCGAGGCCGTCGAGCACCGCGAGGCCGAGGCCGCGCGCCTCGGGGCGCTGCGCGACCGATTCCTCGCCGGCACCCAGGCCCTCGACCTGGGCATCCGCGTGACCGGCTGCTGGGAGGCCGGCGACATCACGACCCGCCTCCCGGGCAACGCCCACATCACCATCCCGGGCTGCGAGGGCGACTCGATGCTCTACCTGCTCGACGCTGCCGACGTCGCCGTCTCCACCGGCTCCGCGTGCCAGGCAGGGATCCCTCAGCCCTCCCACGTCGTCCTCGCGATGGGCCGGTCCGAGGAGGAGGCGAGGGGCTCCCTTCGCGTGTCCTTCGGCTGGACCTCCACGCAGGACGACGTCGACGCCGTGCTCGCCGCCCTCCCCGAGGCCGTCACCCGAGCCCGGCGGGCCAGCGGGGCCGCCTGATGCGCGTCGTCGCTGCCATGAGCGGGGGCGTCGACTCCGCCGTCGCCGCCTCCCGGATGATCGAGGCCGGCCACGAGGTCGTCGGCGTGCACCTCGCCCTGGCCAAGAACGCCAAGACCCTGCGCGAGGGCGCACGCGGCTGCTGCACCATCGAGGACGCCGGTGACGCCCGACGCGTCGCCGACCGGCTCGGCATCCCCTTCTACGTGTGGGACATGGCCACCCCCTTCGCCCGGGACGTCGTCGAGGACTTCGTCGCCGAGTACCAGGCCGGCCGCACCCCCAACCCCTGCCTGCGCTGCAACGAGAAGATCAAGTTCGCCGCCCTGCTCGACAAGGCCCTCGCGCTCGGCTTCGACGCGGTCGCGACCGGCCACTACGCCCAGATCGTCGAGGGGCCGCACGGGCGGGAGCTGCACCGGGCCGTCGACATGGCCAAGGACCAGTCCTATGTCCTCGGGGTGCTCGACGAGGAGCAGCTGGCGCGCGCCTTCTTCCCCCTCGGTGACACGACCAAGCCGCAGATCCGCGAGGAGGCCGCCGAGCGCGGCTTCGCCGTGGCCAAGAAGCCCGACTCCCACGACATCTGCTTCATCTCCGACGGCGACACCCGCGGCTGGCTGACCCAGCGCCTCGGTGAGCAGGAGGGCGAGATCGTCGACGAGGGCTCCGGCGAGGTCGTCGGCGGGCACCACGGCGCCTACGGGTTCACCGTCGGTCAGCGGCGTGGGCTCGGGCTGGACCGCTCGGACCTCGACGGCCAGCCGCGCTACGTGACGAGGGTCGAGGCCGAGACCAACCGGGTCTTCATCGGCACCGCCGACCTGCTCGGGGCCGACGAGATCGAGGCCGACCACGTGCGCTGGTGCGGGCCCGCCGCGTCGGGTCGCCACCGGCTCGGCGCGCAGATCCGCGCGCACGGCGAGGAGATCCCCGCGACCGCCGAGGTCAGGGGCGAAGGGAGCGACGCCCGCCTGGTCGTCCGCCTCGACAGCGCCGTGCGCGGAGCCGCTCCCGGGCAGTCGATCGTCCTCTACGACGGCACCCGGGTCGTCGGGTCCGGCACCATCGCACGCGCCGGTCGCGCTGCGCGTGCTCCCTCCGCGCCGGTTGGAGGTAAACCCGCTGACGAATCACCGGCGCGTTTACCTCCAACCAGGAGGACTTCGGCGTGACTCGGACGTTTACATTGCGGTCTACGCCACTGTAAACTGGATGCATGTTGCGAGTTGCTGATGAGACGCGTGAGCGGGTGCAGCGCCTTGCCCGGGATGAGTTCGGGGGCGCGAGCGCCGACGAGACGATCCGGCGGCTGCTCGACGAGCACTGGGAGGCGGCTGCGCTCGCGGCCGTGGAGCGGTACCGGACCGACGACCCTCAGGGCTGGGCGGACTACCTCGCCGAAGCCGAGCACCTGGCTGCGGCGGATGCGCCGGTCACCGACGAGTGGTCGCCGAGGTGAGCCGTGACCCCATCGAGCCCGGGTCGGTGTGGTTCTGCGACTTCGAGCCCGTGCGTGGTCGTGAGCAGGGCAAGGACCGCCCTGCCCTGGTGGTCTCGTCCGCCTTCCACCTGAAACTGACCGGCGGTGCGCTGGTCTCGGTGCTGCCGCTGACGACGGTGGAGCGTTCCGGGTGGCTGCACCGCATCCCGCTCACCACAGGTTCGGGCTGGGTGATCACCGAGCAGGTACGCATCCTCTCCGCCCAGCGCTTCCGCAGGCCCGCACCCGAGATCGTCGTGTCCGACGACGAGCTCGCAGAGGTGCAACGAGTCCTGGCGAAGATGCTGCACCTGCGAGCCGGGGTGACCGCGTGACCACCTCCTCTGGCGTAGGGTCGTGGCCCGGCACGCGACCGCGAGAGGCCGTCGTCGCCGTGCGCGACCTGCTCGGTGACGGCATCCCGCACCTGCCCGAGCTGCCAGCACGGGGCGTCGGTGCCGACATGGTCGGCCGGGCTGCCGCCCTGCTCGAAGGCCTGCACGTGGAGACCCAGCCCTACGGGTGGCGCTTCGCCGATCGTCCCGGCACGGACGAAGGGAGGGCCGCCGCCTTCCTGCGCGAGGACCTGGACGAGCTCGCCGAGGCCTATGACGGATGGACCGGGCCGCTCAAGGTCCAGGTCACCGGACCGTGGACGCTCGGGGCGAGCATCGAGCTGACGCGAGGGGAGCGAGCCGTCGCCGACCACGGGGCGAGGCGTGACCTCGCGAGCTCGCTCGCCGAAGGGTTGCGCTCGCACCTCGACGACGTCCAGCGCCTCGTCCCCGGTGCCGACCTCGTCGTCCAGGTCGACGAGCCGGGTCTGCCCGCCGTGCTCGAGGGACGTCTGCCCACCCAGTCCGGCTACGGGCGGCTGCGGGCCGTCGACCGTGCCGAGGTCCGTGACGGGCTGCGCGAGGTGCTCGACGCTGCGGGGGAGCGGCCCACGGTCGTGCACTGCTGCGCCGGTGATGTCCCGGTGGAACTGCTGCGAGAGAGCGGCGCCGGCGCGATCTCGCTCGACACCTCACTGCTGGATGAGGCCCGCTGGGGGCAGCTGGCCGAGGCTGTCGAGGCCGGGGTCGTGCTCTGGGCCGGCGCCGTCCCGACGACGGGCCGTGACTGGCGGACCGCCCGTGACCTGCTCGTCGGTCCCTGGCAGCGGATCGGCCTGCCGATGACTGCGCTGGGTGACCTCGTGGTCACGCCGACCTGCGGACTGGCGGGGACACCCCCTTCGTCCGCGGTGTCGGTGCTGCGCACGACGAGCGACCTGGCCTCGGCTCTCACCGACCTGGCCGCCGGGTGAGCACAAGAGGTCGTCCTGGTGCGATCCGTGGCGGATGAAGCCATCAGATGCACCAGGACGACCTCCCGTGCACGCGACTCAGGCGGGGGCGTGGATCTCCCGCTTGAGGATCTTGCCCGTCGGGCCCTTGGGTAGCTCGTCGAGGACCCACACCGTGCGCGGGTACTTGTAGGCCGCGACCCGGTCCTTGACGTACTGCTTGATCTCCTCGGTGTCAGCCGCAGCGCCCTCGCGCAGGGACACCGCGGCGCCGATGTCCTCGCCGAGCTCCGGGTGCGGGACACCCACGACGGCGCACTCGAGGACGTCGGGGTGGGAGTAGAGCACCTCTTCGACCTCGCGGGGGTAGACGTTCATGCCGCCGCGGATGATGAGGTCCTTCTTGCGGTCGACGATCGTGTAGTAGCCGTCCTCGTCGACGCTCGCGATGTCGCCGCTGCGGAACCAACCGTCGGGGATCGCCTCGGCGGTCGCCTCGGGGTTGCCCCAGTAGCCCTTCATGATGTTGTCGCCGCGGATCGCGATCTCGCCGACACCCTCACCGGGGCCGACCTCCTTGCCCTCGGCGTCGAGCAGCTTCATCTCGCAGCCGGGGATGGCGCGGCCGATGGTGCCCGGCTTGGTCGGCCGGTCGAGCATGTTGAAGGACGCGACCGGCGAGGTCTCGGACAGGCCGTAGCCCTCGAGCAGGCTGACCTTGAAGGTCTCCTCGAACTCGCGCAGCGTCTCGCCGGGGAGCGAGGAGCCGCCCGAGACACAGGTGCGCAGCGACGAGGTGTCGGTCTCGGCGACGCTGGGGTGGTGCAGCATGGCGCCGTACATCGTCGGCACCCCCTCGAAGATCGTCACCTTGTCGCGCGCGATGACCTCCAGGGCCTTGCCCGGCTCGAAGCGCGGGACGAGCGTCAGGGTCGCGCCCTGGCGCACGGCCGCGTTGAGCCCGCAGGTCAGACCGAAGACGTGGAAGAGCGGCAGGCAACCCATGATGACGTCGCCGGTCGAGATCTTGATGATGTCCTCGGCCGACCGCATCGCGTTGAGGTCGAGGTTGTCGTGGGTGAGCTCGGCGCCCTTGGGCCGACCGGTCGTGCCGGAGGTGTAGAGGATCACCGCGGTGTCGTCACCCGCGCGCTCGACGGGCACGGCGATCGCCTCGCCCGACGGCAGGTCCTCCTCGCTCGGGCCGACCGGGCCCGACGTGATGACCTTGGTCGAGGTGCCCTCGGCCCCGAGGTGCGCCTCGGCGGCGAAGTCACCCCACACGAAGGAGAACTTCGCCCCGGAGTCGGTGTAGAAGTACTCGATCTCCTGGCCCTTGAGCAGCGGGTTCATCGGCACGACGATGCCGCCGGCGAGCAGCGTCCCGTAGAAGAGGATGGGGAAGGCGGGGACATTGGGCAGGATCAGGGAGACCCGGTCGCCCTCCTGCAGACCTGCGGCACGCAGCGCGCCGGCGGCCTTGGCCGCGAGACCGTGCAGCTGCGCATAGGTCAGCTGCGCGTCATCGAGCTTGATCGCGACCGCGTCAGGGTGTTCCTGGGCGGTGGTGACCAGATTGGTCGCCAGGTTGGTCATCGTCGACTACTCCTCGGTAGGTCAGCGGGGTGTGAGGGCAATCTCTCACGACCGAGCATGCGAGCGGAAGGGGGGTGGCGTCACGGTGTCGCGGTGTCGGCAGGCTGCGGCAGGATGGACGGGTGAGCGAGATCCCCGACGACGCCCGACACGCATGGACCGACCTGGCCGAGCAGGCCACGGCGGCACAGTTCGCCTACCACGTCAAGGACGCACCGACGATCAGTGACGCCGAGTACGACCGGCTGATCCGCGGCCTGCAGGAGCTCGAGGAGGCGCACCCCTCCCTGCGCACCCCGGAGTCGCCGACGCAGACGGTCGGCGGGGCGATCTTCTCCACCGACTTCACCGCCGTCGACCACCTCGAGCGGATGCTCAGCCTCGACAATGCCTTCGACGGTGACGAGCTGCTCGACTGGGCGCGCCGCGTCGAGCAGGAGGTGAGCGGGTTCCACTACCTGTGCGAGCTCAAGATCGACGGCCTGGCCATCAACCTGCTGTACGAAGGGGGCAAGCTCACCCGCGCGCTCACCCGCGGCGACGGCCGCACCGGCGAGGACGTGACGATGAATGTCCGCACCATCGCGGGCATCCCCACCCGGCTCGACGACAGCGAGCACCCGGTGCCCGACCTGGTCGAGATCAGGGGCGAGGTCTTCTTCCGCCTCGAGGACTTCGCCGAGCTCAACGCCGGCCTCGTCGAGGCGGGCAAGCCTCCCTTCGCCAACCCGCGCAACTCTGCCGCAGGATCCTTGCGGCAGAAGGACCCTCGCGTCACCGCCCGCCGGCCGCTGCACATGCTCGTGCACGGCATGGGGCGGCGCGAGGGCTTCGACGTCGACAGCCAGAGCCACGCCTACGAGCTCATGGCCGGGTGGGGCCTGCCGACCTCGCCGCACTACACGGTCTTCGACTCGATGACCAAGGTGCGCCGTTTCATCACCGAGGTGGAGAAACAGCGCCACGAGTACGACCACGAGATCGACGGCGTGGTGGTCAAGGTCGACGAGATCGCCGTGCAGCGCCGCCTCGGCACGACCTCGCGGGCACCCCGCTGGGCCATCGCGTGGAAGTACCCACCCGAGGAGGTCAACACCAAGCTCCTCGACATCCAGGTCAACGTCGGCCGCACGGGGCGGGTCACCCCCTTCGGTGTCATGGAGCCGGTGACCGTCGCCGGGTCGACCGTCTCCCTCGCGACGCTGCACAACGGCCACGAGGTCAAGCGCAAGGGCGTGCTCATCGGCGACACGATCGTCCTGCGCAAGGCCGGCGACGTCATCCCCGAGATCCTCGGACCGGTCGTCGAGCTGCGTGACGGCACCGAGCGCGAGTTCGTCATGCCGACGCACTGCCCGTCGTGCGGCACCGAGCTCGGCCAGCAAAAGGAGGGTGACAAGGACATCCGCTGCCCCAACTCGCGCACCTGCCCGAGCCAGCTGCGCGAGCGACTCTCCTCGCTCGCCGGTCGTGGGGCCTTCGACATCGAGGCCCTCGGGTGGGAGGGGGCGGTCGGCCTGCTCGACTCCGGCGTGCTGACCGACGAGGGCGGGCTCTTCGGCCTGACCGCGCAGGACATCGCGCGGGTGCCCCTCTTCACCCGCGCGGCCAAGAAGACCGACCCGCACGAGGCCGTGCACGACGGCCGGGTGCTCTCGGCCAACGGCGCCAAGCTCGTCGACAACCTCCAGCAGGCCAAGGAGCAGCCGCTGTGGCGGGTGCTCGTCGCGCTGTCGATCCGGCACGTCGGGCCGACCGCCGCGCGTGCGCTGGCCCAGCACTTCGGCTCGATCGGCGCCATCCGTGACGCCGACGAGGAGGCGCTCGCCGACGTCGAGGGCGTCGGGCCGACCATCGCCGCCTCGGTGCGCGAGTGGTTCGACGGCGAGGGCAACGACTGGCACCGCGGCATCGTCGAGCAGTGGGCCGCCGACGGCGTGCGCATGGAGGACGAGCGTGACGAGTCGATCGCCCAGACGCTCGAGGGCGTCACCGTCGTGGTCACCGGCTCGCTCGAGCGCTACTCGCGTGACAGCGCCAAGGAGGCGATCCTCGAGCGGGGCGGCAAGGCCTCGGGCTCGGTGAGCAAGAAGACGCACTGGGTCGTCGTCGGTGACAGCGCCGGCACCAAGGAGGCCAAGGCCCGCGAGCTGGGCCGGCCGATCCTCACCGAGGACGAGTTCACCGAGCTGCTCGAGACCGGGACCGTGGCGCGCTTCGCCGAGCCCGAGGCCGAGGCCGAGCCCGAGCCTGAGCCGGAGCGGAAGGACGAGTCCTGACCGGGGCCGACGGAGTACCGGCGTCAGACTCTCCCTTCGGCAGTCCGCTCGCGGTCTGGTCGAGCCGGCACTACCGGACGAAGGGGGTGCCCCTCGCCGGTGAGTGGGAGGGGGAGCGGGGGGTCGCGCTCCCGCTGAAGCCACCGCCGTGGTGGTCCGTCCCGCTCTTCGGCCTGCTCACCACCGGCATCGTGGCCGCTCTCGTGGCCGGCGTGGTGCGCCTCGTGCGTGGTGGGACGACAGAAGGGCCGGTGTCGCTCGTCGCCGGGTTCGCGATCCTCCTGCTCTTCGCCTGGCTCTTCGCGCTCGCGACCCGGGAGTCGCTGCGGCGGCGACGGGAGCCGGGACGGATCCTGGTGACCCCGACCTGGCTCGTGGCCGAGCGGGTGCACGCGCAGTGGCAGATGATCGATGCGGTGCTGGCGCAGCAGCACAGCCGTCGCGGGCACGTGCGGTCGATCGATGTCGCCTCGGTGCATGTGGGGGGGAGCATGGTCCTGCTCTACGACGCGCGGCAGCTGGATGTCGAGCCGCGAGCCGCACTCGATGTCCTGCGGCGGTTGCACCAGGACCCGGCGCTGCGCGCCCGGCTGGCGACGGATGACGGGCCGACCATCTTCACCGGGTCGAGCGACAGGAGAGCGACATGACGACAGGCATCGATCGCGCCACCCTGCAGTGGTACGTCGACTCCGCGCTGGCCAAGCTGCTCGCGCGGGCGGACGAGCTGGACGAGGCCGGGGGAGCCGAGCTGCTCTGCCGTCGGCCCGACGTCGAGGGCGCCAACAGCGTCTATGCCCTGGTGGTCCACTGCTGCGGGGTGATGGAGCGGTGGGGCGGTGAGACGATCGCCGGTCGGTCGATCTCGCGGGACCGGGCGGCGGAGTTCACCGCGACGGGCACCCTCGAGCAGCTCGAGGCCATCGTCGCCGCCCAGCGACAGCGCTGGGTGGAGGACCTCGCCGACTTCGAGGCGGGCGCCGCTCCGCGCGGACCGGACGGCTGGGAGGACGGGGACCCGCAGCCGATCACGCAGGGCTTTGTCGTGCTGCACGTCATCGAGGAGCTCTTCCAGCACCTCGGACATGTCGACCTGAGCGTCGATCTGGTGCGTGGGCGGTGAGGGACACACGCGCCGCTGTCGCCGGGAGGCGCTCCGCCCGACTACCGTCGGGGGTGTGAGCGACGACAGTGTGACCACCCCAGAGCCCGACCAGCAGTCCTTTGCCGACCTCGGCCTCGACGAGCGCGTCGTGCGCGCGCTCAAGGACATCGGCTACGAGACCCCGTCCCCGATCCAGGCGGCGACCATCCCCGCGCTGCTCGAGGGACGCCACGTCGTGGGCCTCGCCCAGACCGGTACGGGCAAGACCGCGGCCTTCGCACTGCCGATCCTCAGCCGACTCGACGTCAAGCAAAAGCTGCCGCAGGCCCTGATCCTCGCGCCCACCCGTGAGCTCGCGCTCCAGGTCTGCGAGGCGATCGAGAAGTACGCGACCCGGATGCCCAATGTCAAGGTCCTGCCGGTCTACGGCGGTCAGGGCTACGGCGTGCAGCTCAGTGCGCTGCGCCGCGGGGTGCACATCGTCGTCGGGACCCCCGGACGCATCATGGACCACCTCGACAAGGGGACGCTGGACCTGTCGCAGCTGCGCTTCCTCGTGCTCGACGAGGCCGACGAGATGCTCAAGATGGGCTTCGCCGAGGACGTCGAGACGATCCTCGCCGACACCCCCGACGACAAGAACGTCGCGCTCTTCTCCGCGACCATGCCCTCGCAGATCCGGCGCATCTCCAAGAAGTACCTGACGGACGCGCTCGAGATCACGGTCGAGCGCAAGACCGCGACGGCACCCAACATCACCCAGCGCTACCTCTTCGTCTCGTACCCGCAGAAGGTCGATGCGCTGACGCGGATCCTCGAGGTGGAGAACTTCGAGGGCATGATCGTCTTCGTCCGGACCAAGAACGAGACCGAGACCCTGGCGGAGAAGCTGCGGGCGCGCGGCTTCTCGGCGGCGGCCATCAACGGCGACGTGGCGCAGGCACAGCGCGAGCGCACCGTCTCCCAGCTGAAGTCCGGCAAGCTCGACATCCTCGTCGCCACCGATGTCGCCGCCCGCGGGCTCGACGTCGAGCGGATCAGCCACGTCGTCAACTACGACATCCCGACCGACACCGAGTCCTACGTGCACCGCATCGGCCGCACCGGACGGGCCGGTCGCTCGGGTGACGCGATCTCCTTCGTCACCCCGCGCGAGCGTCACCTGCTCAAGTCGATCGAGAAGGCGACCCGCACCACCCTGGTCGAGATGCCGCTGCCGTCCCCCGAGGACGTCAACGCCACCCGGCTGGGTCGCTTCGACGACCGGATCACCGCCGCGTTGTCCTCCAGCGACCTCGCGGACTTCCGCGGTGTCGTCGCCCACTACGTGGCCGAGCACGACGTGCCCGAGGGCGATGTCGCGGCTGCCCTGGCGATCCTGCTGCAGGGTGACGAGCCCCTGCTGCTGGGTCCCGACCCGGTCCGTCCGCCGCGGCGCGAGCGGGACGACCGCGCGCCCCGTCGCGACGACCGTGGCGGCTCGCAGGGGCGGGGTGACCGGGGCGATCGTGGCCCGCGAGGCGACCGCGGATCGCGCGGCTCGTCGGGCCCGATGGCCACCTACCGGATCGCGGTGGGCAAGCGGCACAAGGTCGAGCCGCGCCAGATCGTCGGCGCGCTGGCCAACGAGGGTGGCCTGGGCCGCCAGGACTTCGGGCGCATCGACATCCGCGGTGACCACTCCCTCGTCGAGCTCCCCGCGACCCTGCCGGCCGGCACCAGCGACCGGCTCAGCCAGACGCGGATCTCCGGTCAGCTCATCGAGCTGAGCGAGACCAGCGAGCGCGCCGACAAGAAGCCGTACCGCAAGGGCCCGCGCACCTGATGGGTCCTGACCTCGACCCCGTGGACCGGCTGCTGATCGACGAGCTCGGGGACCTCCCTTCGGGCCGGATCGCGGTGGTCGGCGACGACCACGGAGCGCTCGCCGCAGCCGTGGCCGAGCTGGCCGGGACCGGCGTGGTCGCCCACAGCGACAGCCTCGTCAGCGAGAGGCGGGTGGCCGCGGCGGGAGTCGAGGTGACCCCCGACCTGGCCGCTGCGCTCACCGGTGCCCACCTCGTGGTGCTGCGCCTGCCGGGGTCCCTCGACGCCCTCGACGAGGTCGCGCGCACCGCGGTCATCGTGGGGGCGCCGGACGTCCGGGTCGTGGCGGGCGGACGGGTCAAGCACATGACCCGGTCGATGAACGACGTGCTCGCCGCGAGCTTCGAGCAGGTCAGCGCCAGCCTCGGTCGGCAGAAGTCGCGCGTCCTGCACGCCGCCGGCCCCCGCGAGGTCGAGCAGACCTGGCCCCGCTCACGTCACCACGACGGCCTCGACCTGACCGTGCACGCCCACGGCGCGGCCTTCGCCGGAACGCGCGTCGACGCGGGCACGGCCCTGCTCGTCAGCCAGCTGGACCAGCTCGCCGACACAGACGCCACCGTCGTCGACCTCGGCTGCGGCACCGGTGTCCTCGCCGCGCTCCTGGCGAGGCGCTTCGACGACGTGGTGGCGCTGGACGTGTCGGCTGCCGCGGTGGCCTCGACCCTGGCGACGACCGCAGGTGCCGTCGACGTGCGGCGCACCGACGGCCTGACCGAGCTGGCCGATGCCTCGGTCGGCGCCATCGTGAGCAACCCGCCCTTCCACGTCGGCACCGCCAAGGACTCGACGCCGACGCTGCAGATGATCGACGACGCGGCCCGGGTGCTCGTGCCCGGTGGCGAGCTGGTGCTGGTCTACAACGCGCACCTGCCCTATCTGCAGCGCCTGCGCGACCTCGGCCCGACCGATGTCCTCATGCGCGACCGCAGCTACATCGTCACGCGCACCGTCCTCGCCTGACAACGCATCTCCTCAAGGTCGTGCGCACCCGGGTGCGCACGACCGCAAGGAGATGCGCTTTCTCGGGCCGACCCTCCGGACATGACGAAGGGGGGATGCCGTCCGCGTGGACGACATCCCCCCTTCGAGCGGGTCGGGACCGGTCAGCCGAGTGCCTTGACGGCCGCGTCGTAGTCGGGCTCCTGGGTGATCTCGGGCACCAGCTCGGTGTGCAGGACCGTGCCCTCGGCGTCGAGGACGACGACCGAGCGGGCGAGGAGACCGGCCATCGGGCCGTCGGCCATCGTGACGCCGTAGTCCTCACCGAAGGAGGAGCGGAAGGTCGAGCCGACCTTGACCTTGTCGATGCCCTCGGCGCCGCAGAAGCGAGCCTGCGCGAAGGGGAGGTCCTGGGAGACGTTGACGACGGTCGTGTTGTCGAGGCTGGCGGCGAGCTCGTTGAACTTGCGCACGCTCGCAGCGCAGACACCGGTGTCGATGCTGGGGAAGATGTTGAGCACGACGCGACCGGGGACGTCGGCGGTGGTCAGCGCCGACAGTCCGTCGCCGACGAGGTCGAAGGCCGGAGCCGTGGCGCCGGGAGCCGGCAGCTCGCCGACGGTGTTGACGGGGTTGCCCTTGAATGCGGTGGTTGCCATGACTCATGCCTACACCCTCGGGGCCGGTGAGTCACGACCGGCCCGAGGTGTGGGCGCTCAGCCGGCGAGGTGCTTCGCGAGCAGGCCGAGGGGGACGAGGACGAGGGCGGACAGACCCATCGCACCCATGACGAGCGCGCCCTTGGACTCGGCGTCGAGCGTGGCCCGCCAGCCGGCCCTCGTCATGATCTCCCGGACGGGCTCGTTGATCTCCTCGGTGGAGAACTCGTAGTCGACCCGCTTGCGGAAGCCATCCGGCCCCAGCCCGTACTCGACCCGGCGGGTGCGGCCCCACTGCCGGCCGGACGAGACCCCGAGCTGGGCACCCAGACGCGTGGGTCCGGCGGAGGTCTCGAGCCGGCGCGACTCGTCGGTCCGCCGGATCACCCCCTGCGTGCCCGTGGGGGTGAAGCGTGCGACGAAGGTCTGCCGCAGGTGGTGGACGGTCGCGACGTGCTGCCAGCGCGCGTCGACGAGGTCGGCGTGCACGAGGATCGAGCGGCCGTTGCTGCGCACGACATAGGGCGTGCCTGCGAAGGCCTCCGCCAGCGCCGGGGCCAGCCACTCGACCGGCCACGGGTTCTTGCGGTCGGTCGCCGGGGGGAGGGGGTCGGCCGGGGGAGCGACGACGCTGTAACCCCCTTCGTCCACCAGTGCGGGGTCGGTCTCGCGGAGGAAGCCGACGAAGCCCGCGCACGTCACGGTGACCGCGACGGCGACGACGAGCGCCCACGCGAGGGCGGGCCACGGCTGGCCGTTGGCGACGAAGATCGCTGCGCCACCGCCGAGCATGATGACCAGGCCCGCGACGAGGGCAGCGAACATCGCGGCCTTCTTGCGGCGGGACATCATGCGGGCAGCGGCCCCGGGCCGGGAACGGTGGCCGCGTGACCGTCGGCGCGCAGGCGGGAGCGCAGTCGCTCGGCCACCTCGTCGAAGCGCTCGGCGGGCACGTCCTGCATGATCGCGTGCGGCTCGACCTCGGCGGCGGAGGCGACCGGCCACACGTGCACGTGCAGGTGGGGGACCTCGAAGCCCTCGAGCATCTGGGCGACCCGCGGGGTCTGCCACTCCGCCTGCTGGGACCGGCCGATGATCCGCGCGACCTCCTGCAGGTGTGCCCACGTCGCCGGGTCGGCGTCCGTCCACTGCTCGATCTCCTCGCGGGAGACGATCATCGTGTGGCCGTCGGTCACCGGCGCGATGGTCAGGAAGGCCACGCAGGTCTCGTCGGACCACACGAACCGCCCAGGGATCTCGCCGTTGATGATCTTCGTGAAGAGAGTCGCCATGCTCCCAGCCTAAGGTGGACGCATGCCCCAGGTCAGCGCCGACGTGCACGTCCCGATCAGCCCGGACCTCGCCTTCGCCGTGTCGCAGACGACCGGCGCGGTCCGCCGCCGCTGGGATCCCTTCATCCGTGAGCAGCGCTTCCTCGACGGCGCGCTCGAGCCGGGGGTGGGAGTGCGCACGTACACCCGCTCCTCCTTCGCCGGTCCGATCTCGCCGAGCATGGTCAGCGAGTACGTCTCGTGGCGCCCACCGACGTCGGTCGGGATGACCATGGTGCGCGGGCCGTGGTTCTTCGCGCGATTCGGCGGGGGGTGGCGCTTCCAGCCCGACGGCGACGGGACCCTCGCGGTGTGGAAGTACACCTACGACGTGCGACCCAGCTGGCTGCAGCGCATCGCCCACCCCATCGGCCAGTGGCTGCTCGGGCGGGAGATCCGCAAGCGGATCGACGGCTTCGCCGGCGGGTGCCGGGACGAGCAGGTGCTCGCGGCGGCCCGGGCGGACATGGCCCGTCGTGCCGGTGCCACCACCCAGGGCGAAGGGGGCGAGGTCGCGTGAGTGGCTCCCCTTCGAGGCTCCTTCGTCGCACCTCAGGACATCGCCTTCGTCTCGCGGGGTGCCAGTGGACCTCGACCGGTGACCCGGTCGCCAACCTCGCGCGCATCGACGAGCTCACCGGTCGCGCCGCTGCGTCCGGCGCGCGGCTGGTCGTCCACCCGGAGGCGGCGATGGCCTCCTTCGCCGGACGGCTCGACACGGTCGCCGAGCCGCTCGACGGACGCTTCGCCGACGGGGTGCGCGCCCTCGCCGCACGCCATGGCGTGAGCATCGTCGTCGGCATGTTCACGCCGGCCGACACGATCACGACCGACGAGGGCAGGCAGCGCTCGCGGGTGCACAACACGCT
The DNA here is from genome assembly GCF_004295485.1 of Janibacter limosus. Classification (NCBI taxonomy): domain Bacteria; kingdom Bacillati; phylum Actinomycetota; class Actinomycetes; order Micrococcales; family Intrasporangiaceae; genus Janibacter; species Janibacter limosus. Next base: position 2,136,999 of record NZ_CP036164.1, on the reverse strand, counting down.
GCTGGTCACCGGCCCGGGCACCACCGAGGCGAGCTATCGCAAGGTCCACCTCTACGACGCCTTCGGCAACCGGGAGTCCGACACCGTGGCGCCCGGCGACGAGGTCGTCACGATCGAGGTCGACGGGTGGCAGGTCGGCCTGGCCGCCTGCTACGACGTGCGCTTCGCCGACCACTTCACCGCGCTCGGTCGGGCGGGGGCCCAGCTCGTGGTGCTGCCGGCGTCGTGGGGCGACGGGCCCGGCAAGGCCTCGCAGTGGGACCTGCTCACCCGGGCGCGCGCCCATGATGCGCAGGCCTGGCTGCTCGGGGTCGGGCAGGCGTGGACGGCGGACTCGGTGCGCGGCCCGTACGGGATCGGCCGGTCCGTGCTCGCCGACCCCACGGGTGAGGTCCGCGCGCGACTGGGCGGGGGAGAGGACGTGCTGGTCGCCGAGGTCGACCGCGATCTCGTCGACCGGACTCGGGCGACCATCCCGCTGCTCTAGTTACTTGCGGGTACGACGTGCACTTGCCGTGCCGCGTCGGTCTGCTGCCCCGGAAACCCGGGACCCAGGATGTCAGCCCGTCCGCAGGTGCACGTCGTACCCGCAAGTAGCTCGAAGGACGGTGCGCCGGACCAGTTCGCGGATCCGCTCCGGATGGTTCATCACCTGGTCCCAGCTGAACCGCAGCACGAGCCAGCCCTCGGCGACCAGCCGGTTGTAGCGGATGCAATCGCGTTCGAGTGCTTCCTTCTGCCCGTGCCACTCGAAGGAGTCCGCCTCCATCACGATCCGCAGTTGAACGTCCGCGAGGTCGACGATCCCGATGAGTCCAGCGTCGTCCGTGATGCGCACCTGCGGCCGGACGTCCAGGTCGGGGATGTCCGAGACGATCCAGCGCAGTACCGACTCGAAGGGGTTCGCCGCCTGTGGATCGGCGAACCGGATCAGTCCCTCGACCTTGCCGCGGTACAACGGGGCCAGGCCGGCAGCCGCGAAGAGGAGCTCGTCCCGGTCCACCGCGCCCTCGCGCAGCGCCGAGTCGAGCACCGCGACGGCCTCGTCCGGCGGAAGGAGGCTGGCGCAGTCGAGCGCCGTCCGCACGCGCGACGTCACCCAGCCGTCCTCGCGATCGCTCGATGACAGGTCGCGCATGCGCACGTCGAGGCGGCGCCGCACGCCGGGCGCGACCTTGCGATTGCGGGGGAGGGCGACCTGCGGCTTGGTCGGCAACCACTTGCTCGGCCACCCCCACCGGGCCGTGGCGCTCAGCAGGATCGCGGTGCCGGACACCTCGTGGGCCGCGCGCCGTCCGGCCTCGGCGAGCTCGGTGAGCTCTGCACGCTGACCGATCCTCGCGGTGGACGGCAGGGCATATCGCCCCCGGGACTGGCGGATGATGGTGCCGGCCGCCACGGCACGGCGCAGCGCACCCTCCGTGGATCGCGTGAGGAGCTCGGCGCGAGTGGCGACCCCACCGAGCTCGACCAGAACCTCCTCCGCCTGCATGTCAGCATCCTCGCGGGCGCGTGCGCAGCCCGCTCGGAGTCATCCACAGGTACGTGACGTGCGGGTACGACGTGCACCTGCGGAGCCTGGCGAAGCGAGAGGCCCGAGTTTGCGGGCATCTGCCGAGGCGTGGAGCGGGAGGTGCACGTCGTACCCGCAAGTAATAAGTGGTTGGCTCGCGCTCTGACCGGGCCACGGCGGCCGGGGGCTGCCACCACGGCGCCGGAACCTAGACTGTCCCGCATGGCTGACCTCTCTCGCGACGACGTGGCACATCTCGCCTCGTTGGCTCGTATCGACCTGTCCGACGCCGAGCTCGACACCATGGTGGGGGAGCTCGCGACGATCATCACCTCGGTGGCGGCCGTGCAGCAGGCGCCGATCGAGGGTGTCGAGCCGATGAGCCACCCGATGCCGATCGTCAACGTCACCCGCCCGGACGAGGTGCGCCCGTCGCTAAGCCCCGAGGCGGCGCTCGCGATGGCGCCCGCCTCCGAGATCGAGCGCTTCGCCGTGCCGCGCATCCTCACCGAAGACTGAGCCCGAAGGACACCATGAGCGACCCCACCCGCATGACCGCTGCCGCGCTCGCCGACGCGCTGGCCTCCGGTGACCTCTCCTCCGAGCAGATCACCCGCGCCCACCTCGATCGCATCGAGGGAGTCGACGAGCAGGTCGGCGCCTACCTCCACGTCGCGGGCGAGTCCGCCCTCGCGGACGCACGCGCCATCGACGACCGCCGGGCGAAGGGGGAGGACCTCCACCGTCTCGCCGGCGTCCCGATCGCCGTCAAGGACGTCATGACGACGACCGGCATGCCGACGACTGCCGGCTCCAAGATGCTGCAGGGCTGGATCCCGCCGTACGACGCGACCATCGTCGCCAAGCTCAAGGCGGCCGGCCTGCCGATCCTCGGCAAGACCAACATGGACGAGTTCGCGATGGGCTCATCCACGGAGCACTCGGCCTATGGCCTCACCCGCAACCCGTGGGACCTCGAGCGCATCCCCGGAGGCTCCGGCGGTGGCTCCAGCGCCGCCGTCGCCTCCTGGCAGGCGCCGCTGGCGACGGGCACCGACACCGGCGGCTCGATCCGGCAGCCCGCAGCCCTCACGGGCTCGGTCGGCGTCAAGCCCACCTATGGCGGCGTCTCCCGCTACGGGATGATCGCGATGGCCTCCTCGCTCGACCAGGGTGGTCCGTGCGCGCGCACAGTGCTCGACACCGCGCTCCTGCACGAGGTCATGGCCGGCCACGACCCGCTCGACTCGACCTCGATCGACCAGCCCGTCCCCGACGTCGTCGGCGCCGCCCAGCGCGCGGACGTCAAGGGCCTGCGGATCGGCATCGTCAAGGAGCTGTCGGGCGAAGGCTTCTCGCCGCTCGTCCAGGCCCGCTTCGACGAGTCGGTCCAGCATCTCGTCGACGCCGGTGCGGAAGTCGTCGAGGTATCCTGCCCCAACTTCGTCCACGCTCTGGGCGCGTACTACCTGATCATGCCGAGCGAGGCGAGCAGCAACCTCGCTCGCTTCGACGCGATGCGTTACGGCTTGCGCGTCTCCCCGGACGGAGTCGACGCCCCGAGCGCCGAGCAGGTGATGGCCGCCAGCCGTGACGCCGGCTTCGGTGACGAGGTCAAGCGCCGCATCATCCTGGGCACCTACGCCCTCTCCTCGGGCTACTACGACGCCTACTACGGCAGCGCGCAGAAGGTGCGCCGCCTCATCGCCGACGACTTCGCCGCCGCCTTCGGCCAGGCCGACGTCCTCGTCAGCCCGACGGCCCCCACGACCGCCTTCCGCTTCGGTGAGAAGTCGGACGACCCGATGGCCATGTACCGCGGCGACATCGCGACGATCCCGGCCAACCTCGCCGGCGTGCCCGGCATGTCGCTGCCGAGCGGTCTGGCGGAGGACGGTCTGCCGGCCGGCTTCCAGATCCTCGCGCCCGCCATGGCCGACGACCGCCTCTACACCGTCGGCGCCGCCCTCGAGCAGCGCCTCGTCTCCGCCTGGGGTGGGCACCTGCTGGAGCAGGCCCCCGAGCTGGCCATCACGAAGGGAGCCTGAGACATGGCGACGACCACCACCGACGACGTCCTCGGCTACGACGAGGCACTGACGACCTTCGACCCCGTCATGGGTCTCGAGGTGCACGTCGAGCTCGGCACCGCCACCAAGATGTTCTGCGGGTGCGCGACCGGCTTCGGCGCCGAGCCCAACACGCAGGTCTGCCCGGTCTGCCTCGGTCTGCCCGGCGCGCTGCCCGTCGTCAACGCGATCGGCGTCGAGTCGGCGATCCGCATGGGCCTGGCGCTCAACTGCTCCATCGCCGAGTGGTGCCGGTTTGCCCGGAAGAACTACTTCTACCCGGACATGCCCAAGAACTTCCAGACCTCGCAGTACGACGAGCCGATCGCCTTCGACGGCTACCTCGACGTCGAGATCCCGACCGCCTCCGGTGAGGGCACCGAGATCTTCCGCGTGGAGATCGAGCGGGCCCACATGGAGGAGGACACCGGCAAGAGCATGCACGTCGGTGGCGCCACCGGCCGCATCCAGGGCGCCGAGTACTCGCTCGTCGACTTCAACCGTGCCGGGATCCCCCTCATCGAGATCGTCACCCGGCCGATCGTCGGTGCGGGCGAGCGGGCACCCGAGGTCGCCAAGGCCTTCGTCGGGGCGCTGCGGGACCTGCTGCGCTCCCTCGAGGTCTCCGACCTGAAGATGGAGCAGGGCTCGATGCGCTGCGACGTCAACCTGTCGCTGCGCGCCAAGGCGGGCGATGGCCCGACCTCGCCGGAGCAGCTGGCCGTGCCCCTCGGCACCCGCTCCGAGACCAAGAACGTCAACAGCCTTCGCTCGGTGGAGCGCGCCGTCCGCTACGAGGTCTGCCGCCACGCCGCGGTCCTCACCTCGGGTGGATCGGTCCGGCAGGAGACGCGTCACTGGCACGAGGACACCGGCGTCACCACGAGCGGCCGCGAGAAGTCCGACGCGGACGACTACCGCTACTTCCCCGAGCCCGACCTGGTCCCCGTCGCGCCGAGCCGCGAGTGGGTCGAGGAGCTGCGCGCCGCCCTTCCCGAGCCGCCCGCACAGCGCCGCAAGCGGCTGCTGGGCGAGTGGGGCTTCTCCGACCTCGAGATGCGCGATGTCATCAACGCCGGTGCCATCGAGCTGATCGAGGCCACCGTCGCGGCGGGTGCCAAGGCGCAGTCGGCACGCAAGTGGTGGCTGGCCGAGCCCTCCCGCCGGGCCAACACCGAGGGCGTCGACCTGACGACCTATGCCGAGCAGGTCGGGATCACCCCGCAGCACGTCGCCGAGCTCGAGTCGATGATCGTGGCCGGCCGGCTCAACGACAAGCTGGCCCGCCAGGTCCTCGAGGGGGTCCTCGACGGCGAGGGCACCCCGACGGTCGTCGCCGATGCGCGCGGTCTCGAGCTGGTCCAGGACGACGGAGCGCTCGAGGCGGCGGTCGACACGGTCATCGCGGCCAACCCCGATGTGGCGGACAAGATCCGTGGCGGCAAGGTGCAGGCCGCCGGCGCCCTCATCGGCCAGGTCATGAAGGAGATGAAGGGTCAGGCCGACGCCGGGAAGGCCCGGGCGATCATCCTGACGAAGCTCGGGGTCGAGGGCTGACGACCGCCCACCCCACCCGAGGTACCGGAGACGGTCGGCATGCCTACGATGAAGGGCATGCTGACCGTCTCCTTCCCTGACCAGACCTGGCTCGACGACGTGGGACCGATCGAGGGGGTGGCCCCGGTCGTCTGGGACCCGACGCAGCCGCCGCCCGGTGAGGACGTCGAGGTCTTCGTCGCCCCCTACATGGCGCCGAGCGCCCTGCTCGAGCCGGTCCGCGACAAGCCCTCGGTCCGTCTGGTCCAGCTGCTCTCCGCCGGCGTCGACGCGGCCCTGCCGGTCGTCCCCGAGCACATCGCCATCGCCAACGCTCACGGCGTGCACGACGCCGCAACCGCCGAGCTGGCGGTGGCCCTCGTCCTCGCTGCGCAGCGTGGGTTCGACGAGTTCGCCGCTGCCCAGGCGAAGGGGGAGTGGCTGCCCCGTGAGTTCCGCCCCGGCCTGGCCGACAAGCGAGTGCTCGTCCTCGGCTACGGCTCGGTGGGCTCGGCGATCGCCAGGCGGTTGGCTCCCTTCGAGGTGGAGCTGACCGCGGTCGCGTCGCGGGCTCGTGGAGGTGATGACCTCGTCGACCGGATCCACGGCACCGACGAGCTGCTGGACCTGCTCCCGCAGCAGGACGTCGTCATCTCGGTGCTGCCCGGGACGGCCGCGACCAAGGGCGTGCTCGGTACCGAGACGCTCGCCGCGCTGCCCGACGGCGCGCTCGTCGTCAACGTCGGGCGGGGCCCGGCGCTCGACACCGACGCAGCACTGGCCGAGGCAGGACGGCTGCGCTTCGCCCTCGACGTCACCGACCCCGAGCCGCTGCCGGGTGACCACCCACTGTGGTCGGCCCCGGGCGTCATCATCAGCCCGCACGTCGGTGGGGTGACCGAGGCCTTCCGCCCGCGCATGGTCGCGCTGCTGCGCGAGCAGCTGAGCCGGCTCGCTGCCGGCGAGGAGCCGCTGCACGTCGTCGGCCGCGGCTGAGGTCGGCTCACTCCAGGGGGTAGACGCGCGCCCCGACGCGCAGGACGCCGTCGGCGATGCTCGAGGCTCCGTCGAGGGCGGCGCTGCCGCCGGTGAAGGGGCCGTGCAGCCTGCCCTCGGGCGAGATCGCCCACGTCACGCGGGTGCGCTCACCGACGATGTTGGTCGTGGAGCCGTCGACGGCCACCCAGCCGCTGCGGTCGGCCTCCGCGACCACGATGCGCGGGCCGCCCGGGACGCGCACGACCCGCTCGGTGCCGACCTTCCACAGGCCGGCCGAGGCGCCGCGGTGCACGGGCTGCCAGAGGACGTCGGCCCGCTGGTCGCGGACGACATCGGTGTCGGACACCCACTCGCCGGGCGGCTGGGTCTGCGTGATCTCCCCGGTCCGCAGGTCGAGCGCGGAGTAGTGGTCGACGACGCGGTCCTTGCCGTCCCTGCCCAGCTGATCGGGGATGTAGATGGTGCCGTCGCTGTCGGGGAGGGAAAACGGTCGGGCCCGCGCGACCCAGTCCTTGTCCCACTCGACCACGCCGGTGCTCACCGAGCGTCCGGTCAGCACGTCGGCGCCGTGCTCGACGTAGGTGTCTCCGACGACGCGGCCGTAGTTGAGGCAATCCAGTCCCCGCACGACGACCTTGCCGTCATCGACCCGGGCCAGGTCCACTCCCTTCGATCCACGCGATGACGAAGGGAGGAAGACCACCGACTGCTCCAGGTCGGGCGCGTCGAGGGTCAGCGGGGCGCCCTGCTTGCACTCCGTGCCGGCCCTGCGGGGGGAGGTCCACAGCTCGTCGCCGGTGGTCAGGTCGTGGCCGGCGGTGCCGGCACGTGTCGTGACGACGAGGACGCCGCCGTGCTGGGCGACGGCGGTCGGCCGTCCCGCGGTGGCGGTCCACCACACCTGTCGACCCGAGTCGACGAGGCGAGCCACCAGGCGCCGCCCCTCCTCACCCTCCATCGACTCCTCGAGGACGACGGTCTCGTCGGTCGTGGTCATCACGTGGCTGTCCTCGGGGGCCCGCCACCGCACCTCACCGGTCTGGGCGTCGCGCGCGACGCCCTCGGCGAAGAGGGTGCTGCCGAGGCGGAAGGAGTCGACCGCGAGCTGGCCGTGGTCGCTGCCCCCGTCCCAGTGCTCCGGGCCGCCCGGGAGACCGTGGAGGCCGAGCCAGGCGCCACCACCGACTCCGAGCGCGAGGGCCACGGTGGCGGCGATCGCGGGGGCGCGGCGACCCAGGAGACGCAGGAGCAGGAGGGCCGGGCCGACGACGAGCAGGGCGGCCCCGGCCAGGTAAGGCCAGCGTCCGAGGTCGGCCAGCACGGCGGCGACGACCAGGCCGACACCGATCACGGTGAGGACTGCGCCGACGACGACCGGGTGTCTGCTGAGCCATCGCACGACCTTGCTCACCATGGGTCGCAGTCTAGGTCGGGGGCCGTGGCCCGATCGGGCACCGCGCCGTGGGTGTCAGCGGAGGGTGAGCCTCAGGACTCGGTCGTCACCCTCGCGCGGCTCCCCACGGAAGGTGTTGCTCGTCAGGACCCACAGGCTCCCGTCGGGGGCCAGGTCGACGTCGCGCAGCCGACCGTGCTCACCCTCGAGGAGGCGCTGTGGCGTCCCGACCTGCAGGTCCTCGCCCGCGCCGGTCACCGGCACCCGCCACAGGCTCTGGCCGCGCAGCGCCGCGAGGACCACCGAGCCGTCCTCCGCCACCGCGATCCCGCTGGGCGACGCCTCGGCCGTCGACCACGTCGCCACCGGGTCGACGAACTCGCCCCCGTCACCCGTGCCCTCCACTTGCGGCCAGCCGTAGTTGCCGCCCGCCTCGATCCGGTTGAGCTCGTCCCAGGTGTCCTGGCCGAACTCGCTGGCCCACATCGTCCCGTCCTCACCCCACGCCAGTCCCTGCACATTGCGGTGGCCGGAGCTCCACACGGGGGAGTCCGGCTCGGGGTTGCCGGGCGCCGGCTCCCCGTCCGGCGTGATCCGCAGGATCTTGCCGCCGAGGCTGTCGGCGTCCTGAGCTGCGGCGGTGTCGCCTGCGTCGCCGGTCGCCACGTAGAGCTGGCCGTCGGGACCGAAGGCGATGCGTCCGCCGTTGTGGTTACCCGCCTTGGGGATGCCGGTGAGGATCGGCTGGGGAGTGCCAAGGCCGTTGTCTCCCAAGGTCATCCGCAGCACCCGGTTGTCCTCGGCGGTGGTCGCGTAGACGAAGACCGTCCGGTCCTGAGCAAAGGTGGGGGAGACCGCGAGACCCAGGAGACCCCCTTCGCCCTCGGCCACGACGCCGGGCACGCTCCCGACGCTGCTCACCGCCCCGTCCTCGACCCGCACCACCTCGCCCCGGTCACGCAGGGTGACGAGCGCGGCGCCGTCGGGGAGGAAGGCCAGGTCCCACGGCACGTCGAGGTCACCGACGACCTCGGTGACGTCCGGCTGTGCGGTGGGCGGGGACGTCGACGACGAAGGGGGAGGGGCGCCCCCTTCGTCCGAGGTGCACGCGACGAGCGCGGCGGGCACGGCCAGGCCGAGCAGGATCCGGGCCGCTGCGTGACGCGTCATGCACAGACGCTACCGAGGAGTGGCGCCGGAGTGTGTCTCGCGCCACACTCAAGGGATGACGACGTCAGCAGAGGACCGGACCCTGATCCTGCTGAGGCATGCGGAGCCCGAGGCGGGCCGTGCCGGTCAGGACGACCGCGAGCGACCACTGAGCGAGCGGGGACGAGAGCATGCCCAGGACATCGGGCGCTGGCTGCGCGAGCAGGGCATCGGGTGCGACGAGGTGATGTGCTCACCCGCCCTGCGGACCCGCGAGACCATGCAGGAGGTCGCGGAGGCGGGGTGCTCCGAGGCCGAGGTGCAGATCGAGCACCGGCTGTACAACGCCGACGCCCATGCGGTGCTGTCGGTCATCAGGGAGTCGGTCAACGACGCCAACGTCCTGCTCGTCGTGGGGCACGCGCCCGGCCTGCCAGCGGCGGCGAGCCTGCTCGCGGACGGCGAGGGTGACGACGACGCGCACGACCTGCTGAGCAACGGCTTCCCGCCCGGCGCGGCCGCCGTGCTGCGCTTCTCCGGGCACTGGGACGACCTGGACTTCGGCGCCGCCCGGCTCGACGACTACCGGGTCCCGTAACGCGGGCAGCGGCTCGCTCCTTCGCTGGCCGCACCCGTGAACCGTCCGCATCATGGACTTCGGTGTCTCAGACGTTGACACGGTGCGAGCGGCGGGGGAAGGTAGCCGCATGGCCCTCCTCCTCGTACTTCCCCGGCGCGCTGCCTGAGCGACGACACGTCGCCGACGCAGCGCGCGCCCTTCATGTCCGCACCCGGACTGAAGGGCTTTTTCATGCCGGGAGATGATCAAGGAGCACCAGCAGATGGCACGCCGAACCGAAGGACACACGGTGACTGACACGAGCAGCAGCGCCCCGAGCCCGGCCGCGATGGCCCGCAGGCCCGGGAACGCCCGACCGACCCCCGAGCAGGTGACCGGAGCGAAGAGCCTGGTCCTCGCCCTCGAGCACGTCGGTGCGGAGGTCGTCTTCGGCATCCCGGGTGGCGCGATCCTGCCGGCCTACGACCCGCTGATGGACTCCACCAAGGTCCGGCACATCCTCGTGCGCCACGAGCAGGGTGCCGGCCACGCCGCCGAGGGCTACGCCTCGGCCACCGGCAAGGTCGGCGTGTGCATGGCGACGTCCGGGCCCGGTGCCACCAACCTCG